>DASSYA010000022.1:0-58390 GCA_035703525.1 Gemmatimonadales bacterium | reverse complement strand
GAGCAGCTTCCCCTCGCTGTACCGGACATCCTTGAGCGCCAGCGCGAGCACCTCGCCGAGTTCCTCGACCGGATGGATCTCGAGCAGCTTGCGAGCCTCCTCGGGAAGGTCATCGAGGTCGGGTTCATTGAGCTTGGGGATGATCACGTGACGGATGCCGGCCCGCAGCGCCCCGAGCAGCTTCTCCTTCACACCCCCGATCGGCAGCACGCGACCGCGCAGGGTCACCTCACCGGTCATTGCGATGTCGTGCCGCACTTCCCGACCGGACAGCGATGAGATCAGCGCGGTCGCCATCGTGATGCCGGCACTCGGGCCGTCCTTCGGCACGGCACCCGCCGGCACGTGGATGTGCACGTCGAGGTCAAACCGCTCCTCGGCGATGTGCAGGGCCGCGGCATGGGCACGGGCATAGGTCCAGGCCGCACGTGCCGACTCCTTCATGACGTCGCCCAACTGGCCGGTGAGGACGAGCTCGCCCTTGCCGCGCATGGTCGAGGCCTCGACGAACATGATGTCCCCCCCCTGTGGGGTATAGTACATCCCCGTGGCGGTCCCGACCTGATCGTGCGGATTCTTCTCCTCGGGATGCAGCTTGGGTCGCCCGAGCAGGGTCCGGACCACCGCCGGCGTGATCTCCTCGCGCTCGATCTCGTCGCTCCCGATCCGGCGTGCGACCTTCCGGGTGACCCGGCCGATCTCGCGCTCGAGCTGACGGACACCCGATTCGCGCGTGTAGCGCTGCACCAGTTCGAGCAGTGCCGGGCCACTGAACGTGATCTGTTCGGGTGTCAGCCCGTTGTCGGCGACCTGGCGCGGCACGAGATAGCGCTCGGCAATCGCCACCTTCTCCGCTTCGATGTACCCCGAGAACTCGACGATCTCCATGCGGTCAAGGAGCGGCGCCGGGATGTTCTGGAGCACGTTGGCGGTCGCGATGAACATCACCTCGCTCAGATCGAACGGGATGCCGAGGTAATGATCGGTGAAGGAGTCGTTCTGGGCCGGATCGAGCACCTCGAGGAGTGCCGATGCGGGGTCCCCCTGGAACGACACACCGAGCTTGTCGACCTCATCGAGGAGAAAGACCGGGTTGCGACTGCCGGCCTGCTTGAGCCCCTGAATGATCCGTCCAGGCATGGCCCCCACGTAGGTGCGCCGATGGCCGCGGATATCCGCTTCATCGCGGGCGCCACCGAGCGAGACGCGGACATACTTCCGCCCCATCGCCCGGGCGATGCTCTTGGCGACCGACGTCTTGCCGACGCCGGGCGGGCCGACGAAGAGCAGGATCGGGGAGCGGCGCCGCGACTCGTCGGTGTCGGTCGCCTGCGCTCCCGTCGGCGCGCCGGCGTCGGCCGCCGCCTCGTCCGACGCGCCCTCGGGCGCGTCGGGGGTATCGTGTGCGCCGACCTCGGGATCCGCGTCCAGCGCCTCGCGGGCCTCGCGCTTCGCACGGAGCGAGCGCACGGCGAGGAATTCCAGGACCCGATCCTTCACATCCCCAAGGGCATAGTGATCCGCATCGAGGACCGCCTGCGCGGCCGGGATGTCGAAATGCTCATCGTCCCGCTCGTTCCAGGGCAGTTCGGCGACGTTCTCGAGGAAGGTCCGGATGACCTGGGATTCCATCGATTCCCGACCGATCCGACGGAGGCGGCCCAACTCGCGGTCCACTTCCTTGCGCGCCTCGGGCGGCAGGTCGAGCGCGGCGAGCCGCTCGCCCAGCTCGTCGGTCTCGGTGCCATCGTCTTCATCCCCCAATTCCCGACGGATGGTCTTGAGCTGCTCGCGCAGGTAGACCTCGCGCTGCCGCTCGCCGAGCTCCTCCTGCACTTGCGACTTGATGTCCTCCTGCGCATCGAGCACGGCGATCTGCCGCTGCACATGCACCAGCACGCGACGGAGCCGCTCGTCGACCGCGAGGGTCTCGAGCAGCTCCTGACGCAGCGGCGCGGTGAGGTCGAGGTAGCCGGCCACCAGGTCCGCGAACCGACCCGCGTCGTCCACGCCCTGAAGGACCTGCTGAACGACATCCTCGGGCAGCCCCGACTTCTGACCCAGCTCGCCGGCCCGGGCCCGGAGCTCCTTGTGGAGCGCCTCGAAGCCGGGGTCGGTCGGGTCGACCGCGGGGAGATCCTCCATCGCCCGCACCGTGGCGACGAGGTGCCCGTGCTCCTCCGTGATCTGGAGCGCCATGCCGCGCTGCTCGCCGTGGAGGAGGAGCTGCATTCCGCTCATCCCGCGCTGGATCTGGCCGATGCGCGCGATCGTCCCCACGCGGTACAGCCCTTCGGTGGCGACCTGCTCGACGTTTTCACGCTGCGAGAGGGCGAAGACCAGCTTGTCGGGCGTCGCCATGGCCGCCTCGATCGCCTTGAGCGTCATCGGGCGCCCGGCCCCGATCGGGGCCGTGACACCAGGGAACAGGACCACGTCCCTCAAGGGAAGGACTGGCAGTGTCAGTCGGTCGGTCACGAGTACTCCTTATGCAAGTCACGGAAGCGGCAGGGGACCGCTCCCGGGGTTGCTCCCTAACGAGCATCGGTCATGCCACCCGATTTGGGGGGCTCCCTGCCTGATCGGCGGAGCTCCCCGCCAACGCGGCACGGACGTTCCGGATCGAACGGTAGCGATCCTGCCCGGACGGCAGGTATCATCCGGCACGTTGCTCGCAGGGTCAACTCCGTGCAGATTCGAGGGTTGTAACCTCGAGCAGCCCTCCAGACCGGACCACGGATGACCGACGCGGGGCAATCACAGCTTCCGACACTTCTCAGGGACGCCCTCGGCGACTCGTACACGATCGAAGGCGAGATCGGGCGGGGCGGCATGGGGGTGGTCTTCCGCGCCCGCGACGAGCGACTCCAGCGCCGCGTGGCCATCAAGGCCCTCCCCCCTGAACTCGCCTTCCAGCGAGAGATTCGCGAGCGGTTCACCCGCGAGGCGCAGACGGCGGCTCGGCTGTCGCATCCCCACATCGTGCCGATCCACGATGTGGGCGAGGGCAATGGTGTCGTGTATTTCGTGATGGGGCTGATCGAGGGCGAATCCCTTGCGGCACGGATCCGGCGTCGTGGGCGCCTGCCCGCCGAGGAGGCGCGCCGTGTCATGAAGGAAACCGCCGATGCGCTGACGGCCGCCCATGGAGTGGGCATCGTGCACCGCGACATCAAGCCCGACAACATCCTGCTCGAGGGTCAGCGGGGTCGCGTGATGGTGACCGATTTCGGCATCGCGAAGGCGCTCTCGGGAACGGTGGGCGCCACCCTCACGAGCGCCGGGATGGCGATCGGCACCCCATCGTTCATGTCGCCGGAACAGGCGGCGGGGGAAAGCGAGATCGATGGCCGCAGCGACCTCTACTCGCTCGGCATCGTCACCTACCAGATGCTCTCGGGCGAATTGCCGTTCAACGCGCCGACCGTGGCCGGCATCCTGATGAAGCACATCACGGAGCCGGCGCCCCTGCTCCACGAGAAGTTCGACGATGTCCCCGAGGATCTGTCCCTGGCCGTGGCTCGCTGCCTGGAGAAGGATCCGGAAAATCGGTGGGGGTCGGCCGATGCGCTTCGGCGGGCCCTCGAGAACCGGAATGTCTCGGGGTATCGCCCCACCGGATTGGGGTGGAAGGCCGCGGAGCGACCCACGACGCCGGGGCGGGACCGCCTCCGACGGCCGATCGGCGGTCGACCGAACCTCCCGGAGCGGGCCGACCGCAACTCGCCCGCCCCGCCCGCCCGCCGTGTCCCCCGGGCGCTGGTCGATCGGCCGACCCGCGGCGATCGGGACCTGCCGCGGGCACCGATGCGGTCCGCCCGGAATCGCTCCCGCGACCGGAAGGGCGAGGTGGTGCTCCCGGAGACCGGTGAACCGAAGGTCGTCCGTGCGGCCCGCGCCGAGTTCGCGCGCACCGCCGCGGTCGGTGGTGGCCTCTTCATGGTCAACATGATGACCGGCCTGGACACTCCGTGGTTCCTCTTCCCGGTCGCCTGGATGTCGTTCTCGATGTTCAAGAAGTACGCCGACCTCTGGCAGGCCGGCTATTCGTGGCGCGATATCCTCAATCGCCCGGACGCGCCTGATGCCGTCTCGGCCAAGGGCACGGCTCGACTGGGCGGGACCCCGCGAGCCGACCAGCTCGGGACGTATCACAAGCAGATGATGATGATCCACGGCGATCGCGCGGCGATCCAGTCGCTCATGTCACGGCTGAGCGATGCCGACAAGGCGGTCGTGGCCGAGATGCCCGAGACGGTCGAGAACCTGTACACCAAGGCGCACGAGATGGCGCTCACCTTGCACAGTCTCGATTCGTCGATCAGTGACGACCAACTCCACCGCATCGACATGCAGATGCTGCGACTCCAGGAGAAGCCCGAGGGCGAGGAGCGGGATCGACAGATCGGCATTCTCGAGCGGCAACGTGCCAGCTGCGACGAGCTCATCCGCCGTCGTGACGAGATGCGCGCGCGTTTCGAGAGTCAGGCGCTGGCGATGCAGGGACTGCGGTTCGACCTGCTCCGGCTCCGGGAGAAAGGCATCGGCGCTGTCGGCAGCGACCTCACCCATGCGACCCAGCAAGCCCGGGCGCTGTCGCGCGACGTCGACCACGCGATCGAGGCGGCGACGGAACTGCGGGAGAGTCTGTCGTAGGAAAACGGGTGAGGCTTGAGTCCCGAGACGTGAGAGCTGCAACGCACCCTCAGGACTCGGGACTCAGGACTCATTGCTCACACGTCGAGCCCGCCAGGATCTCTTCCTTGGCCAGGCGCAGGGATCCCTCGCGTCGCTCGGAATGGCGGACCTGCCTCAATACTTCAGGATCTCTTCCATGGCCAGGCGCAGGTCCGCCACCTGCGGAAGGATCACATCCTCGAGTTCCGTGGCATAGGCCACGAAGGTGTCGGTGCTGGCCACGCGACGGACAGGCGCATCGAGCCAGGCGAAGTGTTCATCGGCGATCTTCGCGGCGATTTCCGACCCGTACCCCCATGACAACGAGTCCTCGTAGGCGACGATGACGCGGTTCGTCTTCCGGACCGACTCACCGATCGTGTCCCAGTCGACCGGATTGAGTGAGCGCAAGTCGATCACCTCCACCCGCTCTCCGGTGGCCTCCTCGAGATCCTTCGCCGCCTGGATCGTCCGTTGCACCACGGCACCGTAGGTGATCACGGTTGCGTCGGTGCCCTCCCGCACGACCTTGGCCTTGCCGAACGGGATCATGAAGTTGGGCCCGGGATAGGCCCCCTTGTTGTAGGCCTGGCGATAGAGGTGCTTGTGCTCGAGGAAGAGGACCGGATCCTCGCACCGGATCGCGGTGCGGAGGAGGCCGGCCGCGTCCAGCGCTGTGCTCGGGCAGATCACCCGGAGCCCTGGCACGCCGGTGAAGATCGCGGCGCCCGTCTGCGAGTGGTAAACGGAGCCACCCTTCAGGTACCCGCCGTACGTGGTCCGGACCACCACCGGGGCACTGAAGGTATTGTTCGATCGCCAGCGCATCAGCGCAAGCTCGTTCCGGAGCTGCATGTATGCCGGCCAGATGTAATCGAAGAACTGGATCTCCACCACCGGCTTGAGACCGCGAGTGGCCATGCCGATCGCACGGCCGATGATATTCGCTTCGGCAAGCGGGGAGTTGTAGACGCGGTTGCTGCCGAACTCCTTCTGGAGGCCCCAGGTGACCTTGAAGACGCCCCCCTTGCCCTTGACCAGCTCGCGGTTCTCCTCGCGTGAGCAGTCGGCGACATCCTCGCCGAACATCACGATGCGGGGGTCACGCGCCATCTCGTCGCGCAAGCAACTGTTGAGCAGGTCAACCATCGTGGTCGGTTCACCACTCGGCTGCGGATCGTCCTCCGTGTCGAACTGCTCCGCGGTCGGGTCGATATCGGGCGAGTAGACGTAGTCGTGGACCGAGTCGAGCGGCGGCTGGGGCGCCGCCAGCGCAACGTCGGTCGCGATCTCGACCTCTTCGTTGACCTGGGTTCGAATCAGGTCGAGTTCCGACTCGGTCGCCATGCCTTCTGCGATCAGCCAGGCCGGAAAGGTGCTGATCGGATCACGCAGGGCATCGGCCTCCCGCTCCGCGGTCGTCCGGTAATGCACCTCGTCGTCCGAGAGCGAGTGCGAGTAGGGCCGGATCACATGCGCGTGAACCAGCGCCGGCCCCTTCCGCAGGCGCGCATGGTCATGCGCCCGCTGCAGCGCGGCCATCGACGCGATCGGATCGCAACCGTCGACTTCCTCCACCATCAATCCCGGGAATCCACGCACCAGCTTGCTGATTGAACCACCGGCGGTGTTCACCTCGACCGGTACCGAGATCGCATACCCATTGTCCTCGACCAGGAACACGACCGGCAGCTTCAGGTTCGAGGCGCTGTTGAGCGCTTCCCAGAACTCACCCTGGCTGGTCGTGCCATCGCCCGTGGTGCAGAGGATCACCTCGTCGCCCCGCGTGTACTCGGCCAGGCGCTCATCCTGTGAGGCCCGAAGCCAGGTCTCGGCTGCGCCGACCGCCTGCAGGAACTGGGTGCCGGTCGGCGAGGAAGTCGAGACGATGTTGAGGTCCTTGTGTCCCCAATGGGACGGCATCTGTCGGCCGCCGGAATTCGGATCCTCGGCGGCGGCGACCGCAGAGAGCAACTGCTCGGTGGCAGTCATACCGAGTCCGAGACAGAGTGCGCGGTCGCGGTAGTAGAGGTAGAACCAGTCGTGCGCGGCCCGGAAGACGCTCGCAGCGGCGGCCAGGACCGCCTCGTGACCCGCGCCACTGATCTGGAAGAAGATCTTGTTCTGCCGCTTGAGCTGGATCTCCTTGTCGTCGAGACGCCGGGAGAGGTACATGACCCGGAAGAGATCGAGGAGCTCGGCCTTCTCGAGGCGAGGAGCGGTCCGTTGACGGGTATTGGTCTTGGTAGCCATGTGGAAAAGATGCCCATCCCCGTCCGGTTCTGGAAGGGGAGGCGCTATCGGCTCCCCTCCGGGCCACGGTACACCACCTTGCCACCCACGATGGTCGCCTCGATGGCCGCATCCCTGATCTGATGCGGAGGAATCGCCCTCAAATCGCGGTTGATCACGACCAGATCCGCGAGCATGCCCTCCTTGATCATCCCCCGCTCGGCCTCACCGAAGGTGGCGTAGGCATTGCCGGCAGTGTAGGCGGTGAGGGCCTCATCGACCGTGATCCGCTGCTCCGGGTACCAGCCCTCGGGGTTGGCGCCGTCGAGGGTTTCCCGGGTGACGGCGGCCCAGATCCCGAAGAGTGGGTCAAGCGGCGCGACATACCAGTCAGACCCGAATGCCAGCCGGCCCCCGGCGTCGAGGATCGAGCGGAACGCGTAGGTTCCCTTGAGGACATCGGGACGGACCCGCTTCGCGGCCCAGCGACCATCATCGGCGGCGTGGTAGGGTTGCATCGACCCGATCACGCTGTCGCGCGCCATCCGCGCGATCTCCTCGGGACGGAGATGCTGCGCGTGCTCGATGCGGAATCGCCGATCCCGCGGCCCGTTCGCCGTCCGCGCCGCCTCGTAGTCGTCGAGCAGGATCGCGTTGGCGCTGTCGCCGATCGCGTGGACCACGACCTGCAAGCCGGCCGAGTCGGCGGCGATGATCCAGCGGCGGAGTGAGTCGGCGGCTGTCACCATGAGCCCATGACTCGCGGGCTCATCGAGGTAGGTGTCAAAGAAGAGCGCCGTGGTGGACCCGAGGGAGCCATCGACGAACCCCTTCACGCCGGCGACCCGGATCCACTCGTCGCCCGGGCCGTTCGCGGTGAGCGAGTCGGCCACCGTGCGCCAGTTGCCGAGCGGGGGATAGAAGCTGAGCCGCATCGTCTGCATCCCGGCGGCCCGGAGCCGACGTGTGGCACCGATCTCGAGTCCGGCTGAGACGGCGGATGCGGCGACGAGCCCCCGGCTGTTGGCGTGGCGCATCGCAGCCATCACGGCCGAGTCGGCCTGAGCCGGTGAGGGCGGCGGGATCACCGCGAAGACGGGATTCATTGCCTCATCCTTGAGCAGCCCTGTCAACTCGCCGTCGACATCCCGGATGATGGTCCCACCCGGAATGGGGGCCATCGCGCGGTCGAGACCCGCCAGCCGCAGCGCCGCCGAGTTGGCGACGGCCATGTGGCCATCGAGCCGCTGCACGAAGACGGGGTTCTCGGGCGTCACCGAGTCAATCCAGTGCCGGGTCGGCAGTTCCCCGCCCCAATTCTCGTGATCCCAGGTTCCCCCAAGGATCCAGGCACCTGGCGCCTGGGTGCTGGCGAAGGCCGCGATCCGACGGATGAACTCGTCCGGAGTCTTCGCATCGCGCAGGTCGACCGAGGCGAGCTGGAGCCCGCCGTCCAGGAGGTGCAGGTGCCCGTCGGCAAAGCCTGGTGCGATCATGCCGGTGGCATGGATCACCTCGGTCTCCGAACCCACCTGCGCCGCGACTGTGAGGGAATCTCCGACTGCCACGATGCGATCTCCCCGCACCGCCACGGCCGTGGCCGTCGGGGCGCCGGGGTCACCGGTCCAGACCGGGCCGAAGAGGACGAGGTCTGCCTGGGGCTGGTCGGTACGACAGGCCACGCCCAGCAGCAGCACGGCGAGGAGTGGAAGACGGGGCATCACGGGGATCTCCGGGTCAGCGGCGGGCGAATCGGCGGAGCGTCTCGAGCCGTTCGAGGGCACTCTTCCCCTGCTCCGCCGCCGCGGGTGCGACGGCAAAGAGGTCGCGGATGTCGAGCAGGATTTCGAGCATGAGCTGGTCGCGCATGTAGGCGTTGTCGAGATCGGTCATCCGGGTCTCGGAGGCGCTCGCACGCGCCCGCTCGTAGGATTCCCGATAGATCTGCTCGAGATTGCCGAGGATTCGCTCGCGCGATCGCATCGCATGCCTTTCGTGGTTGGCCGCCCCGAGGCCGTCGGGGGACCGGAGGAATCTAGCGTCCCCTTATTCTCCAAGTGAGCTGCCACCACCGACCACCCTGTCCGGAGCCACCGTGTCCCATTTCCGAGTCGCCTCGTTGCAGTACTACCTCAGGCCGGTCCCGACCTTCGCCGCATTCGCCGATCAGGTGAATGCCCTGGTCGAGACTGCCGCCGACTACAAGGCGCGCCTCGTCGTGTTCCCGGAGTACTTCTCGGTCCAGCTGCTGACCCTCGGCAATGTGAAGCGACCGATCCGGGAACAGGTGCGCGATCTCGCTGATCAGGTCGAGGCGGTGACCACCCTGCTGAGTGAGGCGGCGAAGCGTGAGGGCGTCTGGATCGTCGGGGGCACCGTGCCGGTGGCCGAGGACGATCGGATCTTCAACGAGTGTCGGGTCTTCGGCCCCGATGGCAGCTGGCACCCCCAGCGCAAGCTGCACATGACCCGCTTCGAGAAGGAGGAATGGGTCGTTTCCTCGGGTGAGGGCCTCACCGTCTTCGAGACCGATTGGGGCCGGTTCGCCGTGGCGATCTGCTATGACGTCGAGTTTCCGGAGATCGCGCGGGCGGCGGCTCTCAATGGCGCCGAGGTGCTGGTGGTACCCTCGTGCACCGATGATCGACAAGGATTTCTCCGGGTCCGCTATTGCGCGCAGGCTCGGGCCATCGAGAACCAGATGTATGTCCTCACCTCGTCGACCGTCGGCTCGCTGCCGATGGTCCCGGCGGTGCACCTCAACTACGGCCAGGCCGCCGTACTGACGCCGTCGGACTTCGCGTTCGCCCGCGACGGTATCCTGGCCGAAGGGACGGTCAATCAGGAGCAGATGGTGATTGGTGACCTTGATCTCGACTACCTGCGGCGCTCGCGCGAGACGGGCACGGTGTTGCCGCTTCGCGATGCCGCATCCACCCGCTCGGTCCTCACGACGACCGAGATCGTGCGGTTGTGACCACCCCGCGACTCCGGGTTCGGTCGACGCGCCCCGAGCACATTCCGGGAATCATCGACCTGAGTGCCCGGATCTACGGATCGGATTCCGCCTGGGCACCGGCGCAGTTGCTGGCTCACATCGCGCTCTTCCCGGAGGGACAGTTCGTCGCCGTGGTCCCGCGTGAGGATGGCCGGGAGCAGGTCATCGGGATGGCCGCGTCGCTCCGGCTCAAGTGGGAACTCGTCCATCTCGATCGACCCTGGCGGGAGATCACGGCACACGGCATGTTCTCGACGCATGACCCGCAGGGCATGACGCTGTACGGCGCGGAAGTGATGGCCGACCCGGATCGACGTGGACAGGGAATCGGCAGCGCGCTGTACCGTGCGCGCGACAAGCTGGTTGGCCAGCTCGGCCTCAAGCGGATTCGGGCCGGAGCCCGGTTGCGAGGCTACCACAAGGTCGCGGACGTGCTCAGTCCGGAGAGTTATGTTGCACAGGTCGTCGCCGGCAGGCGACGTGATCCGACGCTTTCCTTCCAGCTCCGCCGTGGGTTCGAGGTGATCAGGGTCATCGGCGGCTATCTGCGCAATGACCCGGAGAGCCAGGGATGGGCCGCGGTGATTGACCGACTCAATCCGGCACTCGCCACCGCGCGGGATCGTGAGGCCGCGCGGCGGTGGCGAGAGCGGGCGGGGATCAAGAGTGGAATGTGAGACGCGAGAAGTGAGAGGTGAGTTTGCGACGCCCTTCCCTCGTTGGCACTGATCAGGAGCACGGCCTAGATTTCATCATGGGCGGTACTGTCTCGCTTCTCGCTTCTCGCTTCTCACTTCTCACTTCTCACTTCTCACTTCTCACTTCTCGCTTCTCGCTTCTCGCTTCTCACTTCTCACTTCTCGCTTCTCGCTTCTCGCTTCTCGAGCCCCCATGCCCCTCACCGATCACCAGCGACGCGTCGACCAGTGGATCGCCCAGTTCGAGGCAGGCTACTTCGACCCGCTCACGAACATGGCGCGGCTCGCCGAGGAAGTGGGCGAGCTGGCGCGCGAGGTGAACCATCGCTTCGGACAGAAGACCAAGAAGCCCGAGGAGGCCGAGGGCGATCTCGCGATGGAAATGGCCGATATTCTCTTCGTCCTGATCTGCATGGCCAATCGTGAAGGGATCGACCTCGAGGTCGCGTTCGAGCAGATGATGGCCAAGGTCGAGCAGCGTGACGCGGATCGGTGGGCACGGCGCGTGAGGCCCGCGACCACGGGGGGGGGATGAGACTGCCTGGCATGCCTCCTGCCCTGCTGACCCTGGCCCTGCTTGCCCTCGTCGCGGCCTGCGGCGCGGACCTGTCCGGGGAGCCGGCCGAGGCCTTCGCGGCCCGCGTCAACGCCGCCACCGCGGCCGCCGACACCGCCACGCTGGCCACCCTGGCCGACCAGCGCTGCAAGGCGCTCGACTCCGACGCCCGCCAGACCTGCTATGAGGATTATTTCCTCGAGCTGTCGGCCGACGGTCGCGTGGCGCTCGCGTTGGGTGCGCTCCAGGCGCTCGGGAACGCGAACCACGACATCGCCGCCGATGGGCATGCCTTCACCCACGTGATCGGGATTCGTGCCTGGCGCCCGGGCCTGCCGGTCGCCGACGTCTTCACGAGCTGCACCTCGCTCTATCAGTCCGGCTGCTACCATGGCGTGATCCAGTCGTACCTGACCGCATCCGGCACGGTCGATTCGGCACGTGTCGTGGGTCTCTGCGACACGATTGCCCCGGTCGGCACCGACAGCTGGCTCAGGTTCCAGTGCCTGCACGGCCTCGGGCACGGCCTCGAGATGGCGTGGGACTGGGACTTGCCCCGGGCACTTCAGGGCTGTGACTGGTTGAACGGGTCGTGGGATCAGGAGTCCTGCTACGGAGGCGCCATCATGGAGAATGCCGTGGCCTCGACGCCTGGCGGCCACCATACCGCGAAGCGTGCCCTCGAGCACACCGGCGACGATCATGGCATGGCGATGGATCACGGGGCGATGTCGGCGGTGCCCCCGCCATTCCGGATGCGCGACTCGAGCGATGCCCTCTATCCCTGCACCGTCCTCGGCCCCCGCTACCAGCGGGCCTGCTATCTCGGTCAGGGCGGCATCCTGTTGAGCATGGTCGACTACGATTTCGCCCAGGCCGCCAAGGCATGCGACCGCGCGCCGACTGACGTCCGTGATGTCTGCTATACCAGTCTCGGCACCAACGCGAGCGGCGTCACCGTGATGGACACAAAGGGATCGATTGCCCGGTGTGCGCCCGGAGATCCGGCCTGGCGCCAGTGGTGCTACGTCGGAGTCGTCAAGAACTTCATCGACGTGACCGCCGACCCCACCAGCGGGATTGCCTTCTGTCGTGAAGTGCCGGAGGGCATCGACCGAAGGGCATGCTGGCGGGCGGTGGGCGAGCAGTTGAGCGTCCTCCACACCACCGATACCCTGCCGCGAGCCACGGCGTGCGCCATGACTGGTCCGGGGGAACCCGCCTGCCGACTGGGTGCCGGCCTCGCAGCGCGCGTCCCGTCGGACTGAACTATTCCCAGGCCTCCGGGACCGCCTTGAGGTCGGCGAGGATCGCCAGATAGCTCGCATGGCGCGTCGCCGGGATCGCCCCTGCCAGCACACCTTCCCGCACCGCACATCCCGGTTCGCTGACGTGATGGCAGTCGGCAAAGCGGCAGCGGTCGATCATCGACCGGAACTCCGGGAAGTACTCTGCCAGGCCATCCGGATGCACATCCCAGACCCCGACCTCGCTGAACCCGGGGGTATCGACCACGAATCCGCCGGCGATCAGGGGAATCATCGTCGCCGTCGAGGTGGTGTGGCGCCCGCGTTGCACCTTGAGGGAGAGCTCACCGACTCGAAGCCCGAGATTCGGCTCGACCGCGTTGAGCAGTGACGATTTCCCCGCACCACTCGGACCGGTGAAAACCGACTCCATGTTTGCGAGTCGGGCCGCCAGCTCGCCAAGGCCGGTGCCCGCCTGGGCGGACACCTCGAGCAGCGAGTATCCGGTTGCGGCGAGATGGGCACGGATCGCGTCCGCACCACGGAGATCGACCTTGTTGGCCACGACCAGCGCGGGAAGTTCATTTGCTTCCGCGACCACGAGCAGGCGGTCGATGAGCTGGAAGATCGGTTCGGGGCGGGTCGTCGCGGTCACGATCAGGACCTGGTCGACGTTGGCTGCAATCGGACGCTGGCCGCGGCCCTCCGGCGTTCGACGCGAGAGCAGTGAACTGCGTGGCTCCACACCGTCGATCCCGAGCGTGTCCTCGGTGAGCGTCGCGGGATCGATGCGCACACGGTCACCTGCCACGGCGCGATCGCGATCCTGTCGGGCCTTGCCGCGGAGCACCGCCACGCGCTCGATCCCGCCGAGCAGGACGCGATAGCTGCCGCCCTCGCGCGCGAGCACGACCGCCGGCACGGCGGTCATGCGCCCTCGGCGTGCTGGCGCGCGATCAGTTCCTCGAGGTGCCCCTTGGCGTCATAGAGCGAGATGGCGCCGAGTCGTGACTCGGCATCCGCCACCGTCGCACCTCGGACCAACCACTCCGTCTCGAGGTGGCCATCCGGCTCGCTCCCGTCCTGTCGCCAGCGGACAAAGAGGAGGGCGCCTGCCATCCGGCCCCGCGCATCCGGTGTGTCATCGACCCAGAGCGCCACCGAGTAGGCTCGACCGTCGCTGCCCTCGAAGGCGGCGGCGCGGTCGTGAACCGCCATGTACCCGCCGAGGGTGATCTCCTTCACGTGCGGCGCTTCCCCTCCTTGAAGATGTTACCGACGATGAAGAAGATGTTGGCCGGACGTTCCGCGAGTCGACGCATCAGGTACGGGTACCAGTGCGTGCCGAACGGGATGTAGACACGGATACGCCACCCCTCGGCCACCAGCGCGTCCTGCAGGTCACGCCGGACCCCGTAGAGCATCTGGAACTCGAAGTGATCGCGCGGGATGCCGCGTTCGGTCACGAACTGCTTCGCCTGCTCGATGATCACTTCATCGTGGGTGGCGAGCCCGTGGTAGGCTCGACTGGTGAGCAGCAGCTGCATGAGCCGGACATAGTGGGCATCGACGTCCGACTTGTCGGGGAAGGCCAGGGCATCACTTTCGAGATACGCCCCCTTGCAGAGCCGGACGCGGGTACCGCTGGCGTTCAGGGCCTCGACATCGGCCGTGGACCGTCGGAGCGCCGACTGGATGACGACACCCACGCTCGCGGCATGGTCAACCGCCAGGCGCCGATGGAAGGCCAGCGTCCGTTCGGTGTACTCCGATCCTTCCATGTCCAGTCGAATGAACCCTCCCAGGCTCTCGGCGCGCGTCACGATCTGGCGGACGTGCGCTTCGCATCGCGCCTCGTCGAGGTCGAGCCCGAACTGCGTCAGTTTGAGGGAGGCGTTGGCCTCGATGCCCGCCGCATGCTGCCGATCGAGGATCTCGAGATAGGTTCGGGTGGCGATGTCGACATCATCGAACGAGGTGACACTCTCGCCGAGCAGATCGAGGGTCGTGGTGATCCCCCGGCCGTTCAGCTCGATGGCGGCTGCCACCGCCTCCTCAACGGTCTCGCCCGCGACGAAGCGCGAGGCCATGCCACGGGCCATCCGATTCCGACGCACGAAATTGAAGATCGACTTGCGCTCGGAGAGCCAGAACAGAATGGAACGCATCATGGGGATCGGCCACCTGGGGACGAAGTCAGGAGGACGCCCCGGCTGGGCGCTCTCAGTCGGAAAATAGCGCCACAGGCCCCAAGTCATGCGCCGCCGGGGCCAACCAGCTTGCGTCCCGGGGGGGACCGGCGCGATCCTCCGGGTTGCACCCTCACTCTTCACGACAGGGCAACGATGACCACGACCGGGTACGCCCGTCGGCTGGGACTCTTCTCCGCGACGATGTTGGTGATTGGTGGCATCATCGGCTCGGGGATCTTTCTCAACCCGGCGGTCGTCGCCGCACGCGTCCAGACTGCACGACTGACGCTTGCGGTCTGGGGGCTCGGTGCCGTGATCGCCCTGATCGGTGCCCTGGTCTTCGCGGAGCTTGGCGGGCGACGTCCCCTGGCCGGCGGAGGATACGCCTATCTCCGGGAAGCGTTCGGCCCGTTGCCGGGGTTCCTCTATGCGTGGGCACTCCTGCTGGTGATCGCCACGGGAGCCGCGGCTGCGGTGGCCATGACCTTTGCCGGATACGCCGTCGCGCTCCTCGGGATCAGTCCCGATGCGCAGCGCCCGGTGGCCGCCGGTGCACTCGTGTTCCTGACCCTGCTCAACATCGTCGGTGTGCGCCCCGCCGCGTGGAGCCAGAACATCTTCACGGTGCTCAAGCTGCTCGCCATCGCGATCCTCGTCGGGGCAGCGCTGCTCGCCGCCCCGGCCCCGATCGGCGCGGCGGCCGCAGTCAGACCGGAGGGTTCCCTGCTCCTCCTGGTCGGTGCGGCGCTCGTGCCGGTCCTCTTCGCGTTCGGTGGGTGGCAGCAGACCAACTTCGTCGCCGAGGAGATGATCAACCCGGAGCGCCAGCTTCCTCGTGCACTGATCATCGGCGTGGGCGTGGTCGCCCTGACCTATCTGCTCGTGAACCTCGCGTACCTGAAGGCCCTGGGTGTCGGTGGGCTGGCGACCAGCATCGCCCCCGCGGCGGAGACGATGGCGAGTGTGGCGGGCGATGCCGGCCGAACCCTGATCGCACTCGGCATCGTGGCCTCCACCTTCGGGTTCCTGAACCTGGTGCTGCTGGTCTCGCCTCGGGTCTACCAGGCAATGGCGCGCGATGGCCTGTTCTTCGAGAGCTTCGCCCGCTTGCACCCGACGTGGCGGACTCCCGTCACGGCCATCATCTTTCAGGGCATCTGGGCGGTGATCCTGCTCTATTCCGGGACGTATGGGCAGTTGCTTGACTATGTGGTATTTGCGGACTGGATCTTCTTCGGGTTGACGGCGGCGACCTTGTTCGTGTTGCGTCGTCGCGACGGCGAGCGAGCGGTGCCATTCCGAGTCCCGCTGCATCCCCTGACGACCATGCTGTTCATCCTCGCGGCGATCTATGTCGTCGTGGGTTCGATCACCTCGAATCCCGGAAACGCCCTGATCGGCAGCGGGCTCCTGCTCGCGGGTGTGCCCGTCTACCTCTACTGGCGCCGGCGCGTGGAGTCTGCATGAGTTTTTCCCCGACCACCATCATCGAACCATTCCGGATCAAGAGCGTCGAGCCGATCCGCCAGACCACCCGTGCCGAGCGCGTGATGGCCCTGGACGCGGCCCATCACAACCTCTTCCTGCTGCGCGCACGGGATGTGCTGATCGACCTGCTCACGGACTCCGGGACGGGAGCCATGTCATCCGCCCAGTGGGCGGGGATGATGCGCGGCGACGAGTCCTACGCCGGGGCCGACTCGTTCTACCGGTTCGAGGCGAGTGTCCGGGCGATCACGGGGTTCACTCATGTCATCCCCACGCACCAGGGGCGCGCCGCCGAGCGCATCCTCTTCGGGACAACGGTCACGGCGGGCGACATCATCCCCAACAACACCCACTTCGACACCACACGCGCGAACATCGAGGCGCAGGGCGCCATCGCACTCGACCTGCCGATCGCGGAGGCCCGGACACCGTCGCTGGAGCACCCGTTCAAGGGCAACATGGACCTGGCCGCGCTCGAGCGGGTCCTCCGGGAGGACGGCGACCGGATCCCCCTCGTGATGGTGACCGTG
This sequence comes from Gemmatimonadales bacterium, assembly GCA_035703525.1. Lineage (GTDB taxonomy): Bacteria > Gemmatimonadota > Gemmatimonadetes > Gemmatimonadales > GWC2-71-9 > Palsa-1233. Next base: position 41,772 of record DASSYA010000022.1, on the reverse strand, counting down.
ACCAACAACTCGGGGGGGGGACAGCCGGTCTCGCTCGAGAACATCCGGGCGGTGAAGGCGCTGTGCCGAGCCGCGGGCAAGCCGCTGGTGCTGGATGCCTGCCGATTTGCGGAGAACAGCTGGTTCATCAAGGAGCGCGAGTCGGGATGGGCCACGGCGACCCCGCGCGCCATCGCCGAGGCGATGTTCGCCGAGGTGGACGGGGCCACGATGAGCGCCAAGAAGGACGGCATGGCCAATATCGGCGGGTTCCTTGGCCTGCAGGACGATGATCTGGCGCGACGGTGTCGTGACAACCTGGTGCTCACCGAGGGATTCCCGACCTACGGCGGGTTGGCCGGGTACGACCTCGAGGCGATTGCCATCGGCCTCAACGAGGCACTCGACGAGGACTATCTCCGGTACCGGATCCGGTCCGTGGCGTACCTTGCCGACCGTCTCGCCGCGATCGGGGTGCCGACCGTGCGCCCGCCGGGGGGACACGCGCTCTACATCGATGCCGCCGCAATGTTGCCGCATATCCCGGCGCTCCAGTATCCCGCCTGGGCCCTCTCGTGCGCGCTCTATCTCGAGGGAGGGATCCGCTCGGTGGAGATCGGGTCGGTGATGTTCGGTCAACAACCGGACGGGAGCGAGAGGCCGGCGGCGATGGAGCTGGTCCGTCTCGCGTTCCCGCGCCGGGTGTATACGCAGAGCCATGTCGACTATCTGGCGGAGGCGATCGCCTACGTCCACGAGCGGCGGGCCACGATCCCGGGGATGCGGATCGTGACGCAGCCGCCGGCACTCCGGCACTTCACGGCGCACTTGGCACCGATCGTGACCGGTGCTGCCGGATGAGTCGCAGGCAGCTCGGGACCAGCACCCCGGACCTCGGACGACGATGGACCCTGCTTTGGTGGGGGCTGGCCACATACGCGGTGGTCCTCACCATCGCCAACTACACCTACTGGCTCCCGGCAGCAATTTCGGACCCGATCACCGAGTACCTCGATTACCTGCCCTTCCATCTCGCCAACATCTGGGCCCTGACACGAGCCCTGGCGTCACGCCGGGAGCTCACCCCCGCGACGCGACGCGCCCTGCAGCTCCTCCGACTCGCCCTGGTGGCATGGATCCTGGGCGATCTCGGCTACACATGGGTGTATACCATCGAGGGGGTGCAGTACAATCGCGAGAGTTTTGGGGACGCCTTCTACATCATCGGGAACCTCCTGCTGCTCGGCTCGTTGATGATCATGCCGAAGCGGCTGCCCCTCATGTACCCCTCGTGGCAGAAGATTCTCGAGGCGTCGGTGATGGTCGTCGGAGCGGGAGTGCTCGGATGGGACCTGATCGTCCGGCCGACCCTGACCACCCCGGAACCGACCCTGACCGTGGTCCTGCGGGTCATCTACCCGATGATCAGCCTGTGCTACCTCATGGTCATCGACATGGCACGTTCCTGTGGCGGGCCCGCGACCCATCGCGCGGCATGGCGGGCTCTGGTCCGCGGCGTGCTGGCCTTCGGGCTCGCCGAGTCCGTCTATCAGATCACGAACTACGGTGTCGCCGTGGGCGAGTATGCCGAGCTGGCGGCATCAATTCCGTATATCGTGGCCTATCTGGCGATGCTGCTCGCCTTCGTGCGCTACGGAGACCCCGACCCCGAGGAACACGCCCCCGTCGGGGCCACGCCAGCGGTGTCGTTCCTGCCGACGCTCATCACGGCAGGTGTTGCCGCGCTCCTGGTGGCGCGGGTGACGGAGCACTGGATGCTCGATGTCTCGCCACTGGCGCTCAGCCTGATCCTCCTCGCGGCCTTGCTGCTGGTCCGGGAGCGGCAGACCGCCCATGAGAACGACCGGCTGATTCGGGTCCAGGTCGACCGTGATGGTGAATCGCGCACGGCTGCCCTCGTCCGTCAGGTTGGTGACCTGATCCTCCTCATCGACTCGGACAGCCGGATCCGATTTGCCTCGGAGAGCGCCGGCCGCCTGCTCGGTGTCCCCTCCGATCGACTCGGGTCGGAACCGTTCCGGACCCATGTGCACGAAGACGACCGCCCCGCGCTCGATGAGGCGCTGCGCGCCCCGCAACACGCACCGCAGGCCATCACCCTTCGGGTTGGTCCCACCGACGTCCCGTCACGCGAGCTCGAGGTGATCCTCACCGATCTGCGGCACGATCCGGTGGTCGGAGGCGTCGTGCTGGTGGGGCGCGACCTCACGGAACGTCACGAGCTCGAACTGCGGCTGCAGCAGGCGGAGAAACTCGAGGCCGTCGGCAAGCTCGCGGGTGGCGTCGCACACGACTTCAACAACCTCCTCACCGCCATCCTTGCGGAATCGGAACTGCTGCTCCACGAAGACCCGACCAGCGAGGGTGTTCGCGCGATCCGCGACGCAGCGATCATGGGCGCGGACCTGACCCGTCAGCTCCTCACCTTCGCACGTCGCCAGGTGCCGTCCGCCCGGCCGATCGACCTCATGGAACTCGCCTCGACTTCCCTCAGGATGCTCGGCAAGCTCGACACGCATATCCAGTTGGAATTCGTGGCCCCCGACCCCGTCCCGCTCGTGGAAGCCGATCCACAGCAGCTTCGTCAGGCGATGCTCAACCTGCTCTTCAATGCCCGGGATGCCATGCCCGATGGCGGCCGCCTGCGCGTGTGCCTCGATGCAACGACCCTGGGGTCACCGCTCGAGCGAGCGACCCTCCCCGCAGCACCCGGAACCTACGTCCGCCTCTGTGTGTGTGACACGGGGGTCGGGATGGAGCCATCGGTGCTCAAGCAGGCATTCGAACCGTTCTTCACCACCAAGGACTTCGGGATGGGCACAGGACTCGGGCTGCCGAGTGTGCTCGGGATTCTCCAGCAGCACCGCGCCGGACTCCGGCTTGAATCCGCGCCGGGCACTGGCACCACGGTCGAGGTGTTCCTGCCGGTGGTGGTGCCGCGGCCCCAGCACTCGGTGGCCGAGACGACGACGCCCGTCACGGTGCGCGGACACGAGCGCATCCTGCTTGTCGATGATGAAACGAGTGTCCGGGACGTGACGCGTCGCCTTCTCGAGCGTCTGGGCTATGATGTGCGAGCGGCGGACGGGGGGGCCGCGGCCCGGGAGATGCTGGCTGATGGGTGGGTGCCTGACCTCCTCGTGACCGATGTGGCGATGCCGGGGGAGACCGGGCCCCAGGTGGCAGCCGCCCTCCGCGTCCGTTGGCCCTCGCTGCCGATACTCTTCATTTCAGGATTTACCGCGGGGGAGTTGACCGATACTGGGGCTCTCGGCCAGGGGATGTCGTTTGTCTCGAAGCCGTATACACCGGTCGAATTGAGCCACCAGCTCCGGGCCCTCCTCCAACGGAAGGAGACCGGGCCGGGGCCGGGGACTGGCGAAAACGACGCCACGGTGTCTATTTGAGGGCATCGGCTGCGCCCGTCGGCGCGCCTCGCGAACGCCCCCTCATCGGGATTGTGAGCGAACGCCTGCGTGTACCATGAGCGCGGGGCCCCGTGCAGTTGATGGACCGATTGCTGTATCGCGCAATTCAGGCGCGTGTGCGACCGCGCGTTGCGGCGCCAGTTTGTTTCCCAGACCCAGGACGATGATGGTCATCCGCCTTTGCGGCATCCCCATGCCCAGGACACCGCTCGCAGTGTGTGTCCGCCCCTCGGCACTCCGCTCCCTCGAGTTCAATCATGGCTGACTCACGAAACGACGGCGGGCGTCCTCCCCGGCGTCGCGGTGGCCGCGGCCGCGGCCGCAAGCCGCGTGGCAGCCAGAATGGCGGTCAGCCCGGCGAATCGAACGGTGGCGGGACGGCAGTCCGCGAGGCGCCTCCCGAGTTCGAACCCGGGACCGGTGTCGCCGCCGCCGGCATCCTCGAACTCAATGACCGAGGCGGCGGCTTCCTGCGACAGCGCGGCACCAGCTATCTCCCAGGCCCCAATGACATCTTCGTTCCCCAATCGACCATCCAGCGCTACGGCCTGCGGCCGGGGGACGAGATCGAGGGCGAAGCCGGCCCACCGCGTGGTGGCAAGGCGCCTGCCCTGGCGACCGTCGCCACGATCTGTGGCCTGACCCCCGAAGAGACCGAGGGTCGTCGGGACTTCAATCGGCTCTCGGCCATGCACCCCACCGAGATGCTCCACCTCACTCCCGCCGGCGGCTTCAAGCGCAACGAGGATGTGACCCCCGGTCTGGTCGACCTGCTCGTCCCGCTCGGCAAGGGCCAGCGCGCCCTCGTGGTCGCGCCGGCCAAGGCCGGCAAGACCACCCTCCTCACCAACATCGCCCGGGGCATCGCCAGGAATCACCCCGACGTGCATGTGTACATTCTCCTCGCCGACGAACGGCCGGAGGAAGTCACCGAGATGGAGATGGCCGGTGTCGGCGAGGTGATCGCGTCGAGCTTCGACCATGGTGCGGAGCGCCATGTCGCTGTGGCCGAGATGACGCTCGAGCGTGCGCGACGCCGGGTCGAGCTTGGCCAGGATGCGGTGATCATTCTCGACTCGCTCACCCGACTGGCGCGCGCCTACAACAACATCGATCGGGGGAGTGGCCGGACGCTCTCGGGCGGGATCGGCGCCGAGGCGATGGAGCGCCCCAAGAAGTTCTTCGGGAGCGCCCGCATGGTGGATCCCGCGAAGGGGGGGGGGTCCCTCACGATCATTGCCACGGCACTGATCGACACCGGCTCTCGCGCCGACGAGGTGATCTTCGAGGAGTTCAAGGGGACCGGCAACGCCGAGCTGGTGCTCTCGCGTGAACTCGCCGAGCGCCGCATCTTCCCGGCGATCGACGTCTCGGCCAGCAGCACCCGTCGCGAGGAACTGCTGCTCGACCCCGAGACGCTCAAGAAGGCCCACGAGATCCGCGCCACGGCGGCGGAACTCCCGCTCAGCAAGGCGATCGAACTCGTCCGCGAGATGCTGCAACGCGGGTTGATCAGCTAGCGTGCGAGAACGCCGGCAGGCTGGGCACGGGCGCAACAGGCTGCGCCCGTGCGAGCCGCTGCGGGGCGCCCGTGCCTCGTACCTGGGATCGGGGGCCTGGCTCCTCGCTGCCCTGCTCTTCGGCCGCATCGACCTCCCTGCCCAATCTGCCCCCGTCCGTCAACCGATCGACAGCGGCACCGTGATTCGCTTCCACGCGCCGAGCGGGATCATCACGGGACGCCTCACTGCACCTCTGTCGCCGGGCGACTCGCTCGCCCGGTATTGTGTCTACCGCGGTCCACCGTGTGACATGGGCGGGAGGCCGGTCGGTCTCCGCACCATCGCACTCGATTCGATCCTCCGCCTCGAGGTGGCACGCGGCAGTCGCTGGCGCCACGGTGGCATCATCGGGGGCGCGGTCGGTGCAGCAGTTGGTGGGGGCTTCGGCTCGTTCGCGGCCGGCATGTGCGAAGGCTCCGATTGTCCTGGCCAGACCTCCGGCATCGTCCTCGGCGGATTGTTCGGTGCGGTGTTCTTCGGCAGTATCGGGGCATTGCTCGGGTCGGCGTTTCCACGCTGGTAGCGTCATCTCCCGAGGAGGTTAGATATCGGGTGACCCGCTACCAGGAGCGACCATGTCGAAGCAACCCTCTCCCAACCGATCCGAGAGCCCCATCCCCGACCTGCTGGATGATGCCACCCGACGGCCGACGCGCGAAGAGATCATCGAGGCCAGGGGCGGCAGCATCGAGCCTGACACCTTGCTCGGCCGGGCGGATGGCACCTCCGAGCCACTCGGCACGCTGTTCGCCAATCCGGGAATCGATCACCTGCGTGACGGATTCGCGGGGAGTGGCGACGAGGAACGGCCCGGCGATCCATCCCGCAGCCAGAATGATGGCGACTTGCCGGAAGAGCACACGCGCGAGCATTAGGGTGCTCCTTTCGTCGTGACCCCGGGCATGGGCGTACGCCGGCAGTGCGGTCCGGATGTTCCACTGCTGCAACAGCAACCCTTCGCGACGTCCCCGCGTCGAACGTGCACACTCTCCCTCACTCCAGGGCGCGATGATGCACGCACGGACATTCCTGTTCAGTCTGGTCACCCTTGGTCACGTCGGATTGCTGACGGCACAGGGGCCGGCGCATGCGCCGGCCACGGTCGCCGCACACCGCACCACGGCGCCGCTGATGCTGGACGGCCGCGACGATGATACGTTCTGGCGTTCCATTCCCGAAACGTCGGGATTCCGCGAGGCTCGACCGGCCGAGGACACGGATCCCTCGCAGCGGACCGCGTTCCGTGTGGCCTATGACGACGACAACCTCTACGTCTTCGTGCGGGCCCATGACACGGCGCCTGACAGCATCGTCCGCCTGCTCTCCCGACGCGATGAAATGACGATGTCGGACCAGCTGATCGTGGCGATCGACAGCTACCATGATCGGCGGACCGGGTTCGAGTTCGGGGTGAATCCCGCGAATGTGAAGTTCGATGCGACCATTCGCAACGACGGCGACGAGGATGATGCGTGGGACGGGGTCTGGGACGTCGCCACCCGGGTGGATTCACTGGGCTGGACCGCCGAGTATCGGATCCCGTTCTCGCAGCTGCGCTACAGCCCCGCCGACGAGATGACGTTCGGGATCATGGTGTACCGGAAACTGGCGCGATCGAGCGAGGAGGATTCCTGGCCACTGCTCCGGCAATCCCGGTCAGGATCCTCGTCCCAGTTTGCCGACCTCACCGGACTCAAGGGCATCGGCTCGCCCCGTCGAGCCGAGTTCGTGCCGTATGTCCTGAGCCAGAACGAACCGGACGTGGCGCACCAGGGGCTCGGGCGTCAGCAGACGATCGCGCTCGGCGGCGATCTCCGCTATGCTGTGGCATCGAACCTCGTGCTCAATGCCACCGTGAACCCGGACTTCGGGCAGGTCGAGGCCGACCCGGCCGAGCTCAATCTCTCGGCCTTCGAGACCTTCTTCGGTGAGCGGCGCCCGTTCTTCGTGGCGGGAGCGGGTCTGTTCGATTTCCGCGTGAACTGTTTCATCGTGGTGGACTGCAGCACGGGCGAGGGCCTGTTCTACTCGCGCCGGATCGGGCGTGCCCCGGAACTTGGCAGTGCGCCAGGTGACGCGGACACGCCGACCTCGACCAGGATCCTGGGTGCCGCCAAACTCACCGGCCGGATGTCGGGTGGCCTCTCGGTCGGACTGCTGAGTGCCCTCACCGATCGTGTGGAGGGCCGCGACGCCCGCACGATCGAACCACTCGCCAACTACTCCGTCTTGCGCGCGAACCAGGACTACGACGGCGGCAATGGCAGTGTGGGTGTCATGCTGACCGGCACCAACCGCTCCCTCGATCACACGACCGCGCCGTACATGCATTCGAGTGCGTACAGTGGCGGGCTCGATGCCCGTCGGCGACTTGGCCGCTTCGAGCTCTCCGGTTCGCTCATGGGCAGCCGCGTGGCGGGGAGCACCGAGGCGATCGCGCGGACCCAGCGCCGTCCGGCCCACTACTTCCAGCGTCCGGATGATGCGGTGCGCTTCGATTCGACGCGGACATCGCTCAATGGCTATGCCGCCGAATTCCGATTCGGCAAGGTGGGCGGCGAGCGCACCCGGTTCGAGACCGGGTATGCCAGGCGCTCGACCGGCTTCGAGATCAATGACATCGGTTTCCTGCAACAGGCCGGGCAGCAGACCTTCACCAACTGGTTCGCCTTCCGATGGAACACGCCCACGGCGGTCTACCAGCGATTCAACTGGAATCTCAACTGGTGGCAATACTGGACGCTTGAAGGACTGCCGACGGATCGCGCCTTCAACACGAACATCCATGTCCAGTTCGCGAATCGCTGGTGGTTGCATCTCGGGGGCACCAAGGGGATTGGTCAGACCTACTGCGATCGCAACTGTACCAGAGGTGGCCCGGCGCTCAAGGTGGAACCGACGTTCTCCCCGTGGGGCACCATCGAGGGGGACACTCGCCGGGCCTTCGTGCCCGCGGTGTCATTCAACTACAACCGTGCGGATGGTGGTCGGAGCACCTTCCTGCGAGTCAGCCCCGAGGTGCGCGCCCGCGTCTCGACCCGGTTCTCCACGTCGCTCGGGCTCTCCCTGAGCCATAACCTGGATGACTCCCAGTGGTTCGGCAATCCAGTCGACCCCAGCGGCACGACACACTACACCTTCGCGGCGCTCGATCAACGCACGGTCGGTCTGACGTGGCGAATGAACTACACCTTTTCCCCCACGGCGTCGTTCCAGTTCTATGCCAACCCGTTCCTTTCGAAGGGGACCTACAGCCGAGTGCGGGAACTCGACGATCCACGGGCCGCCCGGTACGAGGACCGCTTCATGCCTTACACCGATCCCGCCGTCGCAAACCACCCGGGCGGGTTCAACGTCAAGCAGTTCCGATCCAATGCGGTGTTCCGCTGGGAGTACCGTCCCGGCTCGACGCTGTTCCTCGTGTGGAGCCAGGGTCGCGAGGCCTTCGCGCCCGAGCATGGGAACCGGAGCCTGGGCGGAGAGTTCGACGACCTCTTCGGGCAACGCGCCGAGGACCGGTTCCTCGTGAAGGTGTCGTACTGGTTGAACCGGTAGGAAGCGACACGGCGCAGATGCGAGACCCGAGGCAGCTCGCCATCGGCACCATGACCCCGGCCCCGCCGACCGTGGCAACGAGCCGGACGACGGGGTCGGGGCGCCGAAACGGAGAGACGGCGCTTCCGGTGGCTCAGCCCCCCTGGCTGGACGGCGGGACCATCCCCTTGAGGCGCAAGTACGTCACGATGTTGCCGTAGTGCTCGGAGTTGTGGGCGACATTGAAGGCCATGACCCACGTCACATCGCCCTTCGTCCCGAAGAACTCGACCGGGTCGTGGTGATGCGCCTTGCCCCATTCCGCCGTCTCGGTACAATAGGCCGCCGCCGCCTTCAGCCCCGCGATCGTGGCCGCGCGGCCGGCTTTCTCGAAGTCGACCTTCGAGGGACTCTCCTGCCCACGCGCCCCGGCACAGAAGAGGTAGTTCGCATTCGCGACGTGCCCGAACAGTTCACCGAACGAACGGACCTCTGCCGTGGGCCGGTAGTTCCAGTTCGCCTCGGTGACCATCTCGGCCGAGACGATGACCCAGCCGAGGTACTGGTCCTGCAACTTCGTGATCGACGTGATCGGGTCGGTGTGATCCCCGGCCATCATCTGGTCCTGTGCGGCAGCGGGCGCGGCGAGAAGCGCGAGTGCGGCGATCAGGCTGAGCGACTGTTTCATGGGCTGATCCTCAAGAGAGAGAACGAGAGAAGAAGTGAACGCGAGAACGCGAGAACGCGGAATCTATCCCCCGACACGCTTCACGGTGTAGCCGAGTTTACCCAACTCTGTCACGAGCAGGTCGCGATGATCGCCCTGGATCTCGATCCGTCCCTCCTTCACCGTGCCACCCGAGCCACAGCGCTTCTTGAGCTTCGTCGCGAGGGACGCCAGTTCCGCGGCGGTCAAGGGCAGTCCGGTCACGACACTGACGCCGGCACCCTTCCGCCCCTTTGTCTCACGGAGCACGCGCACGATGCCATCACTTGCCGGTGCAACCGGTTCGCGACATCGACACGCACTGAGTGGTTGGCGACACTCGCGGCACATCCGCCCGAGCTCGGTGGAATAGACCAACCCGCTGCGTCCCTTCATGGCCTGAACCCTTCGAGGAGTGTGGTCGACCCCTTGACGAACTGCTGCACCACCCCACGCGCGATGCGCCGGCCCACGAGATTCCCGGTGCCCGAGTAGCCACCGATGGCCCAGACACCCGGCATCGGCTCGGCGATGATCGGTCGCTCATCGGGCGTGTATCCGACGATCCCGGACCAGCGGTGCGTCACCCTCACCTGCCGGGCGCCGATCACATCGCGCAGGAGCCCGTCGAGATGTGCCTGTACCTCGTCCGAGATCGTTTCGACATTCGTCTCGGCGTCGGCCATGAACCGGTCGCGACCGCCACCGACCATGATGCGGCCATCCTGCCATTGCTGCCAATAGTCGAAGCCGTAGTTGGCGTACACGGGACACGGAAGCGCGATGTCCCCCGTCGGCTCGGTGGCCAGCATCTGCAGTCGCACCGGTCGGACCTGATTGGCCAGGGCGGGGATCAGGGAGCCGAGCAACCCGTCCACGGCCACCAGTACATGGCGCGCCCGGACGGATCCGTGCGCTGTTGCGACCCGTTCGGGTTCAATGACGGTGACGGCTGAGTGTTCGTGCAGCACAGCGCCTCGCATGGCGAGTCGACCGGCGGTACGACGACAGTGCGCGAGGGGATGGAAGGCGGCATCATCCGGGAATTCCAGCCCCGTCCCGTCGGGGCCCTCGTGCCGGGCCACTGCCAGACCATGCTCGACCATGCAGCGGTATTGCGCGTCACAATCGGCGCGTTCTTCCGCGGAGGTCGCGATGCGCCGGGAACCGCATCGAGTGACGAGGTCCGGTGCATCGTGGGCCAGGCGATCAAGTTCCTCGAGCGTCCCGCGATGCACCGCGAGCGCGGCCGCCTCACCCCACATGCGCACCGCATCGTGATGGAACGGGGCACCACCAGCGAGCAGGAAGCCACCGTTGCGGCCGGCCGCGCCACCGCCGACCGTCGAGGCATCGAGGCCGACGACCGTGCGCCCCAGCTCGAGCAATTCGTCCATCGCAGCCAGTCCCGATCCCCCCAGCCCGATCACACAGGCGTCGGCGGTGAGGTCATGGGCGAGTGGCGCGAACCCGGGCCACGGCGCATCGTCCCAGGCCGGCGTCGTCACGGACTCGCCTGCGCACTCAAGGCCACCAGGGCCGCTCCACTCAGTCGATGGATGGTCCAGTCGTCCAGCGCCACCGCGCCGAGTCGCTGATAGAAGCCGATGGCCGGTGCGTTCCAGTCGAGCACGTACCATTCGAGACGACCGCAGTCGCGCGTCACGGCCAGTCGCGCGAGATGTGCGAGCAGGGCCCGACCGATGCCATGGCCACGCATCTCCGGACGCACGAAGAGGTCTTCCAGCCAGATGCCGCGCTGGGCCAGAAAGGTGCTGTAATTGTGGAAGAATAGGGCGAACCCCACCGATGCACCATCGATCTCGGCGAGGACCACCTCGGCGGCAGGGTGATCCCCGAAGAGGGTGGTGTGCAGTCGCTCGGTCGTCGCGACGCATTCATGACGAAGCCGCTCATACTCGGCCAGGGCCTCGATCAGCGCCAGGATCACCGGCACATCCTCCGGGCGCGCAGGCCGGATCGTGATCGCGCTCATGCGGCTCGCCGTGACGGGCGGACGCGCGGTGGGCCGCGATGATCCACGAGCAATTCGACCCCACCGGGAAGTTCCATCCGCTGCTGGACCATCTCGCGGGTCTGCTGGTCGATCCAGAAGGTCGTGCGCATTCCCGGTGGGAACACGCCGATCACACGCCAGGTGAGTCGACCGGCGACTTCCTCTTCCCCATCCACCCTGGCCGAGAGACGGACGAGACCCCCAAGGACATTCGGCGAGAACGCAACCGCGTGCAGGCTGTCGCCGATGTGCAACAAGGACCCCCGAAGGAAGAGATCGAAGCTCGACGCGTTGATGACCGTCGCGGGAACCGCGAGATCGATCGACTGACGCGTTCCGGTCCCCAGTCGGAGGTCTCCCGAGAGCCGGCCCGTCCGGAAGTCGAGTCGATAGACGGAATCGCCAAGGACAGTGACCGCCCGGACTGGGCGAAGCCCATCCACGCGATCCACCAGCGTGTCGGTCCGACTCCCGACGATCACGCTTGCGGTGGTATACGTCCGCACAATCCGGTCGCCGAGGGAGTCGGCCTCGAACGCGACATGGTCGATGATGCGACCCGAGAGGGTGGTATCGGCGCCGCGGATCAACCAGATCGTCATGGTATCGACGCCCGGCCGGATCGCGGTCGCCTGGGCGGGGAGGGCCGTGGAGAACGCGGTGGCCAGTCCGAGGGAGACGAGGAGGCGGAAGTGTCGGGGACCGGACATGGTGGAGTCTAGCTCCGAGGCGGGATGGGTGGCCACCCGGGATGCACAACCCGCGGGGGGTGGCAGGGATCACGAATCGGGCGTACTCTCGACGGCGAGACCATTGCCTGTGAGCGAGCCATGCCTCTTCCCGGTGTCACCGCCATCGTTCTCGTCCATGACCGCGTCACCTACCTCCGGGAGGCGCTCGACTCGATTCGCGCCCAGGACTACGCCGGCGAGATCCGGATCCTGCTCGTCGACGATGGTTCGACTCCTCCCGCCCGGGAACGATTCGGCGGCGACCTCTCCGATGTCCAGGTCGTGCGCCAGCCAAGCCGAGGTCCGGCGATCGCACGACAGCTCGGGGCCGAGACGGCGAGAACGGACCTGATCGCCTATCTCGATGATGACGATCTCTGGCCGGTCGATTCCCTGTCACGGCGAGTCGCGTTCCTGCTTGCATACCCAGAGGTCCCCGTGGTAGCTGGGGATGTTGATCACTTCCGGGACGATATCGCGCCGGGACCGCCATGGTATCGTGATCGCTTCCTGAGACTCCGGACCGCACCTCATCGGGTCACGGTCGACCCACCTGCCGGACGGATCTTCCCACGCGATGCCCTGGTGGACTTCGTGCTCCTCAACACACCGTTCTACGCTCAATCGATCCTGGCCTGGCGAGACTGGTTTCTGGCAAGTGGCGGCTGGGGCGGTGCGCACTTGATGTTTGCAGAACCGTTCGATTTCGCGTATCGCGCGACCCGCACCGGCCCGGTTGGCTACCTCGATGCGGTCACAGCACACATCCGTCGCGGACATACCCAGATGACCGGGAATCTGCAGCAATCGCGGCTTGAGGAGACCCGGGAGCTGGCGTGGTGGAGCCAGCAGCTGCCGCCACGCGAACGACAGATTGTGCGCCCCCGTCTCGCACGCCGATTCCTGGTGCACGGGTTCACGTGGGTGCGACAGGGCCGTGTGGCGCCCGGTCTCGCATTGGCGCGTGCGGCATTGCCGCTCCTGGGACGTGACCCCATTGGTTTCGTCCGACAACCATGGCATCGCGCCGCGGCAACGTCAGCCGGCTAGCTCCGCAGCGCCGCCTGCGCCCAACCGATCACGAGAACGAGCACCGCCACCTTGCCCCATCTCGGCCATCTGGGCCAGAGGAGTGCAATGCTGGTGACCGTCGCGACGACCAGGATACCAAGCATCGGGAAGAGATCGTCGAGAGTCGGGAGCGGTGTCCGGGGCAACGCCAGCCAGGTGACCACAAGCCCCACGCTCAGTCCCAGCGCGGTGACAAGCAGCGCCGGCAGGAGCCGTCCGGGCACCGTATCGGCACGCGGTGAGGCGCCGGTCCGTCGCCAGGTCACCACTCCAAGCGCAATCAGGAGGAGCGTGAGATCCGCGATCGCGAACCAGCGGATCGCTGCGGTGAGTGTCGGGGCAAGCTGATCGCCGAAGACGATCCCCGCGGCGTGCAGCCCTTCATCGAGGTCGCCGTGCCATCCGAAGTGGAGAGTGGTCGGCCACGCACTGCCAGCCCGCAGTGCAAGCCCCGATGCGAGGAGGAGCGGCAGGAGGGCCAGGCCGATGCGGGTGAGCCGGTCGCCTCGTCGCGCTCCGACCACCAACCATGCCCACGCGACCGCGGCGATCACCAGGCCTGCCCCCGCTGGATCGATGAACACCGCAGCCGTCGCCGCCAGCATCCCATAGGCGACCGAGAAGCGCGGCGCGTGCACCATCACGCCGATCATCAGGAGGGTGACGGCAGTGAGGGGCGGTCCGGTGAGCGATGTCCGGTGCAACGGCAGGAAACCCGGGAGGAGCAACACGGCGACCGCCGCGACAATCCCCGCAAGCGTCCCGGCCGCGGTATCCACCAGGGAGAGAACCATGGCCGCCGTCAGTCCTGCGGAGAGCGCGGGGAGCAGCGGACCGAGCGTCGTGGACCACGGTTCCCCGACTCCGATCAGGATGAAATAGCCATCCGATCGAGCGCGCCACCAGACGAACAGGGCCGAGACCAGAAAGGCGACGATGGCACGGCGGCGCGGTGGCGTCAGCGGTCGACTCCGGCCGGGTACCAGCGACTGCCGGTGCGAGCCATCTCCTGGAGTACGGGCGCCGGGGTGAAGCGGGCACCATGGCTCTGGGCCAGGCGCTCGAGCACGAGCACCGCTTCCTCCGGACCGATGGTGTCCAGGGTGCGGAGCGGCCCGCCTCGGAACGGTGGGTACCCGATCCCGAACAGTGCACCGATGTCGCCATCACGCGGGATGCGGACCACGCCCTCACTCATGGCCATCGCCGCCTCGTTCAGCATGGCGAAGACGAGACGTTCACGGATCCGGGACTCGTCGATATCGGGCGGGGGACGGGTGCCGAGCAGCCGTGCCACGCTGGCATCCGGCCCGGCCTTCCTGCCCGCGTGATAGGTGTAGAACCCGCGGCCATTCTTCCGACCGAGTCGGCCATCGGCCCGAAGGGCTGCCAGCGCACGAGCGGGCGAGAGTCGGGCACCGAAGGCAGCATGGAGCACCATCCCCGCCTTCTCGCCAACGTCGAACCCGACCTCATCGAGCAGGGCGAGCGGACCGACCGGGAATCCCCACTCCGTCATCACGCGATCGATGACTTCGATCGGCACCCCTTCGTCGACCAGGAAGCCGGCCTCGTTGATGTAGGGCCCCAGGATGCGGTTGACCCAGAACCCCGGTGAGTCCGCGACAACGATGACCGTCTTCCCCATCCGGCGACCGAACTGCACGGCCGTCACGACCGCATCCACCGAGCTCTCCTCGTGCGGGATGACCTCGAGCAGCGGCATCCGCTCGACCGGGGAGAAGAAGTGCATGCCGATGATCCGCTCGGGATGACGTGCCTCACGCGCGATGTCGGCAATCGGGATCGTGGAGGTATTGCTCGCAATGATCGCCTGGGGACTGACCACGCGCTCGACGTCCTCGAGCACCTGTCGCTTGGTCCCCAACTCCTCGAAGACCGCCTCGACCACGAGGTCGATGGCACCAAACCCGCTCCAGTCACCGGTCCCGGTGAGCAGGGCACGCTGGCGCTCGAACTCGAAGCGCGTGATCTTCCGTCGGGTGAGTTGTGACTCGACGATGCGTTCCGCGTTCCGCACACCGGTTGCCACGCGCGCAAGGTCGGCGTCCTTCATCCGGACCTGGACACCGGCCTTCATGGCGGCCGTGCCGGCGATCCCGGCACCCATGAAGCCCGAACCGACCACGCCGAGGCGGCGCACCGGGCGTGGCGTCCCGATGCCGGCCGGCACGCCATCGTCCTTCTTGAGCGCGGTGGTGGCAAAGAAGATCTCGATCAATCGGCGCGAGACATCGGTCATTGCCAGCTCGCCGAACGCGATCGCCTCCTCCTCGAGCCCGCGCACGATCCCCTCGCTCATGCTGGTCTGCATCACGTCGAGCACCCGGTATGGCGCGGGGTAATGCGGCCCTGTCTTCTCCTCGACCTGGCGCGTCGCCTTCCGGAAGACGATCAATCGGCCCAACGGCGTCTGGTCGAGCAGGAAGGCCATGAGGCCGCGACCCGGGCGCTTCGGCTTCCAGCCCTGGGCCAGGCGCTCGGCGGCCGCGACCGCGACATCGAGCAGGATCGGCGGCGGGACCGCCTCGTCGATGAGCCCGAGCTTGAGGGCCTTCCGGGTGTCGATCGACTTGCCCGTGAGGATCAGGTCGAGGGCGGCCCGCACACCGATGCGTCGTGGCAACGTGTTCGTGCCGCTGGCACCGGGCAGCAAGCCGAGCTGGATCTCGGGCAAGCCGAGCACGGTCTTCGGATGCGTCGAGGCGACCCGATAATGGCAGGACAGGGCGAGCTCCAGCCCCCCCCCCAGACAGGCGCCGTGGATCGCGACCACGATGGGCTTGGTCCGCGCGCTGATCTGGCGCATCAGCACCTGCGCGTCGTGGGAGAGCCGGCTCATCTCCGGGGCGGTCCCCGCGCGCGTGAACTCCTCGATGTCGGCCCCGGCGATGAACACGTCGGGCTTGCCCGAGGTGATGACGATCGCGGTGACCGTCTCGTCGTGTGCCAGCCGCTCGATCAGGTCATCGATCTCCCACCCGACCGCCTGGGTGATCTTGTTGACCGACTCGCCCGGCAGGTCGAACGTCACGATCGCGACGCCACCACGGCGTGTGGTGCGGAAGGCGCTCATCGCAGGTTCTCCAGGACCATCGCGTAGCCCATGCCACCCTGGGCACAGATCGAGATCAGACCGAACTGGACATCCTGGCGGATCATCTCGCGCGACAACGAGGTCACCATCCGGGCCCCGGTGGCTGCGAAGGGATGGCCGAGGGCAATCGAGCCGCCCATCACGTTGGTCCGGCTCCAATCGACCATGCCGGTCGGTGCCGGCAACCCCAGTCGGGCCGCCCATTCCGGCGAGGCCCACGCCTGTTCGTTCGAGAGCACCTGGGCAGCGAACGCCTCGTGGATCTCGAAGAGACCGATCTCCTGCCAGGTGAGCCCGGCACGCTGGAGGGCGACCGGCACGGCATGGACCGGCCCCATGAGGAGCTGCCAACCCGGGTCGACGGCCGCGACGGCGTAGCTTCGGACGCCGACCAGTGGCGAGTGCCCCAGGGCGCGCGCCCGCTCCTCACTCATCAGCAGGACGCTCGCGGCGCCATCGGTGAGCGGCGAGGCGTTGCCGGCCGTGACACTGCCGTATCGCCGGTCGAACACCGGTCGCAGCTTGGCAAGCGCTTCGAGCGACGTGTCGGGACGCACGAGATTGTCGGTCGAGATGATCTGGTCGCGCGCCGGTCCGCCATACCAGGGAGCGATCTCCGCGGTGATCCGTCCGTCACGCGTGGCGGCAGCCGCGCGCTGATGGCTCAGCAACGCGAGCTCATCCTGGGCCGCCCGCGTGATGTGGTTCTCCTTCGCCATCTTCTCGGCCGACTCCCCCATCGACTCGCCGGTGCTCGGTTCCGCGATCGCTGGTGCCACCGGGACCAGGTCCCGCGGGCGAACCCTCGCGAGGATCGCCAGTCGCTGGAAGAGCGACTTCGCCCGTGATGCCTCCTGGAGCAGCTGGGCAAATCGGCGCGTGTGCATGATCGGGATATCGGACAGCACCTCGACCCCACCCGCGATGATCACGTCGGCGTGGCCGGCCTCGATCTGGTCGGCCGCATTCGCCACGGCCTGGGCACCGGAGGCACAGGCTCGATTGAGGGTGTATCCCGGCACCGTCTTCGGGAACTGCGGCAGGAGGGCAACTTCCCGTGCGACGTTGGGCACGAGTGGCGAGGGGACCACCTGCCCGTAGATCACTTCGTCGACCATGTCGCCCGGAAGCTCGGCCCGGTAGAGCAGCTCGCGGGTGCAGTGTCGCGCGAGTTCGCTGGCGGTCGTGTCCCGGAAGACGGTGCCGGCCTTGGCAAACGGGGTCCGGAGGCCGGCGACCACCACGGCGCGGCGCCCGGGAGAGACGGTTGGCATCCCTAAAGGTAAGGGTTGACGGGGCATTTCGTGACCGTCCCGGCTTCCGGCGGCGGACCACCGCACCACCCCCGGGGATTGTATCTTTCCGGATTACCCGAATGGGGAGTGATTCGTGGATTGGAATGAGACCGAAGAGGCTGTCGCCGTCCCCGCCGAGGCGATGTACCAGGCACTGCTCGATGCCCAGACACCCGTCCCCTTCGAGCAGCCGGCCAGCACCGATGTCACGGCGCCGACGGCGGTCGCCCAGCCGGCCCCGAAGCCCGAGGCACCGCTGCCCGCCAACGCCGTCGCACTCAAGGGCCCTGCCGCGGCACTCGCGCGCAACATGGAAGCTTCCCTCAGTATCCCGACCGCGACGACCTTTCGCGAGATCCCGGTCCGGACGCTCGAGCTCCGACGTGCCGACCTGAACGCCAGGCTCACGACCGCCGAGAAGGGCATCAAACTCTCGTTCACGCATCTCATCGCCTGGGCCCTGGTTCGCGGTTGCCGTGAGTTCCCGGGGATGGGCACCGCTGTCCTGAGCCGCTCCGATGGCACGTACCGGCTCGACCCCGAGCACGTCAACCTCGGACTCGCGGTGGATGTCGAACGGAAGGACGGCTCGCGCGGGCTGGTGGTCCCGGTCCTCAAAGGCGCCGATGCGATGGACTTCCCCGGCTTCCTGTCGACCTACGAAGGCCTCGTTGACAAGGCACGGAACAACAAGCTCATGCCCGACGATTTCGCCGGTGCCACGATGACACTTACCAACCCGGGCGGACTGGGCACGGTCGGCTCGGTGCCGCGCCTGATGCCCGGCCAGGGCACGATCATCGCGACCGGTGCGATCGCCTACCCACCCGAGTATCGCGAGATGGAGGGCAGCACGGTCAAGGGGCTCGGCATCGCCAAGGTCATGATGCTCACCAGTACCTACGATCACCGCGTGGTGCAGGGCGCCGAGTCGGGATCGTATCTGCGCCTCGTCGACCAGCTCCTCCAGGGCGAGCACGAGTTCTATCAGGAGGTGTACGACGCGTTCGCGCTCCCGATGGGCGAGATCGCCGCACCTGTGGCACCAGCGACCCGCGCCGTCGCGACGTCAGGAGCCGCAACCGCCGCCTCCCCAGTCGCCCTGCACCAGGTGGCCGCGGCGATGGCGCTCACGAAGGCCATCCGAACGCATGGGCACCTCGCGGCCCACCTCGACCCGCTCGGCACGCCACCCGCCGGTGATCCGGCGCTGGAACCGGCGACCCTCGGGCTCACCGACGCCGTGATGGCGACGATTCCGTCGGACGTGCTGCGGATCGCAGTGCCCGGCGCCACCCTCGCCGACGCGTGGCCGCACCTCACCGCGACCTACTGCGGGACGATTGCCTACGAAGTCGAGCACATTTCGTCGCACGAGAAGCGAGTCTGGCTCCGTCAGCAGATCGAGACCGGCGCCCACAAGGTCACGCTCCCCGACGAGGAGCGCGTCGCCCTGCTCGAGCGCCTGACCCATGTCGAAGGGATGGAGCGCTTCCTCGGCAAGGCATACCTGGGTGCCAAGCGGTTCGGCATCGAGGGACTCGACATGCTGGTGCCGATGCTCGACCTGACGCTCGAACTCGCGGCCACTCAGGGTGTCCGTGACGCGGTGCTCGGCATGGCGCATCGCGGCCGCCTGAATGTGCTGGCCCACACGGTCGGCCGTCCGTACGAGGCGATCTTCGCCGAGTTCGAGGGCGCCAAGCACGCCGAAGGCTCGCGGCCACCCGATGGCGGGACCGGCGACGTGAAGTACCACCACGGTGCGGAGGGCGCGTTCCGGACCCAGAGCGGCAAGACGATCAACGTCTCGCTCGCGTCGAATCCGAGCCATCTGGAGTTCATCGGGGCGGTGGTCGATGGCCGCGCACGCGCCAAGCAGACGTCGCGCCGCGGCAGCTCGGCGCACTTCGATCCATCGGCGGCACTGCCGGTTGTCATTCACGGTGACGCCGCGTTCCCCGGGCAGGGTGTGGTCGCCGAAATGCTCAACTTCGGGGCACTCCGTGGCTACGGTACCGGCGGGACACTGCACATCATTGCGAACAACCAGATCGGCTTCACGACGATGCCATCGGATGCACGATCGACGCGCTACGCCTCCGATCTGG
Organism: Gemmatimonadales bacterium; assembly: GCA_035703525.1. Taxonomy (GTDB): domain Bacteria; phylum Gemmatimonadota; class Gemmatimonadetes; order Gemmatimonadales; family GWC2-71-9; genus Palsa-1233. The sequence continues at coordinate 22,199 of DASSYA010000022.1, read as the reverse complement.
CCAAGGGATTCGATATCCCGATCGTGCATGTCAACGCCGACGACCCCGAGGCCTGCCTCGCCGCCGTCCGGCTCGCCATGGCCTTCCGGGCCAAGTTCCAGCACGACATGGTCATCGACCTGGTGGGCTACCGGCGCAACGGCCACAACGAAGGTGACGAGCCAGCGTTCACGCAGCCCGTGATGTACGAGAAGATCAAGGCGCATCCCACGGTGCGCGAGCTGTACGCTGGGCAGCTGGTCGATGCGAAGACGATCCCGACCGACCGGGCCGATCAACTCTGGAATGCGACTTACGACCGGTTCATCGAGATCCAGTCGGCGTTCAAGTCGGGCCCCACGGCGAAGATCGCCAATCCCGAGCCCGCACGGTTGCCGGCACCGGTCACCTCCGATGAGGTCACTGCAGTCGACGCCGACACCTTGAGCGCCCTCAACGACCAGTTGGTCACGTGGCCCGACGAGTTTCATCCGCTTCCGAAGCTGGTGAAGTCCCTCGAGAAGCGACGCACGGCGCTGCTCGAACCGGGCGCGATCGAGTGGGCGCACGCCGAGGCCCTCGCGTTCGCCTCGTTGCTGGTCGAGGGCGTCCCGATCCGGATGACGGGCCAGGACGTCCAGCGCGGCACGTTCTCGCAGCGACATCTGGTGCTGCATGACACCGAGACCGGCGGCACCTTCGCGCCGATCCAGGCGTTGCCCGGTGCGCTCGCGCCGATGGAATTGTTCAACTCGCCGCTGTCGGAACTCGCGGCGATCGGCTTCGAGTACGGCTACGCCACCGCCGCGCCCGAAGGCATCGTGATCTGGGAAGCGCAATTCGGCGACTTCGTCAACGGCGCGCAGGTGATCATCGATCAGTTCGTGTCGTCGAGCCTCTCCAAGTGGGGTGTCACGTCGCGCCTCACCTTCCTGCTGCCGCACGGCTACGAGGGTCAGGGTCCCGAACATTCCTCCGCACGGCTCGAGCGCTTCCTGCAACTGGCCGCCGAGGGCAACATTCGCGTCGCCAACCCGACCACGCCGGCCCAGTACTTCCACCTGCTCCGTCGTCAGGCGAAGTGGGATGTGCAGCGGCCGTTGGTGGTGATGACGCCGAAGTCCCTGCTCCGGAAGCCCGAGGCGGGATCGTCGTTCGGCGAACTGGTCGAGGGTCACTTCCACCCGGTGCTCGACGATGCCAGCTACGCCGATGGTGCCGCGGCGCGATCGCTCGTGCTCTGCTCGGGGAAGATCTTCTACGACCTGATGGCCGAGGCGGCGGAGCGGACCGAGCGGCCGCCGGTCGCGCGGATCGAGCAGCTCTACCCGTTGCCCGAGGAAGAGATTCAGGCGCTCCTCGCCCGCTATCCCTCACTCACCGAGGTCGTGTGGGCGCAGGAGGAGCCGCGGAACATGGGGGCGTGGAGCTACATCGAGTCGCGACTCCGCCGGCTGCTCCCGGGCGGGGTCGAACTCCGCTATGCCGGGCGACCGGAGCGGGCATCACCCGCCGAAGGGTACCCCGCAGCCCATGTGGCCGAGCAAGCACGGATTGTCGAGGAGGCGCTGGAAAGCGAGAAGTCGAGAACGCGAGAGGGCGAGAAGGCGCGCTAGCGGCGCAAGGCGCGGGGGCGCAAAGCGCAGGGGCGCAAAGCGTACGGGCGCAACATGTTGCGCACGTACATGTTGCGCCCGTACATGTTGCGCCCGTACATCCTGCGCTCCGATAGCCGGGTCTCGACTACCGATCCGCCGCCAGTAGCGGCCGTTCGCTCGCATTGCGGGCCAGTTGCCGAAGCGGTTCGGACAGATGCTCGCCGTAGTGCAGCAGGAAGACGCCCCGGGAGCGTCGTGCCATCAGGAAGGCGAGGAATGGGGTGTCGGCCTTGGCCGCATTGCAGGGACGGCAGCAGAGGACCAGGTTGTCGGCGCGGTCATAGGCCGACTGGCCGCGACGCGGCCGGACGTGGTCCAGCGTGATGGTCTCTTCGGGAACCCGGGTGCCGCAGTAGGCGCAGACCGAGCCATGTCGGTCGAGGAGCCATTCGCGGTGCGAGCCATAGGAGCGGCCCGCTGATTTCCTCAAGCCTGCAGTGTTGCCGTTGGAACCCGGCTCTTCGGCCGGGGGTGCGACGTTGGTTCCGCCGCGACGTCTGTTGGATCTTGCCACGTACTTCCTTCTTGAAAAACGGTGTTCTGCCAATACAGCAGTGGAACGCTAACCTCCCCCCGGCGGTTCCGGGAGGGTCGGCATGAGATCCGAGCGCGATTCTCGTGCCGAAATCCGTGGTGATTCCGGTCCAGACCTGCCAGAATTCCATTTCCCGACTCGTCGAGGCACCTCATGAAGCGCATTGTCGTCCTCGCACTCCTCCTCGTGCTTGCCCCGGCGCCGGCCCAGGGCCAGCGCGTGGCCGACCTATCGGTCGGAGTGCGGCCCGAGCTTCCAGCTCGTCATCAGCCGTTGAATAGGGCCATGTCCGGCCAGGACGCGATGTCGGCCACCACCAAGGGGATGCTGATCGGCGGTGGGATCGGCTTCGGCGCCGGGTTGCTCGTCGCACTCCGCTTCGCCGCCGATGGCGATGGCGGGGACGTCTACTTGCCCTTCGCGCTGGTCCCGGCCGCGCTGGGCGCCGTGATCGGCGCCTCCATCGGTGCGCGGTCCGAGCTACCTCCGTCGCGACCGGCTCCCTGACTCGCGCCACCATCCGAGTCCCATGCCAGCGCTGCGTGGTGGCTCAGCGACCACGCACCAGGAACCAGAGAACCACCAGCACACCGGCAAGCGCGGCGAGGAACAGCGTGCGTCGGTCCGAGTGGTCGCGGTTGCCACGACCGACGCCATCGACGAGTGCGAACTCGCTCGTGGTCGTGTTCGATGGAAAGCGATCCAGGAAACCGAGGATCTCATTCGCCGTGAGCGCTGGTCCCGTGATGCCAGCGGTGGTCATGCGCGCGATCAGGTCGACGACACCCTGCGGGAGGTGATGCCGCCCGGATGGGCTGTGTGACATGACCTCTTGCAGGAGCGTGCCGAGCGTACGCCAGTCCCCGGCACAATCGGTGCTCGTGCTCCGGCCGAGCTGGTGCAGGATGATTCCCCGTCCCTCGAATGCCAGGCCGTCGAGACCAAGTGCCCCATGCGCGACGCCGCAGCGGTGCAACGCCGCGAGGGCACGCGCCACGTCCCGGAGTAACCCGACCGTCTCGCTGGTCGAGAGCCTGCCCCGGACGGCGAGGCGCGCTGCCACGGTGGCCGGCGGGGTGAGTGGCTCGATGATCCAGCCCTGACCATTGACTTCGCCGGTGGCGAGCGGCGCCGCGATCCCGGTGTGCCCGGCCGCCCGGATCGACGCCATCCGGTCGAGCAGCGCCCCCGCCGTCGGACCATGCGGCGGCCCCGGGTGCACGACCACCGCGCGCGATGGTGCCATATCGCCGGCGTTGATCGCCCGCGCCGCGAAGAGTTGCAGCGCGCCGTCACTGGGGAGCGGTTTGATCAGCTCGGCCGCCGTGCCGGTCGCGAGACGCAACTGGGCGATGGTCACGCTCATGCGGATTTCGTCACCAGGAACCATGGGCCGGTGGAGTGGGGTAACATTGGGATGGAATGTAGTGTTGCGCCGGTCATCCAGAGATCGGACCCTTGAGCCAACTGGTGGGGAGTGTCGATGCAGGATGTCCTGATCCTGGGCGGCGGGATCGTCGGAGCCGGTGTGGCCCGCGACGCGGCGATGCGTGGCCTGCGCGTGGCACTGCTCGACAAGCATCCCGTCGGGTGGGGCACCAGCAGCCGGTCGAGCCGGTTGATCCACGGTGGTATCCGCTACCTCGAGCTGGGGGATTTCGCCCTCGTCCGCGAGGCGCTTCGTGAACGGGCGACCTTGCTGCGGATTGCCCCCCATCTCGTGCGTCACACACCGTTCCTGTTTGTGCTCGACCGGGGCAATTGGTGGCAATGGCTCCGGATCGGTGTCGGTGTGATGCTCTACAAGGTGCTGGCCGGCCGGCATGCCCTCGGCCCGCATCATCCGCTCACGCGTGCCCGCCTGCTCGCGCGCGAGCCACTCCTCGCTGGCGCGCCACTCCTCGGTGGGGCCATCTACCAGGATGCCCGCGGTGATGACATCGGCCTGGTGCGGAGCAACATCGCCGCCGCACGAGCCGCAGGCGCCACCGTCATGGAGGAGGTCTATGCCGACATCGAGATCGACGCCGATGGCGTCCGCGCCATCCTCCCGTCCGGCGCCGTGATCGAGGCCCGGACGCTGGTGCTGGCACTCGGGCCGTGGACCGATGAGGTCCGCCACACCATCGGCCTCCCCGACCGCGACCTGGTCGGTGGGACCAAGGGCGTCCATCTCGAGTTCTCGCTCGCGCGCCTGCCACTCGCTCACGCGCTCGCCCTCAGGCACCCGGACGACGCGCGCGTGATGTTCTGTGTCCCGGAACCCGAGCGTGGACTGGTGCTGGTCGGCACGACCGACACCGACACCGAGGAATCACCAGACGCGCTGACGGTCGGTCAGGATGATGTCGACTATCTGCTCCGCGCCGTGCAACATCTCTTCCCGGCACTCACGCTCGGTCATGCCGATATCGTCGACCAATGGGTCGGCGTGCGCCCGCTGCTTCAGCAGCAGGGCACCGCGAGCAGCCGCAGTCGGGAGCACGGCATGGTCCAGGAAGGGAATGTGCTGACCATCGCCGGCGGCAAGCTGACGACCTACCGCGACATGGCGGAGGAGGCGGTGGACCTGCTGGGAACGATGCTGGGACGAGAGCTGCCGGCCTGTCGGACGGCGGAAGAGCGGCTGCCGTGAACCTGCACGGTGGTGCCCCGTTCTGGTTGCTTCGCAACGCGCTCGCCGAGGCCCGGGATGCCGTGCCCACCGTTGCAGACGTGGTGGTGATCGGCGCGGGCATAACCGGTGCGTTGATCGCGGACCGCCTCGTCCGGGACGGGCATGATGTCCTGGTGCTCGATCGGCACTCGATCGCCGAGGGCAGTACCGCGGCGTCAACCGCGCTGCTGATGTATGGACTGGACGTCGAGCTCGGCGCACTGGGCGAGAAGCTCGGCTCGAGCGATGCCGCACGCGCGTACCGCCGCGTGGCGCGCGCCGTGACAGCGCTCGCCGAGCTCGCCGACGGTCTCGACGCGTCCGTGGACCTGCGACGAAGCACCTGTCTCTATCTCGCTTCGCGTCGCGGACATGCCAAGCGACTCCAGGAGGAAACCCGCCTCCGGGACGCCGCCGGACTCGACGCCGCATGGCTTGATGCCCCGAGGCTCCGGGCCGAGCACGGACTGGAAGCGCACGGTGCCATCCGGGCTGGAGGGGCAGCCGACGTCGATCCCGTTCGCCTGGCGCGCGCGCTCCTGGCGCGCGCGCAGACTGGGGGGGGGAGTGTCGTCTCGCGTGTCGACGTCACGGCTTTCCGGGAGCATCCGGACGGCGTCACGGTGGAGACCAGCCGGGGCGAGGTGCGTGCCAACTGGTGCGTGGCCGCGATGGGATACGCGACGCCGCCCGGCCTGACCCCGCACGAGGTGGCGCTGCACTCGTCGTACGCACTCGTCAGCGAACCGTTGGAATCGATGGAGCCACTCGGCGAGCGGACCATGTTCTGGGAGTCGGAGCGGCCATACCTCTACGCACGCTCCACGGCGGATCGACGACTGATCGTGGGCGGCGCCGACCTGCCGTTCCGGGACCCCGATGCGCGCGACGCCGCCTTGCCCGCACGCCGCGCTCGGCTCGAACGCCAGGTCAGGAAGCGGTTGCCGGATCTGACCTTCGAGGTGTCCGAGGCGTGGTGCGGCACCTTCGCGGAGACGCCGGATGGGCTCCCGGTGATCGGGCCGATTGCCGACGCACCGCGGGTGCTGCTCGCCCTCTGCGCTGGTGGCAACGGAATCCCGTTCGCGCAGATCGCCGCCGATCTCGTGGCCGCGCACTGCCGTGGCGAGCCCGACCCCGAGGCGGGATTGTTCGGAGCATCACGCGGATGACGGATCATGGATGAGCGATTGCGGGCCCGGGCTCCCACGGATTGAGCGTCGGTACGCCGCGTCCTTCACAATCACTGCTGTTCCGCGTGACCAGCACGAGACGATGCACCGACGCGGTCGCGAGAAGCAGGCCGTCGATCACCGGGAGGGGGCGGCCCGTTTCCCGCGCAGCGGCGGCGAACCGACCCCATCCAAGCGCCACCGACTCGTCGACCGCCAACATGCGCCCCGAGAACTGTCGGGGGAGTTCCGCCACGAGCCACGACTCGAGACCGCTCTGGCGACCTCCCGGCGGCATCGAGGCCACCCCCTTGGCAAGCTGGCCGAGCGTGAGCACGCTGAGCGCGAGATCAAGCGAGGGAGTCCGGCAGATCCACTCCACGACTCGTGGGGACGGATTGGGTCGCACGAGCTCCGAGATCACGGTGGTGTCGAGCAGGAATCGCATGTCGACCGAGGGGCAATGAGGTACGAAAGCTCGGAAATCGACGGCGCGACCGGAATCCGGGTCACGTTCGAACGCATCGAGGGACAGGGCACCGCGGGCAATCGCGGCCCCTCGCATCCTCCACTATCTTCCGGACCTGCTCATTCCTCGTCCCTCAACTGCTCCGGATTGCCGTGACTGCCAGCGAACATGCCGCCCCGACCGACGCCGCCGACTGGACCGCCATCAACGCCATTCGGGTCCTCGCCATGGACGCCGTCCAGGCCGCGAACTCAGGCCATCCCGGCACCCCAATGGCCCTGGCACCGGCTGCCTGGATCCTCTGGAGCCGGCACCTCAAGCACGCACCCACCCACCCGGAATGGCCTGATCGAGACCGGTTCGTCCTCTCCTGCGGCCACGCCTCGATGCTGCTGTATTCCCTGCTCCACCTCACGGGCTACGATCTCCCGCTCGACGAGATCAAGCATTTCCGGCAATGGGGCTCGAAGACTCCCGGCCACCCCGAACGCGGCCACACCGTCGGGGTCGAGACCACCACCGGCCCACTGGGCCAGGGGATCAGCAACGCGGTCGGCATGGCGATCGGTGAACGGATCCTCCGCTCCGAGTATGGGGACGACCTCACCAATCACCGCACGTGGGTGATCGCCAGCGACGGTGACCTGATGGAAGGAATCTCGAGCGAGGCTTCCTCGCTCGCTGGGCACCTCGGCCTCGGTCGGCTGGTCGTGATCTATGACGACAACCACATCACCATCGATGGCCACACCGACCTCTCGTTCAGCGAGAACGTCGCGCAGCGGTACGAGGCCTACGGTTGGCGCATCCTCCGGGTCGATGACGGCAATGACCTCGTCGCCATCGACGGTGCACTTGCGCGCGCGGCGACCACCGAGGATCGTCCCACCCTGATCATCCTCCGGACGATCATCGGCGACCCCGCCCCGACCAAGCGCGACACCTCCAGTGCGCACGGGTCACCGCTCGGCGACGAGGAAGTCGCCCGTACCAAGGACGTGCTCGGCGTACCACACGTGCCGTTCGAGATCCCGGCCTCGGCGTATGACACAGGCACGCGCCTCGTGGAGACGGGCGAAGCGCTGGTCCAGAAGTGGCAACAGCGCCTCGCCGTGAACGCGCAGCGCGATGCGTACAGTGCCCGGATCGCTGGTGCGCTCCCGGAGGGGTGGGACACCGACTTGCCGACGCTCGAGGGCGAGTCGATGGCGAGCCGACAGGCGTCGAAGAAGACGCTCACACTGCTGGCCGAGCGCATCCCCGCGCTGGTCGGCGGATCGGCGGACCTCGGCGGCAGCAATGGCACCGATATCACCGTCGGCGGCACCTTCGGTCCGATCACTTCCGGACGACGCTTCCACTTCGGCATTCGTGAACATGCGATGATGGCGGCCTGCAACGGTCTCGCGGCACACGGCGGCTTCCGGCCCTACGGCTCGACCTTCCTCGTCTTCGCCGACTATTGCAAGCCGTCGCTCCGCCTCGCGGCCCTGATGGGACTGCCGGACATCTTCGTCTTCACGCACGATTCGATCGGCGTCGGCGAGGACGGCCCGACCCACCAGCCGATCGAGCACCTCGCGATGCTGCGAAGCATTCCCGGCATGACCGTGATTCGACCCGCCGATGCGGCCGAGACGGTCGAGGCGTGGCGGAGTGCGCTCAACAAGGCGGATGGACCGACCGCACTGATTCTCACCCGACAGAAGCTGCCCGCCATCACGCGTACCGCCGATGGTGTCGGCGAGGCCGCGCGCGGTGGGTACATCGTCCTCGAGCCGTCGACCCCGCCGGTCGCGATGGTGATCGCGACGGGGTCCGAGGTGTCGGTCGCGATCGAGGCGGCAGAGACGCTTGCTGCCGCTGGTACGCCAACGCGCGTTGTGTCGATGCCATCGTGGGAGCTGTTCCATGCACAGGACGCCGCATGGCGCGACCGCGTATTGCCGCCGACGCTCACGGCCCGCGTCTCGATCGAGGCGGCCTGCACCTTCGGCTGGCATCGACTGATCGGCGACCGCGGTGTCGCGATCGGCATCGATCACTTCGGCGCATCGGCCCCGGCCGAGCGCATCTTCGAGGAATGCGGGATCACCGCGGCGCAGGTTGTGTCCGCGGTTCGATCGATCACTTGAGTCAGGAAGCCATCATGTCCAACCCACTCGTCCAGCTCACCGTCCTCGGCCAGAGTCCGTGGTACGACTTCATCACCCGCGACCTGATCCGTTCGGGCGAGCTCGCGCGCCTCGTCCGCGAGGAAGGGCTCCGCGGGATGACGTCGAACCCGACGATCTTCGAGAAGGCGATCAGCGGCTCGTCCGACTACGACGACGAGATCAAGGCGCTCGCGGGAAAGAAGCCGGCCGAGATCGTCGAGGCACTGATGATCGCCGATGTGCAGGCAGCGTGCGATGTATTTCGCCCGGTGTACGACGCGGCGCGGAACGGCGATGGCACGACCTCGATCGAGGTCGCGCCGACGCTGGCGCACGACACGGCAGGAACGATCGCCGAGGCGGAGCGGCTGTGGGAGCGTGTGGCACGCCCGAATGTGATGATCAAGGTGCCCGCGACCGCGGCCGGCCTTCCGGCGATCACGCACCTCACCGCTCGCGGCATCAATGTGAACATCACCCTGTTGTTCAGCGTGGCACGCTACCGCGAAGTGATCGACGCGTTCTCGGACGGCCTCATGGCCCGGATCGCCAAGGGACTGCCGATTGACGGGATTCACAGCGTGGCGAGCTTCTTCGTCTCGCGGGTTGATGGCAAGACCGACAAGGCGCTCGAGGGTGCCGGCAAGAAGGGGAAGCCGCTGCTCCACAAGATCGCGATCGCCAACGCGCTCGATGCGTATGGTGTCTTCGAGGAGTCCCTCGAGACCGATCGCTGGAAGACGCTCGCCAAGCACGGTGCGCACGTCCAGCGGCCACTCTGGGCCTCGACCTCGACCAAGGATCCGTCGCTCCCCGACACGTACTACATCGAGGCGCTGATCGCCGCCGAGACGGTGAACACGATCCCGCCCGCGACGTGGACGGCGTATGCCGATCACGGCAAGCCGGAGGTGCGGATCACCGCCGAGACGATCGAGGCGGCACGCGCGGACCTTGCGGCCTATGCGAAGCTCAACGTTTCGTCGCTCGACACGATCACCAGGGAGCTCGAGGACGAGGGCGTCGAGAAGTTCGCTGAAAGCTGGAGCGAATTGCTGGGTGCGGTTGCGAAGCAGGTTGAGAAGCAGGCCGCGAACGGGTGAGGTGACCGATCTGACCGACTTCTTACGGGCCCTCGTCACCAACGGGGGCCCGTTGTCGTACGGGGCGGCTCACCTGTACCAGGAGACAGGATGTCCCGTTGGCTCGCCGCACCGATAGCCGCGCTGCTTGGCGCGGCTCCCCTCCAAGCGCAGCGCCCGATCGATTCCACCGCGGTCGCTCAGGTCCGGGCCACCGAGGTCGCGTTCGCGAAGACGATGGCCGACCGCGACCACGCGGCGTTCACCGGCTTCGTTGCCGAGGAGGCGATCTTCTTCACCGGGCCGGAGCCGCTCCGCGGGCGGGCGGCGGTGGCCGCGGGATGGAAGCGATTCTTCGAGCGACCCGAGGCGCCGTTTTCCTGGTCCCCCGACACGGTCGAAGTCCTCGCCACCGGTGACCTGGCACTCACCACCGGCCCGGTGCTGAATCCGGCGGGCGTGGAGGTCGGCCGCTTCAACTCGATCTGGCGACGCGTCGGTCCCGGCGTCTGGAAGGTCGTCTTCGACAAGGGAAGCTGAGCTGAGCACGGGACGGTAGCCCGCCCGAAGGCCAGCGCCACGAAGCCCCGACTACCTTCCGACATGATTCGTCTCGCGTTCGTGTTCGCGGCCATTTGCTCGGCCTCAGTCGCCCCCCTCGCGGCCCAATCGGTCTCGCTCGACGAGGTCGAGGCGGCGCTCCGGGACGGCGCCAACTGGCACGCCACCGAGCTGCTGCAGCCGGCACTCGAGGCGGGAAGCACCAAGCCCGAGATCCTCATCGCCGGTGCCCGCGCGGCGGCGGGCTGGGAGGGGTGGCCCACGGTCACCCGACTCATCGGGAATCGGGACTGGCTGGGAACGCGCTTCGATGCGATCGGCTATCGGCTGCTGACCGACGCGGCGCTGGCCGAAGATCGGCCATCGGATGCGCTCACGTACGCGCGGCTGGCCCTCCCCAGGACCCTGATCCTGCGTGTGAATGACGAGGCCGGTCGGCGGTGGATCAATCTTGCCCGCGCCCACGAGCGGCTCGGCAACTGGGACAGCGCTGGTGTGGCGTACACGCAGGCCGCAGCACTGATGCCCGAGGTGAGCGACTGGCTGGCGCTCCGTGCCGCCGGTGTGACCGCCGACTCCGCGACGCGGGCGCGACTGTACACCACCGTGACGTCACCGGTCGCACGCGCACGTATCGGCTGGACCGAGGCACTCGCCTGGACACGCGCCAACGAGAAGCTCCGCGCCGCACGCGAATACGCCGCCGTCGGCAGCAAGGCGGTGGCACTTCGGCTTCGGTGGGAAGCGACCCCCGATGCCGCCATCCGGGCGCAGATCGGCACCGCGCTGGTGGGCCTGGTTCGCGATACCCGCTCATCGAATGAATCGCGTCAGGCGATCGCGATCCTCGATGACTACCGGGTGCCACTCGACCGCGACGATTCGTTCGTGGTCGCGCGGCGCGCCGCCGACCTCGGCCAGAACCGCACCGCGACCGAGATGCTGACGGCGCTCGGACGCGCCGGTGGACTCACTGCAGCGGATCGGCTCGCACTCGGTGATGCGCAGGCGGCGCGCGGCAACTGGAGCGCCGCCGAGCAGGAGTATGCGAAGGTCACCACGGGGGCACTGGCAGGGCGCGCAGCCTACCAGTCGGCACGCGCCAAGCTCAGGCAGGGCAAGAGCTCCGCGGCGATCACCGATCTCAACCGGATCGTGGCACGGTTTCCCAAGGACACCTTCGCCGCGGGCACCGCGCTGTACCTGCTGGCCGACCTGGCACTCGATGCCGGTCGGACCGATTCGGCACGCGTGCTCCTCGACCGGCTGTCGCACAACTATCCCGGCAACGAGTTCGCCCAGCGTGGCGCGCTGATCGCGCCGCTGATTGCGTTTGCGCATGGCCGCTACACCGCCGCACGCAACGAACTGCTCACCTCGATCGAACGGCATCGCCTCACCGGCTTCGACGCCGATGCGGGCCAGTACTGGATCGGACGCGCGCATCTGGCCCTGGGCGACAGTGACGAGGCGCGTGCGACCTTCCGGGCGTTGCTGGAGCGCGGCCCCGAGAACTACTACGCGATCCGGGCCGCCGCCCGACTCGACACCATGCCGTGGACGCTGCCGCGACCTGGTGCGCCGGACACCGCCACTCCCCCCCCCGGTATCGCGCGGGCCGACATGCTCGCTCGGCTCGGTCTCGACTTCGAGGCGGGACTCGAACGGAGCGGTGCCATCGCCGCCGCCACGACCCGCGATGAGCTCGTCGCGATCGGCCAGGCGTTCGTCCAGGGTCCCCATCCCTCGCTGGCGCCGGCGCTCGCCACCAGGATCGTCCGCGCGGGTGGGACGCGCGACGGTGACGTCTGGCGGTTGATTTACGTGCTCCCGTACGCCACGGCGCTCACCACCAGCGCTGCCAGGGCCGGTGTCGACCCGTGGCTGGCGGCGGCGGTGATCCGACAGGAGTCGGCGTTCGATCCGCGCGCCCGTTCAGGTGCCGACGCCCGGGGGCTCATGCAACTCCTCCCCGGCAGCGGCCGCGACATGGCGCGGGCGCTCGGCATGCGCGACTTCGACGCGGCGCTGCTCTACCAGCCCGATCTCAATCTGGCGTTCGGCACGCGGCACCTGGCTCAGGAACTCGCGCGGTTCCCCGAGCTTGAGCGCTCGCTCGCGGCCTACAACGCGGGGCCCGGCAAGGCGGCGCAGTGGTCGCGCACGCTGCTCGACGGCAGCAACGCGGGTGATGGACCGCTCGCCGATCCGGAACTCTTTGTCGAGCGGATCCCCTACCTCGAGACGCGCAACTACATCCGCCGGATCACGGTGAACCGGAACGTGTACGAACTGTTGTACGGGGAGTAGACGCAGCTCTTCCTCAGGCGAGGCTTGGTCATCATGCGCATTCACATCGTGGTGCTGATCGTTTCCCTGGTCGTGACAACCGGCCTACCCGGCCAGTCTCCAACGGCGCGTGGGCCATTGAACTGCGCGATGGTCGCAGAGGCCTCGGATTCCGGCAACGGCCGGATCGGCGCGGTGTCACCGGGCGAAGGAGGGCGCTTGGCCTGGGCGGATGGCGTCGAATCGACATTCCTGGTGCGTGACTCGCGCGGCGTGCTCCACCGCGGTGGCCATTCAGGGGAGGGGCCGGGAGAGTTTCGGGGCCTGCTCGACATCGGCTGGATCGGCGACACGCTGTGGGTCTCTGACTATCGCCTTCCCCGCGTCCAACTGTTCTCCGACACCGGCACCTTCCTGCGCACGATCACCACCGTGCTTCCGGCCGCGTGGATACCCCGGCCGAATGGAAGCCTGATCGGCATGCAGTTCAGTCCGGCGAGTCGGATCTCCTATACGGTCACCGGCTACACGCCCGGCCACACGAGTGTCGACACGATCATCGACTTCCCGGTGCCTCGCACGGATGAAGTGATGGTTCCCATCGGAGGGAGATCAATAGCGAACCGGCACCCGCTCCTCCCGACCACCGTCGCCAATTGGGCCAGCGACGGTTCGCGGTGGTGCGCTGCAATCCCCCGAAATGGCGAGCGCTTCTCTCTCCAGTGCGCCGACACCGACGGCCACACCCTGCTCAACCAACCGATCGTGTTTCCGCTTCGGCCTGTGACCGACGCAGTCTACGATTCGGTCATCGCCCTCTTTGCCAGGGCTCCGGGACGCACGAAGGACCAGATGCGCGGCCTGATCTCGCGACCACAACATCTGCCCATGGTGACCGAGCTCCGGCTCGACGACCTCGGCGATATCTGGCTGGGACGGCATCACCGATCCGAGTCACAGGCGCGCTACGTCCGCCTGCGCACAGACGGCTCGATGCGAGACAGTATCACGATACCCATGTCGTACAGTCTGAGACACATCCGCGGCGACTCCGTCTGGGCCGCGACCACGGACGACGACGGGATCCAGACTCTTCGCCGGTGCAGCCTCAGATAGCAGCTGTTCGCGAGACGAGCCCGTCCCCGCCGATGCGTGATCACCGGCTCATACACATAAAAACAGGCACGCCCGAAGAGTTTCGCCTCGCTGCCGAAAAGCTTTGTCCCGCCGCAGAACAGCTTTTCCCACGCACCACTTTTCCTATTCCGCCCCCCGCATCGCCCGAATCGTGGCGCTGCCATCCCGCTTGCTGAGCTTACGGCCGTCCTCTCCCAGGACCAGTGGATGATGCAGCGTCACCGCCGGTGAACCCCGCCCCAGCAGTTCGGCCAGGAGCCACTGCCGACCGGTCGAGCTGAGCAGGTCCTCGCCCCGGATGACCGCCCCGACATTGTCGTGCAGGTCGTCGACCACGACACAGAACTGGTAGGTCCACTGGCCGTTCGCGTCGCGGATCACCGGGTCGCCGTGGTCCCGTGATGGATGCTGCTCGACCGGCCCCAGGAGCAGGTCCTCGAACACGACCACGCCGTCCGGCAACATCACCCGCACGACCGTCCGCCCCTCGCGCTCCAATGGTTGCCCGCGGCAGGTCCCGGGGTAGTGGCGCTCGCCGTCGGCATCGGGAGGCCCAAGATCGCCGCGCGTGCAGGTGCAGCCATACAGCAACCCGGCGGCAGCGAGCGTGTCGAATGCCGCCTGATACCGCTCCGGATGATCGCTCTGGCGATAGGCGGATGGCGGATCGCCACGCAACGACGCCAGCGAGTGCGGTTCGGGCATGAAGCCGAGCCAGGCCATGTCCGCCAGGATCTCGCGCTCAAGTATTGGCGTGCACCGGGCCCGGTCGTGATCCTCCATCCGGACGATCACCGAAAGCCCCAGCAAGTCGGCCGACTCGGCGAGCCAGCGCAGGTGCGTCAGGTGGCCGAGGTGCAGCCCACCGGTGGGCGACGGGGCGAACCGGGTGATCGGGCTGACGCGCCCCTGTCCGACGCGCAACCACGCCCCCGCGATGCGGTCGCGGGTCGCGGCGTCCATGACGCGCGCCTGGTCGATCATGTTCGCCGGCGAGGATCGCTCACCGGGGCGCGCTCAGCCACGCCTGCTCCATGCCGATCACCGCCGCCTGCGACGCGGGGCCGAGGTCGCCGCACGAGGCGGTCGGGAGCCTGATGAACCTGGTTGTGGCATTGACGCGGCCGAGCGCGGTATGGAGCGCGTCGCCGAACGCGAGCGGCCCGGGGGCGAGCGGGGTGCCCTCGATCACCAGCATCGGTACCTCACCGCCGCGCACCGCCGCGAGGAATCCCCCGTCCTGCCAGTGCGGTGCGGCCAGCCGGAGCGGTCGAGCCGCGTGCCATTCACTCCAGAGCGGTGCATCGTAGCCGGCGCCACCCGGCAACCAGCCGCTGCCGGCACAGCGCGCGATGACACGACGCACCAACGGTTCGGCGCGCGCGAGCGCCACCGCCTCGACCGCACCGGCCCCCGTGCCGACGACGGCGATCCGGGTGGTGTCGACAAAACCACGTGAGATCACGTCGCGGAGCACAGCCCGGAGGTCATCGACATCCTCGTTGGGCCACGCGCCAGTGACGCCATTCACCAGATCGAAGCCGTAGCCGCTCGAGCCACGTGGGTTGACGCGCAGCACCAGCGAACCGTTCGCGGCATGCGCCAGCGCCCACGGGGCGTATCCCGCGCCCGCCATCGCGTGTGGCCCGCCATGAATGTCGATCAGCAATGGCGCCTGCTGCGCAAGCGTGAAACCCGGTGGCCGATGCAGCCACGCGTCAATCGGTCGACCCTGGGCGTCGCGCACCTCGAACTGCTCGAGCTCACCTGTTGCGATCTCCGTCCCGGGGTCGACCACCGTCCGAAGGTCGGCCGGCTTGCCCGCCGGGAATCGCACCAGCGACCCCGCCGATGAGGGGGTGGCACGGATGGCAAGCACCATGTCACCGCGCATGCTCACGTCGGCCAGTACCAGCAGGTGCGTGCCGGTGGTCTCGCCCTTGCGCTTGCCGTCCTTGATCTCGATCCGATGCAGGTTGCACGTGCCGCGGTCTTCGGTCGCGAACCAGATCGACTTGCTGTCATCGCTCCACAGCACGTCGCCGACATCACGATCAAGCCCCACGGTGAGCCGCTTGAGTCCGGTGCCGTCGGTGCGTATCACGATCAATTCGCTGGCCGGCCAGAGTCCGGTCGGGATCGGCTGCCCGGTGAATGCGATCCACTCGCGGTTGGGCGATACTACCGGTGCAACCCACCTCCCGCCGGTGCCGGTCAGGTCCCGTCGTTCGGCGCTCCCGACATCGATCAGGTGCAGCGTGGCGCCATCCACCGACTCGGCCGCGCCGTGCAGCCGTCCCGACAGGACGATGGTTGAATCGTTGATCCAGTCGAACGGCAGCGTATTTGGTTGTTCAGGGAAGAGCGCGCCCAGCGCGAGATTGGCGCCGCTCAACCGTCGGAGCGAGTCGGTCGCGAGATCGACGACATAGAGGGCCAGTCGCCCACGTGCGTCGCCACCATCGAAGGCGGTACCGACCGGTGACGGCGTCGAGCCATCGGCGGTGAACGCGATCTGTCCGCCCGAGGGTGAGAAGCGGAATCCCTGGACGCCACGCGGGAGCGTGGTGAGTACGCGATCGGCGGCACCCAATGAATCGCGGACTGCCAACTGCCAGACGCCGTCGAGCGGCACCAGTCGCGCGATTCGCACGCCATTCGGACCGAATCGAATCGCGCGCCCGGCGCCGATCGCCTCGGGGGCGCCGCCATCGGTCGGTACGATCGCGCTCTCATCCCGGAAGCGATCCTGCACGCGATCGGCGGTGCGGATGGTGTAGGCGATCTGCCGTCCATCCGGCGAGAAGCTCGCATCGACCACGCGGTGCTGGCTCACGAAGTCGATCGGCTGCTGTGCCGCGAGGGAGGGCACGGCCAGCGTGACGAGGGCGAGCAGCATACCCCTCATGAGGCAACCCGCTGTCGCAATTCCTGACGTACCCGTGCGATCACCATCTCGACGCCAATCCGGTTGTGGCCGCCTTCGGGGATGATCACGTCGGCGTGCCGCTTGGAGGGTTCGACGAACTCGAGGTGCATCGGGCGCACGGTGGTGATGTACTGCCGGATCACGTCGGCCATCGTGCGACCGCGTTCGGTCACGTCGCGCTGGAGTCGCCGGATGAACCGGAGGTCGTCGGCGACATCGACGAAGATCTTGATGTCGAACAGCTCGCGGAGCCTGGGCTCGGTGAAGAGCAGGATCCCGTCGACGATCACCACATCAGCGGGTTCGACGCGGACCGTTGCGGCGGCGCGCGTGTGGGCGGCGAAGTCGTAGGTCGGCTTGTCGATCGCCTGCCCAGCGGCGAGTGCCTCGAGTTGCGCCACCATCAGGTCGTTATCGAGCGAATCGGGGTGATCGAAGTTCACCTGTCGACGTTCGTCGAGTGTCAGATGGGCCAGGTCGGCGTAGTAGGCGTCCTGATCGAGAAACGCGGCATCGACATCGGTCGCACCAAGGATCGCGCGGGCGACGGTCGTCTTACCCGAACCGGAGCCGCCGACGACGCCGATGATGAGGGGGCGAGGGCGAGGGGTCATGAGACGTGCTCCGTCTGTTGGTCGAGGCCGTGCGAGGAGCGGCGGCCGGGCGCGCGCCCCTGGGAGCGCACTCCTCCGTGGATTGTGCTTCCCGAGCTCCGACGCGAAGGCGTCGACGAGGGAAGCACAGGCGCACGCCTCCGCCGCGACGAGCACGGTCCTCGACCAACAGACTGGCTCACCGTACCCTCTCGATGTCGACTCGCAGTTCGTACCAGCCATCCTTCTGGTAGTGATTCACGAGCAGGCGATGCGTGCCACCGCCCTCGAACTCGACCTCCGTGACGCGCGACTCACCGGGTCCGGGATCCTCGAGTATCAGCTTGCCGTCGAGAAACACCCACACCGCGTCGTCCACGATCGTGCGCAGTCGATAGCGCCCCGGTGCGAGCGTCACCTCGGCGGTTGCTTGGGTGCGGACGTTCGCCTGAGGGATCGCCTTGTTCGGTGGCTGGTACCATGTGAGGTCGAGCCGATTGGTATCGAGTGTCGCGACGATCCTGGCCGTCGAATCGAACGGCACATCGGGTGCGGGCCTGAAGTCGAGGTGCCACGCGATCTCCGGTTGGAACCGTTGCCATGAGAACCGGAACGGCTGATTCGCCGGAATCGGCTCGCCGAAGCGGGTCACGAACGGCCTGGTTCCGGAGTACTCCAGCTCCACGCGCCAATCGTTCTCGCGACCGCCAGTCGGCACGACCGTGAGCGTATCGCCGACGTTCCCGGACTCCGCCGAGAGCGAGACCACGCCCTCGAGGCCGACCACGCGCCACGTCCCGGTGGGACCGAGGACGCGGAGTTGTTGTGGGGTGGCATCGCTCGGCCCGACGGGCCAGAGTTTCGGGCTCTGCCAATCGTAGGGGCCCCACTCATCGACGATGATCGTCTTGCGACCACGAGGCGTGCCGCGCGGGATCATCGCGTCCTGGCCACCCGGCAGTCGAGCCACCCGGTAGCGTGCCGGTATCTCGACCGGTGCGGCTCGCCCCTTGGTTGCGGAGATGAACCGCCATCCGGTGGTATCGCCCTTGGTGCGCGTCAGTGTGTCGACATTGCGGAACGTGTTCCCTGCAATCCGCACGTTGCGCGAGTCGGTGGCTTGCACCGCCACCTGCACATCGGTGAACTGGTTGCCGAGTATCGTGTAGTCGCGTGAGCGGGTATCGCGGTGTTGTGGGTAGCCCCAGTCGGCGGGTTCGGTCGGATTCTGCCAGATCCGGATCGCGGTCGTGTCGCCCGAGAAGGTATTGCCGGTGATCCGGATCTCCTGGCCGTGTTCGATGGTGATCGCCTCGTCGTTGTTGATGAAGCGATTGCCGAGGAAGATGGTCTGGTAGGAGTAACCACCCCAGACGCCGTGCCAGTTCTCCTCGACGCGGTTGTTGACGAAGACATTGCGCGAGAAGGTGTTCTCGATCCCGTTGGTCGGTGCGTGGGAGAAATCGTTGCCGTAGAAGAGATTGTCGTTGACGCCGCCCTCGCCGCTATCCATCGTGCTCTGGCCGGCCCAGATGAAGAGCCCGTCACCCGAGTGGGTCACGCTGTTGTAGGCGACCACGTTGTTGTTGCATTGCTCGTACATCAGCAGGCCGGCCGAATCCTGGCCGCGATTGTAGAAGCCGTGACTGTAGCCGCGGACGTTGTAGTCGATCCGGTTGTGCATGATCCGGTTGTCGGAACTCCGGTACATCCCGATCCCGAGCCCGGAGTTGTACGAGAAATCGTTGTTCCAGATCTTGAGGTGGGTGGTGCGGGTCATCAGCAGGCCGTTGAGGCCCTGCCGTGCTGTCACGCCCTTTACCTCGCCACCGGTCACTCCGTCGAGGTAGATCGCCGCACCCTTGGCGAGCCACTCGTTCTTGTCGTTCTGGTGGAACGACATCCAGTCGACCAGTGACTCCTTCTCGATGCCGCTCATGAGGCGCGGCTTCCAGTTGTACGACAGGTCGAGGTCACGCAGGATCAGGTCGTGGGTGCCCGTGGCATGGAGCGCCACCTTGTAGCCGTGCGCCGCGCCGCCCCGGACCGTCACCTTGTTGCCACCGATCACCCGAATGCCGGTGCCACTGAACCGATCGGGGCGAGAGCGGTCGCTGGTTCCCACCAGCTCGACGCCCTGGAGATCGACGGTGATATTGTCGCCCTCGATCGTCATCGCGGCCCGCTCACTCGACGGGGCGAGGTAACTGCCCGGCGCGATCCGGGTCGAGGCAGTGATCACCATCCCCGGGGTGTAGGGGACGGCTCGCTGCTGGGCGGCGAGGAGGGTGGGGACGAGGAGGACCGGGAGGATGGCTCGCATGCCGGAAATGTAAGGGTGGGGCAGCGGAGGGCGTCCAGCGGGATGAGGATGAACCGGGGTAGCCGAGGCCGGTACCCGGGGCTAGGTTGAGGAGGAAGGTCGTAGACACACACTAGCCACGGAGCCAGAATGCCCTCCCCCCCCCCCCCCAAGCCGTCCTCAGCTTTCCCACACCCGGCACACCGCGCTGCTCCGGGGTTGCCTCGGCCTGAGTGTGGTGCTTGCGATGTCGTGCGCTGAGCCAGCGACCGGACCCAGCGAGGTCGCGGATGCAGCCAATCCCACCGCGCTGTCGGCTTCCCTCCTCTCATTCTGTTCGCCCGGGTCGTTCAGCACCTTCACCGCCCACTGGGCCTGTTCGCAGACTGTCAAGCTGTACGGTGCCACGCCATTTCTTCAAGGAAATCTGGGCGGTCCCGTTGCAGCGTGGGACAACGCGATTAGCGCGTCCGGGTTTGCAACTACCCCTCGGTTCGAGACAACTCAGTTTCCCTCTCTGGCGACGGCAAGCGTTGTCGGGGTGAGTGGCGGAAGCCAATTCTGCGGTGACTGGAGTGCGAACACTGACACGTTGATCGTCAAGAACGAGTCTGATCCGCAGTGCGCATCCAGCGTCAATCACGGCATCATCACCGCGCTTCTAACACATGAGATGGCGCATGTGTGGGGCTGGGCGGGTGGCTTCAATACGGGTCACAACGGCGGAGTCGTTGGGGTCTCCGACCACTGCGCGCTGGCGCTCCCGCCGGCGGGAGGACTGAACACGACCATTTGTGCACACAACATCGAAGGCGGGATTGCCGCTTACGGCCTCCGTAGCCTGCCCAGCCAGGACTTCTGGTCGACCCCGTTCGTCACCGGCCATAACGGACCGACCAGCTATAGCCCGGTCTCGCTCGTGGCCGGAACCACCCAATCGCTCTCGCTGGGCGCCTACCAGAAGGAGCGCGGCGACATGGTATCGGGGGGGTGGAAGGTCGTCAGCTCGGATTCGGCTGTGGCCACGATGTCCAGCTCTGGCTTGATCACGGCAGTCGATTCGGGAACCGCCACGATCACGATTTCCCCTACAGGCGGTTCAGGCTTCTTCATGACGAGCGCCTTCGCGGCGAGCAGCCGATCGGTACAGGTTACTGTCATCGCCCAACCGCTCGTCACCCTTGTCGTTCACGACATCGACTTCAGCTCCTCCCTGCCGATCACCGCAACAGGTACCTACGAGTGGAAGGCGGTTGTCGGCACGGGAAGCCAGGCCGGACTCACCTATCGTTGGGTTTTCGAGTACTCCGATAACACACCACCCGACTCGATCTTCATCCCGGCTCGGCAGTCGGGCGACACTGTCCTGCCGTGGATCAAGACTGCGGTGCCCAACACCAAATACGTCGGCGTCGGGGAGAGCCAGTCTCGCCTGGTACACCAAGGCAGCTACACGATCATGGTCAAGATCTGGCCGATCCGAAATGGCATCGCAGGCCTCCCTGCCGCTCGCGAATACCCGGTATGCACCTCGGCGGGTGGCGGCGGCGACCTGCACGGTGCCCCCGAAGACCAGAAGAAGGGTGATGCGAAGGCACCGGAGACCGATGTCGTCGAGGGGTGCTTGCCGTGAAGTCCTCGTGGTACGTCGTCCTCATCTCCAGCGCGCTGGCCTGTACGGGCTCCCCCACCCACGGCGGCGAGCCCGAGCCCACCCCCACCGGGACGATCCTGGTCGGAACTCCGAATGGGCCGGAGGCCGGGACCTATCTGGTGGATATTGTGACGGGATCTGTCACGACGGTGGATGCGGGTTCTCCCCCACTTTCCGTGGCGTGGCAGGGCGGTTACTCCAAGGCTCGAGATGTCATCTACGGGACGAGCGTGTCGGCACCGCTCGACATCCTGACCCTCCCACTTGGCGGGGGGACCCCGAGCACTCTCCTGGCGATTCCCGCATCGGCGTCGCCGGGCGCATACGATATATCCGTGGACGGCCAGAGATTGGCGATACAGATTGCCGCATCAACCGTTCAGCTGTGGTCGGTGGACCTTGGCACGGGAACGTGGACCCGTCACCGAGATCAAGTGGCTGGGATCGACACCATCCCACTCTCTCGCCTCCGGTGGTCACCGGATGGACACCACCTTTTCGCCCTGATCGACTTGTTTCCTGTACGATCCGAGCTCGTGCGAATCGACCTCCAGACAGACGAGTTCCAGGTCATTTCGCCAGCTACCCCAGTCCGGATCGTCACATCGGTTGACGTATCGCCCGATGGACGAACGGTTGCACACGGCGATGGCATGGCGCACATCATCTTCAGAAACCCTGACGGCGACCCACTTCCAGGTTTCCCGGAAATCCCCGGGACCGTGAGCCGACCCACGTTCTCACCCGACGGAAAGTTCATCGCGTTTCAGGAATTCGATCCGGAGCAGGATTACCGGATATCGATCATTCTGATGCGCCTCTCCGACGGCAAGCGGTGGCCGCTGAAGGTTAACGCCGAGTTCGAGGTCTGGCTCTCGGACTGGATCTAGTGTAGTGTCCCATTAGTTTCTGGCATTAGACATGCAGGAGATTCGGGTACACCTTTCCCGGAGCTCCCATGCCGCGCGGCCGTCCAACTTTCGCTCTCACGCTCTCCTCGACTGAGCGGACCCATCTCGAGTCGGTG
>DASSYA010000007.1:0-16913 GCA_035703525.1 Gemmatimonadales bacterium | reverse complement strand
GTAGTTCACGCGGATGTCGTAGGAACCGGCCGGGACCGAGTTGAAGAAGTAGTACCCTGCGGTGTTGGCGGTCGTTGCGAACGCCGTGCCGAGGATCCGAACCTGCGCGTTGGCCACGGGCTGCCCGCCCGCGTCCTTGATAATTCCCTCGATCTTACCGGTCGACCCCTGAGCGACGAGCGCGGGTGCGCCGACCCCAAGTACGACCGCCGCCAGCGCGACATTGCGCACTGAACGGGCGAGAGCTCGAACAAAGCTTTGCGTCATGGAACCATCCTCCGAAGGCGAGTAACGGATGAAGCCGCTCCTTCGATGATCCGGTCGGCCAGGCGGCCGTCCCGATCATGTCCTGCTGCACCACGCCGGGGGCGTGTGCGTCGTGAACTGGTGCTCCTGAGTGATCTGGAACCGAAGGCCGGTTCCGTCTCTCTCACCGCAATTCCCGGGGGGATCGGAAATCGTCGAACCGGCGTCACGCACGCCGTTTCGCAAATGATTGTATCAGCCGCTGGAAAGCCCCGGTCGGATGCCGGGATAGCCGAATATGTCCTCGACCGAAAGCGGTGTCAAGCAAGGGGAACGAATCCATTCCGGCGCCCCCTCGCGCCCTAACCTGCTGCCAATGCTGGGGATCGGTCCCTGATTCGGGGCGAGATTCCAGGTGCGGACCCACCGGGAGTTCCTCCCCTTGCCTCCCTGACCCCGGCCACCGCGGGATGGTCACAATCCGCCTTCTTCAGGCGCGATCACCGGAACACCACCGTCATCCGACCGACCCGGCTCTGCCCCCGGGCGTCGGCCACGTGATAGAAGTACACCCCGCTGGCGACCGCCTCGCCGCTCCGACCCCGGAGATTCCACGATTCCTCGGGACCACCGGCGTGCCGGAGGACCCGGACCAGGACCCCGGTTGTCGTATAGATGCGGATGGTCGCCTCCTCCGGGAGGCCGACGAACCGGACTTCGGGCGCGAGGTCGGCCGGTTCGCCGAGCTTCGGACCGTAGTAGGGGTCGGGTACCGTGTGAACGCCGGTGAGGGTGGTGATCCCCTGGCTGGGCGCGCCTCGGCTGACCTGATAGTGGATCCGGGCCACCAGTCCAGCGGCGGTGAACGGCCTGAGGCCATCGGGATGCCCGTAGTCCGGGACGCCGGCGAAGCTGTAGGGCCCACCCGGGCCACTCCGGCCGGAGCCACCGTTCACCACGCCGGCATAGTCGCGGAGCGTCCAGCGCGTTCCCGCGGTCGGGAGCCCGCCCTCGAGCTCGACCATGAAGAGATGCCCCTTGAGATAGAGGACGAACCCCTGGCCCGGGGCCACCGGCGCCGTCCGATCGCCGACCGTCGCCCCGGTCGACCCGAAGGCGATCTCGCCCGGCAGGGCGCGCCGTGCGAGGTCGGCCGCTGGGCCGGTGCACTGGAGCACGTCGGGCTCCAGGGTCCGGATCGGTTCCACGCAGCTCACGTCCGAGACGGTGAGGGCCGGGCGCTCGTCGTAGCCCGAAGCCCCGGCGACCGCATTCTGGTTGAGCACCCCCCAGCTCAGGTCGATCCGGGGCGAGAAGGGCACCGGGACGTCGTGCGTCAGGTCGATCACCGAGTCGATCGTCCCGAATGCGCCCCAGTACAGGGCGTAGTCGGCGGCGGTCACGAACGGGGCGAGAGTCGCCTCGACTTCGCGCCAGTTGGTGCTGTAATCGTCGTAGGCCCGCGGCTCGAACAGGGTCCGAACCCCCGGCAAGCGACCGACGTTGTTGAAGTCGAGCCGACCGAGCCCGGTGTGGAAGCGACCGGGGTTCGTACTGTTGGGATTGGGCGTGTGTTCGGTCGGGCCATCGAACCACCGGGGGCCGTTGTTGTCGCAATGCAGGCCGGGATCGAACGGCAGGGGGTGATTGACGCACCCTCGCGCGCGGGTGGTCGTGAAGTAGGCACCCGGCCACTGCAGCGCCATCGTCATCACGCTGCCGAATCGCTCCGGGGCCCCCAACTGCTCGGCCACGCGCACCGGGTCGTAGTCGACCCCGCCGCTCAGCCCCGAAGTGGAGCTCGTGTGTTCCCTCCCCGAGATCGTGACCGGCAGGGTGACCCGACTGGTCGCGGCCGGGGAGACGATCCGGAAGTGATAGACGGCCTGCACATCCGTCCCATCGCGTCCGGTGACCGTCGCCGAGTCGAGCACGAGATCGACCTGACCCTCGTCGAAGAGGAGCGAGGGCACCAGCTGGTCGAGGTAGAGCTGCACGCCATTGGCCGGGGGCATCCGCTTCGAGAAGACGCCGGTCGTGGGCTGGAGGGTCGGCATCACGTCGTCGGTGAGTTCCCCCCCCCGGCCAACCAGCTGGATCGCGGTGGCCACCGAGTCGGCGGCGCGGGGCGCGGTCCGCCGCGGCCTCACGCGACGGGTCACCCGCGGCGACTCCATCGAGGTGCGGCCCGGACCGGTCGACTCGATCGCATTGACGTCGAACGCGGTCACGGCATAGAAGTAGGTCAGGTCATTCCGGACATCGCGGTCGACGTAGCTGAACGGCACCCCGGAGTCCCCGAATGGCGGGGCACTGCTCCCCCCCCCTACTGCCGCGCTGTCGGTCCGGAGCACGAAGAGATCGCCGCCCGGGAACACGACCCGGTCGCCGAGCGCGACCTGCACGAAGGCGCCGGCGATCGGGGTCTCCACGTACCGGGTGAGCTGGACGCCCGGCCCCGGTGTGTCGAAGCGATCCGGGCAGCTGGTGGTGATGCCCAGTTCCGGCGCGCATGCCGTCCCGAGTGGCTGCTGCCATTGCCCTGCCGTCTGGCCGGTGTAGTCGCGGAAGACCGTATTGGCGTAGTCGTATTGCGCCACCAGCGCCAGCGACGCCGGGCTGTCGACCCGGCCGCGGTAGATCCGGTAGCCCTCGACATCGAACTGGCGATAATTGGGATCGTAGAGCGGGTTGGGGAGCGGCACTCCCCCCCCTATCGGCGTGGTGAGCGCCTGGGAGGCCACCGCGAAGTAGGGATCACCGGTCGCTTCGGTGGGCGAGGGGCGCCAGACCACGGTCACCGCGTTGTCGCCCGGAACCAGGAAGAACTCGGGCGCCTCGGGCGCCGTCGGCGTCTGGAAGCGGTGGTCGAAGATCGCCTGGGCCAGTTGGGCCTTCCGGATCAGGGAGCCGCGGACGGCGGTGAACTCCCCCCCCTGGACCACGCCATCGCCGTTCCGGTCGGTCCAGCCGGTGAAGCCGGCCACCGAGTCGATGGTGTTGGCGCCCAGGGCCAGCCGAGCGGGGTCGGTCAGGCGGCGCGGGTCACCCGGCGCGACGCGGCGCCCGGGGAGCCCGGGCAGCGACACCGGGGCGGCGTGCACGTAGGCAAACGCGATCGTCGCCGAGCCACCGGCCGGCAGCGTGGTGGGCGGGGAGGACATCATGCCGCGGGTGTCACTCGGGGTGACGTCATTGATAAAGCAAGCATGCGAGATGAGCGGATCACCCTGATTGCAGCTGATCCCATCGGCCGGGGTGATCGTGCCCGAGAGATACTTGAAGGCACGGGCCGCCGTATTGGGAGAGGGGAAAGCGCCGCCGGAGCTGAACTGCGAATAGAGCTGGATCGTGTTGCTGCCATCGAGCGTCTCGAGGAACTTGATGCCGAGGAGCCCGGCGCCCGCAAAGAACGGCGGGGCGAAGATGTCGACAGGGAAGCTCCAGCCGGCGGCACGCGGGAAGTCGGCGTGCCAGTTCATTCCCATCGCGAGCGGCTGGTTGACCGAGGTGAAGTTGCTGCCCGCCTGGAAGGTCACGTCCGGGTCGGCAACGACCGCGGCGTAGAAGGGCGCGATGGGATAGCCCGCGTCGGGGAGGTCGACGGCGAACGCCGCCTCGTTGAGCTGCTGGAACTGCTGTGCCTGGGCGAGCAGGATCTCGCGCACCCCCTCGCGGTAGGAAGCGTAGGCACTCGGACTGGTGGTGGTGATGTTGTAGAAGGTGACCAGGACGTAGAGGATGTCCTCGTTGCCGCGGGGCGCATTCCACCCCATCACCCGGTACTCGGCGACGATGCCCAGCGGGTGCGGCCGTGCCGCGTTGAGCCCCGGATCGCCCTCCCAACTCAACCACCAGACGTCGCCGTCGGAGACCGAGGCCCGATTCCGGAGGGTGGCCGCAAAGGACTCGGCGCCTGGCCCCCCGACCGGGACGAAGCCGGCTTGCGGCCATTCGGCGAGATCTGCCGGGACGAGCGCGTTGTACACACTCGTGACGCCGGTGCCGTGCTGGCGCAACCCGCTCGCGTCGAAGAAGAACCCCGCGCTGGTGTCGCCGGCCCACGGATTGGTCGGGCGACTCCCGCCGACGATGCCGCTGATCTGGATCCCGGAATCGTAGAGGTACTGGTCCGCGGTCCCACGCGGCCAGAACCCGCCATCAATGCAGTCGCAGTTCCCTGTCTGGCCAATGGTCCCGCGTGTCGACATCCCGTAGGCCACGCGATTCGCCAGGGTCCCGGTAAGGTGTCCCGCAAACAGGGGAACGGGGCCAACGGAGGCGCGGGCCGACTTGCTCGCCTGACCGGCCAGTGGCACGGCCAGCAGGGTGCACGCGGCGATGACGGCGGGAATCAATCGCATCAGGTCGCTCTCGTCTGGAGGGAATACCGGGAGACCCAGCGAGCGGGGGGATGGTCACAGAAAGGCGCAAGGCCTCTTTCAGGCGCGAGCGTCAGCTCGTGCTTTGGATCTCGGCCTGGTTCCAGAGCACGAGCTGACGCTCGCGCCTGAAGCTGACGCTCGCGCCTGAAAGGATCTTACTGCCTCACCAGCTCCCGCTGCGGCTCCGTCGGCGTCACGACGATCCCGTCCTGGCCCCAGTAGAGGTTCACCTCGCTCCGCACGCCGAACTCACCGGTGAGGTAGATGCCCGGTTCGACCGAGCAGCCGGTGCCAGGCAACAGCGAACGGGTATCGTGGGTCTCGTAGTCGTCGAGGTGCGGCCCCGAGCCGTGCAGGTCCCGGTCGATCGAATGGCCGGTCCGGTGGACGAACCACTCCCCGAAGCCGGCCGCGGTGATGTGATCACGCGCGGCGCGGTCGCCGACGAAGCCCGGCACCTCCCCCCCCTCCGCGACCTTGGCGCGCAGCGCCGCGATCGCGGCGTCCCGGGCGTCGCGCACCGTCTCCCAGACTGTCTGCACCTTCGCGGGCACGGTGGTTCCCGAGAGGCCCATCCAGGTCTGGTCGGCGAACACCGCCCCCTCACGCATGCCGGCCCAGAGGTCGAGCAGGATCACCTCGTCGGGTCCGAGCGTGCGATCCTTCCCCGGATGCGGCTCGTAGTGCGGGTTCGCGGCATTCGGGCCGAAGCCGACGATCGGGAACGACGTGAGAAAGAGCCCCGCGGCCCGCATCGCCGCGACGACCTCCGCCTGCATGGCGCTCTCGGTGAGCGTGCCATCCGTGCGGTGCACCGCTCGGCCGAGCGCCTCGAGCGCGATGCCCCGAATCAGCTCGGCCGCCTGCAGATGCTCGGCAGTCTCCTCGGCGGTCCATGTCGCGGCGAATCGGGTCACGAGATCGGCACTCGAGACCACGGTGGCACCGAGCGACTGCAACAGGTCGACCACGCCCCACGGGATCCGGTCGATGTAGGGCACCGCATCCCTGGCGCTCACTTCCATCGCGACGGTCTTGCCACCGATCACCTCGGTGAGGGCGGCGTGCAGCTCCTGATGACGCGAGTAGGGAATGATCGTCCCCTCGAATCCGGCGAACGGCTGCATCTCGATCCGATGCACGATGGCGGTGATGGTGCCCTCGCGCGGGATCCAGGCGAAGGTGCGCCGGGTGGTGAGGTTCCCGCCGGGGAGCAACCGGGCGGCCACCGGGTTGCACCCGTGAAAGTCGAACAGCAGCCAGCCATCGGCGCCGATCTCGACCAGGCCCTTTCCGAGCAACGCGCGATCGAGTGTCTCGAGCATCAACGTCATTATTCGTATCCCTCCGCGCGCTCGGCGCGCCAGACGCAACGGCGATCGCCCCGACTGCGGCACGCCTCGTGATCCATGGCGCCCTCGATCCGGGCCACCAGGCGCAGCAGCTCACCGAGCGCTGCCGTGTAGAATCGGCATCCTGCCCCATCCTCCCGCGCCGCCCACGGCAGGGACGATTCCGCCTCGGCCCGCAGCAGCCCGCCCGACGGCTCGGTCTCGATCAGCAGCCAGCGACGCGCCAATTTCGATGCGGCCCGGAGCCGGGCCGAGCGGCCAAGCTTCCCGGGTGCGAGCGTGCCGATCGACCGCGCCGTGGCGCCCAGATGGCGCACCGCGTGCCGGGCTGCCCGACGGCCGGCATCGGCGTAGACCAGTTCGGCATCGGGTCGGCGACCGACCAACCGGAACACCGCCAGTGCCTCTTCGCGATCAACATCGCCGCCGTGGGCGGCCTGCACTCGGTAGCGGCCGATCTGGGCGGTCACGGTGGCGCTCAGCCCCAGCCGCTTGGCGGCGAGCTCGTGCTCGAGCGCGCCGAGGCCATCGTCGGCCGGCGTATCGATGTTCTGCACCGCTTCGAGGACCGACAGCGGGAGGAGAGCGGGGACGGTATCGGCCATAGGGATTGGCCTCGATTGTAACCGGGATCGGTCCTTCGCGCCTACCTTTTGGGGCATGACGGTCTCCCATCCGACGGCGGTCTTCGCTGACGAGGCGCTGCCGCACCTCGACCTGCTCTATCGCGTGGCGCTCCGGCTCACCGGCAATCCTGCTGCGGCCGAGGATCTGGTGCAGGACACGATGCTCAAGGCGATTCGGGGCTGGCACTCGTTCCGCCCGGGGTCCAACGCCCGCGCCTGGCTGGTGACGATTCTTCGGAACCAGTTCATCAATGGCTGGCGGAAGACGTCGCGCGGTCCGACCCAGGTGCAGCTCGACGCAATCCCCGAGCTGAGCGACACCGCCGTGCCCGATCCGGAGGGCGCGTTCTTCGCCGAGCTGCTCGACGACGACATCGTCCGGGCGCTGGCCGACCTGCCCGAGGACTTCCGCGATGTGGTGGTGCTGAGCGATCTCGAGGGGCTGCCCTACGCCGAGGTCGCCGAGGCGCTGGATATCCCGGTGGGGACCGTCAAGTCGCGGCTCTTTCGGGCGCGCAGGATCCTGCAGGGCCGTCTCCGACGTTATGCCGTGGAGACCGGGGTGATCCGGAACGAGGAGAGTGACGACGGATGAGTGACTGCACCAGCTACGATTGCAGCAAGGCCAGCGCCGAGCTCGATGCCTTCGTGCGCGGTGACCTGCCGCTCGACCAGGCCGAGCGGATGCAGGAGCACCTGGAGCGTTGCGGCCACTGCGCCGACGTGGCACGCTACGAGCAGGCGTTCCGCGCCCGGCTCCGTCGGATGGGGGATGGATGCTGTCCGGACGGTCTGCGCACGCGGATCCTGGCGCTGCTCGCCCAGCATGGGCCCGATGCCAGCGGGTGATCCCGTGCTTGTGGTCGGCGGGGGTCCCGCCGGCAGTGCCACGGCCCTCCAGCTCGCCCGGCGCGGCCATGCGGTGACGCTGATCGATCGGGCCCGATTCCCACGCGACAAGTGTTGCAGCGAATACGGCGCCCCCGGCACGGTGCGCGACCTGGCCCGCCTCGGGGTGCTCGACACGCTCACGCGCCACGGCGTCGGCTCGCTCGTCGGGACCCGGGTCACCGGGGCCAGCGGTCATGTCTTGCTCGGGCGGTTTCAGGCGGCGGTGGAGGGCGCCCGCGGCATGGCACTGCCGCGGCTCCTGCTCGACCAGATCCTGCTCGATGCCGCCCGCGAGGCGGGCGTCACCGTGATCGAATCGACCCGCTTCCTCGGGACGGAGGCGGTGGCCGGCCGGATGCGCTCCACGGTCGAGCACGAGGGGACCCGACACGAGCTCACCAGCCGCGTGGTGGTGGGTGCCGATGGCCTCCGGAGCCGGGTGGCGCGGAGCCTCGATCTGGCCCGGCACGGCGGACTCCGGCGGATCGCCTTCGTGGCCCACTGCGAGGGCGTGGCGGGGATGTCGGAGGACGCGGAGTTGCATGCCGGCCAGGGCGCGTACGTCGGCCTCAATCCGTTGGGGGGGGGACGGACGAATGTGGCGCTGGTCGTCGACGCGGCACGGGTCCGGGGTGCGATGGCGCGCCCCGAGGCGTTGGTCCGGGCCGAGTTGGCCCGTCTGCCCGCGGTGGCCGCCCGCATGGGCGGGGCCACACTCGCGCGACCGTGGCTGGTGACCGGCCCGTTCGATGTGCGGGCCCGGCGGAGTGTCGCCGACGGCTGCCTCCTGGTCGGTGACGCCGCCGACTTCTTCGACCCGTTCACCGGCGAGGGAATCGGGGCCGCCCTGACCGGCGCGACGCTGGCGGCCCTCGCGCTCGACGAGGCGCTCTCGGGGGGGGGCGGGATCACGGCGGCGCGACTCGCCGGGTACCGTACCGCGCGCCGCCGCCAGTTCGCCGGGAAGTGGGTCGTGGAGCGCCTGATCGGGCACGCGATCCGTCACCCCCGGTTCTTCGACCGCTGCATCGGACGGATCGAGCGGCGCGGCATGGCCGCGACCCTGATCGCGGTGACCGGCGACCTGCTGCCACCCTCCCGAGTGCTCAACCCGCTGTTCCTCGCACGCATGGTGGCCTGAGTGATGGATCCGTACCGCTTCCGCAATCTCTGTGGCCGTTTCGCGACCGGCGTCACGATCATCACGACCTTTGACGCGGAGGATCGCCCGGTGGGGATGACCGCGAATTCGTTTGCATCGATCTCGCTCGACCCCCCGCTGACCTCGGTGGCCATCGATCACGCCGCCTCGGCGCATGCGCCGCTGCTGGCCGCCCGGCGCTGGACCATCAACATCCTCGAGGCCAATCAGGAGGCGCTCTCGCGCCGGTTCGCAGCGGTCGACCCGGACCGGTTCGCCGGGGTGGGGTGGCAGCGTGGTCCCGATGCGTCGCTTCGCCTCGATGGGGTGCTGGCGCACCTGGTCTGTGACCGGCACGACACCATCGCAGCGGGGGACCACACGATCCTCATCGGCCGCGTGATCGATGGCGATGCGGCCGACCACGGGCGGCCCCTGCTCTACTTCCGGGGTGGGTACGCCGACCCGGACGGATTCTGATCCCGGTGCCCGCCACCCTGGTGCCGTCAGCGATCGGCCACGAGATCCTCGATGACCCGGCGGCCGATCCCCGTCATGTCCGCCGGATGCTCGGCGATATCGCACGGTCGAACCGCTGGTTCGGCGGGATCCGGTCGCTCCATCGCGGTCTCCGGCGACTCCTGCCATTCGGGGGGGGGGGTACGGTCACCACGCTGCTCGATGTCGGCACCGGTGCCGGGGACCTGCCGCGCGCCGCGGTCCGCTGGGGCGCGCGGCACCGGCACCCGGTCCGCGCGCTTGGCCTCGAGCGCCACGACGCGGCGGCGCGGCTGGCCACCGAGCTGGGCACCCCGACACTCGTCGGGTGCGGTGGGACGCTCCCGCTCGCCGACCGGACGGTGGACCTCGTCCTGCTCAGCCAGTTGCTGCACCATCTCGACGATGCGAGCGCGATCCGGCTGCTGACCGAGGCAGATCGGGTCGCCCGCCTCGGCGTGATCGTGCTCGATCTCCAGCCATCCAGGCTGGCGGCCGGTGCCTTCCGGCTGGTGGGCCCGGTCCTGCGATTCGACCCGGCGACCACCAGCGACGGCCTCGTCTCGTTGGCACGCGGCCGCACCGCCCCCGCGCTCGTCGCCCTCGCGAACGCCGCCGGCGTGGTGAGCCCGCACGCCGAGCAGCTGATGATGGCCCGCGTGGTGATGACGTGGCGGGTGACCCGGTGATGCGCACCGTCGATCGCCAGTGGTTCGATGCCTCGATGGCGGTGACATGGGGCCTCGCGCATCGGGTGGAGGCCTGGCCGGACCATCTGCCGCACTACCGCCACGTGCGACGCCTCGCGGGCGCGACAGGTGGCGATGGCGTGGTCGAGATGGCCGCGTGGCGGCCATTCGGCGGGCCCCTCGACTGGCCCACCTGGTGGCGTTCGCAGATGTGGGTCGACCACGACAGCCACGAGGTGCGCTACCGGCACGTGGCAGGCATCACCGCCGGGATGGATGTCTGGTGGACGCTGCGTGCCGAGGGCCCGAGCCGGACCGAGGTGACGATCGTGCACGAATGGACCGGACCGCGTTGGCCGCTGATCGGGGGCATCGCCACCCGTGCCGTGATCGGGCCGGTCTTCGTGCATGGCATCGCGTCGCGCACTCTGGCTGGGCTCGCCGCGGCCGCGGGGCGCTCATGAACGCGCGCGATGTCGTCATCACCGGAGTGGGCATGGTCACCCCGCTCGGACTCGATCGCACCCGCACGTGGGCCGCACTGCACACGATGGAGTCGGCGGTCCGGGCGGTGACGCGTTTCGATCCGTCGCCATTCCGATCGCGCGTCGCCGCAGCGGTCGAGGCGTTCGATCCGGTGGCACACCTCGGACCGAAGCTGGCGCGACGGACCGACCGTTGTTCCCAGCTTGCCCTGGTCGCGACCCGCGAGGCACTCGACGATGCGCGCCTCGACCTCACGGCGCTCTCGCCCGATCGGGTCGGCGTGATGATGGGGACCGCCCTCGGCGGGATCGGATTCGCCGAGGCCGAGAACCGGAAGTATGTCGAGGGCGGTCTCCGGGCCGTCGATCCGTTGCTGGCCCTGACCGTCTTCGGCGGTGCGCTCAGCTGCAACATCGCCATCGAGCACGGGGTGAGCGGCGTCAACGCGACCAATGCGATGAGCTGTGCCTCCGGGACCATCGCGATCGGCGAGGGCTTCCGCGCCATTCGGGACGGCCGTGCCGACGTCATGCTGGTCGGCGGCAGCGAGGCACCGCTCTACCCGCTCTGCTTCGGCGCGTTCGCGATGATTCGCGCGATGAGCACCCGGAACGATGATCCCGCCCGCGCGTCACGCCCGTTCGATCGGGCACGCGACGGCTTCGTGATGGCCGAGGGGGCCGCGATGCTGGTGCTCGAATCGCGCGCGCACGCCGAACAGCGTGGCGCCGTGATCCTCGGCCTGGTCAAGGGGTTCGGGTTGACGAACGACGCGCACCACATGACCCGACCGAGGCCGGACGGACGGGAAGTGATCCGGGCGGTGCGCCTGGCACTCGACGACGCAGCGGTCGCTCCCACGTCGGTCGAATGGGTCAATGCCCACGGTTCGTCGACCCCGCTCAATGACGCGGGCGAGGCGGCGGCGATCCGCGCCGTCTTCGGGGAGCACGCGGACACGGTGATGGTGAGCAGTACGAAGGGGTGGCACGGCCATGCACTCGGCGCGAGTGGCGCCATCGAGACCGCACTGGCGACGATGGCCCTCCGGCATGCCTGGGTGCCCGGCTCGCTCAACCTCGATGACCCCGTCCCCGAGGGGGCCTTGCACTATGTGCCGGCACCCGGCATCGCGGCCCACCCGCGGGTGATCCTCAAGCAATCGTTCGGCTTTGGCGGCGCCAATGCGGCCCTGCTTCTCACCGCCCCGGAATGATGTAGATTCGCTCCAACGCCCGCTCGTGGGCCGCTGACCCTCATCCTGACAGGAGTCCCGATGCCGTCGCTCACCCGTCGCACCGTGGCAGAAATGTTCGGTACCTTCGCGCTCGTCTTCTTCGGCTGTGGCGTGGTGGTCATGGATTCGTTCCCCGGGGCCCGCGCTGGTCTGCTGGGGATCGCGCTGGTCCATGCGATCGTGCTCTCGATCGCCGTCTCCGCGACGATGTTCATCTCGGGCGCGCATCTCAACCCGGCAATCACGATCGGCATGCTCGCCATCCGGAAGATCACGCCACGTGATGCCCTCGCGTACATCGTCGGGCAGCTGGCGGCGGCCCTGCTGGCGATCGCCGTGGCGAGAATGCTGCTGCCGGTGAGCATCGGTGACCTGGTGTCGTGGGGAACGCCAGCGCTCTCCCCCCGAGTGACCTTCCAGCAGGGGATCGCGATCGAGGCACTGCTGACCTTCTTCCTGATGAGCGCGGTGATGGCTACGGCCGTGGCACCCAACGCCCCGAAGATCGGCGGCTTCGGAATCGGCCTGACGCTGTTCTTCACGATCATGGTCGGCGGCCCGCTGACCGGGTCGGCTCTCAACCCTGCACGCGCCTTCGGGCCGGCGATCATCTCCGGCAACATGACCGCCCAGGCGGTCTGGTGGATCGGTCCGATCATCGGGTGCGTGATCGCCGCGCTGCTCTGGCAGCATGTGCTGCTGCGGGAGAACCGGTCCGATGAACCGGCGATGCCGACGGAACAGTAGGAACGCGCGAAAGCGAGAACACCGCTCCGCGCGTGGCCAACCAGACCGCGGCCTGACGGCCGCGGCTCGGCCGCGAGCGTTACCGCTCGCGGCCGCGCCGCCAGAGCACCGCGGTGTAGAGCATCACCACCACGGCGACGATGATGTACGCGGCGGTGGCGTAGCCGCCATTGTCAGGAGGCATGGTCGTACTCCCGGATCAGTCGCCGCACGCCGATGCCGTACCGCTGCATCACGAAGCCGAGGTAGAGCAGCGTGAAGACGCCCATGCCGGTCAGGAAGGTCCGGAGCATCGCCGGTGGCAGCTTCTTGTCCGGGCTGCCGAGGGCGCTCGGGTCGAGGACCACGGGAGTCGGGTGCTGGCTCGCGAAGAGATAGACCGTGAGGTGATTGAACGGCACCAGCACCAGCGCCGTGATGCCGACCACGGCGGCGAACTTGGCGCGCTCCTCCGGCTCCTGCACCGCGGTGCGCAATGCGAAATAGCCGGCAAAGACCATCAACTCGATCAGGGTGAAGGTGAGTCGTGGGTCCCACGCCCACCAGACGCCCCACGCCGGTCGACCCCAGATCGGCCCGGTGATCACCACGATCGCGCCCATCCACATCCCGACTTCCGCCGACGCTTCCGCGACCGCATCCAGTCGTGGGTCACGGAGCCAGAGGTAGAGCGCGCTGGTGACCCCCGTGACGACAAATGCGAGTTGCATGGCGTAGGCGGCCGGCGGATGCACGTAGAAGATCTTCTGCGCCAGCCCCTGGAATCGTTCCGTTGGCGTGAACTGGATGGCCAGAACGTACAGGCCGGCGAGCCCCAGGAGTGCGACCAGGGTGAGGAGTCGACCCCGTCGGATGGAGCGAGTCGCGGCCGCGCTATCGAGTGTCATTCGTCCACCACATGCGGGAAGAGCAGTGACGCGAGCGCCAGGAACGCCACGTCGTAGATCACCAGTATTCTAAGCCATCCGGCGATCTCCTCGAACGGACGTCCCTGCAACAGCCGGAGTGATCCCGAGGTCCCCGCGAAGAGTGGCGGGATCAGGAACGGCAGGAGCAGCACCGGCAGGAGGAGCTCGGCATAGCGCGTCCGCGCCGTCATGGCGGAGAACAGCGTGCCGGCCGCCGTGAAGCCTGCCAGCGCCAGGACCACGGTGCCCAGCACCCCGAGGAGCGCCATCCCGACCGGGAGACCGAAGAAGAGCACCCAGAGCGGGAAGGCGACCGCGAGCACCGCGAGCACGAGGAGCGTGTTGGCGAGCCACTTTCCCCAGAAGAAGGCCACCCGGGAAACGGGCGCCAGGAGGATGCCATCGAGCGCCCCATGTTCCCGCTCGAGCAGGAAGCCGCGATTGAGCACCACGATGCTCGAGAAGGTGAGCATCACCCAGAGCACACTGGGCCCGATCACCGAGAGCGCGAGTTCACCGGCTGGGCGCGCGAAGACGAAGATCAGCTGGACCAGGATGGCGAAGGTGACCGTCGTGAGCAGGGCCGTCCGCTGGCGCGCCTCGATCCGGAGATCCTTGGCCATGATCACGATGACCGCACGGAGGAAGCTCATGCGACGAACCATCGGTCGAGCGTCGGCCGGACATCCATGAGGTCTCCCGAGCGCGGCTGGTCATGCACGATACGCCCGTGCTGCATCACCACCACGCGGGTCGCGAGGGTCCAGATCGCCGCCGGATCGTGCGTCACCGCGATGATGCCGCGGTCGGCGGTCCGCCACGTCGCGATCCGCTGGCGGAGCGTGTCGGCCGCCACCGGATCGAGGCCGGTGAAGGGCTCGTCGAGGAGCAGGAGCGGCGGCCGATGCAGATCGGTGCGCGCGAGGGCCAGTCGCTGGAGCATCCCGCGCGAGAACCCGCGGGCCGGCAAATCGGCCCGATCGATCAGGCCCACGAGCTCCAGTGCCGCCTCGATCTCGCGTTCTGCGCCGTCGAGTCGATGCAACGCTGCATGGAAGCGGAGGTTCTCACGCGGGGTGAGGTCGTCATACACCATTGCGTGATGCGAGAGAAATCCCACCGCACCGCGCGCGCCGGGCTCGGCATGCACGTCGCGGCCACACACCTGGACCCGACCTCGGAGCGGTCGAACCAGACCGGCCAGGGCACGGAGCAGGGTGGTCTTCCCCGCCCCGTTCGCGCCGAGCAGCAGGACGAGTTCACCGACCCGCACTTCGAGCGAGAGCTGATCCAGCGCCCGGATGAGACCGAAACGACGGACCAGCCCGGTGGCACGGACGAGGGGATGGGTGAGCATGGGGGGGAATGTAAGGGCGCAACATGTTGCGCCCACACACCGAAGAAGCCCGACCGTCAGGTCGTGCTCGCGATCTGGATAGAAATCAGAAGCCCGACCTGACGGTCGGGCCTGAGTTCGAGGGGTAGCAGGGGCTGAGGCCCCTGCTACCCCTCGAACTCGAACAGGTCGTCGAGCTTGGTGAGGACCAGCAGGTACTCCAGCTCGGGGCCGACGCCGCGGAGCACGATCCGCTGGCGGCGGTCGGTCGCGTGGCGCTGGATCATGATCAAGGCGCCGAGGCCCGAGGAATCGACCGTCCGGGTCGGTCCCAGGTCGATCACCAACTCGCCGCTCCCTTCGGGGAGTTCGTCGAGCAGCTCGTTGGCGGCGTCACGGAAGGCGCCCCTGGTGGCGAGGCCAAGGTCGCCCGGCGCACTCAGCACCCGGAGAGCATGGGAGGCATGTGCCACGATCAATCTCGCCACGGCGCGGTCAGCATGGTCATGCCCACTCAAGAGCAAGGGGCTTGCCAGAGGGGTGGGCCACTCTGGACTGTCAACTTTCTTGACAGCCGGTCATCTCGCTCCGGCTGACGATAGATTTGAGCCTTCCCTGCCACAGGAGCGGCACCGACCATGGCCGACCAGCTCGACACCCTGCTCACCGAACACCGTCGTTTCCCTCCCCCAGCCGCCTTCGCCCGGGACGCGGTGGCCACCGCCGAGACCTACCGGTTGGCCGAGTCGGATCGCCTGGCCTTCTGGGAGGCAGAGGCTCGCCGTCTCGACTGGAGCAGCCCGTGGACTCAAGTGCTCGACTGGCAGCTCCCGCATGCCAAGTGGTTCGTGGGCGGCGAGCTCAACGCCAGCGTCAACTGCCTCGACCGTCACCTCGGCGGCGCACGTCGCAACCAGGCCGCGCTGATCTGGGAGGGTGAGCCCGGGGACACGAAGGTGCTGACCTACTGGGAGCTGCACCGCGAGGTCTGTCGCGCCGCCAATGCACTGCGGCGTCTTGGTGTGGGCCGGGGCGATCGGGTCGCGATCTACCTGCCGATGATCCCGGAGGCGGTGATTGCGATGCTGGCCTGCGCCCGGATCGGTGCGATTCACTCGGTCGTGTTCGGTGGCTTTTCCTCGGACTCGCTCAGGGACCGGATCAACGATGCCGACGCGATCTGCCTGATCACGGCAGATGGCGGCTACCGGCGTGGCGGCGTGGTGCAGCTCAAGCGCATGGCCGATCAGGCGCTTGCGGAGTGCCCCTCGATCCGGCACGTGATGGTGGTGCACCGCGGAGGCGGTGCCATCGACCCGACGACCTGTCCGATGGTTGAGGGTCGCGATCACTGGTGGCACCGGCTGCTCGATGCCGAACCCGGCAAGGCGCCCGCCGAGCCGATGGATGCGGAGGATGTGCTGTTCATCCTCTACACCTCGGGGACGACCGGCTCACCCAAGGGGATCGTCCACACCACCGGGGGGTACCTGGTGCAGGCTGCGGCGACCACCCGGCTGGTCTTCGACCTGAAGGAAGCTGACGTCTTCTGGTGCACGGCCGATGTCGGCTGGGTCACCGGGCATTCCTATGTGGTGTACGGCCCGCTCGCCAACGGCGCCACGGTGCTGATGTACGAGGGCGCCCCGGATTGGCCCGAGCGTGATCGGTTCTGGGAACTGGTCGAGAAGTACGGCGTGACGGTCCTCTACACCGCGCCGACCGCCATCCGGGCCTTCATGAAGTGGGGCGACGCGCACCCGGCGCGGCATGATCTCTCGACCCTCCGCCTGCTGGGGTCGGTCGGTGAACCGATCAATCCCGAGGCGTGGATGTGGTATCACCAGCACATCGGCGGCGAGCGCTGCCCGATCGTCGACACGTGGTGGCAGACCGAGACCGGCGGCATCCTCATCACCCCGCTGGCCGGCGCGGTCGACCTCAAGCCCGGCTCGGCCACCCTGCCGTTCTTCGGTATTGAACCTGCGATTGTCGATAACGATGGCAAGGTGCTCGACGGCGCCTGCGAAGGCAACCTGGTCATGCTGGATAGCTGGCCGGGTCAAACGCGTACGCTGTTCGGCGATCACCAACGCTTCATCGATACTTATTTCAAGACCTTTCCTGGCATGTACACCACAGGCGATGGCGCACGGCGCGACGAAGACGGTTATTACTGGATCACCGGGCGCGTTGACGATGTGCTCAATGTGGCCGGTCATCGTCTCGGCACTGCCGAAGTCGAAGGCGCACTGGTGGCGCATCCCAAGGTGGCGGAAGCTGCGGTGGTCGGTTGCCCGCACGACATCAAAGGTCAGGGCATTTATGTATACGTCTCTTTGAATGTCGATGTGCAGCCCAGCGATGTCTT
>DASSYA010000024.1:0-266209 GCA_035703525.1 Gemmatimonadales bacterium | reverse complement strand
GTAGTTCACGCGGATGTCGTAGGAACCGGCCGGGACCGAGTTGAAGAAGTAGTACCCTGCGGTGTTGGCGGTCGTTGCGAACGCCGTGCCGAGGATCCGAACCTGCGCGTTGGCCACGGGCTGCCCGCCCGCGTCCTTGATGATCCCCTCGACCTTGCCGGTCCCGCCTTGCGCAGCGAGCGGCATCGCCAACCCCAACATGAACACCAGACCCATCGCCAGTCGTCGTGACTGGCCGCCGCGTCCCACAAGTTCAGTACACATGGCAGTACCCTCCATGAAGTGAACCAACCAGCGCCGAGGCGCACAGGGCAGGCCGTAGTAGGCGGAAATCCCTGCTTCTGGAATTGATTCGACTTGACGGAACGGGGTGTCAACGCGGGGTCAGTATCGGGTCAGGGTCCCGTGATCCTGTCAGGACGAGGTCAGCGCGGTGTCAGCATCCTGTGAACTCGCACCCGGATTGACGGACCCAACCGCGAGCTCGCCTGCTCGCGTTCTCGCGTTCTCGCCTTAGATTTTGGCGTGGCCGACACCCCGCTGATGACCCAGTACCGCGAGATCAAGGCGCATCACCAGGATGCGATCCTCTTCTTCCGGATGGGCGACTTCTACGAGATGTTCTACGACGACGCCGAGACAGCGGCGCGCGTCCTGAGCATCACCCTCACCTCGCGCGGTGACGGCACGCCATTGGCCGGCGTGCCCGTCAAGTCGGCCGCGGGATACCTGCGCACCTTCATCCAGCGCGGATTCCGGGTCGCCATCTGCGAACAGATCGAGGACCCCAAGCTCGCGAAGGGCCTCGTCAAGCGCGCCGTGGTCGAGACGATCACGCCCGGCGCCTTCCTCGATGAGGAGTTCGTCCCCGGCTCACGCAACAACTGGCTGGTGGCCACGCATCGGGACGGCCTCGCGGCGGTGGATCTCTCGACCGGCGAGTTCGTGTTGGAACGACTCACCGCCGACGGCGTCGCCGAGGCACTCGGCCGACTCGCTCCGCGCGAGGTGGTGCTGGCACGCGATGCGGCCGACCCGCCGCTCGACGCCGAGGTGCTCCGCACCCATCGCGACGCGTGGGAATTCGATCCCGAACTCGCTCGCGACGAACTCACTCGGAAGCTCGAACTCGCCTCGCTCGATGGCCTCGGCCTCGAGCCGGCCGACGCAGCCGCCATTGGCGCGGCCGGTGCCCTGCTCCGGTACATCGCCGAATTGCAGCCGGCCGGCATGCCGCATCTGCGGCGGCCGACCGTGCGCCGAAGTGACGATCTCTGCTGGATCGACGAGATGACCCGGCGGAACCTCGAATTGGTCGAGCCGCTCCGGGCCGGTGCCAAGGGGGTCACGCTGGTCGAGACGCTCGACCGCACGATGACACCGATGGGTGCGCGCCTGCTCCGGCAGTGGACCACCGCCCCGCTCCGCGTGATCGATCGGATCACCGCGCGCCTCGATGCGGTCGCGACGCTCGCCACCGAGGGGCGCCTCCGCGCTCGGCTCCGTGAGGCGCTGGATGGTGTCCGGGACGTCGAACGCCTGGCCGCCCGCGCCGCGTCGGGCCGTGCCAACCCCCGTGAGCTCGGCGCGCTCCGCGACTCCTTCGCCCGGCTGCCGGCGGTGCATGGGGTGCTTGGGGAAATCGCGGGTGCCGGGGCGCAACCTGTACGGGCGCAACATGTTGCGCCCCTACATGCTGCGCCCCTCCTGGCCCATGCCGCCGATGCCCTCGATCCGCTCGATGATCTCCGCGAATTGCTCACCCGGGCACTGGTCGAGCGTCCACCGATCACGCAAACCGATGGCGAGATCATCGCCACCGGGCTCGACCCGGAACTCGATGAACTCCGCAACCTCCGCGACAACGGCAAGCAGGCACTCGCCGAGATCCAGCAGCGTGAGCGCGACCGGACCGGGATCGCCTCGCTCAAGGTCTCGTTCAACAAGGTCTTCGGCTACTTCATCGAGGTCACCCGTGCCAATCAGGCCTTGGTGCCCGACGACTACGAGCGGCGCCAGACGCTGAGCAACGCCGAACGCTACGTCACGCCCGAGCTCAAGGAGTACGAGGCGAAGGTCCTCGGCGCCGAGGATCGGATTGTTGTCCGGGAACAGGAGCTGTTCGTCGGACTGCGCGATCGGGTGGGTGAGGCGATCGCCAGGGTCCAGGGCACCGCCGATCTGCTTGCCCGGGTCGATGTCCTCGCCTCGCTCGCCGAAGTCGCGGTCGGCGAGCAATGGAACCGGCCGGAGGTGCACGATGGCCTGGAGCTCACCCTCACTGGCTCACGCCATCCGGTGATCGAGCGGATGATGCCGCGCGAGAAGTTCGTCCCCAACGACGTGCACTTCGACCAGTCGGCGCGGCTGCTGCTGGTGACCGGCCCCAACATGTCGGGCAAGAGCACCATCCTGCGTCAGATCGGGCTCTGCGCCCTGCTGGCGCAGATGGGGAGCTTTGTCCCCGCGACCACGGCCCGGATCGGGATCGTCGACCGGCTCTTCACCCGGGTCGGCGCCAGCGACAACCTCGCGCGAGGTCAGTCGACCTTCATGGTCGAGATGAGCGAGACCAGCGCGATCCTTCATAACGCGACCGAACGGTCGCTGGTCCTGCTCGACGAGATCGGACGCGGGACCAGCACCTATGATGGGGTGGCGATCGCGTGGGCCGTGAGCGAGCACCTGCACGACCGGATCGGCTGCCGGACCATGTTTGCCACCCACTATCACGAGCTGATGCAGCTGCCCGAGCAGATGCAGCACGCCAGGAACTACAACGTTGCCGTCGCCGAGCGCGGCGATCGGATTGTCTTCCTGCATCGGCTCGTCCCGGGCGGGACCGACCAGAGCTAC
Source organism: Gemmatimonadales bacterium (assembly GCA_035703525.1). Taxonomy (GTDB): domain Bacteria; phylum Gemmatimonadota; class Gemmatimonadetes; order Gemmatimonadales; family GWC2-71-9; genus Palsa-1233. Next base: position 263,353 of record DASSYA010000024.1, on the reverse strand, counting down.
GGCATTCATGTGGCAGAGCTGGCCGGCCTGCCGGCCTCGGTGGTCAGCCGCGCCAAGGGGGTCCTGGCGACGCTCGAGACCGGCCACCGGATGGTGCCCGGGATGGCGCCCGCAGATCCCGATGCCACCCAGCCCTCCCTCTTCGATCCCTCCCCGTCTGTACGGGCGCAGCATGCTGCGCCCGCAGGATCGGATCCAGCCCCAAAGCATCGGGCGCAGCATGCTGCGCCCGTACAGCCAGATCCGCCGACAAGCGGCGCCCTCGCCACCGCCCTCCGCGCGCTGGACCCGGACCGGATGACCCCACTCGAGGCGCTCCAGGCGCTGGCGAGGCTGAAACAGGACAGTCAGGACACGGCAGAATAGCCAGGAACAACAGCCTCGCCGTAACCATCAAAATGCATTATGATGGTTACATGCCTCTACCGGACAGCCCGCCCCGTGCGCTCGAGTTTATCCACAGCGAGCACCTCTCCGATGTACTCGATTCGCCGGCCGCCATCCGCCGTGCCCGGCAATTTCGCGACGTGCTCACGCGCCTGCTCACCGACGAAGCGCGGGGCACCGGGGCCCGCGACGACGACCTGGCCGAGCTCAATCGGGTACTCCGGAAGGCAACTGCCTCGCGCGGCCTGGTTCCCACCGTGCGGGGCTACGGCTGGGGCTGGACCACCGAGCCTGGCCCTCTGCTCCAGGTGATTTTCCCAGCGGCGTGGTCGGCTTCGCAACTTCTCTCGGGTGAGCTGCGTCACCGACTCAAGTGCTGCGACGCGTGTGGTCGATTGCACTTCGATCGATCGCGGAACGCCTCGCGACGGTGGTGCGAGATGGAGGGATGTGGCAACCGGGCCAAGGTTCGCCGTCACCGTGGTGGTCAGAAGTCGGAAGTCGGAAGTCGGAAGTCGGAAGTGAGAGTTTGTAGGAGTCCGATGTCCGACCCCAGATCCCCGACCTGAATCTTCTGACTTCTGACTTCCGACTACTGACTTCCGACTTCCGACTTCCGACTTCCGACTTCCAATTTAGGTTACGCGGATGCCTCGATACTCGCCCCTCATGGTGCTCCTGTTCCTTGCCGCCTGTGGTTCAAAGCCGGGGGAGGCGGGAGCATTCACTCCTGCCATCCCCGAAGGTCCGCAGGAGCCGATTCCGTATCCGCCCGCGCTCTTCGCCTCCGGGATCGAGGGCGAGGTCATGCTCTATCTGGTGGTCGATTCCACGGGTGTCGTCGTGCACGATTCCACCCGGGTCGAGAAGTCGAGCGGCCACAGCGAGTTCGACGCCGCCGCGATGCAGGCGGCGCCGACGCTCCGGTTCAGGCCGGCCCACCGGGGCGACACCGCCGTGATGGCCGCGATCCAGGTCCCGATCCATTTCACCCTCCCCGACTCGACGAGTCAGCCCGAGACCCCGTGACCTACCTGCCGCACCCCACCCCGTACAACTCCGTTCTCGAGACCATCGGCGGCACCCCACTCATCCGACTCCAGCGGGTCGGCCGTGGGCTCCAGACGCCGGTCTACGGCAAGGCCGAATACGTGAACCCCGGCGCCTCGGTCAAGGACCGGATCGGCCTCGCGATCATCGAGGCCGCCGAGCAAGAGGGCACCCTCAAGGCTGGCGGGACGATCGTCGAGGGGACCAGCGGCAACACCGGCGTCGGTCTCGCCATCGCCGCGGCGCTCAAGGGCTATCGCTGCATCTTCACGATGCCCGACAAGATGAGCCGCGAGAAGGTGAAGCTCCTCAAGGCGTACGGCGCGGAGGTCGTGATCACGCCCACTGCCGTCCCGCCTGACCATCCCGACAACTACGTCATGCGGGCCAAGCAGATCACCCATGACACTCCCGGCGCCGTGCTCGCCAACCAGTTCTACAACCAGGTCAATCCCGAGGCGCACATCGCGACCACCGGTCCCGAGATCTGGCAGCAGACCGGCGGCAGGGTCACGCATTTCGTGGCGGGCGCCGGCACCGGCGGCACCGTGAGCGGCGTCGGGCGCTATCTCAAGCAGCAAGATCCGGCGGTCCGGATCATTGCCGGCGACCCCGTGGGCTCACTCTACACCGGCTATTTCAGGACGCGCCAGCTCGCCGACGACGGCGCGCCGTACAAGGTCGAGGGGATGGGCGGCGACAAGGCGCCGAGCACCGTGTGGTGGGACGAGATCGACGAATTCCGTCAGGTGAGCGACCGCGATGCGATGACGATGGCGCGCCGCCTTGCCCGCGAAGAGGGGATCCTCGTCGGTGGATCCGCGGGCGCGAATGTGCACCTGGCGCTCGAGTTGGCACGCGAGCTCGACGATCCCGATGCGCTGATCGTCACGATCCTCTGCGACACCGGCGAGCGCTACCTGTCGAAGATCTTCGATGATGAGTGGTTGCGGGAGAATGGACTGGACGAGAACCGAGAAGCGTGATGCGAGGCTGTCACGCTTCTCGCTTCTCGCTTCTCGCCGCTCGATAAATCGTCACCGTCGTCTCGCCGAAGTGCTTCCGGAGCGCCCCACCGGGCATCGGGTAGTCCTTGGCATGCTCGACCACGAGCAGCTTCGCAAACGGTGTCTGCTTCCAGCTGTCGAATACCCGGTCGAGCACCGCCGAGCCATAGGGCGGATCGACGAACGCGATGTCGTAGGCATCCGCCTTGAGTGCCTCGACGAACGGTACGGCGTCCTTCTTGTAGACGCGGCACTTCTTCGTGAGCCTGAGTGCTCCGATGTTGGCGCGGAGGGCATGGAGTGAGGCGGGTCGGAACTCGACGAAATCCGCGATCGCGGCCCCGCGCGAGATCGCCTCGAGGCCGAGTGCCCCGGTCCCCGCGAAGAGATCGAGCACCTTGGTCCCCTTCAGCTCCGCGCCGACCAGCTCCATGATCGCATCACGAACCGGTTCGGCCGTCGGCCGGACCCGCTTGTCGGCGGGAGATGTCAGGCGTCGGCCGGCGAATGTACCCTTGACGATGCGCAGGGGTGGCTCCAATTCGAATGATCACTGAGATTGCAGCACCAATCTAGACGCCTCACCCCACGTCTCAGGACTCAAGGCCCAAGGCTCACCATGCACCTCGCCCTGCTCACCGGCGGTTCCTCTTCCGAACGATCGGTCGCGCTCGCCTCAGCGGCACAGATCGCCCAGGCACTCCGGAGCCGGAGTCACACGATAGTAGTAATAGATACAACTACTGGCATCATCAATGATGCCGCGGAATCGGCGCTCCTCACGGGAGGTGTCCGACCGGCCCCCACCGATCTCGCCCCCTTCCGCACCGCGGAACGGGAGATCCTGCTCGGCGGACTGTTGCAGGATCCCCGGATCCGGGCGGCCGATTGCTGCGTCCTGGCGCTGCATGGCGGCTCCGGCGAGGACGGCACTATCCAGCACCTGCTCGACCTGGCCGGCCTCCGCTACACCGGTGCTGGCGCCCTCGCCTCGGCGCTCGCCATGGACAAGGACCTCGCCAAGCGGCTCTTCCAGTCGGCCGGGATCGCCGTGGCACCCTGGGAGATGGTGGTCCCACATCGCGGGATCGGTATCGATCTCGATCCGGTCGAAGTCGGCCAGCGGCTCGGCTGGCCGCTGGTGGTCAAGCCGTCCAAGCAGGGATCGACCGTCGGGCTCTCGGTCGTGCGGGATCCATCGGGTCTGGCCGTCGCCATTCAGGAAGCGCTCAGGCATGACGATGAAGTGGTGGTGGAGACCTTCATCCCTGGGCGGGAGCTGACCGTCGGGATCCTGGGCGAGGAAGCGCTCGCGGTCGGCGAGATCATCCCGAGCCATGAGCTCTTCGATTACGAGTGCAAGTACACCCCGGGGATGAGCCAGGAGCTCTTCCCGGCAGACCTGGACCCCAGCGTGGCCCGAGAGGTGCAGCGATTGGGGGTGGCCGCCCACCGGGCACTCAAGGCGACCGGCTACTCCCGGGTCGATTTTCGCTTGACACCCGAGGGAAGACTGTTCTGTTTGGAGGTGAACACACTCCCCGGCATGACCGCCACCTCGCTCTTGCCGCAGTCGGCGGCGGCGGCCGGAATCGGGTTTGCGGAGTTGTGTGAGAGGATCATCACCGCGGCCTGACGGCCGCGGCTGGGGGGCACCACATGCACGAAGCGTCATCCTCATCCCGCATCACCCCATGGGTTGGTCGCCTCCTCGCGATCAACGCCATCGTGTTGCTGTTGACCGAGACGCTCTTCACGGCTCCGGCGATCGTCGACTGGTTGAGCTTCGATCCGGCGCTGGCGCTTCGCGAGCGGCCCTGGACGTTCGTCACCTACATGTTCATGCACGGCGGCATGTTCCATCTTGCCGCCAACGGCATCGCGCTCTTCGCCTTCGGCCCCGCGGTCGAGCGCCAGCTCGGCTCCAGCCGCTTCATCTTCTACTACTTCTACTGTGGCCTCGGTGCCGCAATTCTGTCGATCGTGCTCGCCGCCCTGATGCCGATCGCGCCGTTCATCGGCGCATCGGGGGCAGTGCTCGGCGTGGCGCTCGCCTTCGCACGGTTCTACCCCGAGGCCGAGCTGATCATCTTCCCGCTGCCCTTCCCGATCAAGGCGCGGGTGCTGGTCTGGCTGCTCGCGTCGCTGGACCTGGTCGGGGCCGTCTTCGGATCCGGGGATGGCATTGCCCACGTCGCCCATCTGGGTGGCCTGCTGTTCGGCATGCTCTACTTCGGGATCCAGCAACTCGCCCATCCGATCGAAGGGCCCACGCTGCCACCGATGCAGCCGCGCGGGATCCCGGTCGGTGCCGGGAGAGCGGGGCGCCGGGAGAGCGATCATGCCGGTGCCGCACGCGAGCGTGCGGAGGCGGTGTCACAGGTGCTTGCCTCCGCGGCGCCGACATTGCCCGACCCGGCGGAGGTCGAGGCGGAGGAACTCAACCGGGTGCTCGACAAGATCCACGCCACCGGGATCGACTCGCTGTCCCTCGTCGAGCGGGCGTTCCTCGATGATGTCGCCCGCCGTCGTCGTGGACAGGCGGAGTGAGTCCGCGCCGCCTCGACCCGTAGGTGTCGGTCATCGATCTCGTCACGCCGTGGGCCCAGGCTGCCGAGACGCGTGACGGGCTCGACACCTTCCATGCACGACACCAGCACTTCCTCGACCGACTGCGCCGCCAGCGTGCGCCGACGACGGCGCGCCTCGATGACCCCATCCCGACCGTTCGCCAGCTGTCCACCGCGCGGAACCCGTCGATTCATGCGTCGCTCCAGGACCGCGCGGACGAGATGCGGCATGCCGGCTGGCGCACGCCACGCGACATCGTGTTGTTGGGGGGGGGAGAGCCTGGTGCGGCATGGGAGGTATTGCCCGACCCCGGGGAGTCGGTCGTGGTGCTCTTTGTCGATCGGGCCGACGGTGATGCGCTCACCGCGGCGTTGATCGCCGGGATCGCGACGTGCCACCGGTGGAGTGCCCCGCGTGCGGGCAACCCGATTGCGCGGATCGCGGCGCGTGGCGACTGGGACAAGTGGGATGCGATGCGGAGCACACCGCTCGCGGAGTGGATCTACACCGAGGGGATTGCGATGCATGCCATCGCAGAGCGGTTCCCCGCGTGGCCTGTCGAGCAGTTGCTGTCGTGTACTCGGGCCGCGCACGAGCGATTGCGCCAACAGGAGCGAGAACTCCGCGCCGAGCTCGAGGCCGACCTCGACCGCACCGGCATCGGCCTCGTGATCCGGTGGCTCGGCGAGGATGCGCCGCCGGCACTCCGGCATCGCGACACCGGTGGCACGATACCGCCCGGCGCCGGACGCTACCTCGCCTGGCGCCTGCTCCAGGCGCGCGTCGCGCGGGTCGGCGTGCTCGAGGCGGCGGGGATGGGCCTTTAGCCGCGAGCGTCAGCTCGCGGTCGAGATGGTTGGTGTCAGCTCGCGGTCGAGATGGTTGGCGTCAGCTCGCGGTCGAGATGGTTGGTGTCAGCTCGCGGCTAAGGGCGACTTCTCGCTTTATTCGTCCATGCCCATGACCGCCCGCTCGCCCGACGAGCCCCATCGCGCCTCGACCCCGCTCGAGCTCTTCTTCGACCTCGTGTTCGTGGTCGCCATCGGCCAGGCCGCGTCGGCGTTCCACCACGCCATCGTCGCCAACCACGCGGCCCAGGGGCTGCTCTCGTTCGCGATGGTCTTCTTCGCGATCTGGTGGGCCTGGATGAACTTCACCTGGTTCGCTTCGGCCTACGATCCGGACGACACCATCTACCGGCTCATGGTCATGGTCCAGTTGACCGGTGCCTTGATCCTGGCCGCCGGCGTGCGCGGTGCCTTCGAGCAGTCGGACTGGTTGGTCATCACGATCGGCTACGTGGTGATGCGACTCGCGATGGTGAGCCAGTGGCTTCGGGCCGCCGCCAACGACTCTGCCCACGCCGCGACCGCGCGTCGCTACGCCCAGGGCATCAGCGTCGTGCAGGTGGGCTGGATTGCACTGCTCTTCGTGCCGCCCCGGGTGATGCTGCCGATGTTCGGGTTGCTGGTGCTGGCCGAGCTCGCAGTGCCGGTCTGGAGCGAGAGGGCGAGCCCGACACCGTGGCACGCAGAGCATATCACCGAACGCTACGGACTCTTCACGATCATCGTGCTCGGGGAATCGATCCTCGCGGCGACACTCGCGATCCAGGCGGCGCTGGCGGCCGGCACCGCGTTGCTCCGACTCGTGCCGCTGATTCTCGGTGGCTTGTTGATCGTCTACTCCGCGTGGTGGCTCTACTTCGACAGCAGTAGTAGTGTGCGTCTCACCTCATTCCGTCGGGTCTTCGCCTGGGGCTACGGCCACATCGTCATCTTCATCTCGGCCGCGGCGATCGGGACCGGCTTCGCGGTCGCCGTTGACCACGCGACGGGGCACGCGTCGATCGGGCTGGTGGCGAGCGCCTATGCACTCGCCATCCCGATCGCGGTCTTCCTGTTGACACTCTGGCTGATACAGGACCGATGCGCACCCGAGCGGGTGCGATGGCCGTGGCTGCTGCCGGTAGTCGCGGTGCTGGTGCTGCTGACGCCGTTCGGACCCGCGCCGGCGCTGGTGATGGGAATGCTGATGGCCGGGGCGGTGGCGGGGCGGTAGGGAATCCCTTTAGCCGCGAGCGTCAGCTCGCGGTCGAGATGGTGGCGTCAGCACACTAGTGCCGCCGTGGGGGCGTCACGTCTTGCGACGGAAATCTGCTAGCAGGCCTTGTGCGCGTTGCTATCGTTTGCAAGCTTGTGAGTACCACAGTGATCGCCGGTCGTGGTACCAGTGTCGTGGCTCTTCCCGTCGTAGCATGCGCCGGTTGCGCCCCAGTAGTGGTACTCGACGCCACCCACGGAACCATCGTCATCATTGCAGCGGTCGCCACCTCCGTCTGTTCCCCGGGCCGAACCAGGCGCGCTGAGGATGAATGCGGTGGCGGCGAGTGAAAGCAGCGCAATTCGCTTGAGTGTAGTCATCGGTTTGCACTCCCTTGAGTATACGGTATCGAACATTTCGCAATCGCCCCCACGGCGACGGACACAGATCTTGCCTACTGCTGCAGCTTGACCCGGGAAATGGTGTGCACAAAGTCACCAAGACTGTCTTGGGCCACCTGATCGAGGAGCCCACTACCCAGGCTGCGAGAGAAATCGTGCTTGAACCGCCCTCGCACGAATGTCCTCCCAGATTCGACATCGATGGCTTCAATCATCCCATCCGAGTATCTCGACCAATCTCGAATCGCCAGGTTGGGAATCCCATCCGAGGACACTGTGAGCAACGGCTCATCCGGCTTCAGCGGATCATCCTGCTGCCAGTCCGGGTCCGGGACACTCGCCACCACCCATGCGAGATCTCCATCAAGCCACGCACCGGTCATGACAGGGAGTGGTGGTGCTTGCGACGGCAAGAGACCTCGTCCGCGGGCATCCTCATCGCCCGATGTGTATGCCGGATACCAATCCCGCCGCAGCAACCATCCCGCACGAAGGCCCAGGCTGGAATTCCAGACTCTTAGGCGGGGGACATAGCCTCGCGTCACCTCCAGGAATGAGCCGGCGCTATCTCCCGCGCCGAGTCGAGCAGACAGCAGGTTTGCACTGTCGGGAAACGAGGTACGGGCCTCTCGGCCAACCGAATCCCCGAGTTCCTCCAGCGGTTCGAGATCTGCACCCAGGACGACCAGACTCCGTGCCGTGGGTGTCCCGGAGTTGATGATGATCTCACCCCCGGGCAACAGAAGCACATCATTGGGCACAACCCCGGCAGGTAGGCGACCATCGAGCACCCCACCACTGGACAGTACGAGTCGCACGAGTCGGAAATCGGTTCCCACAATCAACAGTGTGTCGCCGGGTCCGGCCACAAGATGCCGAATGCGCCTCAGTTCTCCCGGTCCGTCCCCGAGCCGACCCAAGAGGCGCAAGAAGGTGCCACCGGCGTCGAACTCGGCAATCCGTCCCTCCTCAGCGAGCGGAGCCGCATAGTACCTGTTGAGGCCCGGCGAGAAGACGACCCTGGTCGACAAGAAGAAGTTTGCGCTGTCGGAGCTCTGGAGTCTCACGAGCGTATCGAGCACGAGGTTGCACCCACGACACGTCGGCGTGGTATCCGTTGCTTCCCGAACCATGGCCGACGTGGGTCCGCCCAACGTCTGACTCGAATCACCCCGTGGAGCATCGCACGCAACAGTCACCGCAGCGACCAGGAGGTAGATCATGGTGAGGAACGATTGCCGAAGCGAGCGACTCGACACAGATGACCGATTCACTTGGCCACCTGCCGAGTCGCGATCAGATCGCGCAATTCCGTGACAGTGAGTCCGCCAACATGAATCGGATCACCGATGATCGACGTGGGGGTTTGTGAGAGGCCAAGGGTATCAGCGATCGCTCGATCCGTCGCCAACTGCTTCTGAGCGCCGCCAGAAGCAGCACAGTGGGACACCCCGTCGGCCATTGTCGAATCCATCCCGATGGCCTGAAGCCACACCGTCAGCGCCACCTTGTCTGTCCAGCGTGGGAGGTCCCGGAACAGTGCAGTGTGAACACGTTCGAACTGATCGATGGCAGCAGCGCAGACTGCAACCGCAGCTGCGCTCGTCGCGTACGGATGTATCCCAGTGAGTGGCATCTGACGATAAATGACGGCCAGACCAACCCCGTCAAACCGCAGTTTCGCGAGCACTTCCTCCTGCGCACGGCAATACTCACAGAAATAGTCGCTGAACACCACGATGGAGTCGCGGTAGCCTGCTGGTGCAACGACCGTCGGAGCATCAAAGAGCACGGCGCGCACGGATGACAGGCGATCTGCACGAACACGTCGAGCGTCTTCGGTTTCGGTTGTGTGCGTCGGGTCCAGAAGTCTCCAACCGGCGCCAATGAGCAAAACGACTGCCACGATCAGAGTGACGAAGTCAAAGAGTGCTGAGCGACGCCGCGGAATTGGAGTGGAAGAGGAGAGTGTCATGTCCGCGTCTTAGAACTGCGAAGTCGACCCACGAAGAACGTGCATCCAATATCTGGCCCGTCCCGATCCCGCAACAGGCCGTCATCCGGCCACTTCGTGCGCCCGTTGGCCACGTCCGTATCCAGATGGCCATTCTGTGGCCAATCGCGTACACCCGTCACACCAGCTCATCCGGCTCGATGCTCCCCACCGTCTCCCGAGCGCCGCACCGAACCCCGGCCTCCATCATCGCCTCCCAACTCGTGAGCGCCAGTAGCTCACGCCACGAGCGGCTCGTCAGGATTTGGCCGAGCCGCGACACCGTTCCGGATGGCGGTGACCGACGGTCCGTTCGATGAGGCATCGGGGACGCACACATACCCCCCCCCAGCGAGCAACCGTAGCATCCCACGGTTGGGGGTCGCTGCTGCGGCAGCGAGCAGCGCAATCGGCGCCCAGGGAGAGCATTCTCGGAGGCGTGGGATCCGCTCGAGATCGACAGCATCGAGCGAGGCTTCCGTCAACAGCACAATCGCCCCGAGCGGCAGCGCGCTCGCAGTGACAGCGCAGCACCGGACGCGCCCTAGCGGCCCGACGCCGGCCGAACCCTGAACAACCCCACGTGCGGGATGTCGTCCGCGTCCAGCCATTCGACAGTCAGTGATGTTCCGTTGACGGCCAACAGCCGCCACTTCCCGGTTTGCGCAGCGTCCGGCATCATCACCTTCACGACGCGCCTGGACGCCGGAGATACCACGACCCAGTCCTGCGCCAGGCGGTCCCGCGCGTAGAGGCGGAGCCACACCGCACCCGACGCCGCATCAACCCGCACACTCGATATCGCGGGCCATGCCTTCGGCGACGGCTGGTTGCGCATCGCCGCCTCGAACATCTCCCGCTGCTTCCCGGTCGCGCTCGCCGGGATCGAGTTCCGGATGAATGCCGCGTGATCTTCTGACGTATAGGGCAGCGGTTGATCCGGACTTCGGAACAGGTGCGCTGCACCCGGCCGAGATGGGAGTACCGAGAAACCGAAATCGGATGCTCGGGCGGTGAGCGTAGTGCCGTTGGTGTAGGGCAGGACGAAGGCCTCGCGAACACCGCCGAGTGACGACAGCATGGGGAGCGGGCCGATGGGTCGCGTTCCGTGCCTGCCCGAGAAGTGACCAACGAAACCTGCTGCTACAGGATGATCCGTCCCGAGACCCGCAATACTCGTCGACCTGAACACCGCCGTTCCGTCGCGGAAGCAGCCCGTGCTTCCCGCGCGCAGGGAATCGGGATAGGGCCAGGTACCCAGCACCTTGCCGTCGCGTCGAAAGGCGGTCACACGACGATCCGTCCCGGAAAACGCGACGAGGGTATCGCCCCGGACCACGCAAAGACCATCGATACCTTGGCCTCCGAACTCGCCCGGCCCACCACCGCGACGGCCGACCCGCCGGAGGAATCGTCCCGTCCGATCGAAGAGCAGGATCGACGCCTCATCGCTGAGCGCGACGGTACCGTCGGAGAATGTGGCTGGAGGAAGACGTCCGACTCGGCTCGAGAACTCATCGAAGCCGCTGGCCGACCCAGATCCGAATTCAAGGAATGCCATGCTGTCCACGCGCAGCCCGGGCCTCGCCTCGGTGAAGGACGGGAGTGACCGTACACCTGTCTGTGCCATTAGAGTCGCTGGCCCCAGAAGCGCCAAGAAGGCGCATCTGCCAGCAGCGCGCAGATTGGGCCAACGCGTGATCATTGCTTGATGCTCCGTGCAGCAATGAGGGCATCGAGCTCGGCTTCGGTAGGATTTCGAGAGTATAGCATGCCGTTGATAACGAACGTTGGTGTGCCCGCGGCTCCGATTCTCGAAGCTAACGCCGCATCGATATTGACGGAGACCGTGTCCCTGCCGTCGTTCATGCATTCCGCGAAAGCAATTGAATCTGGCACGTCCGCTTCCCTTGCAATGGTCTCAAAAGGCTTTCTCCCTAGCTCGCTTTGTTGTGCGTACAATGAATCGTGCATGCTTCCGAAAGCACCTTGCCTACCAGCACATTCAGCTGCGAGCGCTGCCCCTTTGGCATGTTGATGGTAGCTCAGCGGAAAGTGCCGAAAGACTACATTAACGTCCGCCGGGTACTTTCGCCGAACTCGCTCGATTATCGGTGCGACGGCCTTGCAGGCTGGACACTCAAAGTCCGCGAACTCAACGATTGTTACTGGGGCCGAGTCTGGGCCCCTTCGGAGGTGCCCGGCAGAAATCTCACTCCAGTTGTCAACCTTTATGGGCGGTGCTTGCCCCGGCGCAGTCGGTCCGAAAAACTCGCGCTTCACCATCGAGGCGGCGACCGCGAGTGCCGCTACAGCGATGAAACCGTGGAACACCTGTTCGATCGATGACCTGCCCATGGCCAGTCCTCCATAGCCAGATCATCGTCCTGACGATCTGGCCGAATAGGATTCGAATCAGTTCTCCGCCCAGTTACAGACGATCTGCTCCCAATTGGCGGGTCCACACCCTGTGGCGCACACCCAAAACGCGAGAGTAGGCTCCCCACAGCTTGGGAACGTATTCCGGCACCACGTTGTTGCCGATTCCGGGGACGGGTCGGCGGGACAGTGTTCAACACATGGTCCAATGGGAGCACATGTTGGACCACGCGCCGCGGCGTCATCGGGCATCGTGCCCAGAGCAATCACAACGGCAGCGACCACGATCGTACTACGACTCATCGAGCCCCCCTTTGTATTGTTGGATGTACCACACGCCGTGAATACGGCGCACGAATAGAGACCAACCGCGGTGCCGCGATGGGTCTCGAGAATGAATCGTGTGCGGGTGGCACGCACCAAGGACCTCCGTGCAGACAGGATCCGGGTCCAAGACAATCGACATGATGGGAACGGTGGGCAACCCACAGCCCCTGGGGCTCAACGGCCGCCAGGAGCCCGTTGGTTGCACAGGATTCCGGAGCACAGACCGGCACGGGTTGCTCGGTGTCTGACTGATTGATCGGCGACCTCCCTCTGCTGCAAAGGCGGCAGGGTGGAGGTGTACGCACCACCGCGGAACCGGAGTGGAAGAGGAGAGTGTCATGTCAGCATCTCAGAACAGAGAAATCGACCCACGAAGAACGTGCATGTAATATCCAGCCCGTCCCGCTCCCGCAACAGGCCGTCATTCGGCCACTTCGTGCGCCCGTTGGCCACGTCCGTATCCAGATGGCCATTCTGTGGCCAATCGCGTGCATCGGTCACACCAGCTGGTCCGGGTCGAGGCTGCACCTCACCCCCCCGATCACATGCTGGTCTCGGACTGGTCCTGTCAGCCCGGCTACTGGCACGCGCACTCCTGGTAAACCGGCTTGCTGGGTGACGAGCAATACTGAGCATCTTCTTCGCAATCCGATGCTTCGACCGTGCATCCACGATTGGTGCAGTACGCGTTGCAATCGATGCACCCGGCAGTTGATGCGTAGCACTGCTCGTGCCACGGCTCGAGACACCCTCCCCCCCCTCCGCCTCCAGGAGGGGTATCGGTAGCCGAGACGCTGTGGATTCCGGCCATGAGCATGAGGTAGAGCGCCATCCAGAGGATTGTCGGACGCTGTGGCATCATTGGTTCAGACATGCGATCCCTCCACACTGAGAACGTGCGCCCAATCTCCTCCGCAGACTCTACGGGGCGCGTTGCGCTGAGTCCGCGGATCGGTCACCCATTGACGAGACCTCGTGACGACATTCCTCATGCCGCCAACGCATGCGGCCGTCACCCCTCTATCTGGAGTGCATGCGCGACGACGGAATCCAGCACTCGCTCCGTGATTCCTGTACGGAGGAGCATGCCATTCACGACAACGGTTGGCGTGCCCGTCCCTCCGAGTGCCTTGACGGCCATGACATCCTGGTCGATCTCATGATTCGGTGCGCTGGTGGAGCTGCACGCATCAAAGGCATCCAGATCCGGGATTCCTGCTCGTTCCGCGAACTCGTGAAATGGTGTGAGACCAATGTTCTGCTGGTCGGCATAGAGCACGTCATGAAACGCCTCGAACCGCCCCTGGGCTGCCGCACATTCCGAAGCTTGCGCCGCACGGTAGGAGAACTTGTGCTGCGCGAGTGGCCAATGCCGGTAGACCAGAGCGACATCCTCCGGGTACTTCGCACGAACCGCTGGGAAGGTCGTGTTTGCGAACATGCCGCATCCCGGGCATTCGTAGTCGCTGAACAGCAGCACGGTGACTCTCGCGTTCCGCGGTCCGATCCGGTCGCCTGTGGCGATCAGTGTCTCCCAGTCATCGACTGCCACCGGGGCTTGCGACGTCGCTTGTGGAGGCGGAGAGGTAGCGAACTCGCGGTGCAGGACGGCACCAGTGACAAGCACTGAGCACAGGACCACTATTGCGGTTGCTGCATCCAAGCGGGGGGGCATGGCCAGTGGCATGAGAACCTCGGGTTCTAGCGAGGAGTGCTGACCCGGCCGGATATGGGCGAGGCCGGTTCTGGAGGAAGATTGATTGTGTAGCACCTGACACTCTCGACGTCGTCAGGACCTCGAACCACACCGCAGGCCCGGGAGGCCCGCAGGCGGACCAGGTGGAAGTCCAGGGGGAACCTGACTCTGCCCAGGAGCCGGTCGGCCGTGCTGAAAACGTCGTATGCCTCCGGCTCCCGCCATCGACCTTCCGACTTCACGGACGGCGTGGACACCATGACCAGTAAGCGTCCGTCCTCCGAAAAGCGGACGTCCCGGAGCGGAGGCTTCCTGGAGAGGACCTCGGGGATCCGAAGGTCGGAGCCTCCTGGAAACGTGATGACCTCACTGTGGAGGGCGTTCCAGCGATCCTGTCGCTCCGGGTCTGGTACCGTGACAGGCGTTATCCGGCGGCTGATCTCCGTCCATCTCGTTGGCACACCGTGCGGAGGACGCTGTGCGGCGGTTGATGAGTCCTGCAATCGCTCGAACGACGCAAACGCAACACGGTACTCCGCCGTATTGATCGTCGCGAGCATCCCGAACGGGCTCCATGCCCAGCGCCGCTCTGGCTGGAAGGGGAGCGTCCACCCGACACGCCTGACCCCTCCGTTGACAAGGGACTGCGAGAGTTGGACGCTGGTCTTCTCCGGACTGGTGAGATCAGGGGTGAGCGCTCGGCCACGAGCAGCTCCGTCCGGTGTGTACAACAAGTACGTGGTGCTGCGGTGGTTTCGTGATGAGCGGCCCGTCACGGGCAACCAGAGGAGTCCGTCAGCATCTGCCTGGATCACGGCGCGCCCACCCACAATGGCATAGGCCCCCGATGGCAGCAGCCAGTCGCGCTCGAAGCGACCTTCATCGTCGTAGACCGTGATCCGAGGAGGAGGGCCCACGTCACGGAGTGCCACGGCCCCTCGTGCCAACTCAGTCAGGCCGGCCGGGTTGCGATACTCGCCTGGACCGCTGCCGTTGCGCCCAACGTCGCGAACGAAATGGCCGAGGCTGTCGTAGATGCGGAGCCGATGGCGTCCGATCGCGCTTGCCCCCGCTTGATCATCCAGCACCCACAACCGCCCATCACTCGTGGGGTACAGATCGACGATCGAAGCAAAGCTGAGCTCGGGAGATGTGACGGGGTCACCATCGAGGGACAACGCGACGACCAACGGCAGTTCATGCGGCGGGCGCTCAGCTAGCCTGTCCGCCGGCGCCAACCGACACCCCACGGTGGCAACAAGCCACACGAGGGTAAGTCTACGAATTCGCCGATGGCCATTCATTGCATGAACTACCCGAAGCGAGTGTGAGACGACCGGTGAGCAACCGACAGCCCCTGGGAGCCCTCGGCCACCAGGAGCCCGTTGGTTGCACAGGATTCTGGAGCACAGACCGGCACGGGTTGCTCGGTGTCTGACTGATTGGTCGGCGACCTCCCTTCGCTGCAAAGGCGGCAGGGTGGAGGTGTACGCATTGCCGCGGAACCGGAGTGAAAGAGGAGAGTGTCATGTCAACGTATCAGGACGGAGAAATCGACCCACGAAGAACGTGCATCCAATATCTGGCCCGTCCCGATCCCGCAACAGGCCGTCGTCCGGCCACTTCGTGCGCCCGTTGGCCACGTCCGTATCCAGATGGCCATTTTGTGGCCAATCGCGTACACCCGTCACACCAGCTCATCCGGGTCGATGCTCCCCACCGTCTCCCGAGCGCCGCACCGAACCCCGGCCTCCATCATCGCCTCCCAACTCGTGAGCGCCAGCAAGTCACGCCACGATCGCCCCGTCAACGCTCGGCAGTGGCGAGCGATCGTGACGTCCCGCAGCCCCAGCTGGTGTGCCGCCTGCGCGCGCGTACACTGATGCCGGAGTGCATGGACGCCGGCAAGCACCGTCGGCAGCAGCGCCTGCCAGACGTGCGGAGGCGCGAGCCTGAGCTGCTGCAAGTGGCGACGCGTTGTTCGACCGCGATCCCCCTGGATCGCCGACGTGATGGCAAGAGCGGCATGCTCGCCGAGTCGAACCTGCAGGTACCCGCCGACGAGCTCGAGGCCCGGACTCGGCCGAGCCGCGACACCGTTCCGAATGGCGATGACCGACGGGCCGTCCGACGAGGCATCAGGGACGCACACATACCCCCCCCCCCCCAGCAAGCAAGCGCAGAATCCCGCGATTGGGGTTCGCTGTAGCGGCCGCGAGCAGCACAACCGGCGCCCAGGGCGAGCATTCGCGAAGGCGTGGGATCAGCTCGAGATCGACAGCATCGATCGAGGCTTCCGTCAACAGCACAATCGTTCCGAGTGGCAGCTCGGTGGCGGCATCGAGAATCGGGGTACCACCCAAGGCGCCGGGGAGCAGGGCGGCCAGGGACATGCCAACCTCCAGGGGGATGGGTCTCTCTATAGTGTGGCTCGGATCGGCGGGGCGCAAGGGTATCGGGCCCCATATACGCGGTCCGAAGATTCGTGCGTGGCGAACCAAACCGCGGCCTCACGGCCGCGGCTCGGCCGCGGCTGGGAGGCCCTCTATCTTTGACCGATGACCGACCGCCGCTACACCGACGACGAAATGGCCGAGATCTTTCGGCGCGCCACCGACTCGACGCATCAGGCCGAGACCCATGCCGCGGCCCGCCCCGGCATGTCGCTCGCCGAGTTGCAGGAGATCGGAGCCGAGGCAGGCATTCCCGCCGAACAGGTCGCGATGGCGGCGCGGTCACTCGACCAGCCCCACGCCATCGGTCCGGCGACCCGTCGGATGCTCGGACTCCCGATCGCTGTCGCCGACGACGCGCAACTCGATCGCACACTCAGCGACGCCGAGTGGGACCAGCTCGTCGTCATGGCGAGGGACACCTTCGCGGCACGCGGAAAGCTGCGGCAGGATGGCAAATTCCGTCAGTGGACCAACGGCAACCTGCAAGTGCTCCTCGAACCGGGGACGCACGGCGACCGGCTCCGGCTCCGCACCGTGAACGGCTACGCGAGGCAGATGATCTTGATGGGGGGAGGCGCGATGGGGATCGCGGCCGCGGTGTCGTTGACACCGATCCTCACCGGCAATGCCGCCGCGCTTGCCAACCTCGACGGCATGGCGATCCTGGGACTGATCGGCGTGGCGATGTTTGCGCGGGGCGTCTACGGACTCCGCCGCTGGGGTGAGCGTCGAGCGAAGCAGTTCCGCGAGCTGATCGAGCGCGCGCGTGGATCCGAGATTCCGTAGCCGCGGACCCAAGATTCGTGTGTCGCGAACCAAACCGCGGGCTGACGCCCGCGGCTCGGCCGCGGCTGGAAACATCTCGACGTCCGGTTGAGTTCGCTGATCGGAGGAGCTCCATCGGGCGCAACGTGTTGCGCCCTTGCACGACGCGTCACGGGAGCAGGCGGGCTACGTCTTTCGCTTCTTCTGCTTCTCCGCCAGGATCCGGACCCGCTGCTTGCTGATCAGGTACTGCTGTGGTGCCGCGGCAATGTTCTGCACCGCGTAGTACAGGTTGAGGCCCGACGCGAAATTGAGGAACAGGAAGCCGAACACCGCCGGCATCACGTACATCATCATCTTCGCCTGCGGATTGGGCGGGATGCCCATCTGGCCGAGCTTCGAGAGTGCGAACATCGACAGCACCATGAAGACCGGGATGATGTAGAGCGGATCGGGCAGTGACAGGTCCGGCATCCAGAGGAACGAGACGCCACGCAACTCGATCGTGCTCTGCAGCACGAAGAACACCGCCACCAGGAACGGGTACGGCAGCAGCATCGGCCAACAGCCGCTGAGCGGATTGACCTTGTGCTCGCGGTAGAGCTTGAGCATCTCCGCCTGGAGCTTCTCCGGCTGTTCCTTGTACTTCGCCTGCAGCTCCTGCATCTCGGGCTGGATCGCCTGCATCTCGGTCATCGACCGCATCGCCTTGTGGTTGAGCGGCCACAGCAGCATGCGGATGAAGACACCGAAGAAGATGATCGCGAAGCCGTAATGCAGTCCGAGCGCGGTATGCATCCAGACGAACGCCCCTCGGATCGCGACGGCGAATGGCCGGATGATGGTCCGGAGCCCCTTCCAGCCGTACGGGTTCACGTCGTCGAAGTTGTGGCCGATCGCACTCAGGCGATCGTACTCCATCGGACCGAGGTAGAGCCGGGTGTTCCAGGTCCCGGTGGTCGGGAGCGGCATCGTCACGCGGGTGACCGCCCGCTCCGGACTCTTCGGTTCGATGTCCTCGGCGCGCACCGTCATGGCGCTGATTCCCGCCGTGCCGCTCGAGTCGACGACGAAGAGGCCACCCACGAAGTACTTCGACTTGACCGCGACCCAGTCGAACGGCCCCGTCTGTACCTCGGTCTGCTGGGGCTCGAGCGACCGGTAGCGCGTCAGCGTGGTCCCGTCGTGATCGGTCACGACACCACTCTCGCGATGGTTCTCGGCCGGATTCTTCTCGGTGTTGCGGAAGCCATTGCCGAGCCCGATCAGGAGGGTGGCACCAGTGGACGGCACGCCGCCGATCGTGCCCTGCATGTCGATCTGGTATTCGTCGGGATGGAAGGTGTACCGCAGCTCGGCCGGTTGACCGCGCACGGTGCCGGTGAGCACCAGGGTCGCAGGTCCCTCCGTCACGTCGAGCTCGCGCGCGCTGGGAGTGAACACCGCTGCGTCAAGCCGTACCGTGTCGCGACCCATCGCAATGCGAGTATCCAGCATCGAGGCGCCGTCGGGAATCAGCTCGAGTGGTCCGCGCTTGCCATCGGCCGTCGCGTCACCGGCGAACATCGACTCGTACTTGAGGAACCGGCTCCCGATGATCCGACCACCGACCGTCGAGATGCGGTACTCGTACAGCCCGCTCCGGACCCGGATCGTGTCCTCGGCCACCGGTGGCGCGAGCGGTGCGGAGTCGGCGAGGGTCGGCTGAGCCTGTCCGACCAACGACGTTGAATCGTCCCGTTGGATCGGCGGCGTGGTCACCGAGTCGATCGGTGCGCTCACCGTGGTCGAGTCGGCCGGGTTCACTGGGGGGGGCTTCCGGAGCAGGCCCGGGATGAAGGCGATCACCATGATCAGGGCAATCGCGATAAGGGGACGTCGATCGTTCACGAGGTCGTCACCGGGTCAGGGTACCGGATCGATCCCGCCATCGTGCCACGGGTGGCACTTGGCGAGTCGCCGGAGGGCCAACCAGCTCCCGCGTCCCGCGCCGTGGCGGCGGACCGCCTCGAGCGCGTACTGTGAGCAGGTCGGATGAAATCGGCAGGCCGGCGGCAGCGCCGGCGAGATGAACTTCTGGTAGCCTCGAATCACGAGGGCGATCACCCGAGCCGCGGGCGAGATGTGTGCTGGTGATGCCGCAGGATCGACGGTCACGACAGCGTTCCGAGCCACGCCTCGAGATCCGCGCGCAGGGCGGCGAAGGTCGCGGTGTAACTGGCGGGACCGGTCCGTATCACCACGTCGATGGAGGGAAGATGTCCCTGGATCTCGCGCCGCCACAGCTCCCGAAGCCTGCGTTGGAGACGATTGCGGGTCACCGCGGTCTGGCCATGGCGCGGGACAATGAGCCCGAGTCGCGCGTGGTCCAGATCGTTGGTGACCCACCTGATGTCGAGGTGCGGCTGCCTGCTGCGCCGACCGGTCCGGCTGATCCGTTGAAGATCGGTGCCCCGGACCAACCGGCGTGAGCGCCCGTAGCGCTCGTCGCCGGTCAGACGCGGGCGTGCTTCGAGCCGACCGAGACGGTCAGCTGCTTGCGGCCCTTCTTGCGACGCCGCGACAGGACGGCTCGACCCCATCGGTCGGCCATGCGCTTGCGGAATCCGTGCTTCGCGATGCGGCGCTTGTTGCGCGGTCTGTACGTCGGTTGCATGTCTGGTCACTTCCTCCAATAGAGCCGAAAAAGATACCGGAGCGAAACCCCTCAGGTCAAGGTTTGACTTTTCCACATCCGGACCGTAGAATCGGCGTCCCTCGGGTACCGGTCTCACAGTCCCACCCCGCGCAAAGGTCAGATGCCTCAGTCAGCCAAAGAACTCTGGAAGCGTGTGCTCGATGGCGCCAAGCGCGACCTGCCCGAGCCCATGATCCAGACCTGGTTGGCCTCCAACGACGCCATCTCGTTCGAAGCCGGGACGCTGCTCGTGAGCACGCCCGACGATTTCGCCAAGCGCTGGAACGAGGAGAAGTATGCCGAACTCCTCGGCCGGGTCGCCACGGAAGCCGCGGGAGAGCCCGTCCGGGTCCAGTTCCAGGTCGCCGCAGACCGCCAGAAGCGACCCCAGATGGACCTCTTCGTCCCGACCGCCCCACCGGCCGAGGCCGCCCCAGCCGCCGCCGTGAACCCGAGTGCGCAGCCGCTCAACGAGCGCTACGTCTTCGGCCAGTTCGTGATCGGCAAGTCGAACGAGCTCGCCGCCGCCGCCTCGCACGCGGTCGCCGAGGCCCCAGGCAAGCAGTACAACCCGTTCTTCATCTATGGGCCGACCGGCCTCGGCAAGACGCACCTGATGCAGGCCATCGCCCACAAGGTGCTGGCCGAGGCGCCGGCGACCCGTGTCCTGTACGTCGGGGCCGAGCAGTTCATCAACGAGGTCATCGAGGGCATCCACGGGCGCACCATGCCCGACCTGCGCCGTCGCTACCGGAGCGACGTCGACCTCTTCCTGGTCGACGACGTCCACTTCCTCGAGGGGAAGGAGGCGACCCAGGAGGAGTTCTTCCATACCTTCAATGCCCTCTACGAGGCCGGCAAGCAGATCGTGCTGACCTCCGACCGGCTCCCGAAGGAGATCCCGGGCCTCGAGGCGCGACTCGTCTCCCGCTTCGAGTGGGGCATGGTCGCCGACGTGAAGTCGCCCGACCTCGAGCACCGGATCGCGATCCTGCGCAAGAAGCAGCAGCAGGACCACCTCGAGACGATGATCCCCGACGACGTGCTGCGGTTCATCGCCGAGAGCGTGCGCTCGAATGTGCGGGAACTCGAGGGGTGCATCATCAAGTTGCTGCTCTTTGCCTCGCTCCGGCATCGCGAGATCTCGATCGAGCTCGCCCGCGAGGCGCTGGCCGACAAGATCCGGCCGAGCGACGACGCCGATCCGCGCCAGGGCTCGCTGCCGACCATCGAGCGGGTCCAGGAAGTGGTCGCGCGGCGCTGGGGCGTGACGCCCGAGGGTCTCCGCAGCAAGGCGCGCATCAAGACGCTCACCGTGCCGCGGCAGATCGCCATGTTCCTCGCACGCGAGATGCTGCAGATGCAGCTCGTGGAAATCGGGCAGGCGTTCGGCGGGCGGGATCACTCGACCGTGATCCATAGCGTCGACAAGGTGCAGTCGCAGTTGCAGCGAGATCGACAGTTCAAGGACCGCGTGGACTCTGCCCGGCAGGAGTTGCTCACAGTCTGATGCACACGGGACACGAGCGCGCGTGGACAGAATCGGAAAATCTGGATAGCCGTGGGGAAACCGGACCGCCGTCCCCATTACCCACGGACGTTGCACAGCAGCGAGACGGCGCAGCACGTTGCGCATCAACGGGTTCGGGAGTTGATCCACTTCTCCCGACCCTCTACTACGACTACTAGATTGCTTATCCTGTGGTATTCGTAGAAACCTGGGCACCGGGGAACACATGAAGTTCACCATCACGCGTGAGCAGCTGGCAGAGGGTGTGAGCGCCGTCAACGCGGCCGTACCGAGCAAGACCACCTTGCCGGTCCTCGCGAACGTGCTGCTCGAGGCGACCAAGGACGGACTCCGACTCTCGGGGACCGACCTCGACATCGCGGTCGGCACCACCGTGCCGGCATCGGTCGATCAGGAAGGCGCGATCACGCTGCCTGCCCGGAAGCTCGTCGAGCTGGTGCGCGAGTTGCCGAGTGCCGGGATCCGCGTCACGACCCAGGGCGAACAGCGCGTCACGATCGAGTGCGGTCGGTCGAAATTCAAGCTCCTCGGATTGCCCAAGGAGGAGTTCCCGGCCTTCCCGCAAGTGAGTTTCGACAAGGCCGGCAAGACCACCGCGCGCGATTTGCAGAAGCTCGTCGCCCATGTCGCATTCGCCGCGAGCACCGAGGAAAGCCGCCCGATCCTGAACGGCGTCCTCTGGCAGCTCGGCGAGGATCGGATGCGGATGGTCGCGACCAACGGTCACCGGCTCGCCAAGATGGAGATCCCGATCCAGGGCGCCACCGCCGAAGCGGCCGACCTGATCGTGCCGCCCAAGGCGCTCGAGCAACTCCGCAAGCTCTTCAATCCTGACGACGAGATCGAGATCGGTCGCTCCGAGAATCACCTCGCCTTCCGCTCGGCCACGACGGTGGTCTACACCCGGCTGATCGAGGGGCCGTACCCGAACTACGAGCAGGTCATCCCGCGCGAGAACGACAAGGTCGCCACCGCCGAGAAGGCCGCGTTCATGTCGGCCATCCGGCGAATGAGCATCGTGGCCTCGGATCAGACCCATCGGATTCGCTGCTCGTTCGGCGAAGGGAGCTGCAAGATGTCGGTCACCACGCCCGACCTGGGCGAGGCGCAGGAAGAACTCACCGTGACCTACGAGGGCGAGCCGCTCGACATCGGCTTCAACGCCAACTACCTGCTCGAAGTGATGAAGTACATGCCCACCGACGAGATCCGGATGACGTTCAAGGCGCCCGAGCGCGCCGCGACTGTCGAGCCGGTGGGCTGGGATGATCCCGCGGCGTACCTGACGCTGGTGATGCCGCTGCGTTTGCTGGACTGACATCGGAAGTCGGAAGTCGGAAGTCGGAGGCTTCGCTGAAAGGCCAACGCTTTCGAGCGCGTCCGGGTCCAGCCCGGAGACCGATCGGGCGCGGGGCCCTCCGACTCCTGACTTCCGACTTCCGACTTCTGACATCCGACTTCCACGTCACCAAGGACCGACGCATGCACCGCACCACGCTCCTCCCCGCCCTGCTCCTCCTTGGGGTGGCCCCGATCTCAGCCCAGATCGTCTGGCCGGATGAAGGTGTCCGGACCTGGGCGCCGCGTCCGACCGAGGCGGCGATCACCGCGAACGACCTCCGGACTCGGCTCTACCAACTGGCCGACGACTCGATGATGGGTCGCCAGGTCGGGACCCGCGGCGGCGTGATGGCCACCGACTACATCGCGGCCGAGTTCAAGCGGATGGGCCTCCTGCCAGCGGGCGAGAATGGCAGCTACTTCCAGGACATCCACTACGCCCGCCACGGCTACGATCAGGCCAGGTCGACGCTCGCGGTCGCCGGGAAGGCGCTGGTGCCCGGAACCGATTGGGCGCCGCAGGCGCCGTCCGCTGCCGGTGCACTGAGCGGGAACGCCGACCTCAAGGCCGTCCCGACGGTCTTCGGTGGCCGGTTCGGCGACAGCACCACCGCGCTCACACCGGCGATGGTCCGCGGCAAGGTGGTGGTCTTCACCGAGCCCGCAACCACCGAGGTGCGCACCAATTTCGGCACGCGCCGGATGCAGGCACCCGGGAACTACACCATGGCCCAGGACGCCGGGGCCGCCGGTGTCTTCGTGATCGGGATGCCCTCCGATGCGGCATTCCGCGAACGCACCAGCATCCCGACCCACACCGACGGTGCGACCGCTGTCGGCGCCACGATCACCGCACAGGTCGCCGAGCAGCTGCTTGGTGCTCCCGTGTCGGGGCTGGTCGTCGGGGCGCCTGGCAAGGCCGTGACGGGCCGCTGGAGCTATGCCGAGACGCCGCTCGAGTACCCGACGCGCAACGTGCTCGGCCTCCTGCCCGGCAGCGATCCGAAGCTCAAGGGCGAGTATGTCATCCTCGGGGCGCACAACGACCACGTCGGCATGGTGCGCGGCGACATCAAGCCCGAGCACGATTCGCTCCGGGCATTCAACACCGTCTTGCGGCCGCAAGGCGCCAACGACCGGGTCGCGCTCGATGCGGTCACCCCGGCAGAGTGGGCCGAGATCAACGCCCTGATCGCGCATGCACGCAGCATCCGGCCCGCCAGGATCGACAGCGTCAACAACGGCGCCGACGACGACGGCAGTGGCACGGCCGTATTGCTCGAGATCGCCGAACGGATGGCCAACGGTGAGCGCCCCAAGCGGTCGATCCTGTTCAACAGCCACGCCGGCGAGGAAGCCGGCCTGCTCGGCTCCTCCTACTTCGTCGACCATCCCACCATTCCGCTCGACTCCGTGTCGGCTGCCCTCAACATGGACATGCTCGGCAAGGGTCGCGTCACCGACGTCAAGTTCGGTGGACCGAACTCGGTCCAGATGCTCGGCAGCCGTCGGCTCTCGAGCGAGTACGGCGATCTGATCGACTCCCTTAACGCCGTGCGCGATGAGCCGATGGCGATCGACTACAGTTGGGACCGGACCAATGCCCTCAACCGCTTCTGCCGAAGCGACCAGGTGAACTACATCCGGAAGGGTATCCCGACCACCTACTTCTCCCTCGGCTACGCGCGGGACTACCACCAGCCGACCGATGAGCCGCAGTACATCGACTACGATCACGGCGCACGGTTGGGACGGTTCATTCACGACATCGCGCTGACGATCGGAAATCGGCCCAACAAGCTCGCCATCCTCCCGGTCGAGGAGCAGGACCAGAGCGCTCGCTGCGGCAGGTAGGCCTGCAGGGGCGCGACATGTACATGCACGGGCGCAACATGTTGCGCCCGTGCATGTGTATGCGCCCGTGCATGGAGGCCTACGGCAGGTACCGGAACGTCACCGTGGTGCGGATCACCTGCATCGTCGGGATCGCCTGCCGGGTCTCGGGGATGGTGATCAACCGACTGGCAGAGTCGACCTGCACGACCTGATCGATCCGGCCAGCCTTTGTTGTGTAGTATGTGGCACTACGACTACCCTGTGCGCTCATCCGCATCTCCCGCCCAGCCTGCTCGCCCTCACCGAGCTGTTCGTAGCGCTCGGTCACCTCGACGGGGTGGACCACCAGTGATTGCATGGTCCGAGGGGGACCGACGCGCCAAGCGCTTCGGCGTTCGTCCTTTGCGTTGAAGATCTCGACGCGTCGCGTGGTGCTCGTCGTGTCGGCCCAGTGCTCGCCCACCATCACTCCGGCGCGGGGCAGCGCCGGCAGGAGGTCCTCGACGGTGGATGTCATGTCTCGGGTGACGCCATTCTCCCGATTCGGCCTGAGCTCCTCGATGCCGTGCGCCCCGAGTTTGCCACGCCAGACCGTGCCGATCGCTTCGCGGCTCGCGTTGGGCACTTCGGGATGGAAGGTGAGCGAGTCGAGCCGAACCTGGATCTCCCCTCCGGAACTGACCTGCAGGGAGAACCTGGCGTTCCGGCTGTTCTGCTGGACCTGCTGCTTGCCGTCCGGCAGGGTGAGGACGATCGAGTCGCGTCGTTCCATTCGCGCGGTGGCTCGGTAATTCAGCGCGGGGGCGATCCGGATCACCTCGTCCTTGCCTGCCGGTGTCACGGGCTCGGCACTGGCGCGATGCTCGGTCGTGGGACCACCGATCATCGGCGGAGGGGGATTGCCGGCACACGCCACCAGAAGGGCGAGCAGCGGGATCGATCGGGTGACGCTGGGCATGGATTCTCCGTGGCGGGCACTGGTGAGAGGACGACCCATCCAGCCAACGTTGGCACGTCCTGGCCGCGAGGGCAACAGAACGCCCCTCGAGAGGTCATCTCGAGGGGCGTTCCAGGCCATGCACCCGCCTGTGACTATGGCAGCGGCGTCAACTTCATCGTGGAGGTCACCTTGACCGCGATCGGCTCGGGCAATTGCGCCACGAGAACCGTCATGTCCTGATTCGAACTCAGGTCAGCGCTCCGGGATGGACCACCGATCGGGGTCACGGCTGTGAGGGTGTTGCTCACCGTCCCCGAGACCGGGTTGCCGCCCTGTTCGCCCGTCACGGTTCCTTGACCGGTTCCCGTCACGGTCAGGAGCGTGCCGCTCTGTCCCGTCACGGCCCAGGTGACGACCTGATTCGAGGTCACATTGATGGCCTCGTTGACCGTACTCGTGTTGTTGGTATCGGCCCAGCTCTTCTGGCCTGCGGCCTTCTCACTGACGCCCGGGAAGAGGGCGCTGAGCCCCTGTGTCGCCAGGGCGAGCGCCGGATTGCCCTCGACTGAATAGGTCGGGGCGCCTTCGGGCTTGCCGTTCACGATGTAGGCGTGGATGAACGCACCCTTGATCGAGTCTGCCAGCGCCTGTGGAAACTGGGCCGCAAGGGCACCCTCTCCAGAGACCCTCATCGAGTCGACCACGACGTGAGCGATCCGGCCGCCAGCGGTGTCGCTCATCGCCACGTTCATGAACACGGTGGCCGAGACCGAGGACTCCTGCATTCCCTGACCGATCGACGACAAGTCGGCGGCCTGCTTCATGTTCAGGTCGACGCGGTACCGGTCGGCCGCCCGCTCGGGGCCGGAGCCCGGGCCCATCACGACCGTCAACAGTGCAAGCAATCCCGAAACCATCGGACACTCCCTTGTGAAGTAGCCCCGGTACCATGCCGGGCCGGTGCGCCACGGTGACGCCACGGATACTCAGCACCCCGCCGCAGGAGACATCCCGCGGGCGGGGTCGGGTCGAACCGTAAGCCGAGTCCTGTTCGTCCCACCGAAGTGGGCCGGACGATCATCTCTCTTGGGTGGCCGTCACCGGCCACCTCCAGCAGTCTACCCACGACTCGAACGGTGCGGGCCGCACCTCGTCGCTGCTTGACCTTGCTCCGACCGGGGGTTGCCGTGCCCCCTTCCTTGCGGTCGGGGCGGTGGGCTCTTGCCCCACCGTTTCACCCTTGCCTGATTCCCTCGCGAGCACGCTCGCTCGGGACCATCGGCGGTCTGTTCTCTGTTGCCCTGTCCATCGCCTTGCGGCGCCCAGGTGTTACCTGGCGGTCTGCCCTGTGGAGCTCGGACTTTCCTCGGCCGGGGCATGCCCGGCCGCGATCGTCGCGTCCAACCCGTCCCATAATCTATCGACCGGGAGCTGTACGCGTTGAGACGTGCTCAAGTGTCACGATTTGCACCGCCCCCGGGTTGAGTGCCCCTTGAAGACCAACCGGCATCATGCATCCTCCCACGATCCCGGAGGTCCTCGATGCCCGAGTCGCATCTGCTCACCCCCACCATCGCTGCCGTGCTCGACCCGCTCGAGCGTCCCCGTGCCGAGGCCGCCGGCAGCGGCTGCTTCGCCTTGCTGCACAACGAGAGTGTCCGGAGTGCCCTCCGGATGGTTCGTGAGCGTCCCGTTGACGCCGTCCTGGTCTCGGTTCGCCGCTGCTCCGGTGATGCACCGGCCCTGCTCGAGCAATTCACTCGGGCATTCCCCGCCGTCCCCACGATCGCCCTGATGACCGGCCACGAACCGCGGGACACGGAGGCGCTGCTCCGGATGGGCGCGACCGGTGTCCGACAGGTCGTCGACGCCAGTGATCCGTCGGGGTGGCGGCGACTCCGCGAAGTGCTCGGCGCCCCGCCGGCCGAACGTGCCAGCGTCATCCTCGCGCCGGTCCATGCCGCGCTCGGGCCGGTCGGCCAAGGCAGCCGGCGGTTCTGGGACGAACTGATCCGGGGCGCCCCGGCGACCACCACGATCGCCAGCCTCACGACCCGTCTCGATGTGACAGCGTCGACGCTCGTCTCGCGGTTCGCACGGGCGGGATTGCCGAGCCCGAAGGATCATCTGGTCGGGGTGCGACTCTGCTACGCCGCTCGGTTGTTCGATGAGGGGGACCACACCATCGGGGATGTCGCCTATCGCCTCGACTACGCGTCACCGCAATCGTTCGGTCGGCATCTCCGCAGTGTGCTGGGGATCACACCGAGCGAGTTTCGCAATCGGTTCCCGTTCGGGATCGTGCTCGATCGATTCCTGGATCGGATGGTGCGGCCGCATGTGGCGGTGTGGCGGACGTTCAAGCCGCTGGCGCCGGGAAGGTAAACACCACTGCAGGGGCGACCATTTTAGGGACGACCGTCAGGTCGTCCCTAAAATGGTCGCCCCTGAACGAGCCCCAACTCCCCCGCCGTCACCAGCGTCACCACCGAGAGGCCCGCGGCCTCGATCTTCGCGCGGCCACCGGCCTCACGGTCGAGCACCGCGAACACGCCGAGGACGGTGCCGCCCGCCTCGCGCACGGCGGCAACGGCGTCGAGTGCGGAACCACCCGAGGTGATCACATCCTCGATCACGACCACTGGCTTCGCGGGATCGAAGTTCCCCTCGATCCGCCGGCCGGTGCCATGGTCCTTGGGTGCCTTGCGGACCGAGAACGCGTCGATGACTCCGGAAGTCGGCGGTCGGACATCGGAAGTCGGAGACTCCGACCCGACTTCCGACTTCCGACTTCCGACTCCCATGTCGGCACTCGCCGCCGCGATCGCGTACGCCACCGGATCGGCGCCCATGGTGAGTCCACCGACGCTGGCCGGATCCCATCCCGCGGCACGAATCGCGGCGAGCCCCATCCGCCCGATCAGGCGCTGGCCCGCGGCGGACATCGTGCTGGGTCGGCAGTCGACATAGTAGGTGGAGCGTGCGCCCGAAGCGAGCACGAACTCCCCGAAACGGACCGAGCGCTCCAGGAGGAGCGCTCGGAGGGCATCGCGGTCGGCCGACACCTGGCTCAGTCCCGGTTGAACAGCGACGAGAAGAAGCCCTTCTTCTCCGGCTCTGCGGTGGCCGCGGCGCAGAACGCCGACGTGAACTCCGTCACTGTCTTCCACCGCTTGCTCAGGTCCCGCGCCAGCCCCTTCATGACCGCCTCCTCCAGTCGGGTCGAGAACTTGAGTCCCTTGACCGCGCTGTTGAGCGGGGTGGGCTCCTCGGTGAGGAGCTGTTGGAAGAGTTCGCGTGGGTTCTTGCCGGGGAACGGCGTCACCTCTGTCAGAAGCTGGTACGCGATCACCGCCAGGGAGTAGACATCCGCTTGCTCACCGACAAGTTCCCCCGACAACGCCTCGGGTGCCACGTACTGGAGCGTGCCGACGAAGAAGCCCGCCCGGGTGAGGCGGTCCTCGGCCCCGATCTCGGAATCGCGTGCGATCCCGAAGTCGAGCAGTCGAGCCTTCTTGAGCTCGGCGTCGTACATGATGTTGGCCGGCTTGAGGTCGCGGTGGATGATGCCGGCCTCGTGGGCGACCTCGAGGGCCGCTCCGAGTTGTTCGACGATCGTCGCCGCCACCGTGCAGGCCACAGGGCCGGATCGGCTGATGAACGTCTCGAGCGGTTCGCCGCTGGCCCATTCGAGGGCGAGGTAGTAGATGCCGTCGGCCTCGCCGTAGTCGTAGGTGCGGACCACGTTCGTGTGCACCACGCGGGCGCCGAAGTCGGCTTCCCGGAGGAACCGCTTGACGGCGACAGGATCAGAGGCAAGCCGGGGGCGGAGCACCTTGAGCGCGACAATCCCGCGCTCCGGGTGCTCGGCCTGGTAAACCTGAGCAGTGCCACCTTCGCCCACCTCCTTCTTGAGGAGGTAGCCGGCGATGGTTCGACCTACGAGAGGATCATGTGTCATGGGAACGCGCAAAGGTACCGCCCGGCCGGGTGATCCGGCAAGCCAAGGCCAACTTTCACCATCTGGCGTACATTTCGATATGAGCCATTCATCTCGCCACCGCGGGCTCCGGCCCACCCTCAGGATCGCGGCTGTCCTCCTCCTCGCCACTGGCTGCGGTTCGTGGCAGCGCGAGGGCGATATCCGGGATGTCACCCCCGAACAGTCGCTGATGCAGCTCTTCAATCCGGCCGGCGTCTACCAAGGCCTCGGCCGGTTGGTCTCCACCAGCGAGGTCCCGTTTGTCGGGACCGTGGTCTACCTCCCGGGCCCGGGTACCTCGACCCGGGTGCTGATCGGGCTGTCGGCCGCCAATCGGGCGTTCTCGTTCGATCGACAGGGGGACGTCTATCAGGCCAACTATCGCGTGGAGTACACGCTGACCCGGAGCGGTCAGGCACCGGCCCGCGCGGCACGTGATGCGAGCATCAAGGTCGCATCGCTCCAGGAAGCGCTCCGCATCGACGAGAGTGTCATCCTCCAGCAGGCGATGGTGGTCGAACCGGGCCCGCACCAGCTTACCGTCCGGATCTCCGACAAGGGGAGCAACCGGAGCGGCGTGGTGGTGCAATCCCTCACCGTGCCATCGTTCACCCCCGGATCGGTGACGGCGCCGATCCTTGCGTATAGCGTGACCGGCCGGGCCACCCGCAGCGACTCGATCGATCTGGTGCTCAATCCCCGTGGCGCGGTGGCCTACGGCGGCGACACGCTGTTGATCTACATCGAGGGCGTCCAGATGCCCGGTCCGACCAGCATCCCGTTCGAAGTGCGTGATGGTCGCGACTCGGTGGTGCTCCGGACCACCGTGGACTTTACCGGCGGGTCCGAGATCGAGGGGCGCATCGTCCGGATCAAGCCCGATTCGGCCCCGCTCGGCCGGATCGACTTCCTGCTCGGGCAGGACGGCAGCCGCGGCAAGACCGCCGGTGTGGTCTCCTTCAGCGGCAACTGGATCATCACCAACTTCGATGACCTGATCTCGCTGCTCCGCTACTTCGGGGAAGGGCACCGTCTGGAGCAGATGAAGGAGGCGAGCCCACAGGCTCGTCCCGAACTGTGGCGCGAATTCTACGCCGCCACCGATCCGAACCGGCAGACGCCGGAGAACGAGGCGCTCGACGCCTACTTCGCCCGTCTCGGTCAAGCCAATGCCCAGTTCAGCGACGAGGGCATCCCGGGGTGGCGCACTGATCGTGGCGAAGTGTTCGTCGTCCTGGGGCCGCCCGACGAGAAGTTCGACTCGACCCCGACCCAACAGGGACGTTTCGTGCGCTGGGGCTACTTCGACCTGCGCCTCTCGCTCATCTTCCAGGATGTGACCGGGTTCGGGCGCTATCGGATGACGACCGAATCGCGCTCGGAATTCGAGCGGGTGAAGGGGCGCGTGCAGCGGGCCGCGGAGCGGTAGGACGAGAAGCGAGAAACGAGAAGCGAGAGGCGAGAGGCGAGAAGCGAGAAGCGAGAGGCGCCCGTCAGTCATCCCGACCAAGGGCGCGAAGCGCCCGCGTGGAGGGATCTGCACTTGCTGGTGTCCGAGGTGCAGATCCCTCGACTTCGGCGGCGATGCCGCCTCTCGCCTCTCGCTTCTCGCCTCTCGCTTCTCGTTTCTCGTTTCTCGTCTCACTACTTTCCCCACCATGCCCAACCACACCCCGCCCCGCCTCTTCCTCATCGACGGCTATGCGCTGATCTACCGCGCGTTCTTCGCCCTGATCTCGCGACCGCTCCGGACCGCCAAGGGCGAGAACACCAGCGCCGCGTGGGGTGTCACGAACTTCCTGTTGCGCCTGCTTGACACATATCGACCCGACTATCTGGTCTGGGTGAATGATGCCGGCGATTCCTTCCGGACCGAGGCGTACCCCGAGTACAAGTCGACGCGCGAGAAGCTCGACGACGAGCTGCAGGCCGACTTCGACACCGCGGTCGAACGTGTGACGCAGCTGCTCGCGGCATTCAACATCCCGCTGGTCACGGTCGACGGCTACGAGGCCGACGACGTGATCGGGACGCTCGCGCAGCAGGGCGCGGCACGCGATCTCCAGAGTGTGATCGTGTCAGGCGACAAGGACTTCTACCAGCTCATCGGCCCGCGGGTGGCACTCCTCAATCCCGGCCGGGGCGGGCCCGCCGGTGTCGACGAGGTCTGGGTCGGGCCCGACAACGCGCGCGAGCGGCTGGGGGTGCCGCCCGGTCAGGTCACCGACTATCTCGCCCTGGTCGGCGACAGTTCCGACAACGTGCCGGGGGTGAAGGGAATCGGCGAGAAGACCGCCGTATCGCTGCTCGCGGAGTACCCCGACATCGAGGCACTGATTGCGGCCGCGCCGGGACTCGCGGCGAAGCGTCCGCGCGAGGCCCTGCAGGCGCACGCGGAAATGGCTCGACTCTCGAAGCGGCTGGTCACGATCCAGACCGATGTGCCGGTGGCGCTCGCCCTCGAAGCCTACCAGGTGGGGGCCCCGGACTGGCCCGAACTGGTGCGCCTGTTCGGCGAACTCGAGTTCGCCTCCCTGCTCACGCGTGTCGAGGCCATGGTCGGATCGCAGGGGGGGGGGGAGGTCGCCGAGCTCCCGCCCGGGCCGATCCGCGAGGTGATGGTGTGTGATGATCCCGCCGGGTTGCCGGCGATCCTCGCGGAACTCCGTGCCGCGGACCTCGTCGCGTTCGACACCGAGACGACCTCGCTCGAGCCGCACGACGCCGAATTGATCGGTCTCTCGCTCGCCGTGTCCCCGACCCGCGTGTGGTACTTCCCGTTCGGGCATCGGAACCCGGCAGGTGACCTCTTCGGCGAGGACGACGGCACTCCCGCGCCGCGCAACTTCCCTGCGATCACCAGCCCGGCGGCCGCGGACCTCAAGGCGTTGCTCGAGGATGCCGCCGTCCCCAAGGCGGCCCAGAACGGCAAGTACGACATCCAGGTGCTCCGTCGCGCCGGGGTCACCCTGCGCGGGTTCGCCTACGACTCGATGCTCACCTCGTTCGTGCTCGATCCGTCACGGCGTTCGCACGGCATCGACGCGCTCGC
This sequence comes from Gemmatimonadales bacterium, assembly GCA_035703525.1. Taxonomy (GTDB): domain Bacteria; phylum Gemmatimonadota; class Gemmatimonadetes; order Gemmatimonadales; family GWC2-71-9; genus Palsa-1233. The sequence continues at coordinate 230,919 of DASSYA010000024.1, read as the reverse complement.
GCTCGAGTTGCTGGGCCAACGCATGACGTCCTACACCGAGCTCACGGGCAAGGGCAAGGCGCAGGTGCCGTTCGCCGAGGTGCCGGTGGACCAGGCTGCCGCGTACTGCGGTGCCGACAGTGCCACGGTCCTGGCGCTGCGAGAGCACTTTGCCCCGGGACTCGCGACCGGTCGACTTGCGGAGTTGCTCGAGACCATCGAACTGCCGCTGGTGCCGGTGCTGGTCGACATGGAATGGGATGGCGTCGCGATCGATCGCGCACAGTTCCAGCGCCTGGCAGAGGAACTCGACCGCGATCTCGCGACGATCGAGGCGGCGATCCACGCGCTGGCCGGTGTCGAGGGACTCAACCTCAACTCGCCGCGGCAGCTGGCCGACGTGCTCTTCGAGAAGATGGGATTGCCGGTGATCCGGCGGACCAAGACCGGACCGAGCACCGATGCCGCCGTCCTGGAGACCCTCGCGGCCGATGGCCACGAATTGCCGGCGCTGATCCTCCAGCACCGGGAACTCCAGAAGCTCAAGAGCACCTATGTCGATGTGTTGCCGACTCGGGTGAACCGGGCGACCGGGCGGATCCACACCTCGTACAATCAGGTCGGGGCCCAGACCGGTCGGCTCTCGTCGAGCGACCCGAACCTGCAGAACATCCCGATTCGGTCGACACGGGGCGAGGAGATCCGGCGCGGCTTCATCCCGCGGACCGGATGGCGGTTCATCGTCGCGGACTACTCGCAGATCGAACTCCGGTTGATGGCGCACCTGAGCGGTGATCCCGCCTTCGTGGATGCCTTTCGGAGTGGCGGCGACATCCACCGGCAGACGGCGGCGATCATCTTCGGGGTCGAGCTCGCCGATGTGACGAGCGAGATGCGGGCGCGTGCCAAGACGATCAACTTCGGCACCATCTACGGCCAGGGCCCGTTCGCGCTCAGCAACCAGCTGGGGATCACCCAGGACGAGGCGAAGGCCTTCATCAGCGACTACTTCACCCGATTCGCCGGGGTGCGCGACTTCCTCGACGCCTGTGTCGAGCGGGCCCGTGCCGAGGGGTACGTCGAGACGATCTTCGGTCGCCGTCGCTACATCCCCGAGATCCATGACAAGAACTTCAACATGCGGTCATTCGCCGAGCGGACCGCACAGAACACGCCGCTGCAGGGATCGGCGGCGGACCTGATCAAGCGGGCGATGATCGACATCCATGCGGCGCTGCCGGAGGCGGGGTACGCCTCGCGCCTCTTGCTGCAAGTGCACGACGAACTCGTCCTGGAGGCACCGCCCGATGAAGTGGAGCCGGTCTCGGCGCTCGTGAAGGCGAAGATGGAAGGGGCGGCCACCCTCTCGGTGCCACTCGTCGTCGAGCTCGGCGTCGGCGAGAACTGGGTCGACGCCAAGCATTAGAGTTCTCTCCTTCTCTCCTTCTTCCACCCCGGCCACCAGTTCCATTCGCCGGCGATCTGCATCAGGCTCGGTACCAGCACCATCCGGATCACGGTGGCATCGAGCAGCACGGCGACCGCGAGGCCGAAGCCGATGAACTGCATCATCAGGATGCGGGCGAAGGCGAACGCGCCGAACACCGCGATCATCACGAGGGCGGCGGAGGTGATCACGCTGGCCGTCGCGGCCAGTCCTTCCCGAGTCGCCAACGTGTTGTGTCCGGTGCGATCAAACGCCTCCTTGATGCGCGAGAGCAGGAACACCTCGTAGTCCATCGACAGGCCGAAGACCACCGCAAACACCAGCACCGGGACCAGCACGTAGATCGCCGAGGTCGGGCCGTCGAGGCCGAAGAGCTGGCTGCCGTACCCTTCCTGGAACACCAGCACGATCAAGCCGAAGGTCGCGATCACCGACATCGAGTTCATCACGATCGCCTTGAGCGGGACAAGCACCGATCGGAACACGATCGCGAGCATCACCCCGGTCACGCCGAGGATGAGCAGGATGATCAGCGGGAAGCGAGCCAGCAGGAGGTCCTGGAAGTCGACGGCGGCCGCGACATACCCGCCGACCCATGCGGTGGTGTGCCGGAGCTGGCGATTGGTCGAGTCGACCACCGTGCCGCGAATGTCGGTGATCACGCCCATCGCGGTCGTGAGCGAGGTCGTGTCGGCGAGGATGACGTCCACGAGCGTTGTCTGGCCGTCGCGGCTCAGGTAGGCATCGAGGAAATCCGGATAGCGGACCCGCACCGAGTCGGGTTCGGAATAGAGCAGCGAGAGTTCCAGCAGACCCAGGTCGCGGTCGATGTCGACCAGCGAGCGGACCGTGGCGACGCGCGGATCGGCACGCAGTGAATCCGACAGCTTCCGGAGCCCGCGGAGTGCCGTGGAACCGGTCGCTGGCGTGCCCTCGGGGAACTCGAGCACGATCCGGACGGGCTGCAGGTAGCCGGCTCGACCGATCCGCTCGAGGGTGGCGACGCCGGCGCCTGCCTCGGTCTTCTCGGGCCACCAGTGGCGGCTCGGCAGGCCGATCTTGAGCTGCAGGAGGGGAAGGGTCAACACCCCGATCACGAGGAAGCCGATCCCGGTGGCCCGGTATGGGTGCCGCGAGAGATTGCGCGCCCAGGATTCCCAGATCTGGGGTCGGTGATACCAGGCGAGCCGTGCGGCGATCCACTTGGGTCGATCGATCTGCCGGCCAAGGACCGCGAGCATCGCCGGCAACAGGGTGGTGGCGAGCAGGACGGCGACCGCCACCACCACCAGGCCCGCGATGCCGACACTCCGGGTCTCGGTGAGTGGCGTCAGCAACAGCGCCCCGAAGCCGACCACCACGGTGGCGCCCGAGGTCACCACCGCTCGCCCGGCCGTCCGGACGGTGCGCGCTGCCGCCTCGATCGGGCGGAGCCCCTCGTTCAGTTCCTCCCGGAACCGGGTCACGACCAGCAACGAATAGTCGATCCCCACGCCCAACCCGATCATGGTGATCATGTTGAGCACGAACACCGACATCGGGATCCAGATCGTCAGGATCCCGACAATGGTGAGCGAGATGATGATCGCCATGACCCCGACGATGAGCGGAAGCACCGACGCCACGAGGGCCCCGAAGGCGAGGATCAGGATCGCCAGCGTCAGCGGCACCAGTCGACGCTCGTTCCGGGTCGCATCCTCGGCGCTGACCTGCTTGATATCCAGGTCGAGCGCGGTACGCCCGGTCACGTGGATCGTGAAGTGGTCCCGATCGGGAAAGCGGCGAACCACACTGTCGAGGGTGCGCCGGAGCGGTTGCACCACGCTCGCGGCCGGTCCCCCGTTCGAGTCGATCGCGACGAGGAAGAACGTGGTTCCGTGATCGTCCGACAGGAAGGTCGAATCATGGGTCGAGGCCCAGGAGACCGTTCCTTCGACATGGTCGAGCCGCTCGGTCGCGGCGAGCAACGAGTCGACCAATGTGGCACCCATGCCGGTGTCGAACTCCACCGGGCCCTCGACCGTCACCGCAAAGAACTCACCGAGTGGCCTGGGGAAGCGGGCCTCGACCAGGGAGTCGGCGCGTCGAGCCTCGGTCATCTCATTGGCCGACCCGCCGACCTCGAGGTGCTCGATCGTGCCGCCAGCCCGGATACCGGCCACGATGGCGATCACCGACCAGAGGGCGATCACCAGCCAGCGCCAACGGACGACCGCGCCTCCAAGGGTTGCTTGCACGGCACAATGGTAGGAGCCGCCGGGCCGTGGCGCTACCCGGTGAGGGGTGAGTCCTGAGTCCTGAGGCCTGAGAGGAGACGAACCGCCCGGCGTCCGAATCCCGGCCACTCCTCGTTCCGATCGCTGACTTCAGGTTTCCGACTTCCGACCACTCAGGACCCAGGACTCCCCCCTCACGACTCGCAGGGAACTGTGCCTCCCCCGCGAGCGTACCTCTCCTGCAATGCATTCATCACCAGAGCGGAGGCGCGTCACCATGCCCTATGAGCGATCCGAATCGGCCATCGCGCGCCTGACTCCCGAGCAGTTCCGCGTCACCCAGCAGGGTGGGACCGAACGTCCCGGGAGCGGGGAGTATCTCGCGAACACCGCGCCCGGCATCTACGTTGACGTGGTCTCCGGGGAGCCCTTGTTCGCCAGCTCGGACAAGTTTGATTCCGGGTGCGGTTGGCCCAGTTTCACGAAGCCGATCGTGTCGACGAACATCGCCGAGCTCCGGGACACCTCGCATGGGATGGTCCGCATCGAGGTGCGCTCGGCCCACGGGGACAGCCATCTCGGGCACGTCTTTCCCGATGGTCCGATCGATCGGGGTGGGCTCCGCTATTGCATCAATTCCGCAAGCCTCCGATTCATTCATCGCGATGCGATGAGCGACGAGGGCTATGGTGAGTATCTCGATCAGGTGGAGGATCGCTGAATGACCGAACGTGCCGTGCTCGCCGGGGGCTGCTTCTGGGGCATGCAGGACCTCATCCGCAAGTTGCCCGGGGTCGTCGGTACTCGCGTGGGCTACAGCGGCGGCGACGTACCGAACGCGACCTACCGCGATCATGGCACCCATGCGGAGTCGATCGAGATCATCTTCGATCCGGCCGTCCTCAGTTATCGGCGCGTGCTCGAGTACTTCTTCCAGATCCACGATCCGACCACGCCGAACCGGCAGGGGAATGATCTCGGCGCCTCGTACCGGTCGGCAATCTTCTATGCCGATGAGCGACAGCAGGCCATCGCGGAAGCGACCATTGCGGATGTGAATGCTTCCGGACTCTGGCCAGGTGCGGTCGTCACGGCCGTCGAGCCGGTCGGCGATTTCTGGGAGGCAGAGCCGGAACACCAGGACTACCTGGAGCGTTACCCGGCCGGTTACACCTGTCACTTCCCGCGACCGGAATGGCAACTGCCGAGCCGCGAGCGTCTCGCGTAGCCAAGACGCCCCTCGCCCCATTCCACATCGGTGGCCCAGCCTGCCGATATTCCGGATATGAGTCCACGCGTCCCCGCCGTCCTCTTCGCCGCCCTCGTCACGGTGATCCTGCTCGCCAGGCTGGGCGGGGCCCCTGTGCCACCGGTGCCACCCGCGCCGCCGTCCACCGAGGTTGCGGCCCCACTCCCCGCCGCTTCCCCCGTCCGTACCCGACCGCGGGTCGAGCAGCTCCCCGGAGTGACCGGTGCGCCGAGCGGCACGCCGACCATGGACCTCGAGGCCACGCTGGCCGTGCGCCGTCGGATCCTGCGCGAGGGGGATCGGGTCTACCTTGACTCACTCCTGGCCACCACCGATTCGACGTTGGTCAGGTGGCGGGACCGAACCAGGCAACCGCTGCGGGTGTATTTCGTTGTCGATACCGGGATGCCCGGATGGTCACCGGACGCGGTCGTCGTCGCCGTCGCGGGAATGTCCAGGTGGAGCGGCAACGCGGCGGGCGTCGGCCTCGAACGGACCGACGATTCCGCGCGTGCCGACATCACGGTGAGATTCGTCTCCGCAGTGATCGCCGACAGTACCTACGGCGTGACGGAGCTCAACTGGGATGGTGACGGGACCGCACACCGGGCCACGATCCGCCTCGCCATGCAACAGACCGACAGCGGCCCGCCACTTCCCCGCGAAGTTCGCGCGCGTGTCGCGGCACACGAGTTTGGTCACGCGCTCGGCTTGCCACACTCGGGGAGTTTTCGTGATCTCATGTACCGGACAGCACGCATCGAGGGCCCGTCGCGACGCGACCAGGCCACCCTGCAGCTGCTCTATGCTGTTCCGCCCGGCCCGCTCCGCACGCCCTAGACCGCTCCTCCGTCGGGTCGTCTCGGTGCTGGTGGCCGTGCTCACCGGAGCGACCCATCCCCTGACCGCACAACACGCGCCGGTCAAGGAACTCGCCACGGCCATTCAGGATGGCATCCGCGACCGGGTCTTCCCGGGCGCCGTCGTGCTGGTCGGGCGGAGCGACACGCTCCTCTATGCCATGGGGTTCGGCAGTTACGCGTGGGGGGTCGACACACGACGTCCCGATCCGGCCTGGACACTCTGGGACGTGGCCTCGCTCACCAAGGTCGTGGCGACGATGAGTGCGGCCGCACTCCTGTACGACCACGGACGCCTTGACCTGGAGTCGCCAGTCCATCGCCTCGTGCCACGCTTTGCCGGTGACCAGAAGGACAGCGTCACCTTCTCGATGCTGCTCGATCACACCAGCGGATTGCCGGCCTGGGTGCGGCTCTCCGTCGCTGGGGCAGATCGATCCCATGCCCTCACGACCCTGTTCGACGTCGGCCTCCGTCGACCGCCAGGCACCTCGGCGCTCTACAGCGATCTCAACGCCATCATCGCCGCACTCGGCATCGAGCAGATCACCGGTCAACCCTTCGAACGTTTCACCGTCGACTCGGTGTTCCGACCCACCGGGATGCGGAATGCGACCTGGCGACCCGATGCATTCCAGCGACTTCATACCGCCCCAACCCAGTTGCTGCCTGACGGAAGTGCCATTCTCGGCAGCGTGAATGATGCCAACGCCGATGTGCTCGGTGGTGTCGCGGGGCATGCCGGTGTCTTCGCCACCGGCATGGATCTGGCCCATTTTGCCCAGACATGGCTCCGGGCCGTCCGCGGCCGCGACTCGACCTGGATCCATCAGGCCACCGCACTCCGGTTTCTCGAACGCAGCGAACGGTCCGGCACGCGCGCACTCGGGTGGGACACCCCGCGCTTGCTCGAGGATGGCGTGGTGTCGCTCTATGGGCGATGTGCGACCCGGACCACCTGGGGACACACCGGCTTCACTGGCACGCTGATCTGGTTCGATCCCGTCGCAGACCTCTTCGTGGTATTCCTCACGAACCGGAGCTATGACCCGGTGCCCCAGTCGATGTCGGATATCCGCGATGTGCGAACGCTGGTGAGCGACGCCGCGCGGCGTCTTGGGGGGGGGAGCTGTCGGTAAGCTCCCGGGCTCTCCTGGCGCGTTAGGGCGCGTTAGGGCGCGTTAGGGCGTGTAAGGGCTGTAAGGGCGTGTAAGGGCGTGTAAGGGCATGTAAGGGCATGTAAGGGCATGTAAGGGCGCAACATGTTGCGCCCGTACCCCGCGCGCCCGTCCTCCGCGCGTCCGTACTCCGCGCGCCCGTACCCACCGCCTAGTGCCCCAGGAACGCCCGCACGCGTGGGTCCATCCGATCGGGGGTCCAGTAGGGCTCCCAGACCAGCTCGACCTCGACCTCGGTCACGCCTTCAAGATCGCGGAGTGTCTGCCGGACGTCGTCCATGATCTCGGTCCCGGCCGGGCAGCCGGGTGAGGTGAGGGTCATCTTGACATCGACCCGACCGGTCTCGGTCACGTCGACGTCGTAGACCAGGCCGATGTCGATGATGTTTAGGCCCAGCTCGGGGTCTTTCACGGCACGGAGGGCCTTGCGGGCCAGCTCCGACGTTGGCGGTGGAATCGTTGGTGTATCCATTCCCGAATGATAACCGCCGCTCGCCTACGCCAGCGCCGCCAACAGGGCCGGGCCGATTTCCAGCCGCTGCCATTCCCGAAGTGAATGTGCCTCGGCCAGCTCCTCGAGTGTCTTCGGTTGGAGTCCGGCCACCTGCTCGAGCGTCCCGTTGGGACAGAGCACCCCCGGCTGGAGTCCGAGTCGCTCCGCCTCGGCGTTCCGCGCCGTCTTCAGCTTGTCCATCCGGGCGTCGAACGCGGGATCGATCACCCGCCGCGGCCCACGTTCGAACCTGGGGTGTTCGTCCTCCGGTATCGCGTCGCCCCGCCGGAGTGCCTCGAGAATCGCCTCGCCCCAACGGCCCAGTGCCTCGCGGCCGACGCCGCGGAGCTTGCCCAGTGCGTCGAGGTCGGTCACCGGCTGCTCGGCCAGCATCAGCAGCACGTCGTTGCCCATCACCCGGAATGACGCCCGGTCGATTTCCGAGGCGGTTGTCTCCCGCCACTCGTAGAGCTCTCGGAGACGAGCCAACGCCCGACCCCTGAGGGCACGCGCGCCCTTCAATTTCATGAAGGTCACCCTGGGGTCGGTCTCGGCCGGCTCCCAGCGCGTCCCCTCGACCAGCTTGAACTCCTCTTCGGCCCATGCCAGTCGACCCATCTCGACCAATCTGTTGCGTAGTATGTCTCGCAACTCCACGAGATGTGACGTGTCACCGGCGGCATAGTCAAGCATCGGCCCGGTCAAGGGGCGGGTCGACCAATCGGCCCGCTGGAATCGCTTGTCCGGCTTGAGTCCGAACGATTCCTCGAGCAGTGCGGCGAGGCCGATGGACGGCAACCCGAGGAGTTGGGCCGTGATCCTGGTATCGAAGAGGCCGCGCGCCTCGAATGCGAATTCCTTGTAGAAGAGCCGAAGGTCGTAATCCGCGTCATGGAAGACCACCTCGACGGCGGGGTCGGCCATCAGGGCACCGAACGTCCCGAGGTCAGGGACCGCCAGAGGGTCGATGACCCAGGTCTGTCTCCGATCCGAGAGCTGGATCAGGTAGACCCGATCGTGGTAGTGATGGAAGGACGCGGCCTCGGTGTCGATCGCGACCACAGGTTCCTGCCGGACCGTTGCGATCATCTGGTCGAAGGCGGCCTGGGATTCCACCAGCTGATAGCTCACTCAGTCCCGCCGCTTGCCGAGCTGGTCGATAGCCTCGGCGGCCTGGGTGAGTGCCTTCGCGAGGGTGGTGAAGTACTCGGCATCGGGTGCGGGGGTGCCGCCTGGTCCGGCGTCCTGAACCAGTTGTCTGGTGAGCCGGGCGGCATGATGGATGTAGTCGGTGGCGGCGGGCATGGATCACTCCGAGAAGTGAGGCGGGAGAAGTGAGAAGTGAGGGGTGAAAATGAGCGAAGGGCTCCGAGCGCGATAAGGAGCCCTTCTCACTTCTCACCTCTCACTTCTCACTTCCGCGGCCGCCCTGGCGGATTGTCCGAGTCGAAGACATCGCGGTTGATCACGATGTACTCGACGAGATGTTCGGGGACATCCTCCTCCGGGTAGATCGCGCTGACCGGGCACTCTGGTTCGCAGGCGCCACAATCGATGCACTCATCGGGGTGGATATAGAGCTGGTCATCCCCCTCGTAGATGCAATCCACGGGGCAGACGTCGACGCAGGCTCGATCCTTCACGCCTATGCAGGCATCGGTGATGATGTACGGCATCCAGGTACTCCTCGGGCGTAACCCCGACAATGTGATCGTGGCGGCAGGAGGACACCGCGCCCGGGCAGATTAGGAACGCGGGGATGCCGACGCAAGGGGTCATGCGGTGATGCGTCCCGGCGAGCATTACGTTCCACCGACCATGCCCCGCCGTTTCTGGAGCCTCACGGCCCTCGCCATGCTCGCCCTCACGGGCACCACACCGGCACAGGGGCACTGTGGAGGAGGGGTGACGGCGCTGGTCCTGTCGGGGGGTGGCGCCAAGGGATTGGCGCACGTCGGCGTGCTCGCCGCCCTCGAGCGGGCTGGCATCCGGCCGGACCTGATTGTGGGGACCTCGATGGGCTCGGTCGTGGGCGCGCTCGCGGCCTCGGGCTATCGTGCGGCCGAGATCGACTCGATCGCACGGACGTTGCCGCTTGCCGATGTCTTCCACGCCGTGGAGCCGCGTGGGCCGGCGGCGTGGGGCGCTCGTCTGCCGCTGCTGCTCTGGGCCGAAGGCGAGGGTGACCTGGGTTTCGCGATCCAGGGGGCCTCGGTCGAGCAGCGGGCGATCGGCGGGATGCTCGGGGATGTGCTCCTGCGGGGAAACATGCTCGCCCGGGGCGATTTCGACCGACTGCCGATTCCCCTCCGTGTGGTGGCGACCAATATGGCCGATCGCGGCATCGTGGCGTTCGCATCCGGTGATCTCGCCCAGACCGTCCGCGCCAGCATCGCGATTCCGCTCGTCTTCACGCCACAACGCATCGGCGATTCGGTCTACGCCGACGGAGGGCTGTCGGCCAACATCCCGATCGCGGTCGCCCGACAGGCTGGGGCGACGCGCGTCATCGTGAGCGACGTGACCGAGTTGCCGAGTGATACGCTCAACCTCGAATCACCGCTGGTGGTCGCGGATCGGCTGCTCAACTGGCTCTTTCGGCAACCCGCGGATTCCCTGCACGATCAGGACCTCTACATCCGCTCCCCGATCGGCGGATTCCGCGCGCTCGACTTTTCCCCCCAGGCGGTCGACTCGTTGATCCTGCTCGGCCGGCGGACCGCCGATTCCGCACTGGTGGCCTGGCGCTGTCGGGACGACCGTGGCGCAGCGGGCACGAACGCCGGGGTGCTGCCCCGGGTCGTGATGATGGCGAACGGGGGGGGGGAGGACGCCGGGGAACGGGAGCGCATTCGCCGGGCTCTCGAGCTCACCGAACCCGTGCCGCTCGATCTCGTCCGGCTCGGCCGGCAGGTGCATGAGCTCAGTGACCGCGAGGTGTTCAAGGAGGTCTGGCTCAACCCGAGCGGTACCGCCGACACGGTCGTGCTCCGGCCCCTGGTGAGCCGTCTGCCTCGCCGCGTCGGCGGGATCGGGCTCGCCTATGATGCGGAGCTTGGTGGGCGGTTGTGGGTCGGCCTGCTCGACCGCCGGATCCCGCTCCTCGGGACCGAGGGGTCAGCCCTGCTCACCTCGAACCGCTTCGCCAATGAGCTGCAACTCGAGTTGCGTCGCGAGACACGCTTTGGTCAGTCCGCCTTCACGCCGCTCGCGCTGGTGCGACTCACCGACGCCGAAGTGCGCCGCTTCGCGCAATCCGGACTCGAGCTTCCCACGGTCGACGTCCGACGGGCTGCCGTTGAAGTCGGTCTGGAGCGACAACTCGCGCTTGGCTTCAGGCTCCGGCTTGCCGGGCTCGTGCATGCATGGCAGGAGAGCGATCCGGTGCTTGACCGTACGCGCACCTTGAGCACCGTCGGGGGTGTCGCCGTACTCCAGAAACTGACGCTCGAGCGCGAGGAGCTTGCCCGTGCCGTCCTGGTGGTGACGCGAGAGTACCTCCGGGCCTCGGTCGATCTCCGCTTCTCCGGCGCACTGGGCGGCTTCCGCCTCGAGCCGCGGCTCCGGGCCGGATACGGTCGCGACCTGCCGGCCGACGAAACCTTCACGCTCGGCGGCGTCGATGGCTTCCCGGGGCTCCATATCGGTGAGCGACCAGGCGACAACGAGCTGATGGGATCCCTGGCGCTCCAGCGCCCACTCATGGGTCCGATCAAGCTTCGACTCACCGGCGCGGTGGGCCGAACAGCCTTCCATCGGACCGAGTTCCTGACCGGCGACGCCGCCATCTCTGGCTTTGCTCCCGAAGGGGACCTCCTCGGCGGGGCCGGTTGGCTGGCCGGCGGGAAGCTGGGGCTCGGGATCGATACCCCGCTTGGGCCGATTCGACTTGAGTACGGCCTCAACAGCGAGCACAGATCAACGGTCTTTCTTCGGGTCGGTCGCTGGTAGGCGCGTCGGGGATGACCCGCTCCGACCCCAGCCTGCTCCCCTTCTTGCCTTCTCGCGCTCTCGACTTATCGCTTTTTAACCATAATCTTGGCATAAATTGACTATCTCGCGATTTGGCGTAGACTTACGGTCTATGTCGGCACCGCTGAATGTCCGCCAATCCGAGTCTCCGACCCCCGCAGGCCACCGTGGCCCTCGGGCGGCGATTCTGGTGCAGCTCAAGTGTCGGGCTGGAGCCACGGTGGCCGAAGTGGCCGAGGAGTTGGGCTGCTCGCTCAACGCGGCGCGGCACCATCTCAAGGAGTTGGAAATCGAGGGCGTGGTCTCTTACGACCGCACCCCCAGTGGTGTCGGAGCACCGGCCCACGTCTGGCGCCTGACTGCGGCGGGTCAGCGACTCTTCCCGGCACGCTACGAGAAGACCCTGATTCAGTTGCTCGATCGGGTGGTGGCCATGGAGGGTCGGCAGGCCGCCGTGTCGCTGCTGGAGCAGCAGTACGAGGTCCTGACGCATCGACTGGAGATCGAGACGCGCGGCCTGGAGCCCGCGGCTCGCGGTGAGGCGATCGCCCGGGTGCTCGATGCCGAGGGATACATGGCCACCTGGGCGCATGCCGCCGAGGGTGGCCTGTTGACCGAACACAACTGTCCGCATCGGCTCATTGCCGAGCGCTTTCCCGAAGTCTGCGAGGCCGAGGAGCGCTTCCTGACCGAGGCCTTTGGTGCCCCGGTCGAGCGCCGGTCCCGCATCGACGCGGGGTGTGGTACCTGCAGCTATCGTGTCGCCGTCGGCGGCACCGGAACAGATGAGGAGTTGTCATGAGTAGTGCGGTCGAGCAACTGGTTGGCCGGGAGTACAAGTACGGTTTCGTCACCGATATCGAATCCGAGTCGGCGGCGATCGGACTGTCGGAGGACACCGTCCGCTATATCTCCGCCAAGAAGGGCGAGCCGGAGTGGCTCCTCGATTGGCGGCTCAAGGCCTATCGTCGCTGGTTGGAGATGACCGAGCCGCATCACTGGCCGAACCTCACGTACACGCCGATCGACTATCAGTCGATCAGCTACTACAACGAGCCGAAGACCGCAACGCCGCTCGGGTCCCTCGATGATGTCGACCCCAAGCTGCTCGAGACCTACGAGAAGCTCGGCATCCCGCTCAGCGAGCAGAAGATGCTGGCGGGTGTCGCCGTCGACGCGATCTTCGATTCGGTCTCGGTCGGCACGACGTTCAAGGCGACCCTGGCCAAGGCAGGCGTGATCTTCTGCTCCTTCGGCGAGGCGGTGCGCGAGCATCCCGAACTGGTTCGGAAGTACCTCGGCAGCGTGGTGCCGGCCAATGACAACTTCTTCGCGGCGCTCAACTCCGCGGTCTTTTCCGACGGGTCGTTCGTGTTCATCCCGAAGGGCGTCACGTGCCCGATGGAATTGTCGACCTACTTCCGGATCAACGCGGCGAACTCGGGGCAGTTCGAGCGCACCTTGATCGTGGCGGAAGAGGGCGCCACGGTGAGTTACCTCGAGGGATGCACGGCCCCGAAGCGCGACGAGAACCAGTTGCATGCCGCGGTGGTCGAGCTGGTGGCCCTCGATGGCGCGAGCATCAAGTACTCCACGGTACAGAACTGGTATGCGGGGGATGACGAAGGGGTCGGCGGGATCTACAACTTCGTGACCAAGCGCGGCAAGGCCATGCATCGCGCCAAGATCTCGTGGACCCAGGTCGAGACCGGCTCGGCCATCACCTGGAAGTATCCGAGCGTGATCCTGCAGGGCGACGACAGTGTCGGCGAGTTCTATTCGGTCGCCGTCGCCAACGGACGGCAGCAGGCCGACACCGGCACCAAGATGATCCATCTCGGACGCAACAGTCGGAGCACGATCATCTCGAAGGGGATCAGCGCCGGCCAGGGACAGAACTCCTATCGGGGTCAGGTCAAGATCATGCCGGGCGCCACGGGGGCCCGGAACTACACCCAGTGCGACTCGATGCTGATCGGTGATCGCTGCGGGGCGCACACCTTCCCGTACATCGACGTGCGCAACAGCACCAGCGATGTGGAGCACGAGGCGAGCACCTCGAAGATCGGTGAGGACCAGCTCTTCTATTGCAAGCAGCGTGGCCTCAACACCGAGCACGCGATCAGCGTGATCGTCAACGGCTTCTGCAAGGAAGTCTTCCGGGAGCTGCCGATGGAGTTCGCACTCGAGGCGCAGAAGCTGCTCGGCGTGTCGCTGGAAGGCAGTGTCGGTTAGGAGAAGTCGGAAGTCGGAAGTCAGAAGTCAGGGGGCTCCCTGGACGACTGGACCGTGGTGCTGGGATTCAGGAAGGGATTGCCGCCGACCATCCGACTTCCGACTTCCGACTTCGCATTCACAACTCGATCTGGAAAGAGCGTCAATGTCTTTGCTTTCAGTCACCAATCTCCATGCCTCGGTCGACGAGACCGAAATCCTCAAGGGCATCTCGCTCACGGTGGGCGCCGGTGAGGTGCACGCCATCATGGGCCCGAACGGCTCAGGCAAGAGCACGCTGGCGCAGGTGCTCGCCGGCCACCCGGCCTACGAGGTGACCAGCGGCTCGGCGACCCTCGATGGCGTGGATCTGCTCGACATGGAACCCGAGGAGCGTGCCTGGGCCGGCGTCTTCCTCGCGTTCCAGTATCCGGTCGAGATTCCCGGCGTCACCAACGCGTACTTCCTCCGGCAGGCGTACAACGAGATCCGGAAGGCCCGCGGGCTCGACGAGATCGATCCGATCGACTTCGTCGATCTGCTCGAGGAGAAGCTGAAGATGGTCGAGTGGGGCCCGGAGATCATGGAGCGGGCCGTCAACTTCGGCTTCTCCGGGGGCGAGAAGAAGCGCAACGAGATCCTCCAGATGGCGGTGCTCGAGCCGAAGCTCGCGATCCTCGACGAGACCGATTCCGGTCTCGACATCGACGCGCTCCGGATCGTGGCCGGCGGCGTCAATCGCCTGCGCCGCCCGGACAGCGCGACGATCGTGGTGACTCACTATCAACGCCTGCTCGACTTCATCGTGCCGGACTACGTGCATGTGCTCGCCGACGGCAGGATCGTCCGGTCGGGTGGCAAGGAGTTGGCGCTGGAACTGGAGGAGAAGGGCTACGAATGGTTGACGGGTGTGGCCGGGGCGGTGGCGTGAGCGACTCGACCATGCTGGTTCCCGAGACCATGATGGCGCTCCGCGAGGCTGGTGCGGCCGAGTTCGCGCGCGTGGGCCTGCCGACCACCCGTGACGAGGAATGGCGGTTCACTCCACTCGGTGATCTCACCAAGTGGTCGACATTCGAGTCCGCCGAGCCGGGCGAGACACCGTCGGCCGACGCACTGGCGCCGCATCTCTTCGATGCCGGGTGGCCCCTCCTGGTGCTGGTCGACGGTCACTTCGCGCCGGAGCGCTCGTCGCTCGCAGGGTTGCCGGCCGATGTGACGGCCATGCCGCTGCACGAGGCGATCACCGAGGGCCATCCCGTGGCCACCACCGAGCTTGGCCGCTGGGCCGGTCCGGACCAGACCGCCTTCACGGCGCTCAATGCCTCGCTCTTCACCGACGGGCTCTTCCTGCATGTCCCGAAGGGCACCGCCGTCACGACGCCGATCCAATTGCTGTCGATCACCACGGCCGCGGCGGACGGCAAGGTCGTGGCACCGCGGATGCTGATCGTGCTGGGTGAGTCGGCATCGGCGACCGTGGTCGAGAGCTACGCCTCGATCGGTGATGCGGCGTCGCTCACCAATGCCGTCGTCGAAGTGCACCTCGGCGCGAACGCACGGCTGGACCACAGTCGCGTGGCACGCGAGCGTGATGGAGCCTGGCATATCGGCTTCACGCACGTCGATCAGGAGCAGGACTCGCACTATCGCGCCTTCGCGCTGGCGATGGGCGGCCGACTCTCCCGCCACAACCTGCATGCCCGCCACCTCGGCGAACGCGTCGAGACCCTGCTCTACGGCCTCTACCTGACCACCGGTGATCAGGTCGCCGACACGCACTCGGCGATCTTCCACGATCAGCCGAACTGCAACTCCTGGGAGGTCTACAAGGGAGTGCTGGGCGATCGTTCGCGCGGGGTGTTCAACGGCAAGGTGCTGGTCGACCGGTTGGCGCAGAAGACTGATGCCAAGCAGACCAATCGCAACCTGCTGCTCTCGGATCAGGCGCGCGTCGACGCCAAGCCACAGCTCGAGATCTTCGCCGACGACGTGCGGTGCACCCATGGTGCCACGATTGGCCAGCTCAACGCCCAGCAGCGGTACTACCTCCAGTCGCGCGGGATCGCTGGCCAGCAGGCCGAGCAGTTGCTGACGTGGGCATTCGCGGCCGAAGTGGTCGCCGAGATCGCCGACCCGACGGTGCGGCAGGTGATGGAAGCGGTAGTGCATGCCAAGCTTGGTGAGATGACGGCGTGATGGCTCGCGGTGTCTTGTCTGGTCATGGACGCACGGGGATTCCCGGTCAGGCTGTCGATCCGGGACGCACTCTGCGCCCGCTACCGACGTGGCTGTATGCATCGGGCTCCGCCCTGTCGGCACGTCGTCGGGATGCGTGCGGCGAGTGGTCCCGCACGGAGGGGTGGCACATCGGAGTCATGGATGCCTGACACGATGACGGCACCACGGTTCGACGTGGTGGCGCTCCGGGCCGAGTTCCCGATGCTGGGGACGTTGTCGCGTGGCAAGCCGATCGCGTATCTCGATTCGGCTGCGAGCGCGCAGAAGCCTCGGGTGGTGCTCGATCGGATGCAGCAATTCTACGAGACCTCGAATGCCAACATCCATCGTGGGGTGTACCAGGCATCGGAGCAGGCAACGATCGCGTACGATGGCGTGCGCGAGACGGTTGCGGGCTTCCTGGGTGGCGTCGCGGCTGAGGAAGTGATCTTTGTACGCGGCACCACCGAGGCGATCAACCTGGTGGCGCAGTCGTTCCTGCGGCCCACGCTTCGGCCGGACGACTGGGTGCTGGTCACCGAAATGGAACATCACGCCAACATCGTCCCGTGGCAGCTCGTGGGGGCGCGCACGGTGCCGATCCCGATGCTCGACCGGGGCGCGCTCGATCTTGCCGCCGCGGCAGGGTTGCTGGCCCGGGGGCCGCGGCTTCTTGCGGTGACGCACGTCTCCAACGCGCTCGGAACGATCAATCCGATTGCCGAGTTGGCGGCGCTCGCACGGGAGCAGGGCGTCCCGGTGCTGGTCGATGGTGCGCAGGCCGCACCGCACCTGGCACTCGATATCCCGGCACTCGGCGTCGACTTCTACGCCTTCAGCGGCCACAAGGTCTATGGCCCGACCGGCGTTGGCGTGCTCTGGGCACGCGCGGAGCATCTGGAGCAGATGCCACCGTGGCAGGGTGGCGGCGACATGATCGACCGGGTCACATTCGAGGCGACCACGTTCGCACCAGTCCCACAGAAGTTCGAGGCCGGCACGCCCGACATCGCCGGCGTCATCGGCCTGGGTGCGGCGATCGAATGGCTCACTTCGCAGGATCGCGCCGCGATCTCGGCCCACGAGCAGGAGCTGCTCGGGCTCGGTCGAGAGTTGCTCGCGGCAGTGCCCGGTGTGCATCTGGTGAGTGCGACGGACGACAATGTCGGGGTGCTGACCTTCACGATGGACGGGGCGCATCCGCATGACATCGCATCGCTGCTCGATCAGGACGGCGTGTGCGTCCGCGCCGGCCACCACTGCACCCAGCCACTGCACGCGCGGCTCGGCATCTGGGCGAGTGTGCGTGCGTCGCTCGGACCGTATTCGACCGAGGACGAGGTGCGCCGATTGGCCCGGAGTCTCCACCGGATTCGCGGAGTCTTCGGCTGATGGCGACGATGGAAGAGCTCTACCAGAGTGTGATCATCGAGCACGACCGGAGTCCGCGCAATTTCCGCCGGATCGACGCGCCGACGCATCACGCGGAGGGCACCAATCCGCTCTGCGGCGACACGGTCGAGGTCGAGTGCGTTGTCGATGCTGATGGCCGATTGAGCGACATCGCCTTCCAGGGGCGCGGCTGTGCCGTCAGCAAGGCGTCCGCCTCGATGATGACCACCGCGCTCAAGGGCAAGAGTGTCGCAGAAGCCCGCGAGATCGCCGAAGGGTTTCACGCGATGCTCACCGGCAAGGATGTCGACCCGGAGACGCTCGGGCGCCTCAAGGTGTTTGCCGGGCTCGGCGCGTATCCGATGCGAGTGAAGTGTGCCACGATGGCGTGGCATGCCTTGAAGGAAGCGCTTCGACGTGAGACGTGAGACGTGAGACGTGAATAGTGAGCATGCAATGAGTCATTCCCATACCGGAGATCTGCTTCAATGCCTTATCCCGAAATGATGGTCAGGCCGATGCGCGAGGATGTCACCCGCTACGGCGTCACGGAACTGCGCACGATCGAGGATGTCGACAACGCGCTCGGCAACCTGCAGGGCACCGCGATGGTCTTCGTGAACTCGGTCTGCGGCTGTGCCGCGGGCGGGGCCCGTCCGGCGCTCGGCATGGCCCTCGCCGACAACGCCGCGAAGCCCGATCACCTCTACACGGTGTTTGCCGGCCAGGATATTGATGCCACCTCCCGGGCCCGGTCGTACTTCGGCGAGTACCAGCCGTCGAGCCCCTCGATCGCGTTCCTCAAGGATGGGGAGGTGGTGCACTTCATCCATCGCCACGAGATCGAGGGGACCCACCCGAACGAGCTGGCCACGATGATCCGCGACGCCTTCACCGCCGCCGTCTGATGGCCGACGGTATGGTGCTCCACCCCGGCCACGATGAGCTCCACGGCATCACCGTGGTCGTGACCGGGGTGAGTGGTCGGACCTATGTCGGCCGATGGCACGAGCAGCAGGAGCGGGGCGTGGTGATGAAGAATGCCACAGTCCTCGAGCCGGACGTGGAAGAGGTCGACGGGTGGCTCGGCAGACTCCGGAAGTTCGGGGTGCCCAGTGATCACCGAATCCTGGTGGTCCCCACCGACGAGTTCGGTGGGGTGCGGCGGCTCTAGGAAACCGAGAAGGCTGGGAGAATGGCGATGAACGGACAGCAACTGAATGTTCATTTAGTAGGACGCCTGTGGGTCCCGCCGCCAGTCACGGTTCAACTTGAGCCTTCTCGCTCTCTCTCGCCTCCTCGCTCTCCCGCTTTTTTGCGTTCACCCTGAAACATCCGCGCATGGCGACCGTCATGAATTCCGTCTCTCACACGGAGTTTGTTCGATGACAGCACCTGCTGTCCTGCTGGAGGGTGTCACCAAGCGGTTCGCCGGTCATGTCGCCGTCCGCGACCTCTCCATGACCGTCCCCACGGGCGGCATCTTCGGGTTACTTGGGCCCAACGGCGCCGGCAAGTCGACCACTATCCGGATGATCATGGAGATCTACCTGGCCGATGAGGGTCGGATCGAGATCCTGGGCACTCCCCACGGGGCCCGGGCGCTCTCCGACCGGCTTGGCTACATCCCCGAGGAGCGCGGGCTCTACAAGAAGATGAAGGTGATCGATCAGCTGATCTTCTTCGGCGAGACCAAGGGGATTGTCCGTGGGGAGGCACGGAAGCGGGGCCTCGCCTGGATCGAGCGCCTGGGTCTCGGTGAGTGGCGGGACAAGAAGGTCGAGGATCTCTCCAAGGGGATGCAGCAGAAGGTTCAGTTCGCCGGTGCCTTGCTCCACGACCCCGACCTGGTCGTCCTCGACGAGCCATTCAGCGGCCTCGACCCGGTCAACTCCCAGGTCATGAAGGATGTCGTGATCGACATCGCGAAGCAGGGGAGGACGGTGCTCTTCTCGACCCACATCATGGAACAGGCCGAGCGGATGTGCGATCGGGTGGTGATCATCGCGCGGGGGGAGAAGGTGGTGGATGGCACGCTCGCCGAGATCAAGCATCAGTTCGGTGGCACCCACGTGGCACTCACCTTTTCGCGTGACAAGGAGAAGGCGGCGCGTGTGCTTGCCGACCGGTCGCTGGTGGCGAGTGTCGACGACTATGGTGTGACCGCCGATGTCGAGCTCGCCTCGGGCGCGCAGGCCGAATCGTTGCTCGAAGCCCTGGTGCATGCCGGTGTCGGCATGACCCGCTTCGAGCTGGTCGAACCGTCGTTGCAATCGATCTTCATCGCCAAGGTCGGCGCCGAAGCCGTGACCGCGGCGCGGAAGGAAGAGGTGGCCGCATGAACAAGGTCTTCGCCGTCATTCGTCGTGAAATGGTCGAGCGGATCCGCACCAAGGCGTTCCTCATCTCGACCTTCCTGCTCCCGATCCTCATGGTCGTCATGATGGTCTTGCCTGCCTTCATGATGGGCGGCACCGAACGGACCCAACGGATCGCGATCGTCGATGGGACGCGCGACGGGCAACTCGGCGCCGCCGTCGAATCCGGTCTCGCGCGGCCCACCTTCACCAAGGACGGCGAGACACGGCCACTGTACGATGTGGCACTGGTCACCGCACCCGATGGCGTGCAACTCGCGGAAGATTCGCTGGTGGCGCTCACCGGGTTCTCGCGCGAGAAGATGCCCACCACGCTCGATGGGGTGCTGGTGCTCACCGACGAGACGCTCGCCTCCGGCAAGGCCGTCTACCTGGGAGGGAATGCCGGTTCGCTCCAGGGGATGGGTGCGCTCCAGGGGACCCTCTCGCAAGCCCTGATGCGGAGCCGGCTGCAGGACGCCGGGGTGGACGAGGCAGTGGTCATGAAGGCGATGATGCGAGCGGACATCCAGTCGCAGAAGGTCGCCGACGGCAAGCTCACCGGCGAGAGCGGCGAGGCATCGTTCGTCCTGGCTTACGGCATGGGGTTCCTGCTCTACTTCGTGATCCTGATCTACGGGGCGCAGACTGCGACGTCGGTGATCGAGGAGAAGACCTCGCGGATCATGGAGGTGCTCGCCTCGTCGCTCACCCCGTTCCAGATGCTGCTCGGCAAGATCGTCGGGGTCGGTCTCACGGGACTGTTGCAGGTCGGGATCTGGGGGGGGGTCGTGTTCCTCGCGAGCAGCCAGCGTGGCGCGCTCGCGGGCCTGGTCGGCCTCGATCCCTCCGCGATGGCCGCGATGCCGATCCCGAGCATGCCGCTCGATCTGCTCGTGGTCTTCCTGCTCTACTTTGCCCTCGGGTTCGTGCTGTATGGGGCGCTCTACGCCGCGATCGGGTCGATGGTCAACTCGATGCAGGAGATGCAGCAGTTCATGATGCCGGTCACGATGCTGATCGTCTTCGGATTCTTCGGGGTCTTCGCCGTGATGAAGGACCCCACCGCGGGCATCGGATTGATCTTCTCCTACATCCCGTTCTTTGCACCGTTCGTCATGCCGGTCCGCTGGTCGATGGCCTCGGTGCCGGTGACACAGCTGGTGTTGTCGCTCGCGTCGATGATCGCCGGCATCCTCGCCGTCGCCTGGCTCGCGGCCCGGATCTACCGCGTCGGGATCCTGATGTACGGCAAGAAGCCGACGTTCCGCGAGGTGTTCCGGTGGGTTCGGCAGGGGTGACGCGCGAGAAGCGAGAAGCGAGAAGCGAGAAGTGAGAAGTGAGAAGTGAGAAGCGAGAAGCGAGAAGTGTGAACTGCTAGTGTTGCTGGAAATGGTGTAGTAACAATAACTTACAATGGAAGTATATCACAATGGGCTCTGTTTCACGTGAAACAGGGCCCATTTGCGTCCTCGGGGTGTTCCACGTGAAACAAGGCCTGTCTACTTCCCTCGGAACTTGGTAGATTCGGACTCGCTTCTCGCTTCTCGCTTCTCGCTTCTCGTGAGCCCCATGTCCCGAACGATAGCCATCGCCAACCAGAAGGGCGGGGTCGGCAAGACCACCACCGCCGTCAACCTCGCGGCCTCGCTCGCCATCGCGGAGCGAAAGACGCTGCTGATCGATGCCGACCCACAGGGCAACGCGACTTCCGGGGTCGGAATCGAGAAGGGGGCCGTCGACCTCTCGCTCTATGACATCCTGCTGGATGGGGCTCCGGTCGAGAGTGTCGCCCGACAGGACGATCAGCTCCCGTTCCTCCATGTGGTCCCAGCGACCCAGGATCTGGTCGGTGCCGAGCTCGAATTGGTCGATGTCGAGGCACGGGAGGGCGTGCTTCGGCGGGCGATCGACAAGGTTCGTGGTGACTACGAGTATATCCTGATCGATTGCCCACCATCACTCGGGTTGGTCACGCTCAACGTCCTCACCGCTGCCGATGCGGTCCTGATCCCGATCCAGTGCGAGTATTACGCCCTCGAGGGGATCTCACAACTCCTCAACACGGTCCGGCTGGTCCAGCAGAACTTCAATCCGGAATTCCAGATCGACGGCGTGCTCCTCACCATGTACGACAATCGCCTCAACCTCTCGAAGCAGGTGGTGGCGGAGGCCAAGGAGTACTTCGGCGCAAAGGTGTTCCGCACCCTGATCCCCAGGAACGTGCGTCTGGCCGAGGCGCCATCATTCGGTCAGCCGATCCTCCTCTATGATGTCCAGTCGGTTGGTGCCAAGAGCTACCTCTCGGTGGCCGAAGAGCTGATCAAGCGCACGGAGGCCCTCGAGAAGGGCCGGACAGGGTCGGTGGCCAAGTGACCAAGAGCAAGCGACTTGGCAGGGGACTCGAGGCGCTTCTGGGCCCGAAGTCGAGAGAAGAAGCAGAAGTCCAGGGCGCCCTCCGGGAGGTGGCTGTCGACGCGATCCAGCCCAACCCTTGGCAGCCGCGCCGCGAATTCCGGGACGAGGCGCTCCAGGAATTGACGGACTCGATCAAGGCATCCGGCCTCCTGCAACCGCCGGTCGTTCGACCAGTCGGCAATGGATACGAACTGATCGCGGGAGAGCGCAGACTCCGCGCCGTCAAGCGGTTGGGGTGGGAAACCATCCCGGTCGTACTCCGAGAGGTCGACGATCAGGCCGCCCTTACCCTGGCCATGATCGAGAACCTCCAGCGCGATGACCTCTCCGCGATCGATACCGCCCTCGGCTATCAGCAGTTGATCGGCGAGTTCGGCGTCAGTCAGGCCGAAGTGGCCCGCATCGTGGGGCGCGACCGCTCGACGGTAGCCAACACGCTGCGATTGCTCAAGTTGCCGACAGAGTTGCAAGAGCTACTACGCTCCGACAAGCTCTCTGAAGGGCACGCGCGTGCGCTCCTCGGGCTCGAGAGCCCGACCCAGATGGCCGCTCTCGCCCGGCGCGCGGTGGATGAGGGACTCTCGGTCCGTCAGGTCGAGTCTGCGGTGCGTGGCGACGGTGCGCCGGCGCGGAAATCGATGATGAAGCGGCCGTCCAGTCCGTCCCAGGCGACAGGGGACGCCCGCCGGGTGGAAGATGTGCTCCGCCAGCACCTGGGCACCGACATCCGACTGACTGCGAAGCGGCGCGGACGCGGAACCCTCACCATCTCCTACTACTCCAACGACGATCTCGCCCGGGTCCTGGAGTTGATACTCGGTGTCCCATTCGAGGGGTGACCTTGCCGGGTCGAGCGATCACCCGCATCGTCAGGGACACGCGACGCATCGGAATCGGAGAGAGCCGTGAAACGCACCCTGCTGGATGAGGTCGTCGATTACCTCGATGAGTATCTCGAGATTGCCGATGTTCCCGACGCGCCGACGGCGCTCAACGGGCTGCAGGTCGCCAACACGGGCCAGGTCTCCTCGATCGTGGCGGCCGTGGACGCAACGCAGCAGACGATTGATCGAGTGATCGACGAATGTGAGCCGGGGGCGATGCTGCTCGTGCACCATGGCTTGTTCTGGGACGGCCATCGTCCGGTCACCGGCCGACGCTACCGCCGACTTGCTGCCCTGCTGAGCCACGACATCGCCGTCTACAGCGCCCACATACCGCTCGACTGCCATGCCGAGGTGGGGAACAACGTCGTCCTTGCACGAATGCTTGGGATCCTCGATCCCCTCCCGTTTCATGCGTACCGCGGCGTGCCGTTCGGGGCATCAGGCCATCTCATCATGTCGAGGAGCCGATTGGTCGAACGCCTCGAGACCCTGCTCGAGACCACCGTACACCTCATCCCTGGCGGGCCGGAAACGACCACCCGGGTGGGCATCATCACCGGTGCGGCGGGCGGAGAGATCGAGCATGCCGCAGCGGCAGGACTCGACACGTTCATCACGGGCGAGGGGGCGCATCACACGACATTCGATGCACTCGAGTACGGGATCAACGTGCTGTATGCGGGCCACTACGCCACCGAGACCGTCGGTGTGAAGGCGTTGGCCGAACAGCTTGGCGAGCGCTTCGGAGTTCCCTGGCAGTTTCACGATCATCCGACCGGCCTGTGACCCTGACGGCGCCGTGGCGTGCGGCCGCGTTGGGACTGGTCCTGGGTGTGGCTCTCGCCTGTTCCAGTCCGGATCTCGGACCCTTTCGTGTCGAGCGAGTCGCCGAACTCGGTGACGCCGCGGGTCCGGGCGCCATCCCGACATGGCCTCGCGTCTCGGCCCGTCATCCGGGCGGTTTTCGGATCGTGGTGCCGCAATCCGGCAGCACCGCCTTCCAGCCGATGGCGTTCGACGATGGCGGCAACTTCCTCGGTCTCCTGGACGCACCGAGCACCGCGGAGTCATCGTTCGTCCAGCCGCTCTTCACCCGCCTCGGTCCCGACGGCACCATCTGGGTCTTCGACGCCGCGGCACGCGTGCTGGTCTTCGACGCAATGCGACGGTACCAACGCACCGTCGCGCTGCCGATCGCACCGTGGGATGCCGTGGTGCTGGCCGACGGCCGACTGGCGGTGACGAGCTCTGCATACGGGACACCGCTCCCCTGGTTCCTGCTGGATCGGGACGGTCGGGTGGTGCGTCGATTTGGCGACGGGGGTGAAGTCGTGCCGAGCCCCCGCCGAATCGTCGCGGGCCACAACGGAACAGTGTGGACCCTCACGATGACACATCGCCAGCGGATCGAACACTGGGATACTGCTGGCACCCTGCTCACCGCCCTCGAGCCGACCTCCACCTGGTTCACTTCCTACGATCGGATCACATCGCCGAGCGACAGTTCCCCCCCCCAGTCCACGATCCAGGACGGCTGGGTCGATGCCGACGGCCGACTCTGGCTGGTGGGCAAGGCCGCGGACGTCCTCTGGCGCTCAGGGCTCGGGTCCTCGGGGATCTCGATCGTGAAGCCGGACCAGGTCTACGACACCGTGGTCGAGGTTCGCGATCCGGACACCGGGGCGCTGGTCGAGTCTGCCCGATTCGATGTGAGCTACCCGTTCGTGGTCGAGCCTGGCATCCTGATGCGGCCGCGCGTGATCGAGGGTGGCTGGTTTCGGGCGGAGCTGGTCGAGGTCTCGTTGGTGGCGAAGGCATCCGGTGACCGGACGCCTGCTCCCCGCGAGTGAGCCGGTGAGTCTGGCGGCCTCCCAGTCCCCGGTGGAGACACGGACCGTGGCGGTGGTCATCACGTTCTACCGGAATCAGGAACACGTGCGTGACGCGGTCGACTCCGTGCTTCGCCAGACGATCCTCCCGCATGAAATCGTGGTGGTGGATGACGCTTCTCCCACAGGCACCGACGTGCTGGACACCCTGGACCCGCGAGTCCGCGTCATCCATCGGACCGTGAACGGTGGCGCAGGGGCGGCCCGCCAGACGGGGGTTGCGGCCACCACGGCTGATTGGATCGCCTTCCTCGACGCCGACGATGCCTGGCTCCCGCAGAAGCTCGAGCGGCAGTTTGCGGACCTGACGGAGCGTCCGTCGCTGGACGCACATCATACCGGACTGGTCACGGTCTATCAGGACGGTCGTGAGGTGCCGCGACTCGGCAAGCCCCTGCTGCTGACACTGCCGGAACAGCTGCGGCGCAATCAGGCCTTGCCGAGTGCCACAATGATCCGCCGACATGCACTGCAGGCAGTTGGGGGGTGGAGCGCGGATCGTCGCGTGATGGAGGATTGGGAGCTCGGGATCCGGCTCGTGGCGGCCGGTCACGCGGTGGGCTTCCTTGCCGAACCGCTGGTGAGGTTCCGGCGTCAGGGCCATGGCAATCTGTCGTCCCGCGGATTCCGCCACATGTGGACGAACCTCGGCACGATTCGCTGTCACTGGTCGCTCTACCGTGGCACGCTCGGGCTGCGAGGGACCCTTGCCGTGGTCGGTCGAGTGATACACGATGAGGGAGGCCGCCGCGGCGGTCCGGACGGCCTCGCACTCCGCGCCCTGGCGAGGGTGGTAGCGTTGGGCGGGCGGTGAACCCCCGCCGACCGTCTCGTGATTGCCGGACAACCTCGGACTCGACCGAACCAGTTCCTGGGAGGAAGATCGCATGAGGGGAAACGCGTGGGTCCTGCTGCTCTGGCTTGGCGCATGTGGCGGTCCGGCGATGGACACAGGCGAGGTGGCGCACCGGCCCATCGAGGCCGTGGGTCGCGACAGTGCCGGTGTGCGGATCCTGGAGCACCCGGCCGCCGATCTGGATCGCGCCCCACAGATCGTACTCGACAGCGCACCGATGGCCGTCTTCGCAGGCTCGGCTGCCAGTGCGGCCAATGACATGTACGCACTGACGAGTCTCACGCTGCTCGGCGATGGCCGAGCCGTGGGATTCGACCAGAACACCTCGGCGCTCGTCACGCTCGACCCGGTGAGTGGGCAACGCACCGATCGGGGGCGACGCGGCGCTGGTCCCGGTGAACTGGGCGAGTTTGCCGAGATCGTGCGACTCGCCGACGACTCCCTCCTGATCCAGGACTACGCCAACGGACGACTCGCGATCGCCACCGCCGACACCGGGATCGTGCGAACCCTTGTCCCCGCCGGTGCGTCGAGCGGAACCTTCATCGGGCTCGCCAGCAATGGCTCGGTGCTCGCAATGGTGACGGCGTTCGATCCGGGTCATGCGGCCGATGGTCGTCAGGAGACCAGACTGCTGTTGCTCGAGTGGAGCGATGGGGCCACGGCGCCGGACACGGCGGCGGCCTTTCCCGGCGCACCGTACATCCTCGAACAAGTCGTTCAGGGTGAGGGACCGGCAGGCACCACCATCGCGCGGCGGATCTCGACCATCGCCTTCGCCGCCACCCCGATGCTGATGCAGTGGGGCGAGGCGGTGCTCCATGCACCGGCTGATCGCTGGGCGGTCGAGAGCTATCGTCTCGATGGCACGCTGGCCCAGGCGATCCGGATCGCCACGGTGCCGGCCCGCGTCGACGCGGTGATGCTGGACCGTGCAGTCGCGGCAACCCTTGCGGCGCGAGCAGGTGGGGATGCGCCGATCGACAGCGCTGCGATCCGGACGCACATTCTCGGCGCGCCGCACGCGGAGTTGGTGCCGGCCTACGAGCGCGTGGCGCTGAGCCCCGATGGCACCATCTGGGTGATCGATTACCGGATGCCGGGCGACTCGGGGTGGGTGGCCACGGCGATCGATGCCGATGGCCGAATCCTTGGTCGGATGGCGAGGCCGACTGGTGAGGCACCGGTGGCGTTCGGCAACGACCGCGTGTTGCTCAGGGACGAAGACGCCGACGGGATCGTCAGTCTCACTTTCGTGCGGTTCTCCCTGCCATGATCACACGGTGGCCACTGCCTTCCTCGGGGTAATCATGCGACACCTTCCACTGGCGATTGCCACGATCGGCATCATCCTCACCGGGTGCAACGCGGGCCCGCCTGGCGACGATGCGCCGGCGGTTCGGGTCAGTCATGTCGATGGGGTGACCGTGGTCGAGCATTCACCCGCAGCCCTGGCGTCGGTGCCGCAGTGGCGAGTGGGTGAGTCGCTCCAGTCCCTCGGCGGTCTCGACGCCGACGAGGATCACGACGCGACGGCGATGCGATCGGCGTGGCTGCTGGATGATGGCTTCATCGCACTGAATGGACGAGAGTCACGATTTCGACGATTTGATTCGACCGGGAATCTGGTCGCGGCCTTCGGTCGGAACGGTGAGGGGCCGGATGAGTTTCGTGCCTTGAGCGTGGTGCGCCTACCGGGTGACTCCCTGCTCATCTTCGACTATGTCGCGTCGACCTACCGCCGACTCGGTCCCGGACTGGCCTCGGTGCCCGGGATCGTCTTCCGGGACCAGCCGTCCTTCGACGTCGGGCCGTTTGCGGTCCTGCCGGGCGGTGCCGTGCTCGGGGTCGCCACCGCGCGGGATACCAGCAGCGCGATGGACGGCCCGAACTTCCGCCAGCCGACCACACTGTTGCGCCATGACAGCGGAGGGAGCCGTTGGGACAGCGTATTCAGCTACCCGGGACCGTTGATGTATCCCGTGCGGGGAAACGAAGGTGGCCAGGACTTTCCGGCCCACCGCTTCGTGACATTCGGGCCGAGTCCGTTGATCCGTTGGTGGGAGGAGGGCATTGCTCTCGCAACAAACGACGACTGGGAGATCGTGGTGCGCGATCCGCACGGCACCGACGTGATGCGGATTCGTCCCACGTGGCCGCGCCGCACGGTCACCAGTGCCATGCGTGAGGGAGAGATTGCCAGCGACGTGGCCCAGCTCGATCAATGGCAGGCCCCGGCCGCCGCGAAGGCCCCGTTGCTCGAGGTCGCCCGCTCCCAGCGATTCACCGATTCGCTGGCGCCATACGATCGGATGCTCGTGGGCCGCGATGGGCGGCTGTGGCTGCGGGAAAACGTCACCGCGATCGATTCGAGCGGCACGACCTGGCTCGCGTTCGGGCGGGACGGCAGCCTCGTGCGCCGACTGCTGGTGCCTCAGGGCATGCTCCCGCTCGACGTCGATCAGGACCGCATCCTGATCCGCCGCACCGACGAGAATGATGTCGGGATCATCGAGATTCGCCGACTGAAGGGAGACAGACCATGACGTGGCCCAGGATGCTGGCGCTGCTCCTCGTGTTCGGCTGTGGTACCGACGCGAGCTCGGGTGACCTCGCACGCGCGACGACTCCGCTCGTTCCGACCACGCACGACAGCGCCGGTGTGACGATCCATGAGCATCCGGCGGACGCACTCGCGCGGATGCCGATCATCACACTCGATTCGACGCCGATCGCGGTGATCGGTGGCGAGGCGCTCGAAGACGATGTGAGCCGACTCCGAACGCTCGTGTTGCTCTCTGACGGACGTCTGGTCGGGTGGGATTCCGAGTCCGGCGCATTGATGGTCTTCGGTACCGATGGTTCCAGACTCCGGTCATTCGGACGGAAGGGCGACGGACCCGGTGAATTCCGAACGGTGGAGACCCTCGCCGTGCTATCCGGCGACACCATCGTAGCATCGGATTGGATTCTCGGCCGCGCCACGGTGGTCCATCCGGATTCGGGTGTCATCCGAACGGAGACGCCACCGCTTCGTGGCGACCGTCAACAGTTCGCCATCAGCGGCATGTTCACCTCCGGCGAATGGGTCATGGTGCCGAGCGGTGGACGCGTGGTGTTCTCGACGGGGAGCGGCGCATCCGACACAAACCGGCAGCGAGTTCCGGTCGGAGCATTCGAGCCCGGAGTTGGGGCCGCACGTTTCGACACGCTGTTCACCTTCGTGAATGATCCCCCTCGCCCCTTCACGATGAAGATGCGCGGGGAGGTCCAGGAGGGTGCTGGTCCGGGACGCTACGCCCGGTTCGGTTTCGCCGCGGGATGGAACGGGACGGTCGCGGTGGTCGAGAACGATGCGTGGCGGATCGAGGCGAGGGATGCGACCGGCGCCTTGCGCACCGTCGTATCCGTGGCAGCCCCTCGACGGGCGATCACCGATTCCCTCAGGGAATCGGTGATCGAGGCCCAACTCGCCGACTACCGGGAGACGCTGGCGAAAACCCCCGACGCGACCCGGTTCCAGTCGATCGAGGATGTCGAGTACAATGCGAGGAATGGTCTCTGGGCCGACTCGTTGCCGCCGTTCGAGGCGGCGGTCGCGTCGAGCGGACCGCTCCTCTGGTTGACTGAACCGCGATTCCTCGGGACGGAGCCCACTCCCGTGATCGCGATCGACCCCTCTGGTCGACTGGTCGGCCGGCTGCTTGCTCCCGCCGCGGCCCGCGTCATGGGCTTCGGCCGCGACCGGGTCGTCCTGCGGACCGAAGACGACGACGGCATCATCAGGTTCAAGGTGTTCCGCCTCAACCTGCCCAACTGAACTCGGACGAGAGATCGCGATGCGGCATTGTCGGCTCGGACCGATCGGCCTGCTGACCCTGCTGCTGGCCTGCGGCGTGGTGCTCTTTCGCACGGAGGACGACAACGGCATCGCCACACTGACGGTGAGGCGAGTACTGTTTCCGCGCTGAGGCGCTCGGCGTACCTTTCCTGCACACCCTTCTCTCGTAACCCGGAAGCGCCCATGCCACGATCCATCCTGCTCATTGTCGGTATGGCCGCGCTCGCCGCATGCGGTGGATCCGGTTCCGACGCTCCGGTCGCCGCCACCACCCGCGATTCGGCTGGCGTCACGATCATGGAGTACCCGGCGGACGCGTTCGAGAAGGCGCCCCTGTGGGAGTTGTCTCAACAACCACTCACGGTAATCGGCGGCGATCCTGACGATACCGAACTCGATCTCTCGACCAGCCAACTCGGGGCGTTGCTCAGTGACAATCGGATCGCGGTAGTAACGTTCAAGCCCGCCCAGCTCCTCTTGTTCAGCGAGGATGGCGCGACGCGGACCCAGATCGGCCATGAGGGCGAAGGCCCCGGCGAGTATCGGTTGATTGCACGGCTCGAGGCCCTCGCGGCAGACACGCTCGCGGTCTACGAGGCCGTCGCTCGACGCGAGCTCCGCTACCTGCCGGACGGCACGGTGGCCGGATCGGTCCAGTTCCCGTTTGGCGACTTGCTGATCCCGGCGATCCCGCTCGGGCATCTGGCTGATGGTACCTACCTGTTTCAGACAATGAACCCGCTGGCGAAGCCGCCGGTCGGGGCGGACAAGTACTACCGGCTGGCTTCACCGATCCTGGCTTGGCGGGAAGGGCAGGAGGCGATGGACACCCTCTTCCAGGTGCCCGGAGCACTGAGCGTCCAGAGTACGGTCTCCGTGGGAACGGAATCCGCCACGATCTCGCGTCCGCTCGCGTATGCCTCCCAGTCGTTCACTGTGCCGACCGGCGAGCGGATCTGGACCACACCCGGCGACCGGTTCGTGCTCGATGCCAGGGATGCCAGCGGCGCGCTGGTCGCATCGGTCAGGATGGCGCGTCCTGCCCGAACGGTGACAAGCGCCGATCAGGAGGCGTACAAGGCAAAGTTGCGGGAGGGGCTGGAGCGGGTCCGGGCGATGGGAATTGCGCCACCGGGATTGATCGAGTCGGAGATCAAGAAGATCGACGAGACCGATTTTGCCCCGCAGATGCCGGCGATCGGGCTGCTCTCGATCGATCGGGTCGGCCGGCTCTGGGTGACCGCCGGGACCGCCGGTGTCGACAGTGTCCTGACCTACGCGGTGTTTTCGAGCACGGGCGAATTGCTGGGCCGAGTGGTGCTGCCATCCGGATTGCTGATGGGCGCCAACGCTGATCGGGTGGTGGTCCGCCGCGAGGACGAGGGCTCCGGACTGGTGCGGTTCGAGGTCTGGGGTCTCACCAAGACGCAGTGATGCATGCCAGGTCGTGACGTCGCTCGCCACGGGGTCGAGACCCGCCATCTCGACCGGCTCCGCGCGATGGCGCGGGTCTGGGACGACCTGTTCCGGATCCCGGTCATCGGCACGCGGATCGGTCTCGATGCCCTGATCGGGCTGATCCCCGGTGTGGGTGATGTGGCGGGAGCCCTGGTGGCATCGTGGGGTCTGGTGGTGGCTGCCACACTGCGCGCACCAATCAGCATCCTGGGCCGGATGCTGATGAATATCGGGATCGACGCGGTGGTTGGCGTCATTCCACTCGTGGGGGATGCGTTCGATATTGGGTGGCGCGCACAGCGACGCAATCTTGCGTTGCTCGACCGCTGGGTCGAATCGCCGGGGAAGACCGAGCGCAGAAGCCTCCTCGCCCTTGGCAGCGTGGCGATCGGCCTGGTGAGCATCATGGTTGGCGCTCTCTGGGTGGCGGTGCGGGTGCTGACCTGGGTGCTCTCGCTGGGCTGAGTGTGCTGGATCACGATCACCAACGTGTCGGAGGCAGCAATGGCCGAATCGTCGGAAAGCATCTCCTGGGGCGGGATGGGGGCCCGATTCCTCTTCGCCCTGCTCCTGGTCTACGCCACGTGGAATCCCATGGGCACCTCGTTCACCCACTGGGTGATCCTGCCGTTGTTCGGCTCCGGCACGGGCGCGCCCGAGACGGCGGCCCCGGTCAAGTTCCTGCTCGGCCTCGCCCTGATCGTCGGGTGGGTGGTCTACCTCCAGGCCACGAGACGCGCGCTCGGGTTGATGGGGGCCTTGCTGGTGGGAGCGGTATGCGCCGGCATCGTCTGGCTGCTGGTGTCGTACCATCTCGTCGCCATGGAAGGCTCGGCGATCGCCCACATCATCCTGATCTCGCTCGCGATCCTGCTCACGATCGGGATGAGCTGGTCGCACCTGTCACGCAGGATGTCGGGGCAGATCGACACCGACACGGTGGATTGAGGGTGGTCACGGTCCGGTACCAACCGCTCATCCCCCCCCCGGTGCGAACTGCCGAGGAGTTGATCGCGCGTGCGCGCACGATGCGTGAGGAGTTGCAGGGCCGTCGCACGGTACGGCAATTCTGCGATCGTGCCGTCCCGGCCGAAGTGATCGCCGAGGCGATTCGCGCGGCGGCGACAGCGCCGAGCGGGGCGAATCGGCAACCGTGGCACTTCGTGGCCGTTGGCGATGCGGAGATGAAGCGTCGGCTCCGCGAGGCGGCCGAAGTGGAGGAACGTGCCTTCTACGCCACGGCCCCTTCCGAGTGGCTCGAGGCACTCGCCCACCTCGGCACCGACGAGCACAAACCCTACATGGAGGTGGCGCCCTGGTTGATTGCCGTCTTCGCGGAGCGACACAGCCTTGATGCCAAGGGGGAGCGGCAGGCCAACTATTACGTGCAGGAATCGGTTGGGATCGCCTGTGGCTTCCTGATCGCGACGCTGCATCATGCTGGCCTCGCGACGCTGACGCATACCCCGAGCCCGATGGGATTTCTGGCCGAGGTGCTCGGTCGCCCGAGTCGTGAGCGGGCGGTGATGCTCGTGGTCGCCGGGTACCCGGCCGAGGATGCGCAGGCGCCCGTGATCACCAAGAAGCCGTTCGACGAGGTGGCAAGCTTCTGCTGACCGGTGCTCGGAGCGTCGCCAGAGCGCCGCACGTCACGACTTGCGTATACTCCTAGACCCACGGCGGCCCGAACCGCCACTGCTGGTTTCACGCTGGAGGTGTCATGGGAATCATCTGGACCATCCTGATCGGCTTCATCGTCGGTGCCGTTGCCAAGATGCTCACTCCGGGCAGGCAGGGCGGCGGCTTCATCATGACCACGGTGCTCGGCATCGCTGGCTCGTTTGTGGGCAGCTTCATCGTGCGCGGCATCGGCTGGGGCCAGAGTGTCGGCTTCATCGGGTCGGTGATCGGTGCGGTCATCATCCTGCTCCTGGCGCGGATGTTCAACAAGGACTGACTCGATCGGAGGACATTCATGGCAAAGTTCGAGGTCTACAAGGACAAGGCGGGCGAGTATCGCTGGCGCCTCAAGAGTGGCAACGGCGTCCAGATCGCCTCATCGGGCGAGGGCTACACCGACAAGGCCGGTTGCATGAACGGGATCAAGGCAGTCCAGCGTGATGCGCCGGGTGCCAGCATCGAGGAGAGCTGATCCTCGGTTATCTCTGGGCGGCGCCGCTCACCGCGGTGGGGCTCGGCGCCGCCGCACTGGCTCGGCTGACCGGGGGTACGGTCATCCGTCGCGATGGCATCATCGAGGCGCAGGGCGGGGTGCTGGCCACGATGTTGCCGCGACTCGGTGTCGGCGTGCAGCCGCTGGCGATGACGCTCGGGCACGCCGTGCTGGCTGTCGATCAGGAGGCACTCGACCTGACTCGCGATCACGAACGGGTGCACGTCCGACAAGCCGAACGGTGGGGGCCGCTCTTCCCGCTGGCGTATGCAGCGGCGTCACTGGGTGCGCTTGCAACGGGTGGCGATCCCTATCACGACAACCTGTTCGAGCGCGAAGCGTGTCAGGGGTCGTGAGTCGTGAGTGAGGAGAAGTCGCTCCAACAGCGCATCGATCCGTGGGCGGTGGTCGAGCATCACGCCCGTCAAGCGGCGGAGCTCGCCCCGGGATCACTATCCGAGACGGCTCGGCTCGCGCTCTACGTCGCAGCTGCCCCAGGCGTGATTGGCGCGACACCGGTTGGTCGCGGTGCACTCGGGCTCGGTCGTCCGTCGGGCGACCACGAATGGTGGCAGGTGTCGGTGGCCGGACCCGCGGGGTCCCCTCATCGCTCGCTGGTCTGGAATGCCGCGGGGACCGTGCTGGTGCAGCGTCCCCAGGCGACCGGCCGTCGCATGCTGCTGGCGGCCGTCACCGGTGGGATCCTCGGCATGGGCGGGTTCGCGGGCATGCTGGGAGCGTTCGCGATCCTCCCCGCGGTAGCCCTGGCCGGCGTTGCGGCATTCCTCACCCGATTGGTGGTGCCGTCGTACACGCCACTCGGCAGTTGGCCCGGCGATGAACGCTACGAAAAGGTGATGACCGAGATGGTCGACCGGTACGAACGCGCGGTGACGGACGCGTGACGCTCAACGCTGCTCGTCTCTCGTTTCACGCTTCACGCTTCTCACTTCACGCTTCTCACTTCTCGCTTCTCGCTTCTCACCTCTCACGGCTGAGCCCACCCATGCTCCTCTCGCTCCTGTTTGCCCTTGCCGCACCGATGCAGGCCGACGCGCTCCAGCCGCCGACGGTGGTCGTCGTGCGGCACGCGGAGAAGGCCGATGCGTCGCGTGATACCGATCTGAGTGCGGCGGGCTATGCCCGTGCATCGGCGCTCGATAGTGCGCTGATCGATGCACCGGTCACGGCGATCATCGTGACCCCATTCAAGCGCAACGCCGAGACGGCGGCCGCGCTCGCGACGCGGCACGGGCTCACGCCTATCGTGGTCCCGTTGACCGGTGGTGTCGGTGCGCACGCGAAGGCCGTGGCGGCCGAAGTGTTGCGGCACTCGGGGACAGTGCTGGTAGTCGGCCACAGCAATACGGTCGGCGCCGTGGTCGGGGCGCTCGGCGGGACCGCAACGATTGGCGACCTGTGCGAGACGGCGTTCCAGTGGATGTTCATCGTGCGCCCCGGTCGGGACAGTGCTCAGCCCACGATGACAGTTCGGAGTCGGTACGGCGCGGCCGACCCACCTGGCTCCGACTCGTGCGGGGGGATGTCGCCGCAATAGTGCCTGGCTGTTTCATGGCGAAACAACTGGTTCCCGTGAACCGTACCGTGACCAACTCGAACAGGAGGCCTCGCCATGGGTCCCGAAGAAGCGATTGTCATGCTGTTCCTCGTCTCCGGCGGCGTCATCGCGACCCTCGGCCTGCTCCTGGCCCGCGCCAAGGGACGCATCCATGAGATGGAACGCGCCCTGGGGGTGTCGGCGCAGCCGGCATTTCGGCGCGCGCGGGAGGCCGAGTCGCGCGGTGAAGTCCGGATCGACCAGCTCGAGCATCAGGTCGACCAGATTGCCTCGCAGATGGAACGTCTCGCGGAGTCGCAGGATTTCCTCTCCCGGATCATGAGCGACAAGCTGGACCGACTTGCTGACCAACGGATGGACACGCCACACTGATCAGGCGTATGCTTGGGCGAGAAGTGAGAAGTGAGAAGTGAGAAGCGCCCATCCTCCATCCCAGAGCGGCCCATGCACCGTCGCGACCTCCTTCGCTTCCTTGGTAGTACCTCGATCATCGTCGGGCTCACGCCCGACGATCTGCTGGCACTCGGTCGTGACACGCAGGATCGGATGCGTGTTGGTCGCTCGCCGCTCGGCTTCTTCGACAGTCACCAGATGCACACCGTCGCGGCGGCTGGCGAGCGAATCATTCCCGCGACCGATACACCCGGTGCGATGGCCGCCGAGTGTCATCGATTCACCGAACTGATCGTGTCGGAACGCTACGACGCGGCACGCCAGCGACGCTTCGTGTGCGGGTTGGTCGATCTGGACCAGCGTGCCTCACGCATGCACCAGCGACTCTTCATCGACAACACCGCCGCCGAACAGGATGCCGTGCTCTCGACGGTCGAGTCGAACGCGTACGACGCTACCGGTGCGATGCTGCCCGACATCTTCTGGCGTGACCTCAAGTACCTGACGTTGTTCGGCTACTACACCTCCGAGGTTGGCATCGAGCAGGAGCTGCAGGTGAATCGCTTTCCCGGACGATTCGAGGGCTGTGCCATG
This sequence comes from Gemmatimonadales bacterium, assembly GCA_035703525.1. Taxonomy (GTDB): domain Bacteria; phylum Gemmatimonadota; class Gemmatimonadetes; order Gemmatimonadales; family GWC2-71-9; genus Palsa-1233. The sequence continues at coordinate 195,254 of DASSYA010000024.1, read as the reverse complement.
ATCGAGACGGTGAACCGATGAGCCGCCCTGATCCATGGGATGCGATCGTGATCGGATCGGGCATCTCCGGTGGATGGGCCGCCAAGGAGCTCTCGGAGAGGGGTCTCCGGGTTCTGGTGCTCGAAGCGGGACGTCCGATCGACCCCGCGCGTGACTACCTCATGAATGCGCCGGCCTACGAGTTCGACTATCGCTACATGGGTGACGAGCACCACCTCTCCACGCGCCAGCCGGTGCAGCGGAAGTGCTATGCCTGCGACGAGGGTGCGACCCAGTTCTTCGTGGACGACGTCGACAATCCGTATACCACTCCCGATGGCAAGCCGTTCGACTGGATTCGCGGCCGTCAGGTCGGCGGGAAGTCGATCATGTGGGGGCGGCAGTGCTACCGGTTGAGTGATCTCGATTTCGAGGCGAATGCCCGCGATGGACACGGCACCGATTGGCCGATCCGCTACCGCGACCTGAAGCCGTGGTACGACAAGGTCGAGTCCTACGCCGGCATCTCTGGCGAGCGGCTCGGCTTGTCGCAACTACCCGACGGGCCGTTCCTGCCACCCATGCCACTGAGCTGCAGCGAGGAATGGTTCCGGAACGGACTGCGCGATGCGTACGGCGGCGAGCGGGTGATGACGATCGGGCGGGTTGCAGTGCTGACCGAGGCACACAATGGTCGGGCCGGTTGTCACTACTGTGGCGACTGCCACCGGGGTTGCACCACGGCCAGCTACTTCAACAGTGTGCAGACGACGCTCAAGGATGCACTCGGGACCGGCCGGACCACCCTCAGGCCGTTCTCCGTGGTGCATTCGTTGGTGTTCGACGAACCGACCGGGCGTGTGACCGGCGTCCGGGTGATCGACGGACAGACGCTCGAGTCGCTGGAGTTCGCCTCGCGAATCGTGTTCGTCTGTGCCTCGACCCTTGAGTCGACGCGCATCCTGCTCAACTCCCGGTCACGTTCCCATCCCGATGGGCTCGGTGGCAACTCCGGCGTGCTGGGCCGTCACCTGATGGATCACACGATGCAGCACGGTGCCGGTGGTGTGGTGCCGGGGTTCGAGGATCGCCGCACCACGGGGAATCGTCCGAATGGCATCTACCTGCCACGGTTCCGGAATGTGCGCGACGCGCATCCCGATTTCCTGCGCGGGTACGCCTACCAGGGGGGAGGGTACCGCTCGGTGGTCGGCTGGGGTCGCGGTGCGACCCGTCGTGGCTTCGGCGCCGACTTCAAGTCCGCGCTCCGGACGCCCGAGTACGGGCCGTGGCGCATGTCGCTCGGAGGGTTCGGGGAGTGTCTCCCCGATCCCGAGAATCGTGTCACGATCGATGAGAGTCGGGTCGATCGATGGGGGATTCCGGTGCTCCACATCGACATGCAGTGGCGGGACAACGAACGGGTGATGATGCGGGATGCCGCAGACCAGGCCGCCGAGATGCTGGAGGCCGCGGGGTGTCGGGACGTGGCGACCTACGACAACGGTACGGCACCGGGGCTCACCATTCACGAGATGGGAACGGCCCGCATGGGAAAGGACCGGCGCACCTCGGTGCTCAACAAGTGGAACCAGGTGTGGGATGCCCCGAACGTCTTCGTCACCGACGGTGCCAGCATGGCGTCCTCGGGCTGCCAGAACCCCTCGGTCACCTACATGGCATTGACGGCACGGGCCGTCGACCATGCGGTGCGATCCTTGACCAGGAAGGAACTCTAGATGGAGCGTCGGACCTTTGTTGCCTCGACCCTTGGTGCCGCGGTGCCGCTGCTGTTGCCGAACCTGGCCCTGCCGCGATTCGGCGCAGCCGACAAGCTGGACCGGATCGGCCTCCAGCTCTACACCCTCAGGAGCGCCATGGCCGAGAGTGTCGAACGCACGTTGAAGGAGGTCGCCGACATCGGCTACCGCGAGGTGGAGTTCGCCGGCTACTTCGATCGGCCCCCGCGTGCCATCAAGCAGTTGCTCGACCGCAACGGCCTCAAGTCGCCCGCGGCACACACCGACCTCGCCACGATGAAGACCAATTGGTACCAGACCCTCAACGGGGCATCGGAGATGGGGCAGAAGTGGCTGGTCGTGCCGTGGCTCGGCGAGTCGGATCGGAACTCGATCGACGCGCTCAAGCGGACCGCCGCGACGCTGAATCGTGCGGCGGAGGATGCGAAGACGTTCAGGATCCGGGTGGCCTATCACAATCACGACTTCGAGTTCACCGACGTCGAGGGACGTCGACCGTTCGATGTGCTGCTCGAGGAGACCGACCCCAAGCTGATCGATTTCGAGATGGACCTCTACTGGATCACCAAGGCGGGTGGCGATCCGTTCGCCTATTTCGCGAAATGGCCGGGGCGGTTCCCGCTGGTGCATGTGAAGGATGCCGGACCCGCGCCCGAGTTCCAGATGCGCGATGTCGGCAAGGGCACCATCGACTTCGCGAAGCTCTTCGCGGCGCGCGACCAGGCGGGGATGAAGCACTTCTTCGTGGAGCATGACAACCCCGCGGACCCGATGGCGAGTGTGCGGACCAGCTATCGGTATCTCGACGCGCTGCGGTTCTAGAAGGCGGGGGGCGGTGAGTCAGGACACCCTTTCATGGTACCGGTACTGGGGGAAGGCGAGGCCTGAGGATGAGGGTGGCGATCGCTTCCACCTCTTGGCCTTCCACTCTCTCGATGTTGCGGCGTGTGGGAGGCTATTGATCGGGCTACCACGATTCTCGCTTCAACCGCTGGCGGATGCCTTAGGCCAGCCTAAGTCTGTCGTGGATGAAGTGTTCATCTACTTTCTTGCCTTGCACGACATCGGCAAGTTTTCACGAGGCTTCCAGAACCTGGCACCGGACCTTGCCGAGTCCCTGGTACCATCGGCGAGGATTCCAGCAGTGCGTTCGCAACGGCATGACACCTTGGGTTGGCTGTTGTGGCGAGACTATCTATCGGTGCACCCTGGGCTATCATCGGTACCCGACTCCGGGCACGAGACGTGGCGGATCTGGGCCCGCACGGTCATGGGACATCACGGATCCCCGCCTCACGATCTTCAACCGGGTGGTCAGTTCAGGTTGAACCCCGCCGACCACTTCCTGTCAGTCGATCTGCAGGCGGCGATCGAATTTACTCAAGCGATCGGCAACCTCTTGCTATCGAAGTCGATCCCCGCCCCTTCGGGTGGGCACCGAGCCGTCATGCGACAATTTTCCTGGCATGCAGCTGGGCTTGCGGTTCTTGCCGATTGGATCGGATCGAATCAGCAGGAATTCCGCTATCGGAGCTCGGTACTCCCGGTCGAGCGGTATTGGGAGGAGGTTGCCATGCCGACTGCCCGGAAGGCGCTGGTGACTGCTGGTCTTGGCGGAGCCCGAGTGCGGCACTGGGATCAGCCGGCGGATCTGTTGCACGAGGTCACCATCTTTTCACCTCTCCAACAATACGCTGCCGATGTTCCACTCGAACCTGTACCGCAACTCTTTGTCCTCGAGGATGTCACCGGCTCGGGGAAGACCGAGGCGGCACTGCTACTCACACAGCGAATGATGTCTGCAGGGTTGGCGCATGGCTTCTATTTCGCGTTGCCGACGATGGCTACCGCCACGCAGATGTACGCGCGGGTCGGAAAGATCTATCGACGGATGTTCACGCCGGAGAGTCATCCTTCTTTGGTGCTGGCTCACAGCGCGAGGGATATGGTCGATGACTTCCGCGCAAGTGTCCTACGCTCCGAGAGCGATCATCCGACGGCCTCACGCAATGATCCCGGTCTCGATGCGAGTGCGGAGTGTGCGGCGTGGCTGGCGGATAGCCGAAAGAAGGCGCTGCTGGCCGAGGTAGGAGTCGGAACGATTGACCAGGCACTTCTCGCGGTGATGCCGGTGCGCCACCAATCGCTCCGGATGCTTGGACTCTCCGGAAAAGTGTTGATCGTCGATGAGGTTCATGCCTACGACAGTTACATGCTGCAGCTCTTGAAGGTGCTGCTGGAGCATCACGCTCGCGGGGGAGGTAGCGCTATACTGCTTTCGGCGACGATTCCCCAGACCATCCGTGCCGACTTGCTTGCGGCATTTGCCAAGGGCAGAGGCTCCGGTGCCCTCCCATTCTCGCTGCATGACTTCCGATATCCCTTGGCATCACAATTCGGATCAGAGCTCCGCCTTCATGCATGCGCGACTCGCGAGCCGCTCCGTCGGAGCGTGCGAGTAGTGATGCTGCACGATGAGGCCTCGGTGACCCAACTCATCAGATCAGAGGCGGCCAAGGGCCGGTGCGTGGCATGGATCCGGAACACGGTGGAGGATGCTCGACGGGGGTATCAGGGACTGGTCGCGAAATGCCCGGCGGGAACAGTGACACTCTTTCACAGTCGATATGCGCTTGCCGACCGGCTCCAGATCGAGCAAGGGGTGTTAGCGCGGTTCGGCGTGGCATCGAGAGGCGAGGAACGGTGCGGTCAGGTACTCGTGGGGACGCAAGTATTGGAGCAGTCGCTCGACTATGATGTCGACGTGATGGTGTCCGACTGGGCGCCCATCGACCTCGTGATCCAGCGAGCCGGTCGTCTGATGCGACACCGCCGATCCCTGAAAGGAGATCCACTTGCGGGTGGCTCGGATGAGCGGGGCGAGGCGATTCTTCACGTCCTGGTGCCGGGGATCGAAGAACCACCCCGAGGGGATTGGTACGCCGCGCTCTTCCCCAAAGGCCAGTATGTCTATGACGATGCGGGAAGATTGTGGTTGGGGGCTGACACACTGGGGAGTGTCGAGCGGATTGTCACTCCGGGAATGCCTGGAGAGGCCGGGTCGGTTCGCGCGCTGGTGGAAGCGGTGTATGGGGATTCGGCCCAGGAGGTGCCGGAGGCGCTGCAAGCCTCAAGCACCAAGGCAGACGGGCACGCACTGGCCGAGCAGAGCATGGGGAACTTCAATGCGCTCCGTCTGGACCGGGGGTACGCCATCGACAGCAACATGCGTTGGACCGAGGACGACCGTGTGCCTACCAGACTCGGTGAGGAAAGCCGAACGATCTACTTGGCGATCGAACGGGGGGGAGTATTGGTCCCGTTGTACGATGAGTCACGCCGACCTTGGGAGGCCTCAAGCGTCCGGGTCGATGCCAGGCGATTTCACACGCTCGGTCCGAAATGGCAGGAACGATTCAACATGATGATCGACTCGTTGCGAGCCACGGTACCACTGCTCCGTGAGCCGGCATTCATTCTACCCTTGGTTCCAGACGAGAACGGTGTGTTGCGCGGACTGGTGCAGCAGGCGCGAGGGTTGGAACTGGAAGCAAAGTATGATCCCGTGGAGGGATTGGTGTGGTGACGCGTCAAACAGTCGGTACAAGTCAGGCCAAGCTTTTCCGGGTGGCGATTGGCCGCCCTTCCTGCAATCTTTCGCTCATTGGCATTGTCCGAGCACGTTGACGACCAGGTGAAGCACAAGACGGAGCTCTCATGGATCTGATCAGTTCAGAATGGATGCCCGCAAAGAATCGAACGAATGATCTGGCGCATCTCTCACCGTTGGATCTGGGAGATCCGCGCTGGCAAGATCTCGCGGCACCCCGTCCCGACTTCCAGGGTGCTGCCTACCAGTTCCTGATCGGGCTCCTCCAGACCGCCTTCGCTCCGTCCGACCGGGATGAGTGGAGTGATCGGCTCGTGAGCCCACCCTCGCGAAGCGAGCTCGGACAGGCATTCGCGCCGATCAGGCATGCGTTTCTCCTGGAAAGCCCCGAGGGACCGGCGTTTCTGCAGGATCTGGATTTGCAAGATGCGCGTGAGGTGGAGGCGCGCGACCTGATCTTCGAGTACGGTTCGGATGCCAGTGAGTTCTTCTGCAAACCAGCAGAGGGCTTCGGACTCTGCGACTCATGCGCGGCTCATGCCCTTGCCACCATGCAGTTCAACGCGCCGTCGGGTGGCCGGGGCACGCGCACCTCATTGCGGGGCGGCGGCCCAATCACCACCCTGCTGCTCCCCGAGTCAGCGGACGCGTTGCTTTGGGAGCGGCTCTGGCTCAATGTAATTCCGGCGGATGAACTCGGGTGTCCGCCCGTGACCTCGTGGAGTAGCGTGCTTCCATGGCTCGCACCAACCAGGCGGAGCGACGGGCCGGACGCCGTCGTCACCACGCCAGAATCGGTCCATCCGCTCCAAGCCTATTGGAGCATGTCCCGTCGGATTCGATTGGACTGGACCGGAGCTGTGGCGGGACAGTGTTCCGTCTGCGGAGCGGCAGGTCAGCGCTTGTTGCAGCGATTTCAGACGCGGCACGGAGGTACGAACTATGAGGGCGCGTGGATGCACCCGCTCTCGCCGTATGTTCTGGATCCCAAGGGGGAGAAGCCACCAATCGCCCGAAAGGGGCAGCCCGGGGGGCTCGGCTATCGCGATTGGCTGGGGCTCACCTACGGCACCGATGCGGACCACACCGCGGCGCTCGCGGTGCGGAGTTTCGTTGCATCGGCACCGGCCGGAACCACATTGCGGCTTTGGTCATCCGGAGCCGACTTCGACAACATGAAGCTGCGAGGGTGGTACGATAGTGTGGTGCCATTGTATGCGGTCGAACTGGCGATGCGCGGTCGGTTCGTTCGAGAAGTGGGCGCGCTTCTTGAAACCGCGGTCGCTGGGTCCAAACTCCTGAACGATCATGTCAAGGCTGCGTGGAATGCCAATTTGAGTGATCCAGCGGTCCGCCAGAGCTTCTGGGAGGCAACCGAGCCCGCCTTCTTCGAGGCGCTGCGCGATCTCGCTGCTGCGGGCCAATCCGGTGACTCAGATCAGATCCGTGTTCGCCAGCAATGGCTCCGAACCGTGCGCGATCATGCCCTGGCACTCTTCGACAGCTGGACGCTTCGTGGACCGATCGAATCGCTTCGACTGGACCGAGTCGTGACCTCGCGTGGCAAGCTCGCCGGAGATCTCTACCGGAAGAAGCCGATGAAGGAGCTTTGGCAGTCTGTTCGTGCCACTGAGGAGGCCGCAGCATGAGGAACCGATTCTCTACCTTCAATTCCGACCAGCACTACTGGGTCCGTCAATGGCACGGAGCTCTCCGGCGGCACGAGGACAAATCGGCCTCCTTGGCCAAGGAACTTCGCCGGCTTGACCTCGGTGACCGTGCCCGACTGCGACGTGCTGGCAACGGCCTCGACCTGGTGGGCGAGCCAGCAGTGCATTTGCTGGTGAGTGGCTTGATCGAGCGTCGTCAGGATCGACGATCCCCGCGAGACTCCGAGACTGACTACTATCGATTGGCGCTCGTTGCCGGCGTCATCGTGGAAGTCAACGATGATCTGCATTCCCCGGCGACACTCGGCCGGCGCCTCGGAACCCCCGAGGGCGGTGCGAGGGTCATGTCGGAGCTCCGATTCCGGCGCCTGCAGGCGACCACCGAGCCGGAGGAGCTGCTTCGGCTCTGGCGTCGAGCCGTGGCACTCGCGGGACGAAAGACAGACGTCGCCACGCTCGCTGACGACCTGTACACCTGGCTCGACGAGGTCGATCACCCGAAACCGAATCCAGCGGGAACTGTCCGATTCCACTGGGCCTACGACTATTACCAGCAGCCGCGCGACAAGGCTTCGCGCGGCGAGTCCACCCCCGAAGCGGAGATCGTCGCATGACGCGGTTCATTCAACTCCACCTGCTCACATCGTATCCACCCGCGAATCTGAATCGGGATGATCTGGGGCAACCCAAGACCGCGCGTTTCGGGGGACGGCAGCGAATCCGTGTCTCATCGCAGTCGCTCAAGCGCGCGTGGCGCACGTCGGAACTCCTTCAGCAAGCGCTGAGCGGAACGATAGGCACCCGGACGAAGCTGCTTGGGGTCGAGGCGCACCAACGTCTGACTGCCGGTGGAGTCGAGGAGAAGAAGGCGACCGAGTGGGCCGGACTGATCGCGGCTGTCTTTGGCAAGCTCGAGAAGAACTCCGTCCGGATCGAGCAGTTGGTGCACATCGCACCGGAGGAACACACGGCGATCGAAGCCTTGGTCGATCGCCTGATCAGCGAGAAGCGGAAGCCGACCGTGGAGGAGCTGAGTGCCTTGCTCCATGAGCAGACCGCAGTGGATATTGCCATGTTCGGTCGGATGCTGGCGGCCTCCCCAGAGCATAACGTTGAAGCCGCAGTGCAAGTCGCGCACGGGATCGGTGTCCACGAGTCGGCCATCGAGGATGATTTCTTCACCGCCGTCGACGATCTCAAGGGTCCCGGAGAGGATGCCGGCGCTGCCCACATCGGCGAGGCCGGGTTTGCGGCGGCGCTATTCTACCAGTACCTCTGTATTGATCGGGACCTCTTGGAGCGGAATCTCGGCGGTGATGCCGCGCTGGCCGCGCGCGCGATTCGCGCGCTGGTTGACGCAGCCCACCGGGTGCCGCCCAACGGGAAGCAGAATTCCTTCGGTAGCCGCGCATTCGCGCACTATTCCCTGGCCGAGAAGGGGGAGCAGCAGCCTCGTTCGCTGTCATTGGCGTTCCTCAGGCCGGTGGACGGGCAGGACTACGCTGAGGAAGCGACGCAGCGACTGAGCACGCTCGTGGATGATCTTGACCAGGCGTATGGTCCGTGTGCCGACGCTCGGTATACCATGGACGTTCGATCGCACGAAGGGACCCTCGCCGAGCTACTCGATTTCGTTGCGGCGGAGTGACGGGTGACCGACTATCTCGTCTTCACGCTCTACGGCCCGCTCGCGAGTTGGGGTGAGATTGCCGTGGGGGAGTCTCGTCACAGCACAATGTACCCGACCAGATCCGCGCTCATCGGCATCCTCGGCGCCGCGGTTGGGGTAGATCGAGCCGACGAAACCGGTCAGGCTGCGCTCCGCGATGGATACCGTTTTGGCCTCCGGGTCGATGCGTTCGGAGATCCCCTACGGGACTACCACACCGTGCAGTACGGTGAGCCGGAACGCAGGCAGGTCCTTCATTCCCGGCGCGATGTGTTAAGAACTGCCCGCAAGGTCGGAACACTTCTTTCTGCGCGGGAGTACCGGTGTGATGCTGCTGCGCTGGTGGCGGTAGAGGCAATGGCGAACGCTCCGTACGAGCTCGCGGACCTCGTGGCGGCGCTCCGGAAGCCTCGATATGTTCTCTATCTCGGCCGAAAGTCCTGCCCGCCGGCGTTGCCACTCAATCCCGTCGTTGTCACGGCGCCGGATCTCCGGTCGGCGTTCGCGGCATCGCCGCCGTCCGCGTTCCGCTTGTCAGGTCGTCACGGAGGCGACGCATACTTCTGGGAATCCGGGATGGAGCCCGGTGTTGCTGCATCAGGAGTGCACTGGCGATACGACCAGCCGCTGTCGCGGGGGCGATGGCAGTTCACGCGAAGGCAGGAGTGGCGCGGAAGCACCGGGGGCGACGCATGACCCCGCCCCCCGGGTTCTTGTCTCGAGTGACGCTGCTCCCCACGGCGAGAGCCGCGGGATGGTACCGTGAGGCGCTGCAGCACGGCGAGCTTGCCCGCGATCACGCTGCGGTATGGCGGCTCTTTCCAGGAGACGACAAGCCGCGCGATTTTCTCTTCCGCGTCGGTACTTCACGAGCGGACGGAGCGCTGAGCTACTACGTGGTGTCGAAGCGGGCGCCGGCGCCGGAGCCTGGGGTTCTCGAGGTCGAGATCAAGGAGTATGCTCCCAAGCTGATCGTGGGTGAGACGTTGGCGTTCTCGCTCAGGGCAAATCCCACGGTCTCCCGGGGTGAGCATGGCCGTCGCGGCAAACGACACGATGTGCTGATGGACGCCAAGCGACGTGCCTCGCCTGACAAGCGTGAGGAAGCGATCCAGGAGGCTGCAATAGAATGGCTGGTCGACCGGGCGCCGACAATCGGACTCGGGATCGATGCGGAGCACATCCGCTACGACCGGTACGTGCAACATCTTTCTCGCCGGTCGCACGGGCCGCCCCTTCGGTTCTCATCGGTGGACTTCGACGGGGTTGCGACTGTCACGGATCCGTCCAAGTTGGTTGTCGCTCTATTCACAGGGGTGGGCCACAGCAAGGGATTCGGTTGCGGGTTGCTGTTGATCCGACGCTTCATGTAATGCTCCCCAACCTTCGTCCGCTACCAATGAAGGACCGAGTCTCACTCATCTTCGTCGAGTATGGCCAGATCGACGTGGTCGACGGTGCGTTCGTTGTCGTTGATCAGGCGGGCGTCCGAACCCACATCCCCGTGGGGTCGGTGGCGGCTATCATGCTTGAGCCCGGTACCCGGGTCTCCCACGCGGCCGTGCGGCTCGCCGCTCTCGTGGGCACACTCCTGGTGTGGGTTGGCGAGGGAGGAGTGCGGCTGTATGCCTCGGGTCAGCCGGGCGGAGCCCGGTCGGACCGGTTGCTCTACCAGGCGAAACTGGCGTTCGATGATGCTCTGCGTCTCAAGGTCGTTCGCAAGATGTACGAGGTGCGCTTCGGTGAGCCCGCCCCGGCACGACGCAGTGTGCAACAACTGCAGGGTATCGAAGGTGCGAGGGTTCGGGAGATGTACAAGTTGTTGGCTCGCCAGTACGGTGTGGCGTGGAAGGCACGCAACTATGATCGCAAGGAGTGGGACGCGGCCGACGTGCCGAACCGGTGTCTTTCATCGGCAACGTCGTGCCTCTATGGCATCACCGAAGCGGCGGTGCTGGCGGCCGGATACGCGCCGGCTGTCGGGTTTATACACACCGGGAAGGCACTCTCCTTCGTCTACGACATCGCCGATCTCTTCAAGTTCGAGACGGTCGTCCCCATCGCATTCCGGATTGCGAGCGGGTCTCCACATCAGCCTGAGCGCGCCGTACGGCTCGCATGTCGCGACCTGTTCCGATCGACTAGGCTGCTAGCGCGGATCATCCCGCTGATCGAGGAGGTGCTCGCCGCGGGGGAAATCACGCCACCAGAGACCTTCGCCGAAAACATTCCCCCTGCGATACCAAGTCCCGACAGCATCGGGGATATCGGACACCGAGTCGTCTGATGGCATTCCTTGCGGTGGTGACCGAAGGAATCGCTCCTCGACTGCGGGGTCGGCTGGCCATCTGGCTTCTGGAGGTGCGAGCCGGCGTCTACATCGGTGATCTCTCACGCCAGGGAAGAGAGATGATCTGGCAGCAGCTCGAGGCCGGGATTGAGGATGGCAACGCGGTGATGGCTTGGGCCAGCAGCCACGAGTCGGGGTACGAGTTCCAGACCCTTGGTCCCAATCGTCGCGTACCGGTCGAGTTTGACGGGCTCCGGCTCGTGGCATTTCAACCACCAGACATCGAGGCTTCAAAGTCCGCTTCCTGATCGGTAGGAAAGCGCACAGCTTGCAAGTCGTGGTGGGATAGTGACTTGCAGCAAGTGTGTTCCCCGCGCGTGCGGGGATGAACCGCGCCATAGCATTTCCTCTTGTTGCGCGTACAGGTGTTCCCCGCGCGTGCGGGGATGAACCGCCATCTACCGGCGCTGGGTGCGGCATGAACCGGTGTGTTCCCCGCGCGTGCGGGGATGAACCTCCGTCCACCACCTCCTGGTCGAGCAGATCGGCGTGTTCCCCGCGCGTGCGGGGATGAACCGTCGCTCGGTTGGACTGAGGTGCCGGTCCATGTGTGTTCCCCGCGCGTGCGGGGATGAACCGGCGGGTGACATCGTGCTCGACCCGTTCGCTGGGTGTTCCCCGCGCGTGCGGGGATGAACCGGACTACACGCTCAACAATGACGGGCCGGTGGTGTGTTCCCCGCGCGTGCGGGGATGAACCGGCGCGGTCATTCTTTGCACGCGAACGCGAACGGTGTTCCCCGCGCGTGCGGGGATGAACCGCCGCGCCGGGGATCATCGAGGAACTGGACCCCGTGTTCCCCGCGCGTGCGGGGATGAACCGGCACCGAGGGGGAGGCCGCCGCGCTGGCGGCCGTGTTCCCCGCGCGTGCGGGGATGAACCGGCTCACGACGCAACTGGCAACTGGCGTTGGCCGTGTTCCCCGCGCGTGCGGGGATGAACCGGCGCGGTCATTCTTTGCACGCGAACGCGAACGGTGTTCCCCGCGCGTGCGGGGATGAACCGGCGCGGTCATTCTTTGCACGCGAACGCGAACGGTGTTCCCCGCGCGTGCGGGGATGAACCGCATCGACCGGTCAGGTGACCCTGAATGGCACGGTGTTCCCCGCGCGTGCGGGGATGAACCGCGGGATACCGCGGCCGACGAGGCGATCTCGCTGTGTTCCCCGCGCGTGCGGGGATGAACCGGCGATAGGGCGCTCGTTCTGGGGGCGCTGGGCGTGTTCCCCGCGCGTGCGGGGATGAACCGCGGAGCGAGCAGCTTGAGTTGCGCCTGTGCCTGTGTTCCCCGCGCGTGCGGGGATGAACCGCAGGCGAATGGGATCGCCCCGAACTTCGTCCAGTGTTCCCCGCGCGTGCGGGGATGAACCGGCCGGGAACAAAGCGCAGGCGCTCTTGGACTCGTGTTCCCCGCGCGTGCGGGGATGAACCGTCGATCACCAGCACGCGGCCAAGGTCGCGGCGGTGTTCCCCGCGCGTGCGGGGATGAACCGGCGCTTCCATCCGTCCATGCCGGGGATAGGTTGTGTTCCCCGCGCGTGCGGGGATGAACCGAACACGCCTTTTCACCGCTGCCTGAGGACGCCGTGTTCCCCGCGCGTGCGGGGATGAACCGACGACGGAGAAGCCGGTGATGCTGCAGCGAACGTGTTCCCCGCGCGTGCGGGGATGAACCGATCGTCGCGGGGAACCGGCACGGTGCGAGCCTGTGTTCCCCGCGCGTGCGGGGATGAACCGTCTTTCGTGCGCAAGACCACGCAGTCGCGACCGTGTTCCCCGCGCGTGCGGGGATGAACCGAATGGGCCATCGGCCCCGATGCCGAATGCGAGGTGTTCCCCGCGCGTGCGGGGATGAACCGGTACTCCAGGCGCCCGAACATCTTGCGGGTATGTGTTCCCCGCGCGTGCGGGGATGAACCGTCGTCGAGGGCCTTGCGGGACTTCCCCCCGGCGTGTTCCCCGCGCGTGCGGGGATGAACCGGCCCGGAGCCGGCACCGAGCGGGTACGTCTACGTGTTCCCCGCGCGTGCGGGGATGAACCGTCGGTGTGGACGAGAACGGCTATGACGCGGCCGTGTTCCCCGCGCGTGCGGGGATGAACCGCACGCGACCCGGTTCTCGGTCCCGCCGACGAAGTGTTCCCCGCGCGTGCGGGGATGAACCGCTGATCCAGGGCGTGGGCCTCTACCAGATGGGGTGTTCCCCGCGCGTGCGGGGATGAACCGCAGATTTGCTACTGGCTCAACGGCAAATATCGGTGTTCCCCGCGCGTGCGGGGATGAACCGAGCTACCGGCTCACCCCGGAACAGCTCGAGGAGTGTTCCCCGCGCGTGCGGGGATGAACCGGCAACGATGCGACCGGGACAGCGGGTGGTGCCGTGTTCCCCGCGCGTGCGGGGATGAACCGTCGTCGTCTCGTTCCCGCCGGCGTCGTCTGGCGTGTTCCCCGCGCGTGCGGGGATGAACCGTCCGTGACGAGATCGTCGATCCCGAGCGCCTTGTGTTCCCCGCGCGTGCGGGGATGAACCGTCGGCGCGCTGGCGCGCGTCGGCGCACGGGTAGTGTTCCCCGCGCGTGCGGGGATGAACCGATCACCGACACATCCGAGCCCACGGTGATGACGTGTTCCCCGCGCGTGCGGGGATGAACCGAATCAGGGCGATGCCGCCACGCTCATGGAGCTGTGTTCCCCGCGCGTGCGGGGATGAACCCCCCGGGGATGGGTGCAACTGATCTGCGACAACGTGTTCCCCGCGCGTGCGGGGATGAACCGACCTCCACGTCCGCGAGTTGCGTGCGCAGGGAGTGTTCCCCGCGCGTGCGGGGATGAACCGCCCCGCTCCAACGACCTCCACCCCACCATGAAGTGTTCCCCGCGCGTGCGGGGATGAACCGAGAGATCGTACTTCTCGAGGTACGGGTCGTCCGTGTTCCCCGCGCGTGCGGGGATGAACCGGATGGAACGCCGCTCCCGGCCCCGAACGTCACGTGTTCCCCGCGCGTGCGGGGATGAACCGTATTGCATGGTGCCGCGCATGCGCCCGTCACTGTGTTCCCCGCGCGTGCGGGGATGAACCGACGAGGAGACAGGACGATGAGTGGCCGGTTCAGTGTTCCCCGCGCGTGCGGGGATGAACCGACCCTCACGTCAGTGGAGGAGTTCCGGGTGACGTGTTCCCCGCGCGTGCGGGGATGAACCGCCGCCAGCACCTATGGCCGCGATGGCTACGGTGTGTTCCCCGCGCGTGCGGGGATGAACCGATTGCGCGATCTGCGAGGAAGAGGAGGCGGACGTGTTCCCCGCGCGTGCGGGGATGAACCGCAGAGCGACGGGACGCGGGGCGGACGGGGTACGTGTTCCCCGCGCGTGCGGGGATGAACCGACGGCGGCTGGCGAAGGCGAACGCGTTCCGAGGTGTTCCCCGCGCGTGCGGGGATGAACCGCTCGATCGCCGCCATCGAGGGCGGGAGCAGCGGTGTTCCCCGCGCGTGCGGGGATGAACCCATACGACGGAACGGGCAGCGGCGGCACGGGGCGTGTTCCCCGCGCGTGCGGGGATGAACCGGGCACATCCCGGCTAGAAAGTGTCCGAAGTGTGTGTTCCCCGCGCGTGCGGGGATGAACCGGCGGGGGGGTCGTGAGCGCGACCCCCGCTCCCGTGTTCCCCGCGCGTGCGGGGATGAACCGGGAGGGACAGGATGGCTGACATCACTGTTGTCGTGTTCCCCGCGCGTGCGGGGATGAACCGTCGCCGTATGCCGTTGTACCGGACGTGGCCGTGTGTTCCCCGCGCGTGCGGGGATGAACCGGATGTCGAGCGGTGGACCCAAGAGAACAACCGGTGTTCCCCGCGCGTGCGGGGATGAACCGGGTTGGGGTGCCCTGGTGCTCGAGCTGCTGTGGTGTTCCCCGCGCGTGCGGGGATGAACCGGAACTTCCGCCCCTTCTGGCTGCGATAGGTGAGTGTTCCCCGCGCGTGCGGGGATGAACCGCAGCAGCTCTGGCGTGGTGGCACGGCGCGCACGTGTTCCCCGCGCGTGCGGGGATGAACCGCGCCGCTGGGACCTGCTCGGCCCGGTGATCGAGTGTTCCCCGCGCGTGCGGGGATGAACCGTACTCCTAGGCCGGGGGGCCCCCCTACTGGAGGTGTTCCCCGCGCGTGCGGGGATGAACCGGCGGGGGGATCGTGAGCGCGTGGACAACAGCGGTGTTCCCCGCGCGTGCGGGGATGAACCGGCACAACTCGACGCGCTTTCCTTCTCCGACCGGTGTTCCCCGCGCGTGCGGGGATGAACCGCACATCCCCTGCCCGGACCCGCGACCGTGCCAGTGTTCCCCGCGCGTGCGGGGATGAACCGCTGACGACACGTTCCTGTCGGTCGACTCGGATGTGTTCCCCGCGCGTGCGGGGATGAACCGCGGGCTCGCACGAATGACGTGGGACGATTACGGTGTTCCCCGCGCGTGCGGGGATGAACCGGGTAACGACTTGACTTGTACCCCATTCTTTTGGTGTTCCCCGCGCGTGCGGGGATGAACCGTCAGCCGTCGGCACCCGCACCGTCGCGCCCGAGTGTTCCCCGCGCGTGCGGGGATGAACCGTGGCGAGAGCATTGACACGGGCAACAGCTCTGGTGTTCCCCGCGCGTGCGGGGATGAACCGGCGATCCTGAGAGCCAACACGGCGGAAGCCCAGTGTTCCCCGCGCGTGCGGGGATGAACCGCTCACCTCGCCGCAGCGGGTCTGTGCGGCCGAGTGTTCCCCGCGCGTGCGGGGATGAACCGGTTGACCGCCCGGGTATAGTCGGCGCGGGTGAGTGTTCCCCGCGCGTGCGGGGATGAACCGTCGTGGGGGGAGGCAGTCGATACAGGGTCGCTGTGTTCCCCGCGCGTGCGGGGATGAACCGTTGGTGGACGGGGTCTGGACTGAGTCGTTCACGTGTTCCCCGCGCGTGCGGGGATGAACCGGAAACCGTCACCGTGCCACAGAAGAAAGCCGCGTGTTCCCCGCGCGTGCGGGGATGAACCGGAAGAGTTCGAGCATTTCGGGCAGGTGTTGCGGTGTTCCCCGCGCGTGCGGGGATGAACCGACACGGCAACGCTGGTGCTCCGCGTCAAGGGTGTGTTCCCCGCGCGTGCGGGGATGAACCGGCGTTGGTCGGGTTGGTCCCGCCACCCGTGAGGTGTTCCCCGCGCGTGCGGGGATGAACCGGGTGACGGTCATGCCGCACGCTCGAGGGTGAAGTGTTCCCCGCGCGTGCGGGGATGAACCGGCGAGCCGCCGGGGTCATCCGGGTGCGGAGCGGTGTTCCCCGCGCGTGCGGGGATGAACCGGTGGCCGCTGGGAGGGCGGTGACGCTTGACCCGTGTTCCCCGCGCGTGCGGGGATGAACCGTACGTGGGTCTCCGTGGTGGGCGAGGGCAAGGGTGTTCCCCGCGCGTGCGGGGATGAACCGTACCCGCGGGACTACCGGCCGGCCAACCCGGAGTGTTCCCCGCGCGTGCGGGGATGAACCGGTCACGGGGACCGGCACACTCAGCTACCCGATGTGTTCCCCGCGCGTGCGGGGATGAACCGCCCAGTCGGCGCGATCCATCAGCCAGCCCGCCGTGTTCCCCGCGCGTGCGGGGATGAACCGACACGGCAACGCTGGTGCTCCGCGTCAAGGGTGTGTTCCCCGCGCGTGCGGGGATGAACCGCGCCGTCCACCGGCGACGGCATCTCGTGGACCGTGTTCCCCGCGCGTGCGGGGATGAACCGCACTCGAGGCGGCCCGACCCGACCCGATGGGTGTGTTCCCCGCGCGTGCGGGGATGAACCGGTGATCCGGTGACCGCGTGGAAATGGGCCGTCGTGTTCCCCGCGCGTGCGGGGATGAACCGGCGTTCGGGTGGGTTCACCCCGATCGGATCGTGTGTTCCCCGCGCGTGCGGGGATGAACCGTCGGTCGACTCCCTGGTCATCGTGATCGGCAAGTGTTCCCCGCGCGTGTGGGGATGAACCGTCGTTCGAGCGGCTGCCGGTGCCAGGGCCGGAGTGTTCCCCGCGCGTGCGGGGATGAACCGGTGGTCCCGGCGATCGACGGGACGCGACGTACGTGTTCCCCGCGCGTGCGGGGATGAACCGGATTTCGCTTGCGCCGTGCGCTATGTCGGGCTGTGTTCCCCGCGCGTGCGGGGATGAACCGCGGACGTAGCCAAGTGGCTGGCGGAAGCATTGGTGTTCCCCGCGCGTGCGGGGATGAACCGGCGATCCGGCTGATTACCAGCGGCGACGGGATGTGTTCCCCGCGCGTGCGGGGATGAACCGCTGGTACAGTCCGACGAGTTGACCGAGGCGTTGTGTTCCCCGCGCGTGCGGGGATGAACCGTACACTCCGCGCCGGAGCCGCGGGACGCCCCAGTGTTCCCCGCGCGTGCGGGGATGAACCGTCTACCCCTACAATCTAGAACCCTTGCGGGCGGTGTTCCCCGCGCGTGCGGGGATGAACCGGGGTTCTCCTGCGCCTCACTCCACCGCCCCGAGTGTTCCCCGCGCGTGCGGGGATGAACCGGGCACAAGGCGGGCGCGGCGGGAAAGCTGGCCGTGTTCCCCGCGCGTGCGGGGATGAACCTGCCGAACGCGAGCGAGAAACCAACACCCCCCCGTGTTCCCCGCGCGTGCGGGGATGAACCGTCGTTCGAGGCGGCGGACCGGTTCAAGGTGGCGTGTGTTCCCCGCGCGTGCGGGGATGAACCGGGTTTTCATTCCGCCGCGTCTCCCGTGTCATCGTGTTCCCCGCGCGTGCGGGGATGAACCGTCGGCGTCGACCGGATTATCCACGAACCGGAGGTGTTCCCCGCGCGTGCGGGGATGAACCGACGGCGGCGTTCGACCTTGGCGCGGACCAGCGGTGTTCCCCGCGCGTGCGGGGATGAACCGGCGGCGCTGGAGCTCCTGACCGCGCATCAGCGGTGTTCCCCGCGCGTGCGGGGATGAACCGGTGGTGGAGCGGAAGACGCTCAAGCAGGGACAGTGTTCCCCGCGCGTGCGGGGATGAACCGCCCAACTCGGAAATCTGGGTCTCGTTCAACCCGTGTTCCCCGCGCGTGCGGGGATGAACCGTTGGTCGACGCGTTCTACGAACTCGGTGTCGGGTGTTCCCCGCGCGTGCGGGGATGAACCGGGCAGCTCTTCCAACGGCATGGGAGAGGTGTTGTGTTCCCCGCGCGTGCGGGGATGAACCGACAATCCCCTTATCCGAGTCGGTGTAGCCGCTGTGTTCCCCGCGCGTGCGGGGATGAACCGCTGCCCAGAGGGGTGCGGAACGAGGCGCTGGAGTGTTCCCCGCGCGTGCGGGGATGAACCGCCTTCGTGAGTCCGAACGCGATCGACGCGACCGTGTTCCCCGCGCGTGCGGGGATGAACCGACCTCGGCGAACGATGAGAACTACACCGTCCGGTGTTCCCCGCGCGTGCGGGGATGAACCGGGCCGTATGCGGCGCATTTCTGGACACCGAAAGTGTTCCCCGCGCGTGCGGGGATGAACCGACCGTCACCCACAATACCGTCAGCCTGGACTCGTGTTCCCCGCGCGTGCGGGGATGAACCGGCAGGGATTCCCTTCGACCGCGCCTACGCGGAGTGTTCCCCGCGCGTGCGGGGATGAACCGTCGCCACCGGAGAACGCGGCCAGTTGCAGGGTGTGTTCCCCGCGCGTGCGGGGATGAACCGGCACGCCACCGAATCCGATGGCGTTACCGATGGTGTTCCCCGCGCGTGCGGGGATGAACCGCCCCTGCAGCAGGTTGCCGGACGCGATCCCGCGTGTTCCCCGCGCGTGCGGGGATGAACCGGGTCACCCCTCAGGCTGTCAAGTTTTTGACTTGTGTTCCCCGCGCGTGCGGGGATGAACCGTCATCGTCCGCAATCCTGACCGTCACCCACAAGTGTTCCCCGCGCGTGCGGGGATGAACCGTTCGTCGCCAGTACACTATCGTTTCCGAGTAAGTGTTCCCCGCGCGTGCGGGGATGAACCGCTGGAGGACCGGCCCGCGCCGACATTTACCGGGTGTTCCCCGCGCGTGCGGGGATGAACCGGCTGTCGCGGAAGCGCTCGGCGCACCCGAGGAGTGTTCCCCGCGCGTGCGGGGATGAACCGACAACTGTTACCGGCCCCTGCTCTCCCCCACCGTGTTCCCCGCGCGTGCGGGGATGAACCGATGGCGCTGAACGGCGAGGAACTGGCGATCAAGTGTTCCCCGCGCGTGCGGGGATGAACCGTCCGACAGCTCAATGAGCTGCGATCGGTCGTAGTGTTCCCCGCGCGTGCGGGGATGAACCGCGTGTCAATGGCCAAATTGCCCAGTTCTGGCCATCGAATAGTGCACACGCGACGGAGGTGACGAGGCCGTGCTGATTGGGGTTCTGGGGGTGCGGGGGGAGCCGGGACTGTAGCCAGCCTTCGTGGGCAGTCCCGGGGGCCAAGGATCTGTAGTATTCTACGAGGGGCCATAGCCTTGCACACGACAGTCAAGGGGGGCGGGGGCGAGCTGCCCTTCCCTCCCGAGACCAGCCACCGGTCAGGGAGGGAACAGAGATGCATACTCGCCGTCAGTTCCTCGCTTCCTCCACCTTGGGTGTGGCTGGATTAGTTGGGAACGCAACTCAGATCAAGGCCTTGGCGTCCGCCGAATCCGCAATTCATCGCTTTCCCCTCCGCCAGTCGGTCTGCCGCTGGCCGTTCGGCAGCATTCCCTACGACGACTTCTGCGAGATGGCGAAGCGCGTCGGGCTCGGCGCGATCGACCTCGTCGACCAGAAGGACTGGGGACGCGTCAAGCGACACGGGCTCGCGATCAGCACCGCCAATTCGTCACCTCGGGGCGACTTCATCGCTCGCGGGCTCAACAACCCGGCCAACCACGCGCTCATTCTCGGCGAACTCGAATCAGTCGTGCCGGCCGCAGCCGCGGAAGGCATCCCCAATGTGATCGCGATGTTCGGCAACCGGGTCGACGGCATCGACGACGCGACGGGGATCACCAACTGTGCCACCGCGCTCGCCAAGGTCGCCCCGCTCGCGGAACGGCACGGCGTCACCATCATCCTCGAGATGCTCAACTCGCGGGTCGATCATCGGAACTTCCAGGGCGACACCACCCCGTTCGGTGTAGCGGTGTGCGAGAAGGTCGCGTCGCCGCGCGTCCGGTTGCTCTACGACATCTACCACATGCAGATCATGGAAGGCGATGTCATCCGTACCATCCGCAAGAACGCGCAGTGGTTTGCGCATTACCACACCGCCGGCAACCCGGGCCGGAACGAACTGAACGCGCACCAGGAGTTGCAGTATGGTGCGATTGCCGAGGCGATCGTGGCGACAGGGTTCAGCGGCTGGCTGGCGCATGAGTTCATCCCGACCGGCGACGTCGAGCGGGGACTGATCGAGGCGCGCGACACGGTGCGGTAGAAAAGAGAGAAGGAGAGAAGGAGAGAAGGAGAGACGATGGTGAAGACCCGCTCTCCTTCTCTCCTTCTCTTACAGCGACCGCAAGTACTCGAGCAGGTCCGCACGCTCGGTGGCGGTCAGGTTGAGCGCGAGCGCTCGCTGATAGTGGGTCACGACCTCCTCCAACGTTGCCGCACTGCCATCATGGAAGTACGGCGCGTGCTGCCAGAGGGCCCGGAGTGGTGTGGTGCGATAGCGGCGCTCGGCCGTCCGCTGCGCGTAGGCCGGATCCATGCCGGTCTCCGAGGCATCGTGCCGGATACCCAGATTGATGTCGCTCAGCACCGTCCCGGTGTGGCAGGTCGCGCAGCGGGCCTGGCCCGCGAAGACCTTGCGGCCCCGGGCCGCGGCTGCCGGATCGAATGATCCTGCCGGCGGTGCGGGTGCCGCGATGCTCAACTGATACGCGCGGAGCGCCGGAAGTTTCGAGGTGACAAGGTCGGGCGATGCGCTCCGGCTGATCCCCAGTCGCGTGTCGACGAAGTTGCCCTGACCGTGCATCTGGGTGACGGCAACGTAGGCATTCCAGTAACTCACCGGTCCGTCGCCGGTGAACGTCTCGTGACTGACTCGAGCCAGCCCGTAGGCCGGCGGGATCACGATCGGGGTGTTCAGGCCATCGATGCTGAAACGCGGATCATAGAGCCCGGGCCCCCACGACGAGTAGACCGCCCGCTGGGCCTCGGTCAGCGCCGGGGAGGTGGCGATGATCGCCCCGGGATTGAGGGTCGTGTTGGCATAGCCGTCGAGGCGGTGACCGATACCCGGGGCGAACGAGTTGTCGACGACCGAGTGACAGAGCGCACAGGTCACACCGATGCTGGTCAGCGTGTCGCGCCCATTGATGGTCTCGACGCGTCCCTGCAGGCCGACCACGGCGCCGAGCTTGAGCAGGGTGACCGTGGTTGCGGGATCATCGAGATCGACATGGCCCTCGGCGATCGCCGTTTGCACGGCCTGGGGGAGGGCGTCGACATCGACCTTGAGCCCGAGCGAGAGCGCCAGCCGCGGGGTGACGGCGGCCTGGATCACCTCATGAATCCGCAGTGTGTCGGTCCAGAAGTGGTCGTCACCGAAGGTGTCGAAGCGGAAGATTTCCTTGCCCTGGGCCACCAGGGCCGGGTCAAGGTTTGGGGGTGGCAGCTCGGGGTTGGGACTGCTCGGCCCGTCGCTGCACCCGACCAGCACGCTGGTCAGGATGAGGGTGGACAGAATGGATCGCATGGAGTGCTCCTGGAATGCTTCGGTAGGTGTGGCGGGACGAACCGCGGCCTGACAAACCGCGCTCCGACGGCCGCGACGCGGCCGTCAGGCGACGGTGTGATCAGTTGACCGTGACTCAGAGCCCCTTGAGCAGCGACTCGGCCATCTTCTGGTGGCCGACGAATGCCGGCGCGACCTTCTCGACCAGCGCCTTCAATTCGGCGTTCTTGATCGCCGGCAGGAGGGTGGTCGTGACGGCGCTGATGGTGGCAGCATGGAAGGCGATCTCATGCTCGAGGAACGCGCGATCGAATGCCGTGCCATGGAGGCTCCGAAGCTTCTGCATCGTGGCCTGATGCGCCTTCGCCGCACTCTGGTCAGCGGGCGGGGTCGGGGTCACGCCCAGCTTGGCGGCGAGGTCACGACCCATCTTCCGGACATTGGTGTGGTCGGTGACCAGCATCTTGCCGAAGTTGCGGACGGCCTCAGTCGAGCCGCGCTCGACCGCGAGCTGGCCGGTCTCGATATCGACCGTGTTGGCGGCGTCGAAGATGGCGACAATTGTCGGATCGTCGAGGCCACCAGCCTGTGCAGAGATGATGGGGGCGGCGACGACCAGGGAGGCGAGGATACCGAGTGAAACGAGGTGAGCGGGACGCATGGTGAGGTACTCCGATTGAAGTGACTGACAGACCGGGTCCATTCCCGGACACCCGCAAGTTGGCAGTATATCCATAATAAGTCAAGTGTGTAATGGTGTTATTGACTAAATGACCAATTTGCCCCATCTTTGGAGCATGGCCAATCGACCACCGACCCACCTGTCCGGCCCCTCACGGGACGTGATCCTCGACCTTCTCCGGTGGGAGCCACTCACCGTGGAGGAGCTTGCCGATCGCGTGGGGCTCACACCGAACGGCATTCGGGCCCAGCTCACCAGCCTGGAACGGGACGGCCTGGTCGAGAAGACCGGGCGCCGGCATGCCGGTACGGCTGGCAAGCCGCCCGTCCTCTATGCGATCACTCGGACTGCCGAGGGTCAGTACTCGAGTGCCTACGCTCCGACGCTCGAGGCGCTGGTGCGGGTCATGCGGGAGCGCCTGGACGACGGCGCGTTCAGGGCGCTCCTCGCGGAAACCGGCCGCCAGCTCGGAATCGACCAACGCGGCCGCGATCCGCTGAGTGTACTCGAAGCCCTCGGCGGCGCGGCCCGGCAGGAATCGCTCGACTCCGGCGGCCTGCAGATCACGGGCGCCGGCTGCCCGCTCGCGGACGCGGTGCGTGAGGAACCCCGCACCTGCGAGGTCGTGCGGTCGATGCTGGCGACCGCCGTGGGGCGCGACGTCGCGATGCGATGCCATCACGGAGACGCTCCACGCTGCGGCTTCGAGATCACGCCCTAGCCGCGCCGCTGCTTGCCGGATCGGTGTGACGCCGACAAGATTCCGTGATGCCGACAATCCGCCGCACCCTCGCCCTCACCGGCTTCCTCGGACTGGTGGCCGTCCTGCCCCTGTCCCTCAGGGCCCAGGACCACGCCGACCACATGGCCGGTCATATGGGGATGCCGGAGCTCCAGCCAATTCCCGATGGCGCGCTGTACACCGCCGCCGACGTGCACTTCATGCAGGGGATGATCGCGCACCACGCGCAGGCCATCCGCATGTCGCACCTGGCGCGCACGCGTGGTGCCGACGATCGCCTGCTGCGGTTCGCCCAGAAGATCGATCAGTCGCAGACGGCCGAGATTCGGCTGATGCAGGGATGGCTGGTCGATCACAAGCAGGTCGCAACAGACACCGCGTCGTATCACACGATCATGATGACTGGGATGCTGACGAAGGAGCAGATGACTGAACTCGCGTCGCTCCGTGGTGCCACGTTCGACCGGCGGTTTCTCGAACTGATGATTCGCCACCACGAAGGTGCGCTCCAGATGGTCGATGACCTGTTGCACACCCCACTCGCGGCACAGGATGTCGATGTCAACGTCCTCGCCAACGACATCGACCTGGTCCAGACCGCCGAGATCGACTTGATGCGGCGGATGCTGGCCGAGCAGGGCGGGAGCGCGACACCATCGTCGTCCGAGCGGTGAACCGGTGTCGTGTGGCGTCGGCCACACTGATCCTCTCCCTGCTGGCGGGCGTGCCACTCATGGCCCAGCAGCCGGCGTTGGTACCTCTCCCCTCGGAACTCCGCCTCGGTGGCGAGGCCTATCACCTCCCCGATACCGTCGACGTCGTGATTGCGCCCACCACGCCACGCATGCGCGAGATTGCGGGTGTGCTGGGTGTCGCACTTGGTGAGCACGGGATCGACGTTCGGTACCGCGACGCGCTGACATCAGGAGGTGGCATCGCCCTCCGCATCGCCGATCCGCAACCAGCCGACGAGTCGTACCACCTCACCACACTGCCGAACGGTGTGCTGGTCGAAGCACCTGCCGACGCCGGCGTGCTCTGGGGCGTGCAGACGCTCAGGCAATTGATCGAACCGCGCGGTGATGGCTGGCAAGTTGCCGCGGCAAGGATCACCGATGCGCCGCGCTACGCCTGGCGCGGGACCATGCTCGATGTCGGGCGACATCTCTTCCCGGTTGAATACATCCTGGAACATCTTGATTGGATGTCGCGTCACAAGCTGAACGTCTTTCACTGGCACCTCACCGAAGACCAGGGATGGCGTCTTGCGATCGACGCCTATCCCCGTCTGACGGAGATCGGTGCCTGGCGCACCGAGGCCGATGGCTCGCGCTACGGTGGCTGGTACAGCAAGGACGACGTCCGTACGGTGGTGGAGCGAGCCCGTGTGCTGGGCATCACCGTGGTCCCCGAGATCGAGATGCCGGGCCATGCCCGCGCCGCGCTGGCCGCGTATCCCACTCTCGGTTGCACCAACGACACACTGCCGGTCCCCAACACCTGGGGCGTCTTCTCGGATGTCCTCTGCCCGGGCAAGGAATCGACGTTCACCTTCCTCGAAACCGTGCTCACCGAAGTACTCGATCTCTTCCCGTCGCGGTACATCCATATCGGTGGCGACGAGGTGCCGAAGCAGCGCTGGGAAGCCTGCGTCTCGTGCCAGGAGATCATCCGCCGCGAAGGGCTCGGCGATGAGCACGGCTTGCAGCGGTGGATGATCGCACGCATCGGCCGCTGGCTGGCCGAACGGGGCCGCGTGCTCATCGGCTGGGATGAGATCCTCGACGGTGGCCTGCCGGAAGGCGCCGTGGTGCAGGCGTGGCAGGGGAGTGACCGGATCACGAAGGCGCTGGAGGCGGGCGCCGACGTGATCGCCTCGCCGGCGGAGTGGGTCTATCTCAATCGTCCAGCCAGCGAGCTGCCACTTGAACGGGTGGTGCGCTTCTCCCCGGACGCGTCGGTCGGGTCTGCTGCCGGCGGGCGTATCCTCGGTGGCGAGGCACCGCTCTGGACCGAGCATGTCACCTCACCCGCGAACGCCGAACTGATGTGGTGGCCGCGGTTGCTGGGCTTCGCCGAGACGATGTGGCACGGGCTGGCCGACACGCTGTCGTTCCCGGGTCGCGCCGAGCGAGTGGCGGCGGGGATGCGCGCGGCGGGCGTCGCGGTGGGACCGGCCGATCAGGCACTCGTCTCGCTCCGGTTCCGGTTCGACAGCATCAGCAACACGATCCGGGTGGCGCACGACGGCGGCACCACCGGACTGCAACAACGGCTCGAGTCGGCGGAGGGGATCACACGCGAGATCCACGATGGCGATCCGCTCCCGGGGCCCGGGGTGTGGCGATTGAGTGCGCGCTGGGACGGCGAACCGGTGGGGGAGCAGCGCACCATCACGATGGTCGATCACCTCGCCGTGGGGAAGCCGATCCACCTCGCGACGCCCGCCGATGCACGTTACCCGGGGACCGGTGCACACACCTTGGTGGACGGCGCGCGCGGGACGACCTACAATGATGGCTTCTGGAATGGCTGGCTCGGACCGGATCTCGACGCCGCGATCGACCTCGGCGAGCTCCGGCAGGTGGGCAGCGTGGAGCTCTCGTTGCTCGAACAGGTCAACAGCTGGATACTCTATCCCGAGACGGTCGAACTGTACCGCTCCACCGACGGCCGCGACTGGCAGCTTGTCGAGCGGCAGACACATGTTCGACCGGTGGTCCCCGACGCTGCCTCGCGCGAGCTGGTCGGGTTCGTGGTGCCTCCGACATTCGAGACGCGCTGGCTCCGCGTGGTGGCCCGCGGCGGTCGACGTCTCCCTGCCTGGCACTCGGGTGCCGGCGAGCTGGCGTGGGTGTTCGCCGACGAGATTGTGGTACGATAGGAAACGAAAAGCCTTCATTTAGGCACGACCGTCAGGTCGTGCCTCGTGATGTCGGCACCGTCAGGTCGTGCATCGTGCGGCACGAATACCGTTCTACACCTACCAATCAGGGAGTTCCACGATGATCCGAACGATTCGTCATGTCGCCGCGGTGGCGGCAGTATGTGCTGTCACGGCGGTCGCCGTCGGTGCCCAGACCTATCCCAAGGGCGACGATCCGCGTGACGGATTGGGCTCCGGGATGACTGGTGCGGGCGTCGCCATGGAGGGGATGCGGCTCGTCGGCACGGTGGGCAAGGCGGCGCCGTTCGATTCGGTCCGCGGCCTGACCTTCGCGAATTCCGACCTCGCGTTCCGCGGCAACCTCGTCTATCAGGGCAACTTCGCGGGGTTCGCGATCTGGGACGTGAGCGATCCATCGGCGCCGACGCTGGTGTCTGCGGTGCCGTGCATCACCGCCCAGGGTGATCCCTCGATCATCGGCAACCTGCTGTTCATCTCCGCTGAGGGGGGAGGCAACCGGACCGACTGCGCGAGCGGTGGGGTGAAGGATCCGGCGGATCACATGGCCGGGGTGCGCATCTATGATGTGTCGAACCCGGCCGCGCCGCGGCTCATCAAGAATGTCCAGACCTGCAAGGGGTCGCACACGCACACGGTGATCCCCGATCCGAAGGACAAGGGTGTCGTCTACATCTATGTCTCGGGCAACCAGGGGGCACGGACCGACATGGCGGGATGCGTCGCGGGCGAGGATCCGGCCGACGAGAGCAATTCGCTCTTCCGCCTCGACGTGATCAAGGTGCCGTTGGCGCATCCGGAGCAGGCGGCGGTGGTGACGGGTGCGAGAATCTTCACCGGGCTGGCCGGCGCAGTGCGGCGGGGTGGTCGTGGGGTGGCGCAGACCGGTCCGCGCAACTGCCATGACGTGACGGCCTATCCGGCGATGGGGCTCCTGGCCGGTGCGTGTGCGAGCTACGGCCTGATGGTCGACATCTCGGACCCGGAGCACCCGAAGCGGCTCGATGCGGTCTCCGACACCAACTTCTCGCTCTGGCACACCGCCGTCTTCAGCAATGACGGGTCGAAGGTGCTGTTCACCGACGAGTGGGGTGGCGGCACGCAGCCGATGTGTCAGGCGACCTCGATGATGGAGATGGGTGGCAACACGGTGCTCACGATCGGTGCCGACAAGAAGATGACGCAGCGTGCCTACTTCAAGCTGCCGAGCGCGCAGACGGCGCGGGAGAACTGCGTCTCGCACAACGGCTCGTTGGTGCCGGTGCCGGGTCGCGACATCGTGGTGCAGGGGTGGTATCAGGGTGGTGTCGATGTGATCGACTTCACCGATCCTGATCATCCCTTCGAGATTGCCTATTTCGATCGCGGCCCGATCGATCCGCCGCCCGCCGAAGGCGATTCCGCCACGGCGCGTGGCCGCGGCACGATCGGCGGCTCGTGGGGCGCGTACTGGTACAACGGCAAGGTGTATTCGTCGGAGATCGCACGCGGGCTCGATATCCTCGACCTGTTGCCGACGGCGCACCTGAGTGCCAACGAACTGGCGGCGGCGAAGTTGGTGATGATGGACGAGTTCAATCCGCAGAGTCAGCCGCATGTGGTGTGGCCGGCGGCGTTCCCGGTGGTGCGGAGCTACCTCGACCAGTTGGTGCGTGGCAACGGCCTCTCCGCGGTGCGGACCACGGCGATCGGCAAGGCCCTCGATGCAGCCGAGCAGCAGAGTGGTGCTGCGCGGGCGACGGCGCTCAACGGCATCGCGCGTCAGCTCGACCGTGACGTCCGCGGTGCGCGCGACGGGGCGCGGGTGCGGGCGATGGCGGCGGAGGTCCGGAGACTCGCCGGGAGCTAGTCATCGCGAGGCCCGAACGGCCGACGCGATCCCGCGGTGAACGGGTCAGGGTTGGGGCTCCGTTCGGAGCCCCTCCTTCACCCCGTGTGAGGGCCTTCGTATGACGCCCAGGTAGCCGATGGAATCGATCAACGCGATCATCTTTCTGGCGGGAGTCCTCCTCCTCCTCGGCATCGTGTCGAGCAAGTTCTCGGCACGGTTGGGGATGCCGGTCCTCGTGCTCTTCCTCGCCGTCGGCATGCTGGCCGGCTCCGAAGGACTCGGTCGGATCGCGTTCGAGAACTACGGCCTGGCGAACAGCATCGGGAGCGCCGCGCTGGCGCTGATCCTCTTCGACGGCGGCCTCCGCACATCGCTCGACTCGGTCCGCTCGGCGTGGCGACCCGCCCTCGCCCTCTCGACCGTGGGTGTCCTCCTCACCGCGCTGTTGACAGGCCTCGCGGCGGCATGGGTCCTCGACATCCCACTTCTCCACGGCATGCTCCTGGGCGGCATCGCCGGCTCGACCGACGCGGCGGCAGTCTTCTCCGTCCTTCGGACCAGTGGCGTCACGCTGCCAGGGCGGCTGACGGCCACGCTCGAGGTCGAGAGTGGGTCGAACGACCCGATGGCGATCTTCCTCACGCTCGGTCTGATCGGGATCATCATGGGCACGGCCGGGTCGGCGGTCGCGGTCCTGCTGCTGTTTGTGCTCCAGTTCGGTGTGGGTACCACTGTCGGTGTGGGGGTCGGACGTATCGCAGGCTGGGCAGTCAATCGCGCCAACCTCGATCACGCCGGTCTCTATCCACTTCTCGCGATGGCCTTCGGGCTGCTGGGGTTCGGGCTCGCGGCGGTGCTGGGGGGGAGCGGCTTCCTCGCCGTCTATCTCGCCGGGATCGTGCTGGGCAACCGCGTGACCGTGTTCCGGCGCGGGATCTTCGCCTTCCACGATGCGGCCGCCTGGCTCGGCCAGATCATCCTGTTCGTGATGCTGGGGCTGCTGAGCTTCCCGACGCGGCTGCTCGCGGTCGCCGGCGACGGACTGCTGATCGCCCTGGTGCTGATCGTCGTGGCCCGGCCGCTCGCCGTCGTCGTCTCGGTCTTCCCGTTCGGGTTTCGGCCGCGCGAACTGACCTTCCTGTCGTGGGTCGGCCTCAAGGGGGCCGTCCCGATCACGCTCGCGACGTTCCCGCTCGTGGCCGGTGTGCCAGGGAGCGAGGTCCTGTTCGACGCGGTGTTCTTCGTGGTGCTCATCTCCGCGATCACGCAGGGGTGGTCGCTCCCGATCGTGGCGCGCTGGCTGGGGATTGCGCGACCGGCGGACCCGTCGCCGCCGCTCACGGTCGAGATCAATGCGCTCCGGCACGTGGACGGGGAGATCGTGGACTACACCATTGCCGCGTCGGCGCGCGTGGCGGGTCACCTCCTCCGCGACATCGCGCTTCCGGCGGGCGTTGTTGTCACCCTCGTGGTCCGAGGCGAGATGGTGATCGTGCCGCGTACCTCGACCGCCCTCACGCCCGGCGACCACGTCTTCATCGCCATGCGGAGCCATCTCAAGCCGCTGGTCGACCGGTTCTTCGACCCCGAGGCCGAGTCGTTCTCGCTCGCCCCCGGATTCACGCTCGGGTTTCATGCCGCGAGCACGGCCGAGCAGCTCCAGCGCTTCTTCGGTATCGTCGATCCCAGGTGGCCGGAGGTGTCGGTCGGTGCATTGCTTGAGTCGGGGGGGGGACTACGTCCCGCCAGGCTCGGCCCGTTCGTGGTCACCCCGGGAGCGGAGCCGGACTATGTGACGCTCAGGTATGCGCCGGTGGCAAATGGAGAGGGGGGCGCGGCGGCTCGGGATGAGTTGCCCATGACAGGGGCTGCAACCATCACCTGTCCCCACTGCCAGCACCGGTCGAGCGAGGCCATGCCGAGCACGGCCTGTCTTCATTTCTTCGAGTGCCCCCAGTGCCGGAAGATGCTGCGCCCGCGCCCTGGGGATTGCTGCGTCTTCTGCTCGTACGCCGATCGACGCTGCCCGTCGAGGAGTGGGACGCGGTGACCCCGGACTCGTGTGGGTCACCTCCGTAATGGCATCCCCGCCGGGGACACGCGCTTGTCCAGTGCGTCCCGGCGGTTCCGCACCGGATCCCTCCCGGTGGCTTACCTTCCAATGGTGGTTCGTTCTCCTCCGCCCACGCAATGCCCTGCTGAGCCCACGCCCCGCTGAGCAGCTCGGTCGACCAGCGCATGCTGCGTGGCGCTTCATCATGCACAGTCACAGCCTTGGAGACCGACCTGTCCACCACGACCCGTTCGAACGACCAGCCGACCGTCTCATGGTTTGTCCTCGGCCTGATGGCCAGTGTCACCTTTGTCGGGATTCTCTCCGAGTTGGTGCCGTCGGGCATCCTGCCGCAGATGACCGCAGGGCTGGGTGTCGAGGAGAGTGCCGTCGGCTTCCTGGTCGGCGTCTATGCGCTGGCGTCCGCCATTGCGGCCATCCCGCTGGTCAGCGCCACCCTGGCGTTCAATCGCAAGACGCTGCTGATGGCGCTGCTGATCGGGTTTGCGGCCTCCAACATCGTGGTCGGGTTCTCGTCGTCCTATCCGGTCATCATCGTCGCCCGCATCGTCGGCGGCATCTGCGCCGGCGTGATGTGGCCGATGATCGCGGCCTACGGGACGCGGTTGGTCCCCGAACAGATGCATGGCAAGGCGATCACGGTCATCATGTCGGGCAATACCCTGGGGATCAGCATCGGCCTGCCGATGATGACGGCGATCGGCCTCACCTTCGGCTGGCGGAGCGTCTTCATCGTCCTGGGCGTGCTGGTCGCCGTGATTGCCGTGCTGTCGCACATTCATCTGCCCGACGTGAAGGGTGAGCGGCTCAGCACGAGCAATTCACCCCTGGCGGTGCTGAGGATGCCTTCGATCCTCATTGTCCTGCTCCTGACCTTCCTGTCGGTTGCGGCGCACTACGGCATCTACACCTACATCACCCTCCTGGTGGAGTTGATCGACTTCGCGGGGGGGATCGGGGTGGCCCTGCTGCTCTTCGGCATCGGCTCGGTGATCTCGGTGGTGGTCTCCGCGCGATACATCGATGCGTACCTGCGTCCATTGATCGTCAGCATGCTCGCCGTCGGGGCGGTCGCCATGATCATGCTGCTCGCCTTTCAGGGGGCGATGGGTCTCTCGCATGTCGCGTTCTTCCTCTGGGGCCTGGCCTTCGGCCCGCTCGTGACGATGTATCAGACCGCCGTGAGCAAGCAGGTGGAGACCGCCAAGGATGTGGCCACCGCAGTGCAATCGAGCGTCTTCAACCTGTCGATCATGAGTGCCACCTGGGTCGGCGGCATGCTCCTGCATGATGCGCCGACCGCCGGTGTCCGACGCATCGTCTACATGTCACTCGCCTGTTTCGTCGGGGCGATCCTCGTCGCACTCCTGGCCAGGCGCACCCTGCACTCTGCCCCGGTGCCGTCGACCAACCCATGAAAGCGAAGACCATGAAAAAGTTCACCAATGCTCGCATCTATCGCCAGCACGACGCCACCAGCGAGATCCTGGTCGAGAAGGGTGTCATCACGCAGATCGGCACGAATTTGCCCAGGGCCGATGTGGAGGTGGATCTGCAGGGTCGCCTCGTGGTCCCTCCCTACGTCGATGCGCACCTGCACCTCGACTACGTCTACACCGCCCGGAGCGAGGGGGCCACGAACACGAGCGGTACCCTGTTCGAAGGCATTGCCCGTTGGCACGACGTCAAGAAGACCCAGACGCTCGAGGATGCCCGGACGCGGGCGCTCAAGGGCATCGCCGAGGAAGTCTCCAGGGGCGTCCAGTTCATCCGCACCCACATCGATGTGGATGACCCGAAGCTGACCGGACTCAAGGCGATGCTGGAAATCCGCGAAGAACTCAAGGACAATGTCACCATCCAGATCGTCGCCTTCCCGCAGGAGGGGATGTACGCCTACAAGGGTGGCGACGAGATGATCGAGGAGGCGCTCAAGATGGGCGCGGACTGTGTCGGCGGCATCCCGCACTTCGAGTGGGCCCGCGAGATCGGCGAAAAGTCCGTCCACCGCACGGTCGAGTTGGCCGACAAGTACGGCAAGCTGATCGACGTGCACTGCGACGAGACGGACGACGTCATGAGCCGGCATGTCGAGCTCCTCAACGCCCTGGTGATGACCGAAGGCATCGGGACCCGCTCGACTGCCAGCCACACCTGCTCCTTCGGATCAGCAGATGATGCCTGGGCGTTCCGCATGATGGGACTGTTCAAGCAGTCGGGGATGAACTTCATTGCCAACCCGACCGAGAACGCCTACCTGCAGGGTCGCCAGGATACCTACCCCAAGCGTCGCGGCCTCACCCGGGTGAAGGAGATGTGGGAGAGCGGCATCAACGTCTGCTTCGGGCAGGACTCGATCAACGACCCCTGGTACCCGGTCGGCAACGGCAACATGATGAACATCCTCGACAACGGGATCCATCTCGCGCAGACGATGTCGTTCGACGAACTCGCCCGCTGCCTGGACCTGATTACCTACAACGGGGCCAGGACGCTGAACGTGGAGGACCAGTACGGCATCGAGGTGGGCAAGCCGGCGAACTTCCTGGTGCTGGACGCCGATTCACCGTTCGAGGCGGTGCGGCAGCGCGCCGACGTGCTGGCCTCGATCCGGCACGGCGAATACCTGTTCAAGCGCCCCGATCCGAGCTACGACATCGCGCTCGACCTCTTCCGGAAGACGACATGAGCAGGCGGTATCACGGCGTCAAAGGCTCCCGACCCCGATGACCGGCTTCGCCCGCCTGCACGCACTGCTCGTCGACGACGACCCGTTGGTACAGGTCTGCCGCGACCTGCCCGAATCGGCATGCCGCGCCGCGCCGCGCAACTACGGCGTGCACATCGTGTCGCTGAGCCTCACGAAGCTCGGTGAGGGCCTGGCCGACCCCAAGCTCGTGCTCGCCTGGTTGCTCGATGCCATCGGCATGCCGACCTGGGCACTCGGCCTCCTTGTGCCGGTGCGCGAATCGCTGGCGATGCTGCCGCAACTGGCGATTTCCGCGCACCTGCGCCGGCTCCCCATCCGGAAGCCCGTCTATGTGTTCGGGTGCATCGTCCAGGGCGCCGCGATCATCGGGTTCGGCCTGATGGGGTGGTTCGCCGAGCTGTTCCCCGGCGTGTTCGGCGGCCTCGTCGCGGTCGCCCTGATCGCGATCTTCGCGCTGGGGCGCAGCCTGTGCTCGATCAGCTTCAAGGACGTGCTCGGCAAGACCGTCGACAGGGGGCGCCGAGGGTCGGTCAGCGGCACGGCGGGCACCATCGCCGCCGTGGTGACGCTGCTGGTCGCGGTCAGCTATGCCCTTGGCTGGATTCCACTCACGGTGCCGGTCGTCGCCGGCATGGTGGCGCTGGGCGGCAGCTGTTGGCTGCTGGCTGCGGCCGTGTTCGGATCGCTCCGGGAAGAACCCGGCGCCACGACCGGCGACATCGATGGGCTCGCTGCCGTCATCGCGCAACTCGGCCTCCTGCGGAGCGACGCGCAGCTTCGTCGCCTCATCGCGACACGCGCCTTGCTCCTGTCGACGGCACTGGCACCGCCCTTCTACATCGCGCTCAGCGGTGACACCGCGACCAGCGGGCTCGGGACCCTGGGGTCGTTCATGGTCGCGGCGGCGGCGGCGAGTCTGGTCAGCACCTACGTCTGGGGGCGCCTCGCCGACCGGTCGAGTCGTCGCGTCCTGATGATCGCGGCGACACTCGGCACGTTGGCGAATGGTGTTGCGGGCCTGCTTGCCCTGACCATGCCGACCGTGCTGGCGAATGCCTCACTGCTGCCGGCGCTGCTGTTCGTGCTCATGATCGCCCACCAGGGTGTGCGGCTCGGGCGAGCCGTGCACATCGTCGACATGGCGGACCGCGATGATCGCGCCACGTACACCGCACTCAGCAATTCGGTCGTCGGGCTGATCCTCCTCGCCGGCGGCGTCTTCGGCGTCATGGCGCAGTGGCTCGGGATCGGCGTGGTCCTGGCGATCTTCTCCGGCATGGCCGCCCTGGCAGTCATCGCGGCGAGAGGGCTGGACGATGTCCAGGCCACGTGACCCAGGGTGCGCACGTCGCGACATGCCGAACACCCGCGTCGTCCTGGGAGCGACCCTGACCCCGGCGATGGGACCACCGTTCGAGCTCGGGGTGCACCAGGCCAGCACACCTCCCACCGAACATCCTTCAGGGGACTCGAGACCATGAATGCATCACCGAGAACGATCGTGGAGGAGATGTTTGCCGCGTTCGGGAGCGGCGACGCGGACCGATTCGTCGCCACCGTGACCGACGACACCACATGGATCTATCACGGAACTCAGGTCATTCCGAAAGGCACGTTCACAGGCAAGGACGGCGTGAGCACCTTCTTCCGGAACATTCATGACCGGACCGAGATCCTCAGCTTTGAACCACGACAGTTCATCGTCGAGGGGAATGTGGTTGTGGTGCTGGGGCGTGAGCATCAACGTGTGAAGCGCTCAGGACGAGAACTGAAGCAGCAGTGGGTCCAGATCTACACGATTGAACACAACCTGATCGCACGAATGGAAGAGTTCGCCACGTCGGAGGACGTGGCACAATAACGTCGCGCATCGTGCGCGGTTCGCACGAGCTTCGACACCACACCTCATCGGAGACAGAAGCCAATGACACGTCGACTACAGGGCTGTCTGCTGCTGCTGGTCGTGACCGCGTGCGCCGGGACCAGCGACACGAACGACGACACCGCAGCACCAACGAACACGGTGCCGCAACCCGTCGCCACGATCGACGACGCGCATGCGCATGGTGCCGCTGACGGTGAGGGGCTCCCGCTCCTGCCGATCATGCAGCAGCTCGGGACCGACATGATGGTACTCACCCAGGCGCTCATGACGGAGGATCATGCGACCGTGGCCATCCGGGCTGGTGCGATCGCGGAGCACGCACCGATCTCCGCGGTCGAAGTGGCTCGGATCCAGTCGGTGCTGGGCGACGAGATGCATGCATTCGAGGAGCTGGACCACGCGGTCCACAACTCATCCCTGCTCTTGCACCAGGCGGCGGACGCGCACGATATCAACGCGGTCCTGACCCACCTCAGTGAGGTGCAACGCGGCTGCGTGGCCTGCCATCAGCAGTTTCGCGAGCGACTGCGCACGACTGCACCCGTGGAGTGACGGGGGTGCGTGACGCCGTGACCATCTGCGATCTTCCTGCAGTGCGGGTTCATGGCAACACAGGAGGTCCCCATGACACGTTCGCTTGAGTGGCTGATGGCGATCAGCGCCATCGGCATGATCGGTTGCCACGCGTCGCCTGTTTCACCGACGGAAATGAGGGAGCTGTCTGTGGCCGAGGCGAAGTGGGCGTCCAAGGGGTTCGCCGACTACTCGGTTGACGTCATCATCAGCTGTGGCGAGTGTCCACCGCAGTCGGGCCGGTTGACGCGGGTCGAAGTGGTGGACGGCAACTTCTTCCGCGCAGTGGTCGTGGCGACTGGTGAGGATATTTCCAACACGTATCAGGGCATGCGGACGCCGGTCGAGTCACAGTTCGCCTGGATCCGCCGAGCCAACAGCGAGCCGCAACTCAAGGACCTCGTTGTCACCTTCGACGCGCAGCTCGGCTATCCCACCTCTGTCTCTTCAATGTACGATCGCTCGTTGGCGGATGGCGGTGGTGCCGTGTACCTGAGCAACGTGAAGCCACTCACGCAATAGGCGGGAGTCGCGGAGGCGAAGTCACCGCGCGGCTGGTAGCCGCTCCAACCAGGTGATGACCGCCGCCGCCAGTGCGATCCGCTTGTCGGACCACGAGTGATCGGTCGGCTGATGCACGGTCGTCACATGGCGGTTGCCGCCGGCCCGGAGCTGCTCCACGAGGGGTGCCACCGCCTGCGCGAGCCCATCGTTCGCGGTGAGCACCAGGAGCGGCATCCGTCCCAATCCCGCCGCCGCCTTCCCGAAGCCCCAATTGGGCGCTCCCGCGATCAGGTCATCGGCCATGCTCTCCGCGGTGACGCCGGCGAGCGCCTCCATGTTGTCCGCCATGACCGACACCAACCGGTCACGCAGCATGCCGCCAGCCGCGCCCATGTCGGCGGCGGAGATGAGCACGGCGCCGAGCAGCTCGGGGTGCCGGGCCGCGGTGAGGGCGGTGACCCAACCACCCATGCTGTGCCCCGCCATCACGATCCGACTCGGGTCGATGCCGAGGCGGCGGACGTTGGAGGTGTCGTGCAGGAACGCGAGCACCGCGTCGGCGTCCTCGAGGTTCTGGCCGAATCGGTAGCTCCCCGGTGAGCCCCATGACCCACGGTAGTTGAACGTGACAACCGTCCAACCGGCACGCCGGACGGCCTGGGCCAGGTCGAGGTTCTTCTCGTTGCCGGGCAACCCGTGCAGGAGCACCATCACCGGGTGTGTGCCCGCGCCCTCCGCGATGTAGGCGAGACCGTTGATCTCGACGCCACCGGTGGGGATGTGGAGGACTTCCGAACGGGCCGGATGGAGCGAGTCGGCCGGCGGGTCGGTGTAGATGGCGGCCGGCACCTGGGCGGACGTTGGTCCGACGAGGAGCAAGGCGAGGGCGGCGGTGGTGGCGCAGGATCGCAGGGTGGATGAGGCTGTCATGGGTATTCCTGGCTGATGTATGCGAGCGTTGCGAGGTGGCGGACAGTGATTCCCGGTTAAACCGGACCATGAGTGATCTGGGTCACCCTGTGGACCGCAACCACGCCTCGGCTGTCTCGACCTGCTCGAAGATCTGCACCTCGATCTGGGGATTCCGGTTGAGGACCCGGAAGATCCTCGCGAACCCGGCCACCTCCATCTTCGGTGACACCAGGGCCGACCGAAAGGAATTGGGGAACCGCTGCACCGCGCGTACCCTGGCAGCGAGGATCACGAGATTGAAGGTTGTGCCGGTCGCCTCCATCTCGGTCATGTCCACCAGGCGATCAGGCACGACGCCGTGCGCGTGCTCGTGCGCCCGGAGCTGGTCGGCGACCTCATGCAGGTCTCGACCGGTCACGACTCCGGAGAGCCAGACACGGAAATAGGGCCCGTCAAGTGCGATTCGGGATGGCATGGTGGCCGACAATCAGCGGACGTTGCTGGCGGTATGCAACCCGAAACCCGCTCACGCCCCGCTCGGGTTCGGTGCCGGGTTGACCAGGTCCACCGCCGCAGGTGCGGACGGGGAGGGGGTTGTCCCACCCTTTCCGTCTCATCGTTCCGCGCGGACCCGAGATGACATGATGACATTCGATGTGGATGAGGAACTCCTCTGGGTGCTGTACCCGTGCATCGAATGCGTTGGGGTGTCGGATCCACGGAACTGTTGTCCGCACGCAACATTCCTGGGCCGAAAGGCCGATCTCGAAGTCTGTAAATCATTTGTGGACATCATGTTGGAGAACGACTGTTGCTGGCACAGCCGTTGCTAGTCCTGGTGAGTATCCTGAAAATCATGTATTCACCGCACGTCGATGGACCAACCATCGGGTGCCAAAATTTGGAGTTCCGATGGATCGGAAACTGTACTCTCCATTGGTTGGAGCTGTCGCTGCGCTGGCCTTGGTCGTGATGCCGGTCCGGGCCCAGATTGTGGCCAACGGCCTTCCGGACGGTGGCTCGGGGAACGAGATGACCAATTGGATCCAGGCTGAGGATTTCACGCTCGCAGGAACCGCCACGCTGACCGCCGCGAGGTTCTGGGGCGTCGGCATCAACAACGGGTACCTCGGGAGCATCTACTGGCGGATCTTCGCCGATGCTGCCGGGTCGCCAGGAAGTGTGCTGGCTGGAGGCGAGGTCACTCCCACCGCGACCGCCTACCCCGGTGCCATCTGTTGCGGTTTCGCCAGCGGGTTGCAGTTCGACTTCGCGCTCCCCAACGTTCTGCTCGGTGCCGGGGTCTACTGGTTCGGTGTCCACAATGGACCCCTTTCCTCCACCAACCGCAACGAATTCTACTGGGCGACGACCAGCGACAACGCGACAATGAATGGGCACGAGGACGTTGCGCCCTTCGGTGACGGTAGCTGGTTTGACAATGGGGAGGAACATGCCTTCCAGTTGTATGCTGGTGACTCGGAGACGGTTCCGGAGCCGGCCACGATGACGCTGCTGGCCACGGGCCTTGCCGGCATGGCAGCGGCACGGCGCAAGAAGCGCAACAGCTAGACAAACGTGGTGATGAACCTGCGAAACGGCGCCCCGATCGGGGCGCCGTCTTCGTTTGGGAGCGGAGGTGAAGCACTGGCGCTGGAATCGATTGACCGACCCGAGCGCGTTGTGATTCAGACGGCGGTATTACGATTCCGGGGATCGTTCTGCCTCCGATTTCTCTCGACCACCGGGTCCGATGCTTATCTCCTTCGCTCTCCTCGCCGCCCTTCAGGTCACTGCCCCTGCGCCGGACTACCCGTCCCGGGTGGAAATCCGCCGAACCGCCCATGGCGTGCCGCATATCCTGGCCCAGGACATGGGCGCCATGGGGTACGGGCTCGCGTGGGCGCAGCTCGAGGACCACGGGGCGCTGGTGGTCCT
This sequence comes from Gemmatimonadales bacterium, assembly GCA_035703525.1. Taxonomy (GTDB): domain Bacteria; phylum Gemmatimonadota; class Gemmatimonadetes; order Gemmatimonadales; family GWC2-71-9; genus Palsa-1233. The sequence continues at coordinate 156,762 of DASSYA010000024.1, read as the reverse complement.
CAACATGGTGCGCGGTCGGGGCGAACTGTCGAAGCTCTTCGGGCCCGATTCGCTGGAGAGCGACTTCAGTAATGTCGAGAGTCACGCGCTCGCGGTCGCGACCTACTCGAAGCTGAGCCCCGATCTCCGACGAGTGCAGGAAGGGTGGGCCGCGGCGGTGAACCGCTGGGTGGCCACCCACCCCACCGAGTACGCCCGCTACAACCTGCCGCAGTTCACGCCGCACGACGTGGCTGCGCTCTGGGTCGACGAGCAGGTCGAGCCGGCCATCCTTCGCTTCCAGCGCGCACAGGCCCGCCGTCGTTCGGCGATCGAACCGATCGATCGCGACAACATCGGTTCCAATGCGTGGGCGTTCGGACCGATTCGCACCACCACCGGCAACCCGATCCTGCTCCGCAACCCGCACATCGGCTGGCGGGCCGACTGGTACAGCACCTACTACGAGGCACAGATCACGGTACCGGGAACGATCAACTTCTACGGTGACTTCCGGGTCGGCTTCCCGTTCTACTTCAACGGCGGCTTCAACGACAACCTCGGCTGGGCCACGACCAACAACAGTCCCGATCTCGAGGAAGTGTATGCCCTCCGCCTCGACCCGGCACACCCCGATCATGTGCTGTTCGATGGCGGGTCGGTCCCGCTCGAGCGGAAGGTGCTCACCGTGCAGGTGAAGCGTGGCACCCGGCTCGTCGATACGACGCGCACGGTCTGGCGCACCCCGCTCGGACCCGTCATCGACCGGAACGGCACGGAGGTGCACATCCTCAAGTCACCGGGCTGGGAAGAGTACCGGAAGGCCGAGCAGTTCCTGGCGATGATGAAGGCCCGCAACCTCGCCGAGTGGAAGACCGCGATGGCGATGCGCGCGCACACCGAATCGAACCTGACCTACGCCGATCGCGACGGGAACATCTTCTACCTCTGGAATGCCGCGCTGCCCATTCGGCCGCACGCCCCGTTGGGCGATACGGCGGCGGTGCCGGCGGCCACCACCGACGATGTCTGGACCGCGCTCTACTCGCTCGACTCACTGCCGCAACTGCTCAACCCGCCGACCGGCTACCTGCAGAACGAGAACGATCCGTTCCACTTCACCAATCTCGAGAGCGTGATCGACTCCGCCAGGTTCCCCGCGCCCGACTTTCCGGCACCGGACCTCCGATACCGGAGCCAACTCGCGCTCCAGCTCGTGAAGTCGCTGCCGAAGGTGAGTCTGGATGACGTGATCCGGCTCAAGCACTCGACCCGGATGCTCGCCGCCGAGCGGCTGGTCGACGACCTGCTCACGGCAGCGCGCGCCACGACGCCGACCGGCGATCTGGCCGCAGCTGTCAACGTGCTTGCCGCGTGGGACAAGACCGCGAGCCCCGATGCGCGCGGCACCGTCCTGTTCACCGAGTGGTTCGACCGCTACTACCGCGAGAGTGGCTCCACCGCGGCCGAGCGCGAGGCCAAGGCGTATGCGAGGCCCTGGACCTCGACCGATCCGACCGGGACGCCTGCCGGACTCGGCGACCCGGCGCGCGCCGTCCGCACGCTGGCCCAGGCCGCCGCGACGGTGAAGCGTGAGCAGGGCAGGATCGATCCGGCCTGGGGCGATCTGGTGCGGGTGATTCGCGGCGACGTCGACGTGCCGGTGGGCGGGTGCGCCGGGATGTATGGGTGCTTCCGGGTGCTGTCGATCCGACCGACGGGCGATGGCCGCTACCAGAATGCCGGCGGCGACGGCTGGGTGCTGGTGGTGGAGTTCACGAAGGACGGACCACGCGCGAAGTCGATCATGGCCTACGGGGCCAGCAGCAATCCCGCCAGTCCGTGGTTCAGCGACCAGGCGGCGATGTACGCGCGTGGCGAGCTCAAGCCGGTGGCGTTCAGCGAGGCCGAGATCGCGGGGCAGCTGGTGAAGGCGTATCGGCCCGACTAAGTGAGAAGTGAGAAGCGAGAAGCGAGAAGCGAGACACGAGACACGAGACGACGATGCGAGAGTTCCCCTGGAGCATGATCGCCGTGATGCTGGTCGTGGCCTGCGGGTCAGGGTCTCCGAAGGCGCCGCCTGTGGTTGACTCTGCCGCGATGGTGGCGGCGCGGGCCGATTCGCTTGCCCAGGCCCGGGCGGCGGAAGCGCCGGTGCTCCGCGATTCGGCCAAGGCGACGCTCGCGGCGCTGCTCACCACCCCGGCGAGCGCCACCTTCGACAGTCTGCTGGTGATCCAGCCGCCTGAGGAGGATGGCCGGATGCCGTCGCTGGTGGTCTGTGGTCGGATCGGCGGGAAGCCCGGGATCGGTGGCAGCCGCACACGGACGCGGTTCATCTACCAGAACCGATTCACGGTGTTCGTCGAAGACGCGACGAACCAGCGCCAGTTCATCGCCTTGTGGGCCCGGACCTGCGGCGTGCCGGGTGGAACGGTGGTGCTCGAGGGGTGAGTGAACCACACCGCGAAGGTGCACATCCCGACTGGCGTGAACCGACGTCGGCTGGAAACATCCGCCATCTGCTCGTACCTTTCGGATATCCTCGCGCAACATCGGCACTTCCTCGCACCACGGCCTGCCCATGCTTCCCTTCTCTGTTCGACGCGACGACTACGACGTGGTGATCGTCGGCTCCGGTGCCGGTGGCGGCATGGCGGCCTACGAACTCACCAAGGCCGGCGCCAGGGTCTGTCTCCTCGAGGCCGGCATCCCGTGGGACAACACCCGCGATTCGGCGATGCTGATGTGGCCCTGGGAGACCGATCGCCGCGGCGGCAGCACCAAGGAACGCCCGTTCGGCGAACACGATGCCTGCATCGGCGGCTGGAACATCGAGGGTGAGCCGTACACGACCGCCTCCGGGAGCCGCTTCAACTGGTGGCGCGCACGGATGGTGGGCGGGCGGACCAATCACTGGGGTCGCATCTCGCTTCGGTTCGGTCCCGACGACTTCCAGCACAAGACGGTTGACGGACTCGGTGACAACTGGCCGATCACCTACGACGACCTCAAGCCGTACTACGACGATGTCGATCGGCTGGTCGGGATCTTCGGCACCAACGAGGGACTCCGGAACCACCCCGACGGCATCTTCCAGCCCCCACCGGCGCCACGTTGCTGGGAGCACATCGTCAAGAAGGCGGCCGATCGCCAGCAGGTCACCTGCATCCCGTCGCGGCTGTCGATCATCACCAAGCCGACCAATGGTCGTCCGGCGTGCCACTATTGCGGCCAGTGCAATCGGGGCTGTGCGGTCAACGCGAACTTCTCCTCGACCAACGTGTTGATCGGACCGGCGCTCCAGACCGGCCGACTGACGCTGGTGACGGGAGCGATGGCGCGCGAGGTGACCACCGGTCGGGACGGGCGCGCCGAGAGCGTGGTCTATATCGACACGGCCACGGGGGAGGAGCGCGAGGTGGCGGGCCGAGTGATTGTCCTGGCCGCGAGTGCCTGCGAATCCGCGCGGATCCTGCTCAACTCGAAGTCGAGTCGTCATCCGGACGGCCTCGCCAACTCGAGCGGCCTGGTCGGGAAGTATCTCACCGACACCACCGGCACCGATGTCGGCGGGTTCGTCCCGGCGCTGATGGACCAGCCGCGTCACAACTGCGATGGGGTCGGTGGCGCGCATCTCTACATGCCCTGGTGGCTCGACAACGCGAAGCTCGACTTCCCGCGTGGCTACCACATCGAGATCTGGGGTGGCATGGGGATGCCGGGCTACGGCTTCATGGGCGGCATCCAGAACAAGGGGGGGGGAGGCGGCTACGGCTCCGCCCTCAAGGACCAGTACCGGAAGTACTACGGCACCACGATCGGCTTTTCCGGTCGCGGCGAGATGATCCCGAACGAGAAGTCCTACTGTGAACTCGACCCCACGGCGGTTGACCGGTATGGCATCCCGGTGCTGCGGTTCCACTGGGAGTGGACGGATCACGAGTATCTCCAGGTCAAGCACATGCAGGAGACCTTCCGCTCGTTGCTCGCGGAGATGGGCGCCGAAGTCGGTTCGACCATGCCGACGCGCGAGCAGGGCTACGGCATCTCGACCGGTGGGTCGATCATTCATGAGGTCGGCGCGGTGCGGATGGGCAACGACCCGAAGGCCTCCGCACTCGATGCGAACTGTCGGGCCTGGGACTGCGCCAACCTCTTCGTTGCCGACGGTGGCCCGTTCGTGACCCAGGCCGACAAGAACCCGACCTGGACGATTCTCGCGCTCTCGATGCGCACCTCACGGCATATCGTTGCCGAGCGAAAGGCAGGCCGACTGTGAGCGAGACGACACCGGGCGGGCTCACCCGTCGTGAGCTGGTGGCGACCATGGCGGTGATGACCGCCGGTGCGGCTCTCCGACCGACACCGGCGCACGCGAGCATGGCGCTCGAGCGGTCGCGTGTCCTGCGCGCCGCCGGCACGTACGCACCGAAGATCTATACCGCCCACGAGTGGGCAACGGTCCGAATGCTGGTCGACTACATTTTCCCGAAGGACGAGCGGTCGGGGTCGGCCACCGAGGCCGGCGTGCCGGAGTTCATGGACACGATGCTCGAACTCGAGGCCGGCATGCGCACCGCCCACCGCGGCGGACTCGCCTGGCTCGATCATGAGTGCCGGGAACGCTTCGGTGGGCCGTTCGTCGAGGGTACCGACGCCCATCGTCGCGAGATCCTCGACGATATCGCCTACCCGGACAAGGCGCGGGAAGGGTACGGCGCGGGCGTCCAGTGGTTCAACAGTTTCCGTGACCTGAGCGCCACCGGCTACTGGACCTCCGAAATCGGTGTCGCCGATATCGGCTACATGGGGAACACGCCGGTGATGAACTGGAATGGATGCCCGCAGGCGAACCTCAACCGACTTGGATTCTGATGTCCAACCTCCCCTCCCGCCTCGGTGTCGGATTCATCGGTTCCGGCTTCAACACCCAATTCCACATCCAGTCGTGGCAGTCGGTCCGCGAGGGCGATGTGCTCGGCGTGTGGAGCCCGAATCCGGCCAATGCCGCCAAGGCCGCCAAGCTCTCGCGCGACCTGGGGACCGGTCAGGCCAAGGCGTACAAATCGATCACCGAGATGGTGGCCGACCCGGCGATCCATGCGATCTGGCTCTGTGGACCCAATCAGGCACGGATCGAGAACATCGAGGAGATCTGCGATGCCGTCCGCTCCGGCAAGGGCGAGCTGATCGGGATCGCCTGCGAGAAGCCGCTGGCGCGGACGGTCGCGGAGGCGAAGCAGGTGCAGAAGCTGGTGCAGGGGGTCGGGCTCAAGACCGGCTACCTCGAGAATCAGCTCTTCTCGCCCGGGATCGTCCGTGGCCGTGAGCTGATGTGGGCGCGCGGTGCCAAGACCACCGGCCGACCGTTCCTTGCCCGCGCGGCGGAGGAACATTCAGGCCCGCATGCCGCCTGGTTCTGGCAAGGCGACAAGCAGGGAGGCGGTGTCCTCAACGACATGATGTGCCACTCGATCGAGGTCGTGCGCTTCCTGCTGACCGAGCCCGGCAAGCCGCGGGCGACGCTGACACCGGTCTCGATTTCGGGCCGGATCGCCTCGCTCAAGTGGAGCCGAAAGGCCTACGCCAAGCAGCTCCAGGCGCGCTTCGGCAAGCGTGTCGACTACCGGAAGCGGCCGAGCGAGGACTTCGCCTCGGTCACCGTCACCTACCGGACACCCGAGGGACTCGAGGTGATCGGCGAGGCGACGACATCATGGAGCTTTGTCGGCGCTGGTCTCCGGCTCTCGGGCGAACTGCTCGGTCCTGAGTACTCGATGAGCTGGAACACGCTCAACTCGGAACTCAACTGCTTCTTCTCACGCGAGGTGCAGGGCGCGGTCGGCGAGGACCTGGTCGAGAAGCAGAACGCCGAGATGGGGCTGATGCCGGTGGTGCCGGATGAGGCCTCGGCGTACGGCTACGCCGCGGAGAACCGGCATTTCTGCCGCGCGTTCCTCGGCCTCGAGGTCCCATTGCTGACCTTCGATGACGGCGTCGACGTGATGCGGATGCTGATGAGTGCCTACATGAGCGCCGAGCAGGGGAAGACCCTGGCGATGCCACCGCGGGGGCTCGATGGGTTCGTGCCGGCGGTGGCCAAGGGGACCTGGGACGGCGCCCAGAAGTAGACCCGCAACGCTCGACCTTCGCTTCTCGCTTCTCGCTTCTCGAGGTTCTCCCATGGCCCGCGACATCATCCGACGTCAGACGCAGGATCTCCCGCACGAAATGACGACGACCGGCTTCGAGCTCGCAGGATACCGCATCGTGCAACACCTTGGTGTGGTGCGCGGTGTCGTGGTGCGGTCTCGGTCGGTGTTCGGGAGTGCGCTGGGTGCGCTGCAGACGATTGCGGGTGGGAACATCTCGGCCTTCACGTCATTGGCGGAGAAGGCACGGGCCCAGGCGTTCGACACGATGCTGTATCAGGCGCACGACTGCGGGGCGAACGCCGTGATCGGGGTGCGTTATGACGGCACCGAGATCATGTCGAGCGTGACCGAGGTGCTCTGCTACGGGACGGCGGTGCTGGTGGAACCAGTCGACTGAGCCGTTCCGTCGCGGGGTTGGGCACGAATGTTGTAACAGCCTCGGGGCGGTGACCCCACTCGTCTCCCCGGGAGGCTCCAACGAGTGGGGCACCGCAACACCTTCCTGCTACTCCTCCCACAATTCGCGCACCGGTTCATCGGCGGTTGTCTCGACGATGGCTGGCGCAAGCGCATTGTCGTTGACCCAGCCGGTGAGCGCGGCCTCGACATCCTCCTCCGGTTGCGCCACCTCGAACGGCATGACCGGGCAGCGGCGGCCCTCGACCATCAGGTACCACATCGCGGGGGTGGGGTCCTCCTCGCGCTTCACATTGCCGGGCGTGGCCTCGTAGGCCACGAAGTGGAACTGGCGGGTCCGGATCATCAGGCGGCGCTGGCGTGGCTGAAAATTGGCCATGGCGTTCTCCGTCGCGTGGGTGGCGGAGCCGGTGCGACGAACGCGGGTCGTCGACAGCGGGGAGCTTTGTGGGGCAACCCCGCAATCTAGCAGGGGTGCCGATTCGAGGCGCCGCACCGCCGATGGGGGCGAGAGCGCAACATGTTGCGCGCCTACCCCGATGCCTGTCGCGCCGCCGCGCCGATGATGCCGATCCGGATGGGATCGGTGACCCAGCGGGCCGTTTCGGTCTCGGGCAGCGCCTTCCGAAAACCGACCGGTGGTTGAGGCCACCCCGGTGCGGTCACCCGGAGCGTGGCCGCTCTCACATGGATCTCGGATACGCCGGTTTCCCGGACCAACGCCGTCACATGATCCTCGTGGATCCCACCCCCGGCCATCACCACGATCCGCTCTCCCGCTCGGCGCACCAGCTCCGCGAGCAGTGCCCGTCCCTCCCACGCGGTCGCGTGCTGCCCGCTGGTCAGGATCCGTGCGACGCCGGCCTCGATCAGTGTCTCGAGCGCCACGATCGGGTCGCGCACCAGGTCGAAGGCGCGATGAAAGGTCACGGCGACGTCCGAGCGATGCAGCACGACGTCCCGAAGTGCCTCGATGTCGATCTCCCCCTCGGCGGTCAGGGCGCCGGTCACGATGCCACGCGCCCCGAGTGACAGCGCATGATCAACATCGCGGGCCATGACGCGCCGCTCGGACCCCGAGTAGCAGAAGTCGCCGCCCCGGGGCCGGATGATCGGGAAAACGGGGATGTCGAGGGTGTCGAGGAGGTACCCGAGCATCCCGTGCGACGGCGTGGTCCCGCCATCGGCGAGATTGTCACAGAGCTCGAGACGATCTGCCCCGCCCAGCACGGCGGCATGAGCGGAATCGATATCGTCGACACAGGCTTCCAGGACCAAGAGCTTTCTCGCCTTCTCGCTCTCTCGCTTTACAGGCTCCATCCCTCTCGGTACGTCGGATCGACCCAGTCGGCGGGCACCTTGGTGATCAGGGTCCCGTCGGGCGCGAGTTCGATCGCGCGACCGGCGCGAACAGCGACGCAACCATAGAGCACCATCTCCGTGAGTGGTCCGGAGTGTCCGGGGAAGTTGCTCATTGGCGCCGGTCCCTTGCCGCTGATCGCATTGATCCACTCGTTGTACACGCCCGGTGAGCGCGGGTAGACGATCTTCGGTGGCGACTTGGTGAACTGCTCCTGGCGCTTGGGGTTGAGGATGCGGCAACCATCGCCGTAGGCATCGGCGATCATCGCGCCCTCCGTCCCGACCCACATCTGGCCCCCGACGTCGCCCACCGGCCAGTCATCGTTGTCCCCGAGCTCGGCGGGCTTGGCCGGCCAGAGGGATCCATCACGCCAGACCACCTTCACGGCCGGTCTGGCACCGCGGGCCGGGAACTCGTACTCGATTCGCGACTGCTTCGGTGCGGTCTCATCGTACCGCTGGGTGCTCTCGGGCGTGATCCGGGTGGGATTCCGGAGATCGAAGGCCCAGAAGGCCGCATCCATCGCATGGCAGGCGATGTCACCGAGTGCACCGGTGCCGTAGTCCCACCAGCCGCGCCACCGGAACGGGGCGTAGGCGGGGTTGTACGGCCGCTCGGGGGCCGGTCCGAGCCAGAGATTCCAGTCGAAACTCGGGTCCGGGTTGTGCGCCTCGGTCGGGCGGTCGAGCCCCTGCGGCCAGATCGGTCGGTTGGTCCAGTAGTGGATCTCCTTGATCTCCCCGATCGCGCCGGCCTCATACCACTCGCGGATGATGCGAGTCCCTTCGCCGGCGTGTCCCTGATTGCCCATCTGGGTGGCGACCCCGGCCCGCTTCGCGGCGTCCATCACCACGCGCACCTCTCCGAGTGTCCGGGTGAGTGGCTTCTGGCAGAAGACCGCCTTCCCGGCCCGGAGCGCCATCAACGTCGCCGGGGTGTGCGAATGATCCGGCGTTGACACGCTCACCGCATCGATCTGGTCCCCCATCTCGGCGAACATCTCGCGGTAATCCTTGAATCGCTTCGCATCGGGAAAACGCCCGAAGTTCTTGCGGCCCGCCTTCCAGTCCACATCAACCAGGGCAGCGACCGAGGCACCAGCCTTGGCGATCCCCTGGACATCACTGTCCCCCTTGCCACCGATTCCGATGCCGGCATAGCGAACCATGTCCGAGGGCGCGGTGAATCCCCGTCCCAGGACGTGCCGCGGCACGATATGAAAGGCCGCACCCGCGGCGGCGGCGGACTTCACGAACGAGCGGCGATTCGACATGGAGACCTCCGGACGAGAAACGAGAGACGAGAAGCGAGAAGCGAGAGGCGAGAAGCGAGAAACGAGAAGCGAGACACGAATCGTCGAGCGTCACACCGTGAGTGGCGCTGCCTTCTTCGGTCGGAACAGGACCACGAACAGCGCGAAGATCACCAGGGCGCCGATGGCCGGAATGCGCCAGATGGCGCTCCAGTCATGGGTACCATCGGCGTTGAGGTGTGCATCGACGATCATCCCGCTCACGCGTGCGCCGACGAAGTTGCCGACGCCGAGGGTGACCAGTGCGATGAAGCCCTGGGCGGCGGCGCGGATCTTCGGGCCGGCCTGCTGGTCCACGTAGATCTGGCCGCTCACAAAGAAGAAGTCGTAACAGACGCCGTGGAGCAGCAGGCCGAGGTAGATCAGCCAGATGCCATCGGTGGCGTTGCCGGCGCCGAACGCGAAGTAGCGCGCAGCCCAGGCCAGCATCGCGACGAGCAGGATCACCTTGATGCCGAACTTCCGGAGCAGCACCCCGATGAAGAGCATGAAGAAGACCTCGCTCATCTGGCCGAGTGTCATCTTGGCCGCGGCACCGGCGACACCGATCTCGTTGAGGAACGGATTGGCGAACGCGTAGTAGAACTGGAGCGGGATGCAGAGCAGGAACGAGCCGAGGATGAAGATCGCGAACGACGGTTCCTTGAGCAGTGCCAGGGCATCGAGGCCCATCGCATCGCGCGCCGAGAAGGCCTGTCCCCGGGCGGGTGGTGGCGTGTGGGGCAGCGTGAAGGCGTAGAGTCCCATCACGAGCGAGGCGCCGGCCGCGATCATGAGCGGGGTCGAGGTGGCCTCGTTGACATACGCGCCGATGAACAATCCCACCGCGATCCAGCCGATGGTGCCGAGGACGCGGACGCCGCCGAACTGACCCGTGGGATCCGCGAGATTGCTCATCGAGATCGAATTGGTGAGTGCCAGTGTGGGCATGTAGCAGAGGGAGTAGGCGATCATGCCGTAGAAGACGGCGTTGTAGCTCGTGAGTGTCGTCACATACCAGAGGATCGCGGCGCCCACGAGATGCAGCACAGCGATCATCCGTTCGGTGGGGACGAACCGGTCGGCGATCATGCCGACGAAGAACGGCGAGATGATCGCGGCGATCGCGCTGGTACTGTAGACGGCGCCGATCTGGGTCCCCTCGAAGCCGAGTGTCTGGCCGAGGTAGGTGCCGAGGGTGACGGCCCAGGCCCCCCAGATGAAGTACTGGAGGAACATCATCACCTGCAGCCTGAGTTTGGGGCTCATCGGCGCTCCCGGATCTTGAGGTTGCGATACCAGACGCTGTCGCCGTGCGACTGGAGGCCGATGTAGCCCCGACGGGTCCGGCCGAACGTGATGTACTCCTTGAACTTGCTCGCGGCGATCTTCGCCTTCATGGCGTCGCTGTCGAAATCGACATCGTGGACCATGACGCCGTTGAACCACACCTTCACCCGTCCGCGATTCGTCTCGATGAAGAGCGTGTTCCACTCCCCGGCGGGCTTTGCCAGGGCGAGATCGGTGCCCTCGAGATCGTAGAGGGCGCCGGCGGCGTGCAGCGGCGTGAGATCGGGGTAGCCGGCGTTGTCGAGCACCTGGACCTCGGGGGCGTTCTGGTAGACCTCCTCGGAGGCCTCGTGGGCCCAGAAGAAGACACCGCTGTTGCCTGCCGGCTTGACCTTCCATTCGAGCTGGAGTTCGAAGCTGTCGTACTGGCGATCGGTCATGAGATCGCGGGTGGTACCGGTCCCGATCAGCATGCCATCGTCGACCAGCCAGCCCTCGCTATGGCCGGGCTCGGTGTAGAGATGCCATCCGGCAGTGCTGACGCCGTCGAAGAGCAGTCGCCACCCGGTGCGGCTCTCCTGGGTGGAAAGCGTATTGGGCGGCAGTGTGGCGGGATCGACGACGGGCGCGTTGCCGGCACAGGCAGCGCAGGCCATCACGGCCACGACGGCAACGCATGAGGAAACGCGTCGGAGCATGAACCATCCTCGGCGGCAGGAAGTGCTGATCGGGAACCCGGGAAGGGTACGGCCCTGCCGCCGCCGACGGAAGGGCCGTCTATCGCATCCGTGCCAGAAGGGCCTTGAGGGTGGCAACACCGACCGGGCGGAGCAACCCGAACGTCTTGCCATCCGTGCGCGCGATCAACGATTCGGCGGCGCTGCGCCATGCCGCATCGGGCGCAACACCCCGGGCATCGAGATCGAGCGCGGTGATCCCGGTCTGCCCGATCTGGGCGAGCATGCCGGCGAGTGGCAAGCCATCCGCCGCAATCGGTGCCTGGGTCGTGATGGCCTGGAGCCTGGGAACAAATCCGCTCATCGTGACGAAGTGCTGGTGGAGCGCCTCGCGATGGCCGGGTGCCTCGAGCGTGGCCACGAGATGCAGCATCTCTGCCTCGGTGAACGGATCCGGGTCGGCGGCGTCGATGAGCCGGGTGAGCGGCGAGAGCTGATTGGTTCCGCGTCCCGCGAAGCCGCGGGGGCGGGCATACTCCAGGAACTCGCGGAGCGTGGGGATCTGGTCGAGTGGGGCGATGCGAGCCAGCATCCGCTCGGTATGGGTGAGATGCAGGACACCGACCTCCGCCAGGCGACCCGAGACGACCGCGAGTCGGCGGTACATGTCGGGGACATCGCGCACCTCACGTGGTGACCAGAAGCGCTCGGCCAACGCGGCGAGTCGCGGCCAGAGCCTGGAGTCGATCGTCTCCATCGTCACATACTCGGCCCACATGCATCCCTCGCCACCGAGTACCAGCGCGGCCTGATCGGCCGGCAGGTTGTCCGGCAGCGGATCGACGAGATACATCTCCCCAGCCGTCTTGATGTGGTCGAGGTAGTAGGGCGCGGAGAGGATCGCCTGGCGGCCGGTGGCAGCGGCGCCGGTGAGGCCGGCCATGCCGCGCCACGACTGGATCACGGCACCGTCGGGGAGGCCGGGCTGGAGGATTTCGTCCCAACCGACCGGTGTCCGATTGTGGGCGCCCAGGAGTGCGAAGAGGCGCCCGTTGAAGCTGGTCTGCAACGCGTGCGCATCGGCCAGGCCGCCGCGCTTCATCCACGCCTGGATCGCGGCACTGGTGTTCCATTGGGTCGGATCGACTTCATCCCCCCCGACATGCCAGTACCGATCAGGGAAGAGCGGCACCATGTCCGAGAGGAAGTCGGCCAGGAAGGTCCAGGTCGACTCGCGGGTCGGATCCATCGTCGGCTTGAAGACGCCCCATCGCCGCTCGATCTGGTAGGGGCCCGGCGCGCTGGCCAGCTCGGGATAGCCCACGAACCAGGCCGTGGTATGGCCCGGCATGTCGAACTCGGGCACCACGCGGATGCCGCGGTCGGTGGCATAGGCAACGATGTCACGGATCTGGTCCTGGGTGTAGTAGTGGCCGTCGCTCCCCAGTTCCTGGAGCAGTGGGAAGGCACGACTCTGGACCCGGAAGCCTTGATCGTCACTCAGGTGCCAGTGCAGGACGTTGAGCTTTACTGCCGCCATGCCATCGAGGGTGCGCTTGATGACGGCCGGTGGTTCCCAGTGGCGTGAGACATCGATGAGCACCCCACGCCACGGGAAGCGCGGGGCGTCGTCGATCGTGGCACCATGGATCAGGAAGCCTCGGGCATCACTCCCTTGCAGTTGCAGCAAGGTCTCGAGGCCTCGGAGCGCGCCGACCACCGTGGTCGCGTGGAGGCGAATGCCCTTCGCGCCGACCGTGAGCGTGTACGACTCGTTCTCCTTGAGATCCGGCACGGGGAATCCCGGCCCATCGACACGGACCACGATGCCGGCAGTCGTAGCGGTCCCGACTTCCCGCGGAAGCGGGATCGCGACACGGCTCTCGAGCCGCCGGATGGCGCGCTCGACGCCGCGCTCGAGGCGGCCATCGCGGTACCCGTCGATCGCTACCGTGAGCCCGCTGTCGATCCGGAATGGTTGCTCGTCCATCGTGACCCGACTCGGCACCGGCAGGAGGTCGTGGGATGCGGATTGTGCCGCCAGTGGCAGGGAGAATGCTGCGGTGGCGCACGCAAGCAGGAGGATTCGTGGCATGGGCGAACTCGGTCGGAGGTGATTGGCGGCGGGTTGACCGAATCTACGTCATCGGGGGCCGCTGACGGAGTATTCTTCGGGATGCAGATTGCCTCGCTAGCCCGCTACCCGATCAAGGGATGTCGTGGACAGCTCGTGCCGTCGGTCGAGATCGATGCACTCGGTGTGGTCGGCGATCGACGCCTCATGCTGGTCGACTCGGCGCACCGCTTCCTGTCGCAGCGCGAGGTGCCAGCGCTTGCGACCGTTGAACCGATGCTGGATGGTCCGATGCTGGCCGTGCGCGCTGCAGGCGCTCCGACTCTCAGTCATGAGCTCGATCCGGAGGGCACCCCGATCGAGGTGCGCATCTGGAAGGATCTGGTGACCGCGCACGATCAGGGTGACCGTGTCGCGGCATGGTTCACCGCGGCCGCAGGGATCCCATGCCGACTGGTGATGTTCGGTGCGGCATCGCACCGGGAGATCGACCCGGAGTGGTCAGTACGACCGGGCGCGGAGACGGCGTTTGCCGACGGGTATCCGTTGCTGGCCGTAGTCGAGGCCTCGCTCGACGCGCTGAATGCCGTCCTTGATACTCCAGTCCCGATGGGGCGGTTCCGGCCGAGCGTGGTGGTGAGCGGCGCCGAGGCGTGGAGCGAGGCTGCATGGACCACGATCGCATTGGGATCACTGGTTGCCGATGCGGTGAAGCCATGTGCGAGGTGCCTCGTGCCCACCACCGATCAGTTCACCGGAGCGCGCGACCCGGATCAGGAACCGCTCCGGACCCTGGCACGGCTCCGGACCATCGCGGGGCTGGGCGCCATCTTCGGCCAGAACCTGATGCCACGGGCGCCGGGTACGCTCGCGCTCGGGGATGCGGTCACCGTGCTCGCATGACCATCCGACTCTACCACGACTCTCCCGCACTCGAGTTCGAGGCGACCGTGATCGCGCACGATGGCGATCCATCGCGGGTGGTGCTCGACCGCACCGCCTTCTATCCGACCTCCGGGGGACAACCTCACGACACGGGCCTCCTCGGTGGCCTCCGCGTCCTCGATGTGATCGACGCGGATGCGCGCATCGTCCATCTCCTCGACGGTCCACTCCCACTGGGTCCGGTCGACGGGCGAGTCGATGCCGAACGACGGTTCGACTACACCGTGCAGCATACCGCGCAGCACCTGGTCTCGGCCATCGCTGCCGATCGATTGGGCTGGGAGACCCGCAGCGTGCATTTCGGGGAGGAATCCTCGACGATCGAGTTCGCCACCGCGTCGGCGAGCGACCGGCAGCTGGCGGACCTCGAATCCCGGACCAACGCGGCAATCATGGCCGATCACCCGGTGACGACCGGCAGGGAACCGTCCGGGGCACCCGGACTCCGGAAGCCTTCCACGCGGGAGGGCATGCTCCGGATCGTGACCATCGCCGGCCTCGACCGGAGTGCGTGCGGTGGGACGCATGTGACCTCGACGGGTCGGATCGGGTCGGTGTGGGTGAGGGGCTCGGAACGGATCCGTGGTCATGTGCGCATTGTCTATCTGGCCGGACCGCGTGTCCTGCGGGTTGCGCGCTCCCTTGATCATGCGTTGCAGGAGCTCGCCGCCGCCACCGGATCGTCCCCGGAAGAGTTGCCCGATCTGGTGCCGCGTCGTTTCGAGGCGCTGCGCCTGGCCACGGCACGGGTGGCGGCACTCGAAGGGACGGTCGCGGCTCGAGAGGCGGAGCGACTCGCGCACGCCGTTGCCCCGGGCCCGGATGGCATCAGGGTCGTCATGGAGTTGGCCTCGGACCGGTCGCCGACCGAGCTGCAGTGCCTGGCTCGTGCGATGGCGGAGCGACCGGGCACGCGCTTCATCGGGACGATCGCGACGCCACCCCTCGTGGTTGTCGCCGCCCATCCGGCCTCCGGGTGGCACGCCGGCACGAGGCTCCGGGCGGCGATGGCGGCGGTCGGTGGCAAAGGGGGGGGGGCACCGACCCTGGCCCAGGGAACGGTCGCAGCGGCAGCGGACCTGGCCGAGGTGGTGGCCACCCTCCTCTCCTGAGGATGCTGCTGACGACTTTTTTTTGGGGGGGGGGGGATGTGAGACTGCGGAACCGGCGGCGAACGCTCGACCTCCCGACACTCCTGCTCGTCGGCCTCCTTGCCTGCGCCGGCTCCCCGGTCGGGGCACCGGCACCGATCACGGCCCTCACCTCGCTGCGCGGTGACAACCAGCGCGGCACGCCGGGGTACCGTCTCGGCGAGTCGCTGGCCGTGCGGCTGCTCGACACCGACGGGGTGCCGGTGATCGGCGCCGTCGTGCAGTGGGGCAGCGATGCCCGCGATGCGGCGGTGGTGCCGGCGTCGAGCATGACCGATGCTGACGGCATTGCCACCGCGACCTGGCGTCTCGGGCGTGACCCCGGGGTCCAGCGGGCCACGGCCTCGTTTCGCTCGCTGACCGCCGTGCAGTTCCGGGCGACCGCAGCGACCGGTGAGGTGACGCATGCCTCGGGCGTGCTCGGCTACCAGTGTGGCCGATACACCGACGACATCGTCCGATGCTGGGCCGATCCCGGGTTGGGCGACGGTCGGGCGATCGCCCTCGACACCGACATCCGGTTCCTGTCCCTCGCCTTCGCAGCCGGCACCTGGTGCGGGTCCACCCGGTCGGCAACCGTCGCATGTTTCGACCTGGCCGCGATGTTGCCGGGCGGGGTCTTCCGCCCGGACGCCGCGCCGGTGCGTGTGATCTCGACGGGCGTCCCCATGTTCGTGCAACTCGCGGGCTCGCCCGACGATGAGGCGGGAGTCACCTGGTGCGGGGTTGCCAACGACAGTCGGCTTTGGTGCTGGGGGAGCAATCGATTCGGGCAGGCCGGGTCCGGCACGCCCGGGACGCCCGTGCCCGTACCGACACCGGTGGCTGGGGACGTGCGTGCGATCGCGGTGGTGGTGACACGCAGTGCGACGTGTGCCCTCGATCCGGTTGGCGCGGCTTACTGTTTCGGGGGGGGAGGTGACAGTGTGGTCAGCACGTCGACCCCCACGATCACCGCCACCCCGGTCCCCACGCCGCTCCGGTTCGCGCAACTTGCGGCGACGGCCACGGGGACGGTGTGTGGCCTGGCACCCCCAGCACTGCTGGTGCATTGCTGGGGGTCAAACAGCAGTGGGGGGCTCGGTCGCGGCGGCGTCCCGAATGCATCGGTGCCGGCGCCGATCACCGGCACCGACTTCTTCGTGTCGATCGGCGCCACCGGGAACGGCTTCCTTGGAGTGACGGTCGACCGCGACCTCGTGGTGTGGGGGAGTCTGGCGCCGTTCGCGGCCTCGGCGTCGCCGGTCCACGTCCTCACGGGCCAGGTCTTCGTTGATGTGCTGCCGATCGGGGGTGACGGTGTGCTCTGTCTCCGGATCTTCCCTGACGGCACAATGTGTCTCGACCGGCGTGGGGTCACCGAGGCACGCACCGGGGTGGTCGAGCGGTCGACCAGCCACGGGATTCCCGCCGGAGGGTGACCCCGGCCCACCCGGTTACCTTCCCCGAGTGACGTTCCGGCGGCCCCGGCCGCCCCGCCAGACTCGAGCATGGAGACCACCGATGTTGACCCTCCTCGCCGCCCTCGCGATCGGTGTGCCCGCCGACACGGTGACGTTCACCGGGGACGTCGGCTTCGTGAACACGAGTGGCAACACCGAGCTCACGACCATCAATGTCGGCAACAAGCTCGGCATGACGGCTGGCGGCTGGTCGGTGGCCCAGACCTTCGGCCTGATCTACGGCACATCCCAGGGTGAGACCACCACCTCCCTGTGGCGCGGCGCCCTCCGAGGCGATCGTTCCCTCGCCGCACGGGTCGGTGTGTATGTCCTCAGCGAATTCGACCGGAACACCTTTGCGGGCATCGGATCCCGGTACGCGGAATCGGCCGGACTGGCGGCCAAGCTGATGGTCGCCGATCGTGACAAGCTCGACGCCGAGGTCGGCGTCGGTTACGTGTGGCAGAATGCGTCCGGGGATGGAGCCGATCAGGAGTTCAGTGCGGGCCGTGCTGCGCTCATCTACACCCACGCCCTTGGCGAGAAGGCCATGGTCGGGCAGACCCTCGAGTTCCTGCCGAACCTGAAGACCAGTGACGACCTGCGCATCAACGCCGAGACCGCGTTGACCGCACCGATTTCGGCGGGGATCTCGATGAAGGCGGGGTACGTCATCCGATACGATGGCTTGCCGGAGCCGGGGTTCCGGAAGACCGATCGGATCCTGACCACCGGGTTGCAAGTCACCTTCTGAACGATCATGGTACTTCTTCCTCTCCTGCTGCTCCTGGCCCAGGCCGACACCACCCGGGTTCCGCCCGTGATCAAGTTCACCGGCGATGTCGGCTATGTCGCGACCAGCGGCAATCAGTCGGTCGAGACACTCAATCTCGGCAACAAGTTGTCGGCCCGGTTCGATGATCTCACCCTCACGCAGACGTTCGTCCGGGTGTATGGCGAGAGCGAGGGTGAGACCACCACCTCGCTCACGCGGGCCTCGTTCCGGACGGACAAGGGACTCCGCACCTCGCCGTTCACCGCGTACGGCTTGCTGACCTACGAGCGCAACACCTTCGCTGGCCTGGCCTCGCGGGTCACGGGGTCCTCCGGTCTCACCGCACTCGTGCTGAGGAGCGAATGGGACCGGGTGTTGATCGAGGGCGGGCTCTCCCTCAATCGTCAGCGAGGCACCGGCGCCAAGGGGAAGGACAGTGATTTCCTCGGCGGCCGGGCGGCCACGACCTACACGCACCAGTTCAGCAAGCAGACGGCGTTTGTCCAGATGGTCGAGTTCCTGCCGAACTTTCATGAGTCCGAGGATCTGCGGATCAACACGGAGACGGCAATCACGGCTCCGATCACGTCGCGGATCGGTCTCAAATTGTCGTACGTCATCCGGTATGACGGCTTGCCGCAACAGGGTTTCCTCACGACTGACCGCCTTTTCACGTCCGGAGTGCAGGTGACCTTGTGAGGGGGCGAGTGTTCAGTGCATTGGTGATCTGCCTTGTCGGATGCGGGGGCGGCACCGATCGCGCCTCCTCGTCGACACGCGATTCGTCCGGCATCCGGATCGTCACGTCCACCGCGCCAGCCTGGTCCACCGCCGCAGGTTGGCGCGTGGACTCGACGCCGCTGCTCGCCGTCGGCGACGGTGCGCGTCGCGGCGATCCCCTGTTGATCAACGTCGTGGCGGCCCGATTCACGGCGGACGGCGGGATCGTGATCATCACCACCGATGATGCGATGGTCCGCTGGATCGACATGGAGGGTGCGGTCCGCGCGTCGCGTGGTGGTTTCGGGGAGGGACCCGGGGAGTTCCGGGATCTGGCCTTCGTCGGCACACGTGGTGATTCGGTGGTGCTCTGGGATGGGCAGCTCGGTCGCGTCTCCGTCCTCACGGCGGCACCTGGCGTGACCCGCACCTTTGGCCTGCAGGGCGGTGACACGGCCACGGCACCGGCGTTCGGGTATGCCCCGATCGGACTGCTTGATGCCGACCGCCTGGTACTCGCCGGCCGACGTGGCGCCCGTTCAGGCGAGCGAAGTGGGCTTCGCCGCGACAGCATCCCGTTCGCGACCGCGAGCATGACCGGCACGATCGGGCCTGTGTTTGCCCTGGTGCCGGGCGCGGAGACGGTGGTGGTGAGCACGGACCAGTTCGTGACGATGATCCCACGGCCATTCGGCGCCCAGACCGCGGTGACCACCGACGGCGACGACGTGCTGATCAGCATGGGTGATATCGACGAAGTGCGTCACTATCGCCCCGCCTCCGGGCTCGTGCGCATCGACCGCGTGGATCGCCCCCGTCGCCTGATCGCGCCAGCCGAGATCGATCAGCAGGGCCAGCGCATCGGGGCCCAGACGGCGCAGCTTCCGAAACCGGTCGCCACCGCGATCCTCGGGGCGATGATGGAAGCGGGACTCCCCAAGGTGTATCCCACCTATGATCGGATCCTGACTGATGTCGATGGCAACAGCTGGTTGCGCGAGGATATCGGCAGCGAGCGCGCCCTCGACGAGGCTCGGCGCTGGACGATTCTCGACCCGACCGGGTCATGGCTCGGTCAGGTGACCACCCCGCCGCGCTTCGAGCTGCATGAGATCCGGCGCGATCGCATCCTCGGGGTGTGGCGGGAGCCGAATGGTGGGGAGGTCGTACAGGTGCGCCGCCTCTCACGCTGATGGAATCACTGCTCGTCGACGCCCCCATGCCCCCCCCGGGGATGGCGGAGGTGGCGGCGCTCGCCGCCGACGCGCTCGCCTTTCACCGCTCCCTCGCATCGTACCGGCCCACTCCCTTGCACGCGCTCCCGGAGCTCGCCGCGCACCTCGGCGTGGGAACGCTCCAGCTCAAGGATGAGTCCCCTCGGTTTGGCCTGAATGCATTCAAGGGACTTGGGGCAAGCTTCGCCGTGGCACACTGGATCGCGACGCATCCGGGTACGGCGATCCCGACGTTCACCACGGCGACCGACGGCAATCACGGCCGAGCGGTGGCCTGGAGCGCCCGGCGTGCCGGCGCGCGCGCCGTGGTCTTCATCCCGGCGCACGCCAGCTCCCCGCGCATCGACGCGATCCGACGGGAAGGCGCCGAAGTCGTCCTGGTCAAGGACGGGTACGATGCGGCGGTGCGGATGGCGCACGAGGCGGCGTCCGCCCGTGGTTGGGTCCTCATCCAGGACACGGCGTGGGCTGGCTACGAGGCAATCCCGAATTGGATTGCGGCCGGGTACTGGACGAGCGCGCGTGAACTCGAGCCCGATCCGCACGGCGCGGACTCCGGGGTCGATCTTGTCCTGCTCCATGCCGGTGTGGGGACGTGGGCCGCGGCGATGACGAGCTACTACTGGCACCGTTACGGGGCAGCGCGTCCCCGGCTGGTCGTGGTCGAGCCGGTCGACGCGCCCTGCCTGATCCGGGCCGCCCCGGGTGGCGTCCCCATCGGGTTGGAAATCACCCGACACACCGTGATGGCCGGGCTGGATTGCGGGCTCGCGAGCACGACCGCGCTCGCCACACTGCGACGCTCGGTGGATGCCTTCATCACCATCGAGGATCGGTGGGCACTCGAGGCGATGCGATGCCTCGCCTCGCCGGCCGGCGAGGATCCGGTTCTCGTTGCCGGCGAATCCGGCGCCGCCAGCGTCGGGGCACTGCTGGCCCTGACGAACGAGTCAGCGTTCGATGCGGTGCGTGCCCATCTCGGACTCGATGCCACGACGCGGGTGCTCGCCTGGTTGACCGAGGGTGCGACCGACCCGGGACACTGGGCGGAGGTTGTGGGACGCCCCGCGCCCGCCTAGCGTAAACGATCTTCCCGAGCGGTCGGGAGACGTCGCAGTGCCCACATCCGGACCCTCCGTCACTGCGGGGGGTGGTGCAGTTCACGATCATCCGAGGAGTGAACATGGATCGACCGACGGTGGCAGGCTTGGCTGGTGTGGTGCTCCATGCGGATCGGGCCGATGATCTGGCTCGCTGGTACGAGAAGTACCTCGGCCTGTTCTTCACCCGCGAGCCCGATAGCCACGCCTGGTGGTGCGATCTGGCCGGGGGCGTCACCTTTGCGATCCATCAGAGCCGTCACGCGCTGGGGAACGAGCGTCGGCACTGCGAGTTGTCCTGGCGGGTGGCCGATCTGGATGCCCTGGTGGAGTACCTCGCCGATCAGGGGGTGGCGGTGGATGAGCGGCAGGAAACCACCGATGGCGATTTTGCCTGGCTCGATGACCCCGAGGGTAACCGCATCGAGCTGCACCAGCGCCCGGCGGCCTGACGTGGTGGCGCCAGCCGGTCCGACGTCCTATCCTCTGTATCCGCGGGCGGGCTCCTGGATGAGTGTGCAAGTCGCGCGAATCGTTATCGTCACTCAGGCCGTTCACCTCACCAGAAGGTACCCATGCGGAACACCTTGATGGCCATCGTCGCCTTCGGCGCGCTCACCGGGTGTGTGAGCAAGAAGCGCTACGACGATCTCGTGCTCGAGCAGCAGCGCATCAACGAACAGAAGGACTCCCTGGTCTCCGACGTGCTGTCGGCGACCCAGATGGTCACCGAGATCAACTCGGATCTTGCCCGAGTCCGTGGGCTCGGGATCAGCCCGGCATCGGCGACCGGCGACCGGCCAGCCAGCGGCCGGACCGAGGACCGGGCGGTCTTGCTGGGCAAGATCCGCGAGGTCATCTCCCGGCTCGAGAGTGCCGAACAGGAGGTCGAGGCCCAGAAGCAGCGGGTCGGCTCCCTGACCGCCGAACGCCGACGCCTGCTCAGCCAACTCGAGAGTTTCCAGGGTACCATCGAGGATCTCAAGGCCACCGCGCTGCAACAGGAAGCGCTGATCACCGAGCAGCGTGAACAGATCCAGACCCTCTCCTCGCGCGTGGACACCTTGACGCGGACGACCGACGAGTTGACCGTGGCACGCGCGGCCCTCACGGACACCCTCTCCCAGGCGCTCACGGAGGCGAACACCGTCTATTACGCGGTGGGGACCGAGGATCAGCTCCTCGAGCGTGGCCTGATCGTCAAGGAAGGAAGCAAGTTCCTGGTCTTCGGCAGCAAGACACTGCAGCCCGCGCGCCAGCTCAATCCGGAGATGTTCCAGAAGCTCGACAAGCGCACGGCAACCACCTTGCCGGTGCCGGAGCCGACGGCAGAGTACCGGATCCTGACACGCCAGGACCCCCAGTTCCTCAGCTCGACCGTCACCGACAAGGGGAAGATCCGCGGTGATCTGGTCATCAACAGCCCGCAGTTCTGGGCCGCAGGCAAGTACCTGATCCTCGTCAAGGACTGACCCTTCCGGAGGTACTCGCGTGACCCGTCGACTGTTCCTGGCCTTGGGCCTCCTGATTCCGCTCGTGGCCGTCTCGGCTGCATGGTATACCACGCCCGAGGCGTCTCTCCCGGTGCTTCGGATCGTGAAGTCGTCGAGTTGCGAGTGCTGTCAGGCGTGGGCCGATTACATGGCGAAGCAGGGCTTCACGGTGCAGGTCGAGAATCGCGATGACTTCACGGCGCTCAAGCGGGCGAACGGGGTGACACGCGAGCTGGAGTCCTGCCACACGGCGTTCGTCGATGGTCTGGTGATCGAGGGGCATGTGCCGGCCGACCTGGTCAAGCGCCTGCTCCGTACCCGGCCGAAGGGCGTCAAGGGGATCGCGGCACCCGGCATGCCGCGGGGGTCCCCCGGCATGGAGGGTCCGGTCAAGGATCGCTACACGGTCTACACCTTCGATGCCGCGGGACGCGCGACGGCCTACGCCGAGCGCTGAGCCGTGACCGATCGGATCGCAGCGATGCGTCGCATCGTGATACGGTTGGTGGTGGGTGTGGTGCTGGTGAACGCCGCGGCGCTCCTGCTGCGGCGATTCACCGGCCTCGGGTCGGGGACTGCCCTCCAGCGTCAGCTCTTCACCGCCGCCTGGCTGGTCGCGGCGCTGCTGGTGGTGCTACCGTCGCTCAGGGCACTCCGGGTCGCTCGTCGCTCGTAGCCTCCCCGCCATCCAGTTCGGCACGGAGCTCGTTCCGCGCCGCATCGACAATCCCCTGCACCTGCCGCTTGAGTCGCTGCAAGTCCTTCGGCTCGAGACCTTCGGTCGGGATCGGTTCGAGGATCCGTGCCACGGCATGGGTTGCCCCGATCCGCCAATCGTGCTTGGCGATCGCCTTCCGGGTGCCGTAGAGGGCAATCGGCAGGATCGGCACCTGATGGTCGATGGCGAGGCGGAAGGCACCGTCCTTGAACGGCAGCAGGTCGCGCGTGCGCGAACGGGTCCCCTCCGGAAAGATCATGACCGACACATGGCCCTTGAGGCGACGGGAACATTCGGCCATTGCCGCGCGCGCGCTCGCCGCCATGCCGCGGTGCACCGGGATGTCGCGGGCGGCCCACATGATCCAGCCGAACACCGGGATCCGCATGATGCTCACCTTGCTGAGCCACTTCATCTCCCACGGCAACAGCGAGAGCAGCACGATGTCCGCGAAGGATTCGTGGTTGGCGATGACCACGTACGGATGGCGAGGATTGGCCGGCGGTGTGCCCCGCACCTCGAAATGCCAGCGCGGGGTGAGGTGGGCCATCACGATCGCAATGCTCCGGAAGAGCCGGCCACCGGTGTAGTTCCATCGATCGACGGGCCAGAGCACGATGCGCATCAGCAGGATGATCGGGAAATACACGACGACCAGGACCGCCAGGACGGTCCAGGTCCAGATCGAGGCGAGGGTGTCGCGGAGTCGGGACATCATCCGTCCAAGATATCGCCCTGAATCCGGGCCCGGGACCTTCGGCGCTTTTCGCCGCCGGGATGGCCCCCTAGTTTCCGGGGCATGACTACCGACCCGTTTGCCCTGCTCACCCGGCTGCTCGACGCCCCGGGTCCGTCCGGCTTCGAGCGCGCGCCTGCGCGGCTCTGGCGCGAAGCCGCAACCTTCGCTGACACCGTCACCGTCGATGTCAACGGCAACTCCCTCGCGACTGTCTTCGGTCAGGGCGGCGTCGGGGAGGGTCCGGGCGTGATGTTTGCCGGCCACATCGACGAGATCGGGGTCATGCTGGTCCACATCGACGACGAGGGGATCTGCTGGTTCGACGTGATCGGCGGCTGGGATTCGCAGGTCTTTGTCGGCCAGCGGGTCACACTGATCGGGCGCGGTGGTCCGGTGCCGGGTGTGATCGGCAAGCAGGCGATCCACCTGATGGATCAGGCGGCGCGCGACAAGTTGAGCAAGGTCCACGAGCTGTGGATCGACATCGGGGCGCGCTCCCGCGACGAGGCGCTCACCATGGTCGACATCGGGACGGCTGGCGTGCTCGCCAGCCCTGTCATGCGACTGCCGAACGACCGGATCGTGTCCCGGTCACTCGACAACCGGATCGGTGCCTACGTGGTCCTCGAGGCGGCACGACTGCTGAGTGAGGAACGGGCGCCCGTGCCCGTGACTGCGGTGGCCACGACCCAGGAGGAGATCGCCTATACGGGGGGGGGAGCACGTACCTCGGCATCGGCGCTCGCCGCACGGGTCGCGATCGTGGTCGACGTGACGCATGCGACCGACTCGCCCGGAGTCGAGAAGAAGCGTCACGGCGACGTCCGCCTCGGGGGTGGTCCGGTGATCTCGCGGGGTGCCGCGGTCAACCCGGTGGTGGCCGACTTGCTGGTCGAGGTCGCCACGGCAGAGGGGATTCCGTATCGGCTCCAGGCCGCGCCGCGCACCACGGGCACCGATGCCGATGCCATCTTCACGGCACACCGCGGTGTCGCGACTGGCCTCGTCTCGGTGCCGCTTCGCTACATGCACTCGCCGTCGGAGATGGCTGCACTCGAGGATATCACGCAGGCCGCCCGATTGCTGGCCGCCTTCGCGCGGCGAGTCGACAGCGCGACCGACTTCGTGCCGCGCTGACCTCAGCGTCCGCGGTTGAGCGCCTCGATGGCCTCGACCGTGCCGATCCCCTCGAGCGCGCGCCAGGCCGCGGTGCGGACCGATTCGTCGGGATGCCTGAGTTGACGCGTCAGGTTGTCAACGGCCGCGTCGATCCGTCGTCGGCCGGCAAGGTCCGCCATGTCGCGCGCCAGATCGGCCGAAGGCGACAGGATCGAATCGATGATCAGCCCGTCGATCCCCTCGATCCGCCCCAGCACCTCCAGCAGCGCCCGTCGCTCGGTGCGCGTCGGATCGGCGGCGATCGCATCGATCAGGGCATTGGCTCCGTCGTGCCCGAGGAGCCGGACCGCCTCCACGATCGTCGGTGGCGCGCCGCCGGCCGCGATGAGCCTGACCAGCCCTGCCCGGGCCATCTCGGGGACGACACGACGGCACTCGCGCACCAGGATCGCGCGTGACCCGTCGTGGTCGGCGGTCTCGAGCGCGTGCATCCGGATCACCACCTCGGCGATGGCGAACCAGTCACGCTTCGAGACGGCGGCGTGTGCCTCCGCGATGAGCGGATCGAGCTCGAGTGAGAGTCCGGCACGTTCCCCCACGCTCGAGGTCACATCGGTCGCCGGTTCGTCGCGGGGGCCTGCCGATGGTTCCATCCAGTCGGTCCGATCGTCGATCACGATCCCGAAGTCCTGTTCCGCCTGCACGGCGATCCCGGGAGCGGTGCCCTCGAGCGCGGCGCGGAAGTGCTCGCCGGTCGGGTAGAGGGCGGCGGCTGATGCGTAGAGCATCCCGATTGCGGCCCAATCAGCGGGTTGGAGCCCGGCCGGAAAGTCGATCCGGACCGTGCCGTGCTGGCGCATGGCGTTGTTGAGCAGGGCGGCCCCCGGAGCGTCCTCGGTCATCGGCAGGCCGTTGACAATCAACCGCCCCCGATCGCGCTCGAGGTGGAGCGGTTGGCCGGCGGCGGCGCTGGTCAGCATCGCGGCGGCATGATCCAGCCCCACCGTGTCGGCGTTGGCCGCGGCGGCACGCGCGTCATGGACGACGGCGGCGAGGAGAGCAGTCAGCGTGGTCGGCATTATCCTCATTCCGTGGGCTGGTTCCATCCGTGGATCCCCCGATACCATCAGGGCCAGTCACTGGGACAGACTCCACTTCCCTCATTCAGGATACACCAGATGCGACGCATCGGCACGACTCTCGCCTGCCTGTTGCTGGCCCTCCCGGTCCGGGCCCAGTCCCCCACCGACACCACCCGGCCCCAGCCGGCGACCACCGGCTACGGCGCCTGGTTCGGGTCGGTGCCGGACATGGATGCCACCGAGGCCGGGATCACCCTCGCCGGCGTCTCCGACAGCTCCCCAGCCGCGAAGGCCGGCCTCCGGAAGGGCGACCGGATCGTCGCGATGGCCGGCGCCCCGGTGGTCGATCTCCGCGCCATGGTCGAGGTGCTCCGCGCGCACCCGCCCGGCGAGACCATCGAGGTGGTCTACATGCGCGATTTCCTCGAGCGGAAGGTCAAGGTCACCCTCGGCAAGCGGCCCGGCGGATGAGTACGGTTCTCGACGCCAATCGGGTCATCACCCGGCTCCGGAGCGCATTCACGCATGAGGCCGATCGGGCCACCCTGCTCACGCTGGCCGCGACACTCATCCAGGATGCGGGGCCGCCCTACACCTCGGTCTACCTGTACATGCTCCACGGCGACGACCTACAGCTTGAGGCCTACGCGGGTCGCGAGACCGACCACACCTCGATTCCGGTCGGCAAGGGCGTCTGTGGCACCGCCGTCGCCACCGGACTCGACCAGAATGTCGGCGACGTGCAGGGACGTGAGAACTACATCGCGTGCAACCTGTTCACGAAGTCGGAACTCGTGGTACTGATCCGCCGCGCCGGCAAGATCCTGGGCCAGATCGACGTCGACTCCGACGTGGTCGACCCCTTCACTCCCGACGAGGTCGCCGCCGTGCGCGAAGTGGCCGATGGCCTGGCGGTGCTGCTCTGAGCGGCGAGGTCGCAGTGACCGAATGCACGCGGCACGTGCGCGGCGTCGAGCTGTACGAACGTCGTGCCGGTGCCGGTGGCCCGCTGGTGCCCGTGCTCCACGGCGGTCCGGGTGCGCACCACGACTACCTGTTGCCCGGCTTCGATGCTCTCGCCCATGGACGCACCCTGGTCTACTACGATCAGCGTGGGGGGGGGAGGTCGGCGGTCGATCGCGACGTGCCCGTCGGCTGGACGGAGCAGGTCGCCGACCTCGAGGCGCTCCGGGCGATCTGGGGAGTCGAGCGGCTGGATCTGCTGGGCTATTCGTGGGGCGCGCTGCTGGCGATGCTCTACGCGATCAGCCATCCCGATCGGGTCCGGTCGCTGGCGCTGGTCTCCCCCGCCCCGGCCAACCGAGCCGAGCGGACGGAATTCGAGGCCGCACTGGCTGCGAGATCACGGACGCCGGACCTCGTGGCGGCCCGGGAAGCACTGCAAGCCAGCGGGCTCCGGCAACGCGATCCCGAGGCGCATGCCCGCCGGCTGTTCGAGCTGGCGGTCGCGGGATATTTCCACGATCCCGTCCGGGCACGCGATCTCACACCCTTTCGAGTCACGGGCCGCACGCAGGGCGAGGTCTGGGCCTCGCTCGGCGATGACTATGATCTTCGTCCCCGACTCCGGGAACTGCACCTGCCGGCGATTGTCCTGCATGGCGAGGATGACCCGATCCCGGTCGACAGTGCGCGCCGTACCGCCGAGGCGCTCGGCGCAGCGTTCGTGAGCGTGCCGGACGCCGGGCATGTCCCCTATGTCGAAGCGCACGCGGAATTCGTCCGGGTACTCGACGCGTTCCTGCCCCGCGCATGAGTGCACCCAGACTCCACCCGGTCGAGCACGTCTTCGGGGCGATCGTTGCCGAGCGATTTCCGGCGATCAGCGAGGCGATGGGCGAGGCGACCTCGCTCGAGCGGTTCCTGCTGGTCGAACCGGCGCTCACGTTGCTGCAGGAGCTTCGGCCGGAGGATGGCCTGGGTGAGGCGGCCCAGGAGTTCGTGGCGTTTGTGCATGCCGCCTGGCTGTGGTGGGCGAGCGGTGGAGTCGACCGGCACCTCGATGCGGCTGCAACCGCCGCGCTGCTCGAGCCCACGCCCGACCGCGCGAACGCGACTCCGACTGCCATCGTCTGCTACATTCAGGTGGATCCGAGGCAGATCTGGGCGCGGCTCGACGAGGCAGGAGTCCACGAGCCGATCGACGGCTGGTTTGTGATGACGCACGGTCCCAGGCGACGGGTGGTTGCCTGTCTGGGGTTGCACGGGAGCCGGCCCGGGCTCTCGGTCCTGCTCGCGGAGGGGGAGCGGCCGACCGGCTGGCAGCGTCCCGATTGCAGTCCGACTTTTGCGCCGAGGATGGACGGCGGCGACACCGCCGGACTGGCGAGCGTCGACACTCGCGAGGAGCTGCTCCTGCTCGCCTGGAATGTTCCCGATACCTGACGAGGCCCCATGCCGATGATGGACCGGAAGGGTGTGGCGGTGACGCTGGAACGCATCGCCTCCTATCTCGAACTGCAGGGAGAGAACCCGTTCCGGGTTCGGGCGTTCCGCACCGCGGAGAAGACCGTCGAAGGCTTCCCGAGTGAACTCGAGGCCGCCATCGCGGATGGCAGTCTCGCCGAAGCCAAGGGTATCGGTCCAGCCATCCTCGAGGTCATCACCGAGCTGGTCACCACCGGACGTTCCTCGTTGCTCGAGTCCTTGCGCGAGGCGGTGCCTCCGGGACTCGTCGAGATGCTGGCCATCTCCGGACTCGGCGTCGCGAAGATCCGACAGATCCACGAAGGGCTCGGGATCGAGACCCTGCCTGAACTCGAGGCCGCTGCCCGCGATGGTCGTCTCGCCGCCCTGCCCCGCTTCGGCGCGCGCACGGCGGAGAACGTCCTCAAGGCGATCGCCTTCCTGCGGGCCGCCTCGGTCTGGCGTCTGGCGCATCACGCCCGCGACGAGGCGACAGCGATTGCGGACGCCCTGTCGGCGCAGCCGCATGTGTTGGCGGTGCATCCCGCGGGTGCCGTCCGGCGGCGGGACGAGGTGGTTCAGGAGCAGATCCTCGTTGTGGTCGCCGATGTCGCGCCCGCGGAGGTGTTCCGCTCGATCGGGGCCGGGGTGGGAGTGAGCGAGGTCGCCGGGCAGGACGAGCGGCGTGCGACGCTGCGCTTTCAGGGCGGTGCTCCGGTCCAGGTCGTGGTGACGCCACCCCAGAATCTCGGGGCGGTACTTGTGCAGGCCACCGGGAATGCGGGGCACCTGGCCCGGCTCACGGCCCAGGCCGAAGCGCGCGGATTCACGCTCGCAGGGACGGCGCTCTGGCAGGGCAGTCGATTCGTGCCCACACCCGACGAGGAGACCCTCTACGCCGCGCTCGGGCTCCCGTGGATCCCGCCCGAGTTGCGCGAGAATGGTGATGAGCTCGATCGGCCCCTCCCGACGCTGCTCGACCGGCGTGACTTGCGAGGATTCCTCCACTGTCACACGACCTACTCCGATGGCACCAACTCCGTCGAGGAACTCGCCCGCGGCGTGCGGGCGGCGGGGTACGAGTGGCTTGGCATCACCGATCACTCGCGCTCGGCGGCGTACGCGGGCGGCATGCAGGCCGACGACATCCGACGTCAGTGGGACGAGATCGATGCGGTCAACGCGCTGGACCTCGGCATCACGGTGTTCAAGGGCATCGAGAGCGATATCCTCGCCGATGGTGCCCTGGACTATCCCGACGAGGTGCTCGCAGGATTCGACTTCATCATCGCGAGTGTGCACTCGCGTTTCACCATGAACGAGGCCGAGATGACATCCCGGTTCCTCCGGGCGATCGAGTCGCCGTATGTCACGCTGATCGGCCACCCGACCGGCCGCCTGCTCCTGTCGCGCGAAGGGTACCCGGTCGACCTTGACCAGCTCTTCGAGGCCGCTGGCCGGGCCGGGGTGGGGATCGAGATCAACGCCGATCCGCACCGACTCGATCTCGACTGGCGCGTGCTCCGCCGCGCGCGCGCGGCGGGGGTGATGATCTCGATCGGATCGGATGCACACAATCTCGGTGGGCTCGACAACGTCGACTTCGGTGTGGCGATCGCGCGGAAAGGCGGCCTCGGGCCGGCGGACATCCTCAACAGCCGCCGTGCCGAGGAGTTCCTCGCCTTCGCACGCGCACGCCGCCGGTAGTGCCACGCGAATCGAACGCGGCGCGCATCGCACGTACGCACGAGATCCTGGCGCGCCTCAAGGCGGAATACCCCGATGCGCACTGCGAACTGGATTTCCGGACACCGTTCGAACTGCTCGCGGCCACGATCCTCTCGGCACAGTGCACCGACGTGCGCGTCAACATGGTCACGCCCGAATTGTTCCGGCGCTGGCCCACGGCCGCCGCGCTGGCCGACGCCGAGCAGGGCGAGGTCGAGGACGTGATCCGCTCGACCGGGTTCTTCCGCAACAAGGCGCGCTCGCTCATCGGGATGGCCCAGGCGCTCGTCGCCGACCACGAGGGCGTGGTCCCGCGGAGCATGGCGGAACTCCGACCGATCCCCGGCGTCGGCCGGAAGACGGCCAATGTGATCCTCGGCAATGCCTTCGGCCTCAATGAGGGAATCACGGTCGATACCCATGTGCGGCGTCTCGCCAATCTGCTGCGGCTGACCCCGGCCACCGATCCCGAGAAGATCGAGCGCGAGCTGATGCCGCTGGTCCCGCGCGAGGACTGGGCGCTGGTGAGTCACCTGCTGATCTGGCACGGGCGCCGCGTCTGCATCGCCAATCGACCGAAATGCGGGGAATGTGTGGTGGCGGCGCTCTGCCCATCGAGACGTGAGGTGTGAGTCCCGAGTCCTGAGGTGATCTCACATCCTGCTAGATTGGGACCGACTTCCGACTTCCGACTTCTCACTTCTCACTTCTCACTTCTCAGGACCCAGGACTCACACCTCACCATGAAAACAGCAACCATCGACACTGCCCGCGGCACCATCACCGCTGAACTTTACGACGACGCAGCGCCCGAGACCGTCGCCAACTTCGAGAAGCTCGCCAACAGCGAGTACTACGACGGCACCCGGTTCCATCGGGTGATCAAGGACTTCGTGATCCAGGGCGGCGACCCGCTCTCGAAGGATCCGTCGAACCCGCGCGTCGGGACCGGCGGTCCGGGCTGGACGATCAAGTGCGAGACCGCGGGCAATCCGCACAAGCACAAGGCGGGCGCGCTCTCGATGGCGCATGCCGGCAAGAATACCGGCGGGAGCCAGTTCTTCATCGCCCATTCGCCGCAACCCCATCTCGATGGCGTGCATACGGTGTTCGGTCAGGTGACCGACGGGCTCGACATCGTGATGAAGATTGCCCAGGGCGACGTCGTGAACTCGATCCGGGTGGCCTGACCATCAAGATCGCCTTGGCCGCGCTGGCCGACCACGCCCTGGTCGACAGTCAGGGCAAGCTCTCGGTCATCGGCATCTGGCGGCATGTGGTCGTGCCCCAGCTGCCCGGCATCCATCCGCGCGCTCACCTCGTGCTGCTCCTCTCGGGGCGACGCGAGGATGTCGGGGAGCATCGTGTCGGGCTCTCGCTCCTCGACCCGACCTCGGTGGTCCGGTTCGAGCATCATGGCATGATGCACATGCCCGAGCCCGACCCCGGGATCGAGGAGATCGTGTCGCCAGGGGTGATCGTGCTCGATATCCCGGTCCAGAGCACCGGCCCACACGCGATCGTGGTGACGATCGATGGTATCGAGGCGGCTCGTGTGCCGTTCACCGTGACGGAGCCGCCGCGTCAGCAACCGGCGGTGCACTAGGGGCGCAACATGTTGCGCCCCGGCCAGTGCACCGCCGGGTGCCGTCCCGGGCGTACCAGCGCGTCGTGAGGGGTGCCGTCCCGGACGCAACATGTTGCGCCCTTACGAGTGGCGGTAGCTTTCCCGGATGCCTGACCCCTTCTCCCGCGACTGGGCCTGGACGTTGATGACGGAGTGGACGCCCTCCCAGGCGCTCCGTCAGCATATGCGCGCCGTGGAACTCTCGATGCGGCATTTCGCCGGGCTCCAGAGCGCCGACCCCGAGTGGTGGGGTGTGGTCGGCCTGCTCCACGACTTCGACTACGAGCGATTCCCCAACAACGAGCGGCACGCCGACCGGGAGCATCCCACGGCAGGGGTCGAGCATCTCCGGACGCTGGGTTTCCCCGAGGAGGGCTGCCAGGCGATCCTCGGCCATGCCCGATTCACGGGGGTCGCGCGCACCACCGCGATGGCGCGGACCCTCTTCGCGGTCGACGAACTCTCGGGTTTTGTGGTCGCCTGTGGCCTGGTGCGCCCCTCGCGTTCTCTCGCTGACCTCGAGGTGAGGTCGGTCACCAAGAAACTCAAGGACAAGGGGTTCGCCCGAGGCGTCAGTCGGGAGGACGTGCTCGATGGCGCGGCCGAACTCGGCCACCCGGTGGCCGATGTGATCGCTGAGGTGCTTGTTGCGCTCCGCCCCGCCGAGCGGGAGTTGGGTCTGGGCGCCACGTGAGCGACCGTCCAGCCGATGGCGACGAGCTGAACCGCGCCATCGACCGGGCGGCCAACTGCAGCGCGATTCCCGGCAATCGGGTCCGGCTCCTGATCGACGGGCCGGAGAACTACACCGAAATGCTGGCGATGATCGAGTCGGCCACCCGCCGAATTCACGTCGAGAACTACATCTTTCGCTCCGACACCATCGGCAAGACGTTCGCCGATGCGCTGGCCCTGAAGGCGTTGAGCGGCGTCCGGGTCCGGGTGCTTCATGACTGGCTCGGGTCGATCTCCACCCCGCGGCGGCACTGGCGCATGCTCCGGGATGCCGGCGTGGAGGTCCGGGCGTTCAGTCCACCTCGCGTGACCGATCCCTTGGCACTGGTGAGCCGTGATCACCGCAAGCTGCTGACGGTCGACGGCGCCAAGGCAGTGACCGGGGGGCTCTGTATCGGGGATGAGTGGGTCGGTGACCCGAGTCGGCATCGCGAGCCGTGGCGGGATACCGGGATCCTGGTCGAGGGCCCCGCGGCTCGCGCGATGGACCATGCCTTCGCCACGACCTGGAGCCATGCGGGTGGAACGACGCCGGATGATTCCGTGGAGGTCGACGCCGAGGTCACCCCGGCAGGGACGACGGCCGTCAGGGTCGTGGCCACCAGGCCGGGCGATGGCCGCGCGTGGCGCGTGCTCGATCTGCTGCTCGGCCTCGCCACCGAACGAATCTGGGTCACCGACGCCTATCTGGCGGCGCCGGCGAGGCTGTATCAGATGTTCCAGGATGCCGCGAGCGATGGCGTGGATGTCCGACTGCTGGTACCAGGCGGATCCGATATTCCGTTGGTTCGCAACATCTCGCGGACGGGGTATCGCCGACTACTACGCTCCAAGGTGCGGATCTGGGAGTGGAGTGGCATCATGCTCCACGCCAAGACGGCCACGATCGACGGCCGTTGGATCCGGGTGGGTTCAAGCAATCTCAACCACTCGTCCCTGCTCGCGAATTGGGAGATCGACCTCTTCATCGAGGACGCCGGGTTGGCTGAGGCGATGGAGCGGCAGTACAGTGGCGACCTTGGGGGGAGTGGGGAGATCATCACCCGTCCCAGGGCACTGCCACCGATGCCGGTGCTTGGCCGACCGACATCACTCGTGATCGAGGGGGGGGCCGTCCGGCACCGGGCCAAGGGACTCCGGGCGAGGCGGAAACAGGCCGTCGTGCGGGCCGTGGCACTGATCCGGGCGGCACGGGCGGCATTACTGGCCACCGCGTCGGGGGTCTTCATCGCCTTTGCGGTGGTTCTGGCGCTCTTCCCGCGCTTGGCCGCCTACTCCACGGCGGCCATCTTTGGCCTGCTCGGGATCTTCTTCCTTCTCGGTTCCATCAACCGGCGTCGCCATGGCTGACCTCAACCTCATTCTCGGACGCCGCGTATGACCGGCGTGGACGACAGCGACCTCGCGCTCCGCGCCGCCGAGGGGGATCCCGAGGCGTTCGGAGAGCTGGTGGCTCGACACGCACCGATGGCTCGGCGGGTTGCGCATGCCGTGTTGGGGAACGAGCAGGACGCAGACGATGCAGCCCAGGAAGGCTTCCTGTCGGCCTGGCAGGCGATCGGGCGGTACGATGTTCGACGGGCCTTTCGTCCGTGGCTGATGCAGATCGTGGTCAATGCCGCTCGCGACCTGCGCCGACGACGAAAGGTCCGGACCACCGAGCCACTCGAGTTCGTCGCGGCTACCTCGCGCGACAATCCGGCTCGGGAGGTGGGGGCGCTCGACCTGGGTGACAAACTCAAGGAAGCGCTGGCGACGCTGCCGGAACGACAACGGTTGGCCGTGGTGCTGTTTGATGCGGAAGGGTACCCGCAGTCCGAGATCGCGAAGATGCTGGGAATACCCGAGGGAACTGTCAAATCCGATGTGTTTCATGGACGCCGAGCACTTCGCAAGGTGCTCGAGAGTGTCAAGGAGGAGTGGGATGACTGATCTGTCGCACAACGAAATGGCGCCCGACGCCGAGCTGGGCGTCGCGCTCCGCGAGGCGCTGGCGATGCCGCACGAGGGTCCGTTCGTGACCCGGATGCGGGCGCTGGTGCGTCAGCAGCGTGCACGGGGCTGGGACGAGGTGCTTGCCGGCTGGTTCTGGCAGGGTGTCCTCGCGGCATCACTGGCGGCCGTGCTCGGTACGGTGGCTCTTCGCGTCCTCGAGGTGCCTGCGACCCCGGCCGTCAATGAGGAATCCGTGGCAGTGCAGCTTCTCGATGCCGAACGGCCGGGCACCGATGTGCTCATGACGGCGATGGCGGGGATCCGGTGACCACCACCTCGAAAACACGGGCCGTGGTGCTCCTGGGTGCCGCCTTCTCGATCGGACTCACGGTGGGTGCGCTTGCGATGGCGGTGGCCAACCGTGAGCAGGACGGCCGACGCCACGACTCCTCGTGCACGGTACGGAGCGGGCGCGTCTGCTTCTGGGCGGGGATGCTGCAACTCACGTCGGACCAGCAGGACAGCCTGGTGAAGATCTACCGTAGCAGCGAATCGGCGACGGATTCGATTCATGGGACGATTCGTCCCGCGATGGATTCGATCTATCAGACCATTCGACCGCGGGTCGATTCACAGCGCACGATCCTCCGGGAAGAGGTCCGCTCGATTCTCACCCCCATCCAGCGAGAAAAGTATGATTCCACGACACGCGCCTACGACGAGGAACGCCGCAAGGGTCGCGATGGCAACAGCAAGGGAAATGGAGGGCCGCCGCGTGGCCGTCCGTAACGCTGTCGGCACCGTCGCAGGCATGCTGACGCTCCTGGTACTCGTCCCGATCGCCGCCGTCGTGGCCCAGGCCGGCCCCGAGCGGATCACGCTCGCGGAAGCGCTGGAGCGCTCGCAAGCGACCACGCCGTCGGTCCTCCAGGCACAGGGTGCGCTGCGGACTGCCGAGCTCTCGGTCCGTACCAGCAAGATGCAGTATGTCCCCACGCTGACGTTCCCGGTCGGCGCGGCGTACAACGTCTCGACCGGTCAGTCACGGCTCGATCCGGTCACCGGCCAGGTCATCGGTGGGTCGGTCACCAACCCGAGCTACTCGGTTGGGGCCCGGGCAAACCTGACGCTGTTCGACGGATTCAACCGCGAGCGGGGCCTCGACGCGGCCCGGGCGCGCGAGGATGCTGCGGCGGCGAGCATCACCAGCACGATCTTCCAGAATCGGTTGACGGTGACCAACGCCTTCTTCGATGCCCTTGCCAACGAGGAACTGCTCAAGGTCAACGAGGCGGCCGTCTCGCGCGCGCAGCAACAGCTCGCGGTCGCGTCGGCGCGTCTGCAGAGTGGGGCCGGCCAGCGGAGTGATTCACTCTCGGCGCTGGTCCAGCTCGGCCAGGCCCGGCAGCAACTCTTGAACGCGCAGGCAGCCGTGGCGACGGCCGAGGCCAACCTGGGCCGACTGGTTGGCGAGGACGGTCGGGTCGCCGCAGTCGACGATTCCAGCTTCTACGTCCAACCTGTCCTGCTCGACACCGCTGGCATCCGGGTGGAGGCGGTCGCTGCCTCTCCCGCGATCCAGGCGTCCGAAGCGAATCTCGAGGCGTCACGCCAGCAGCTCCGTGCGGCCAAGTCCGGCTACTGGCCGACCATCAGTGCGCAGGCATCATCGGACTGGACCGCCAACAAGTCGAATGACTATTCGCTGACACCCCGACGAAACTTCCTGCTGCAGATGAGTTTCTCACCGTGGAGCAATCTGCAGCGCGAGACCCAGATCGAGAACGCCTCGATCACACTCGACAACCAGATCGCCCAGGTCGCCGACCAGAAGCGCCAGATTTCGGCCCAGCTCACGCAGCAGTTCGCGTCGCTCGGCAATGCGCGCGAGTCGATCGACGTGGCCCAGCTTTCGGTGCAAGCTGCCGAGGAGAATGTGCGGATCACCGAGCAGCGCTACCGACTCGGCGTCGCCACGATCTTCGACCTGTTGCAGGCCCAGGAGCAGCTCACCTCGGCCCAGGTGTCCGAGATCCAGGCGCGGTTCTCGTACCTGCGCGCCAAGACCCAGATCGAAGCGCTGATCGGACGGAGGCTCTAGATGGCCCGCGACATGCTGGACACCGGTGAACGGATGGCGCTCCTCCCCTCGGATATCCCGAGGGATGCGGTCATCGTGACGCGCAATCTGCACCGCGAATACGTGATGGGCAGCGAAGTCGTGCGCGCCCTCAACGGGGTCGACATCACGATCCGTCGCAACGAGTTCGTGGCGATCATGGGCCCGTCCGGTTCCGGCAAGTCGACGTTGATGAACATGATCGGCTGCCTCGACACGCCGACCGAGGGCGAGTACTGGCTCAATGGCCATCGGGTGAGCGAGCTCGATGACGATGCGCTGGCCCGGATCCGGAACAAGGAGATCGGCTTCGTCTTCCAGACGTTCAACCTGTTGCCGCGCGCCTCGGCACTCGCCAACGTCGAGCTCCCGCTCGTCTATGCGGGGGTGGGTGGCAAGGAGCGTCGCGAGCGCGCCGAATCGGTGCTCACCTCGGTCGGGCTCGGGGAGCGGATGCATCACCGCCCGAACGAGCTGTCCGGTGGACAGCGCCAGCGTGTCGCGGTGGCGCGTGCGCTGGTCAATCGCCCGTCGATCATCCTCGCGGATGAACCGACCGGCAACCTGGACTCGGCCACCTCGGTCGAGATCATGGACCTGTTCGAGGCCCTGCATGCACAGGGCCAGACCATCATTCTCGTGACCCACGAGCCTGACATTGCTGAGCACGCGAAGCGCCAGATCGTCCTCCGGGATGGCAAGGTGTCGAGCGACGGCCTGACCTCGGAGATCCACGCGTGACCCATGTTCGTCTTGTTGTACCCGCCCTCGTGCTCGGCGTCGCCATCTCCGCCTGCGCCAAGAAGGCCAGCGATGCGCCCGTGTACCAGGCCGTCCCGGTCGAGACCCGCAACATTTCGGTGACCGTCCAGGCGGCCGGTGCGGCATTGCCCGACACCGTCGTCGAGGTCAAGTCGAAGGCCTCGGGGGAGATCCTCGAGTTCAATGTCGAGACCGGCCAGTTGGTGCAGCGCGGGACGCTGCTGGCCCGGATCGACCGGCGCGTGCCCCAGAACCGCTACAATCAGGCGCAGGCGCAGCTGGATGTCGCCAACGCCCGGCTCAAGAACGCCGAGACGCAGCTCAAGCGCTCGCAGGAACTGTTCGAGGCGAAGGCGATCACCGAGCAGGAACTCGAGGGCACGACGCTCGACGTCGCCAACGCGAGGTCGGCCGTGATCTCGGCCCAGATCGAGCTCGACAATGCGAAGATCGCACTCGACGACACGGAGGTGCGCGCCCCGATCACCGGGACGATCATCGCGAAGAATGTCGAGCGTGGCGCGGTCATCTCCTCGCCGACGAGTGACGTCGGTGGCGGCACCGTGCTCGCGAAGATGGCTGACCTCTCGCTGGTGCAGGTCAAGACGTTCGTCGACGAGACCGACATCGGCAAGCTGAAGCCGGGCCTCGATGCGCGTGTCTCGGTGGAGGCGTTCCCCAACCGGCCATTCCAGGGCACCGTGCTGAAGATCGAGCCGCAGGCCGACACGATCCAGAACGTGACGATGTTCCCGGTGCTGATCCGGATCAACAATCGCGATGGGTTGCTCCGCCCGGGGATGAACGCCGAGGTGAATATCGGCGTCGGCAGTGCGAACGATGTGCTGGCGGTGCCGAACGCGGCGCTGCGCACTGAGCGGGATGTCGCGAGTGCCGCCTCGGTGCTCGGCATCTCTGATGCGGATCTCAAGGCTCAGCTCGATCTGGCGAGTGCTCCGGCGAGCCCGGTGGCGGGTGATACCGGATCGGGTACGGCACTTCCCAAGGATTCGACCGGTGGGGCCAAGCCGACCCAGGAGCAGATCAAGGCGTTGATGGCCAAGGCGGCGTCGGGTGGCACCCTCACCCAGGCGGACCGAGCCACCCTGGCGGCTGCGGGCGGCAATGCCGGCGGCAATGGGCGCAAGAACGGCCGCGGGGCCGGATCGCAGGATGCGATGTTTGGCGGGCGGTACATCGTCTTCACGATGCGCGGGGGCAAGCCGACCGCGGTGTACATCCAGACCGGGATCACCGATCTCGACTGGAGCGAGGTGAAGAGTGGCCTGACGATGGCGGACACGGTGCTGCTGCTGCCGAGTGCCTCGCTGATCCAGGCGCAGCAAGGATTGCAGGACCGGATGAGCCGCAACTCCGGACTGCCAGGCCAGAGCCGCTAGGGCGGCGGGGGGAGAACGCACCATGATGCTCAGCGAAACCGTGCGGGTGGCCTTCGGGAGCATCCGCGCCAACAAGCTTCGGGCGATGCTCACCATGCTCGGTGTCATCATCGGCGTCGCCGCGGTGATCACCGTGGTGGCGATGGGGACGGGCGCCCAGAAGTCGGTCGAGGAGCGGATCAACTCGCTCGGCGCGAACCTGATCCAGATCAACGCCGGTCAGGATCGCTTCGCGGGCGTGGCCCGATCCGATGGTGCGCCGCTCAAGACCGACGACGCGCTCGCCCTGAAGCGGGATGCCGGTGACGTGATCGACGCCATGGCGCCAGAGATGGAGCGACGCCAGCAGGTCGAACTGGGCAACACCAACATCAATGTCAGTGTCGTGGGCACCACGGCGGAGTACCTGAAGGCCCGCAACTACGAGATCACCAACGGGCGGATGTTCACCGAGGGTGACAACGCCTCACGGCAGCGCTATGCCGTGGTCGGATCGGATGTGCCCGACATGCTCGGCCAGAACCCACGGGCCTTGATCGGGCAGACGATCGTGATTCGCTCGATCCCGTTCGAGGTGATCGGCGTCCTGAGCGCAAAGGGGTCACAGGGGTGGTCCAACCCGGATGAGCAGATCCTGATCCCGCTCAGCACGGCACAGTACCGGGTGATGGGGACCGACCGACTCCGGACGATCTCGGTCACGGTCCGGCCCGGGATCAACCGCGACATGGCACTCGTCTCGCTCGAGCGGATCATGCGGCGCGAGCACCGCATTCGCCCGGGTGCCGGAAACGATTTCACCATGCGGAGCCCGAGCGACTTCCTCGCGACGGCCGAGGAAACCACCAAGACGTTCAGCGCCCTGCTGCTCTCGATCGCGGCCGTCTCGCTGCTCGTGGGTGGTATCGGCATCATGAACATCATGCTGGTGTCGGTCACCGAACGGACCAAGGAGATCGGGATCCGGAAGGCGCTCGGCGCCACCGGCTTCACGGTGATGAGCCAGTTCCTGATCGAGGCGCTGGTGCTCTGCCTCACCGGCGGCATCCTGGGCATCCTGCTCGGGGTCGGCACGTCGAGACTCGTGGCCATCAAGCTGGGGTGGGCGACCCAGATCTCGCCGACGGCCGTGGTCGTGGCCTTCGGGTTTTCCGCCGTGGTCGGCCTCTTCTTCGGGATGTGGCCGGCGCGCCGCGCCGCACGCCTCGACCCGATCCAGTCACTGCGGTACGAGTAAGACAGCGAGACAGCGAGAAGGCGAGAAGGCTTTCATGGCCTTCACGCTTTCTCGCTCTCTCGCTTTCCCTCTATCTTCCCGCCCATGAATCGACACGCTCTCTCCTTGCTGGCGCTGCTGGCGGGCCCGCTCGCGGCCCAGACGCCTCGGGTGACCATCCCCCGCGGGGCACTCGCTGACACCACCGTGCAGGATGGCGTGCTCGATGAGCCGGTCTGGCAGCGTGCCGTGCGACTGGATGGCTTTCACCAG
Organism: Gemmatimonadales bacterium; assembly: GCA_035703525.1. Taxonomy (GTDB): domain Bacteria; phylum Gemmatimonadota; class Gemmatimonadetes; order Gemmatimonadales; family GWC2-71-9; genus Palsa-1233. The sequence continues at coordinate 116,772 of DASSYA010000024.1, read as the reverse complement.
TCGGCGCCGGTCGACGGTCGGCCCGCCGAGGATTCGACGGTCGTCCTCTTGTGGTACGACACCGATGCGCTGCATGTGGGGATCCTCGCCTATGACCGGGTGCCAGGCAGTGTCCGTGCCACGGTGTCGGATCGGGACAACATCGACAACGATGACCGGATCACCATCTATCTGGACACGTTCAACGACCATCGACGCGCCTACTTCTTCGGAGTGAACCCCTTCGGCATCCAGGATGATGGGGTGCGATCCGAGGGCGGCTTCAGCTCGTCGAGTGGCGGATCCGGGACGACCGACCGCAACCCGGATTTTCTCTGGCAGAGCGGCGGTCGCCGGACCGACTTCGGCTGGGCGGCGGAGATCCGGATCCCGTTCAAGTCCCTCCGCTGGGGTGGGGGTGATATCCAGAGCTGGGGCTTCAACGTCCAGCGGATCACCAAGCGCACGGGGTACGAGGACACCTGGACGGATGTGCGCCGTGCGAACGCCTCGTTTCTCGGGCAGGCCGGGGTCATCACTGGCCTCGAGGGCATCCATCGGGGCGTGGTCACCGAGTTGCAGCCGACCTTCGTGGCCAATGCCCCGGGATCCCGAGGTCCGGACGGACGGTTCGGTCGTGGCGATGTCGCCGGCGAATTTGGTGGCAATCTTCGACTCGGCTTCACCCGGATGACCCTGGATGGCACCATCAACCCCGACTTCTCCCAGGTCGAGTCCGATGTCGGACTGGTCACGATCAACGAACGCTTCGCGTTGTTCTTTCCCGAACGCCGACCCTTCTTTCTCGAAGGGATCGAACTCTTTGCCTCGCCCAACAATCTGGTATACACGCGGACCGTGGCGAACCCGCTCGCGGGCGCGAAGCTCACCGGCAAGCTCGGTCGGTGGACGTTCGCGCAGCTCACCGCGATCGACGAGTATCGTCAGGCGCCCGGCGGCGACCTCGACCGCAATGCGGTGGCCAACATCACCCGGGTTCGACGCGACATCGGGGACAACTCCGTCGCGGGACTCACCCTGACCAATCGGGACGAGGGGAGTGACTTCAACCGGGTCATTGCGGCCGATACCCGGATCGTGTTCGGCAAGCTCTACTACTTCCAGGGACAGTTGGGCCAGGCCTTCACGCGTGCCGGCGGCAGTGCCGAGACACGGAGCGCCCCGATCTGGCAGCTCGAGCTGGACCGCACGGGACGCGCGTTCGGTTTCAACTACAAGGTGGTGGCCGTCGGCGACGATTTCCGGACCTGGAGCGGATTCGTCAATCGTTCCGGCGTCACCACGCTTCGCGCCTTCAATCGCTACAGTGGCTACGGTCCTCGCGGCGCCTTGCTGGAGCAGTTCACGGTGTTCGCCGGTGTCAACCGCACCTATGACTACGGCACGCTCCTGGGACGTCGAGCACTCGAGGGCTCCAACGAACTCAACGGAAGCATGCGACTGCGGGGCGGCTGGAACCTGAGCGGGAAGGCGAGTCACGAGTTCGTCCGCTTCGATCCGACGGACTATGCCGGTCTCACTGTGGATGGGCCCACGGAGATGCCGGATGCGTTCGAGCCGACGCATGGCGTCTTCGATGCCGTGTCGGGGAACGTGAGCATCAACACGCCGACGTGGCCGCTCTGGGATGCGAATGTCCGGGTCGAGCGCGGTGCAAGCGCCATCTTCCCCGAGGCCGCGGAGGGGCGACTGACCTCGGTGCGTGGTGCGCTCAACCTGCGGCCGACCAGTGCGGTGCGACTGAGTGGCTCGCTCACGATGCAGCGCATCACGCGCGAACGCGATGGCAGCGAATTCGCGCGCACGATCCTGCCGCGCGTCAAGCTCGAGGTGCAACCGAGCCGGGCGCTCTTTTTCCGGGTCGTGGCGGAGTATCGCAGCGAACGTCAGGCGGCACTCGTCGACCCGGCGACGGGCCGGGCGCTGCTGCGGGGGGGCACACCGGTCGCCGCGCGCAGGTCCGATCGCCTCCGGATGGACTGGCTAGCCTCGCTCGAACCCACGGCCGGCACGGTGGCGTTCATCGGCTATGGCAGTACGCTCCGCGGTGATCGCGCACTGACGCTCCGGAACCTGCAGCGGGATGACGATGCGTTCTTCCTCAAGCTGGCGTACCTGTTTCGATTGTAGGAGGCAGGAGGCAGGGTCCCTTCACATCGTCTTCATGCGCGCTGGGTAGACTCGACGCTGAACGCTGCTCACTCAACGATCGACGGATCCCCCGGAGGCTGTCCCATGCGCACCATCCCCCTGCTTGCCGGGGTCATCGCCGCGAGTGTGGCCCCGCTCAGGGCCCAGACGCCCCGCACGCTTTCCCTCGCCGCGCCCACGGGTCAGATCACCAAGCCATTCGGGATGATCAATGGCGTCCGCGAGCTCCATGATGGGTCACTGCTCATTGCAGACCCGATCGACGGCGTGCTCCGGCATGTCGACGCCGGAATGCACACCGTGACGATCCTGGGTCGCCGGGGAAGCGGTCCCGGGGAGTACATCCAACCCGACCGGGTCTGGCCGCTCACCAACGATTCGACGCTGCTCGTGGATCTCGGCAACAACCGGCTCGTGCGGCTCGGTCGGTCCGGTGGATTCGGTGCCGTCCAGCCGATCCTCGCGGAGGGTGCGGGGGGACGACCGACGATGATCAATGTCGGCGGGACCGATGCGCAGGGAGCACTCTACTTTGCGGGCATTCCCGAGGGTGACTCGATCAGGGTGCAACGCCTCCCGGTGGGTGGTGGACCGACCATGACCGTGGCTCGACTGCGTGGCCCGGAGATCACGCGAACCTCGTCGGGCGGACCCAACAATCGCAGCGAACAATCAGCCCCGGTGCCGCTCTCGCCGACCGATGGCTGGGCTGTGGCGCGCTCGGGTCTGGTGTATGTCGTGCGTGCGGCCGACTATCATGTCGATGTCCGGACGCCGACCGGTGAGGTGTACCGCGGTGCGCCTGTCGCCTATCAACCCGTGCCCATCACCGAGGCCGAGAAGGCGGCGTACCTGGAGGAGCGTCGTCGTCAGGGCGGGGTGAGTGTCTCGGTCGAGAACAACAACGGCAACATGTCGTTCTCGCTCAAGCGCGGTGCCATGCCATCCGGCACGTTCAAGGACGTGACATGGCCGGCGACGAAGCCGGCGTTCAGCGCCAGCGATCTCTGGGTCGACAGCATGGATCGGCTCTGGGTCCGCCGGTACACGCCCGCCGGGACACCGTTCGCCTACGATATCTTCCTTCCCAACGGGAATCGTGCCGCCACCATCCAGGTCGGACCGTCGCGACGGATCGTCGGGATGGGAGAGCAGACCGTGTATCTGGCGAGGAATGATGCGGATGACCTGCTCTACCTCGAGCGCTACCTCCTGCCGTTCTGACCGTGCCGCACGGGCCGGCGCGACGACCCATGCCTGAGTCCATCACGGGGCGTCGTGTCCTGGTCGTCGAGGATGATCGACGGACCGCTGAGGTGATCGCCCTCTACCTCCGTCATGCTGGGCATCGGGTGGCAGTCGAACACGATGGCCGGACCGCCATCGCCCGTGCGCGGCGCGAACCATTCGACCTGTTGATTCTCGACCGGATGCTTCCGGGAGCCGACGGCCTCGAGATCTGCCGCACGCTCACCGCCGAGCGCGGTGTGCCGGTGATCTTCGTGACGGCGCGGACGCTCGAGGAGGACCGGATCGCGGGATTCGCGGTGGGTGCCGACGACTACGTCACGAAACCCTTCTCGCCACGCGAATTGGTCGCGCGCGCCAATGCGTTGCTCCGACGGGCTCCCCTTGACGCCGAGCCGATCCGGCGCCTCGGAGACCTCGAGATCGATGGCGCCCGACACGAGGTTCGTCTGGCCGGTGCGCGACTCGCGCTGACACCGAGCGAATACGCGATCGTGACGACGCTCGCGGATCGAGCTGCGCGACCCCTGTCGCGAAGCCAGCTGCTCGGTCATCTGCCAGGTGACTCGCCGGACGTCCTCGAGCGGACGGTCGATGTCCACGTGCGCAACATCCGCCGCAAGTTCGATCTGGCGCGCGACGGGGCAAGTGCCATGCTCGAAACGGTGATGGGCGTCGGGTACAGACTGGTTGAGCCGGACTGATGTCACTCCGGCTTCGCTTCTTCATCGTGGTCTGGGCCCTGCTCGTGGTCGGGTTGGTCGGCCTCGGCACGCTCCTCGGCCGCTGGAGCACGGTCGAGATCCGTCGCGTCACCGCAGAGGCACGGGTCGATCGGATGCTCACCGCTGCCGACGGTGACCTGACGGAGCTTGTGCTGCGCGCTCCCGAGGACGACTCGGTTGCCTTGTCCACCTTGCTGGCAGAGCGGGTGGCGGCAGACTCCCTCCTGCTCGGCGCCGCGATCATCGACGGGTCGGGTCGCGTCCGCGCCAGCGCACTGCCGGAAATGGCGCCCGGGGGCTTTGTCGGACAACCCGACGGTGAGTTCGAATGGCGACGTGAGGAAGCCTCGGACGGCCATCAGGCGACCATCCGTCTCGTCGGCACCGGCCGCTTGATCGATCCGCGGGATTCCCTCGACCCGCGGTATCTGGTGGTCTTGCCAGCGATCCACACCGACAGGTTGACATCGAACCGCACCCCGCAGGCCTCGACGGCATTGCTGGGACGAGTACGGTGGGCGCTGGTGATCGGGTCGATCCTGGCAGCGCTGGTCACGTTCGCCATCTCCGGACCGCTGCTGGGTCGGGTCGGCGAGTTGGTGCGGGCGACCTCGCGTCTCGGCCGGGGAGACCTTGCGGCCCGGGTCCCGGTGCAGGGTTCCGACGAGATCGCCCAGCTCGGTGCCTCGTTCAATGCGATGGCCGGCGACCTCCAGCGATCGGAGGAGCAGCGTCGCCAGATGGTGACCGATGTGGCGCACGAACTCCGGACACCGCTCACCAACATCACCGGCTTGCTCGAAGCGGTCGAGGACGGGCTGCGAGTTCCCGATGCCGAGCTGATCGCGGTACTGCAGGAGGAAGCCGGACTGCTGACACGGTTGGTCGATGACCTGCGCGACCTGAGCCTCGCCGAGGCCGGGGAGCTCGTTGTCTCGCTCGAGCCCGTCGAGGTGGCCGCGGTGGTGGACGCGGCGGTCGCGTCGTTCGGGATGGACCATGGGATCGTGTGCGCTCGTCCGGCAGGGGAGCATGTGACGCAGGCCGATCCCCGGCGACTTGGCCAGGTCGTTCGCAACCTGCTCCGGAATGCCCTCACCCATTCGCCGGTCGTGGGCTCGGTGTCGATCGCGGTGACCAGCGGTGCGGATGGGGTCCGCATCGTCGTGTCCGATCAGGGGAATGGCATTCCGGCGGGGGAGCTGGACCGGATCTGGGAACGCTTCTACCGGGTCGACCGCTCGCGCGACCGCGCGACCGGGGGCATGGGTCTGGGACTGCCCGTGTCGCGTCGTCTGGTCGAGGCGATGGGTGGAACCATCACGGTCGAATCCCGGGTTGGTGAGGGGACGACGTTCGTGGTGGCGTTCACCGTGGCAGCCCCACTTCCCGATCACCCCGTGTCGGTGCATCGTCATGGTCTGACCAGCGGATAGCAGCTGGTACGACGCGGTCGGGGGCCGCCCCGCCCGCAACGCCAGGTCGAACCATCCTGCGGCCGCTCACGCCCACACCTCGAGGTGCATCCTGTCCATCACACTTTCCCCGGACCACACGAAACTGGCGATCGCCTCGCTCCAGCGATTTGCCGACACCGAACTCGAGATCGAGTTGAGTGACATCCAGGTGCGACAACTTCTGCAATACATCCTGCAGGAGATCGCCCCATCGGTCCGGAACCAGGCAATCGCCGACACCCAGGCCTTCCTGCGCGAGCGATTGGACGACATGGAGGCGACGCTGTACGAGCCGGAGTTCGTCCATTGGCCGAAGCGCTCATCCGCGCGAGGGCATTGACGGGCGGATGCCGAGGTAGATTGCAGTGTGCTCGTTCCCCATCTGCCGGAGTCGCTGATGGACTCGCTCACCGCGACCGTGCAAACCTGGCTCGCCGATCCCACGATCGGGAAACTGGTGACGCTGTTCGTCGGCATCCTGATCACGGTAGCGGTGGTCCGGTTCGTCAACAAGTCACTCAGTCGGTGGGTGAGCGACCCCGAGGCGCGCTATCGCGGTCGGAAGCTGGTCGTCTTCGCCGGCTACGTCACGGTGATCATCCTGTTGCTCAGCATCTACAGTGGTCGGCTGGGCGGGCTCACCGTGACGCTCGGGGTCGCGGGCGCAGGCATCGCGTTTGCGCTGCAGGAAGTGATCGCCTCGTTTGCCGGGTGGTTCGCCATCGCGATGTCGGGGTTCTATCGCACCGGTGACCGCGTGCAGCTCGGTGGCATCAAGGGCGACGTGATCGATATCGGTGTGTTGCGCACCACACTCATGGAACTGGGCGAATGGGTGAACGGCGACCTCTACAACGGTCGTGTCGTGCGGGTGGCCAACAGCTTCGTGTTCAAGGAACCGGTGGTCAATTACTCCGGTGATTTCGCGTTCCTCTGGGACGAGATCACGGTGCCCGTCAGGTTCGGTTCCGACCCGAAGGAGGCACGTGCCGTCCTCGAGCGCGTCGCCGATGACGTGGTGGGGGAGTACACGACCGGAGCGCGCAATGGCTGGAACGCGATCCGTCGAAGCTTTCTGGTCGAGGATGCGCGAGTCGAGCCGATGGTGACGATGACCTTTGACCAGAGCTGGATCACGTTCACGGTCCGCTATGTGGTCGACTACAAGAGTCGTCGGATCACCAAGGACCGACTCTTCAGCCGGATCCTCGAGGAGGTCGAGGCGAGTGACGGTCGCGTGGCGATTGCGGTCGCGACCTCGACGCTGATTGCGCCGCCCGAATGGACACCGGTCGACACGAAGGCGGACCCGAGCGAGCGCAGGTGAGGCTCACGTGAGCGTCGGCACTTCACCACGATGGACTGCCCGCACGGCAACCGCATGGCGCCGGCGCACCGTCTCGCGATCCGATGTGTCCGGCAGCGCGCCTTCGGCACCGGCCAGAATCCTGTCGGCGTGGTGGCGGAGTGTGTCACGGTCACCGGATCGGTCGGCAACGGCCGCGACCTGGGCAATCACCTCAAGCAATCGGAGCGTCACCGCGACATCGGTCCGGGCATACTGACGGATCTGATTGAATGCGGCGTCGGCCACTCCCTCGAAGTCGCTGACGGGCATCACGAGGCGCACCTCCCGGGTGCCGCCCAGGTGAACCCCGGACGGCATCGGCCGCGTGGCGAGTCGTCCGAGTGCTGCTCCGAGCCGGTCCACACACGAAATCGCGGTGAACGGATCGTTGATGCCTGGTGAGAGCGCCCGCACCGCGACCTCGACCAGTTGATGGACCGCGAACTCGACATCCTGCAGGTCCGATCGCTGGTCGCCGAGTCGGAAACAGTCACGGAGTCGTGTGGTGAGGTCATCGTCCAGTCGGTGACCGGGCTGCACGAGCAGCACGGCACCGCCCTCGATGAGATACTGCCCGACCCGGCGCTGTCCCTGCAGCACAAGATCACGGGATTCGGCGAGCGCGGTGAGTCGGTCGAGATCGATCCACTGCAGGTAGCCGGCGCGCGACGCCGCGAGTGGCAGTGACCCATCGGACTTCTCACGCAGCCATGTCGCGTCGACGCGTTGATCGGACGCTGCGGTGTCGGTGATGCTGCGGACCAGTGGAAACTGCGCATTGATGGCATCGGTGAGGTCGTGGGCCACCCGTGCAATGACCGAGTCGGCCTGGATCGAGGTCGACACATGGTGGATGAAATAGATCAGGACCCAGAGCGAGGCGAGCGCGAACACGAGGCCGAAGGTGACCGACAGATGGGGCACAAAGAGCGCCTCGGTGTCGTGCCGGATGGTGCGGAGCACCAGCAGGCAATAGAGGAACGTCGAAACGAAGGTGCCGAGCACCACCTGATTGGTGGTGTCGCGCATGAAGTTGCGGAGCAGGCGAGGGCCGAATTGCGATGAGGCAAGGGTGAGGGCGACCAGGGTGAGCGAGAACACCACCCCGGCGATCGTGATCATCGAACCGGCGATCGTCTGGAGCACCGCGCTCGCGCCGTCGGCTCCTCCGGAGTAGACCCACGCCTGCTTCAGCAGCCACTCGGTTGGTGCGGAGCGATCAATGCCGACCAGGATGAACGCCAGGGCCGCGGCCATGGCTGCCATGCCGGTCGGCAGGAACCAGAGGCTGCCTCGGAGCCGCTGCCACTGGAGTCGGATGATGTCGGGCATCACCCGTGCCTCATCGGTTGAGTTGCCAGATCGAGGCGTTGAGTGCGGTCGCGAACGCGACCCAGGCGGCGTACGGCACCATCAGCCATCCTGCCCGACGATCGATGCGGCCGAACCGCCAGATGAGCATCACGATCAGCACGAGCAAGGCCACGATATCGAGCAGGGCGTAGCCGATGTAATGGGCGCCGAAGAAGAGATATGACCATGCCGCATTGAGCACCAGCTGACTCCCGAAGAGCACCAGGGCGACGCTCCCGCCCCGAAAGCCACCTCGACGCCATACCAGCCATGCGGCGGTGCCCATCATCGTGTACAGCACGGTCCAGACCGGTCCGAACACGCTGTTCGGTGGATTCCACGACGGTTTCGCAAGAGACTCGTACCAGACGTCGGGCATGAACTGTGAACCGATGGCTGCCGCTGTGAATGCGACGATCACCCAGCCAGCCAGTCCGGCAACATCGCGGGTTTTCGACATGATCGACGGCTCCTGGGAGGGGGATCAGCGCGGGAGCACGAAGGTGAACTCGTACGCATGCGCGCCCTGCTCGTTCTGGATGGTCATCGTGCCGCGCAGGCCGGTGAGCTCGTCGGTGCCGGAGTCGGGGATGACGTGCAGGTCGAGCGACGGCACGCCGCGATCCATGCTGCCGCTGTGTTGCAGCACGAAGGTGCCGCGCTTCCCCAGGAGCGTACCCCGCACCCACTCGATCGCGACATAACCGGCCGAGCCTGGTGTGGCGGTCATCGCGGCAAGCATCTCGCCGTGACTCTCGGCGTCGAGATCACCACGGAATCGCTTGACGAGGGTCATCCGGGCGAGGGGGGTGCCCTCGGGTTGAGCCACCATCGAGGTGGGGGTCATGGTGACATCGAACGGACCCGTGATGGTCGAGCCGGGACCGCCGTGCGCATGGGTGTCGGTATGGATCGGCATGGTGGAAGATACCGTGACCTGATCGTCCGCACGCTAGCTGCTCGGGGGCAAGGTCCGGGTGTGCGCGAGGATGGTGGAGCGCCCGAAGACCGCAATCAGGATCAGCACCGCGAGGAAGGCCAGGGCGAGTGGCTCGGTCGCCAACAGGCGAATCACGAGGGCGACGGTCGCCGCTGTCTCTGCAATGGCCCCGGCACTGGTGATGCCGCGGTGGCCAGCCTTGGCGTGCCAGGCGAGTCCGCACACGATCGAGAACGTGGCGAGGAAGGCGAGGCTGGCCGCCTCGACCAGCGAGGTCAACGTGCCGACGGCGGCGAGGAGTGCCGCCACGCCGCCGAGCCAGAGGACCGCCCGGTCGGGGACACCCGCGTGATTCTCCCTGGCCAGCCCTGCGGGCAGCTCCGCAGCATGCGCCACCGTCTCGGCGAGTCGTGCGGTCGCGAACAGCGTGGAGTTGATGGCGGAACCGGTCGAGAACGCGGCGGCGGTCGTGACCACGATCAAACCGGTCGTCCCGAACGCCTGACGACCCGCAATGGCCAGGGCGACCTCCTTGTTGGTGATCACCTGATCCGCACCGACCAGCATGACCGTCCCGAGGGCGACGGCGATATACACCACGATGACCACGACGATCGCCGACAAGACGGCACGCGGCAGGGTGGTATCCGGATGCTCGATGTCGTCATAGTCGTAGGTGAGAAGCTGAAAACCCTCATAGGCGATGAACACCGAGGCCGCACCGAACAGTGCCGTCCCGATACCGCTCGGTGGGATCCCCTGCGACAGCATGGGCGGATTCCACGTGGCGATCCCCCACCCGGCAAGTCCGAGCAACACGGCCAGCTTGAACCAGACGAGAATGATCTCGAGCCCGCCCGCCTCGCCGACGCCACGGAGATTGACGCCGACGAAGAGGGCGAGGATGCCGACTGCCGCGACGCGCGGGAACCAGGGGCCGAGGCCAACAACATGACCCAGATACTGGCCGAAGGTGAAGGCGTAGACCGCGTTGGTGAGGATGTAGCCGACGATCAGGACCCAGGCGAGTGAACCGGCGGCGCCGTCCGCACCGATCCTCCGCAGGAAGGTGAAGCTGCCGCCGCCCTCCTGAGACTCGGCCGCCAGCTTCACATAGCTGTAGCCGGCGGCGAGGGCGATGAGGCCGGCGACCAGGAAACTCAGCCAGGCGAGCGCACCCGAGATGCCGACCACCACTCCCAGGGTCGAGAATATCCCTCCGCCGACCATCCCACCGACGGCCATCGACCAGGTGGCGTTGAATCCGAGCTTGTCCCTGGCCATGCGTCCTCCATACCACTGGGGCTCTCGCAGATCACCACGTACCTTCCAATGAAGGTATGCTGAACGGGGCGTTGGGCGCTGCCCATTCCGTGAAAGGACCGCATCATGAGTCATGTCGCCATCAATCCCGCCACCGGCGAGACCGTCTCCAGCCATCCGGAACTCACCAACCCCGAGCTGGGGAAGGCGATCACCCAGACCGCGAAGGCGGCACGCGCGTGGCGGAAGACCAGCTTCGCGGAGCGTGCTGCGCTGATGCGGAAGGCGTCGGCGGTGCTGCGGGCCCGAGCCGACGAGTTCGCGACCCTGATGGCGCACGAAATGGGGAAGCCGGTCACGCAGGGTCGGGGCGAAATCGAGAAGTGTGCCTGGGTGTGCGAGTACTACGCCGACCACGCGGAACAATTCCTGGCGCCCGAACTGGTCGAGACCGATGCCTCTCGGAGCTACGTGGCCTATCGACCGCTCGGTGTGGTCTTCGCGGTGATGCCGTGGAACTTCCCGTTCTGGCAGGTGCTCCGCTTCGCGGCACCTGCGCTCATGGGCGGCAATGGTGCCCTGCTCAAGCATGCGGCAAATGTGCCCGGCTGTGCCCTGGCGATCGAGACCGTCTTCCGTGAAGCCGGCTTCCCCGAGGGGCTCTTCCGGACGCTGCTGATCTCGCATGACCAGTCGAAGCGGGTGATCCGCCACAAGGAGGTGATGGCGGTGACGCTGACCGGGAGCACGCGTGCTGGCAAGGCGGTGGCCAAGGAGGCGGGGGCGCGGCTCAAGAAGTGTGTGCTCGAGCTCGGGGGCAGTGATCCGTACCTGATCCTCAAGGATGCCGACCTCGATCTCGCGGTCGAGGCATGCGCCACGAGTCGGATGCTCAACTCCGGACAGAGTTGCATCGCCGCGAAGCGCTTCATCGTGGTCCCCGAGGTGCGCGAGGCGTTCGAGCGACGGCTGGTCGAGCGGATGCGCGCGGCGAAGATGGGCGATCCGATGCAGGACGAGACCACCATCGGGCCACAGGCCCGAACCGACCTGCGCGACGAGTTGCACCGTCAGGTCGAGGCGAGCGTGGCGAAGGGCGCCAGGGTGCTGCTCGGCGGGACCGTGCCGAACGGACCGGGGGCGTACTATCCGCCGACCGTGCTCACCGACGTGAAGAAGGGGATGGTCGCGTACAAGGAGGAGTTGTTCGGTCCGGTCGCCGCGATCATTCCGGTCAAGGATCGGGCGGCGGCCATCAGGGTGGCCAACGATTCGGTGTTCGGCCTCGGCGCGGCCGTGTTCACGCGCGACGTAATCGCGGGCGAGAAGATCGCAGCCGACCAGCTCGACGCCGGATCGTGCTTCGTGAATGCGTTCGTCAAATCCGACCCGCGCCTCCCGTTCGGCGGCATCAAGGAGAGCGGCTACGGCCGCGAGCTCGCCAGGCACGGCCTCCTGGAATTCCAGAACGCGAAGACGGTGTACGTGATGTGACACGACAAGCGAGAAGCGAGACAGCGACGCTGGCCGAGCCGTGGTTGTCAGGCCGCGACGGGCTTCCTTACAACCGCTCCCCACAGTACTTGCAGTGCCGGGCATCGGGATCGTGTCCCGCCTGGCCACAGCGATCGCAGTGCCGCCGCATGGCGCCCTGCTTCCGGGTCAGCTCGACGGTCACGATCCCGGTCGGCACCGCGACGATCGCATACCCCAGCAACATGATCGCACTCGCGAGTGTCTGGCCGAGCGGTGTCTCGGGCGAGATGTCACCATAGCCGACGGTGGTGATCGTGACGATCGTCCAGTAGATCGACTGCGGGATGCTCGTGAAACCGTGGGTCCGCCCCTCGACGATGTACATCGCCGCACCGAGGATGATGGCGAGCACGAACACGGTCGCAATGAAGATCGACAGCTTGCGTCGACTCGCGCGGATCGCATCCAGCAGCACGTCGGCCTCGCCCATGTACTCGGCGACCTTCAGCACGCGGAACACCCGGAGCACGCGCAGGATCCGGATCACCTGGAAGTACTGACTGCCGGGGAGGATCAGCGAGATGTAGGTCGGCAGGATCGAGGCGAGGTCGACCAGGCCGAAGAAGCTCCGGGCATATCTCACCGGACGCGGTGCGCAGATCAGGCGGAGCGCGTACTCGACCGTGAAGAGGACCGTGAAGACCCACTCGAGGGCGTAGAGCAGGCTACCGTACTCGAGCCGAATGCTCGCGATCGAGTCGAGCATCACGGCGGCGACACTCAGGATGATGCTCACCATGAGCGCCAGATCGAAGGTCTTGCCGGCCTTCGATTCGTGGCCGAAGATCACATCGTGCAGCTGCACGCGCCACGCGGGCCAGTCTGGTGGCAACGGACCCGCGAGCGGTCGACGAACGGGTGTGGTCATCTGGATCCCGGGTGGATGGTCTCTGCGCGCCAGACAGGCGAAATTGAGTGGGTCAGCATGACCAGCACGTGGTCATCACGGATGGAAACCTCGGGGGGTCGATGCTCGGATCGGACAACGAATCATACGACCAACCGGACACGGGCGCATTCATGACGTCGGAGGCCGACGTCACCTGCCCCTGTTGTGGCGAAGTGGTGTCGATCGCCCTCGACCCGGGCGGAGGGGCCGAGCAGGAATACATCCAGGATTGCGATGTGTGCTGCCGCCCATGGCAGGTCCAGGTGAGTTATGGTCGCGGCGGTGTGCAGGTCTGGGTCACGGCAAGCTGACGACCCGCGCGGCCGCGGCCCGGAGGACTCGCCTCAATCGGCGGCCTTCGTCGCGGGCAGCACGCGCCGGAGCACCAGATACCCGACAGTGCCGGCGAGCAGGGATCCCGCGAGGATGCCGATGCGTTCGAGTCCATGGGTGCTGGCCCCACGCTGGGCGAAGGCGAGCGAGGCGATGAAGAGGCTCATCGTGAAGCCGATGCCGGCGAGGAGCGCCACTCCATACAGATGCGACCACCGGAGCTCCTGGCCGAGCGACGCGACCCGGAAGCGGACCGCGAGGAACGCGGCTGTCATGATTCCGGCCTGCTTGCCGACGAAGAGTCCGGCGACGATGCCGAGCGGGATGGGGCGCAGGAGCTCGGCCGGGGCGACACCGGCGAGCGACACGCCCGCATTCGCGAAGGCGAAGATCGGCAGCACCAGGTACGCGACCCAGGGGTGCAGGGCATGCTCGAGATCACGGAGCGGTGAACGCTCGTGTCCGTCGCCCGCCTTCCCCATCGGGATGAAGAAGGCGAGGACCACGCCCGCCAGCGTGGCATGCACGCCAGACTTGAGCACCGCGAGCCAGAGCGGGACGCCGATCAGGATGTAGGCAGCACTCTTCCGGACGCCGAATCGGTTCATCAGGGCGAGCACCGCGACCAGGATCCCGGCGACCGTCAGGGCGTCGGTCGACAGGCTCGAGGTATAGAACAGGGCGATGATCACGATCGCCATGAGGTCGTCGAGAATCGCGATGCTGAGCAGGAATGCCTTGAGGGCCGTCGGCACGCGCGATCCGAGCAGGGCGAGCACGCCGAGGGCGAAGGCGATGTCGGTGGCTGCGGGAATCGCCCAACCATTGAGCGCGACGGCGTCACCACGATTGATGGTGACATAGATGAGCGCCGGGAAGATGAGCCCACCGACGGCCGCAGCGATCGGGAGCGCGGCCTGACGGAAGCTCGCCAGGTGGCCCTCGAGCAGCTCCCGCTTGAGCTCGAGCCCGATCAGGAGGAAGAAGATGGCCATCAGGCCGTCGTTGATCCAGAGGAGCATCGGCTTGGCAACGCCGACGCCACCGATGGTCACGACCACGGGGAGTGCGAGGAAATCGACATAGGCCGGGGCGAAGCGGGAATTGGCCACCATCATCGCCAGCACTGCCGCGAGCATCAGCACGATGCCGCCGGAGGCCGACAGTCGGAGGAAATCCTGGAGCGAGCTCTGGGCCTGCTCGATGACATGTCGGACCGCCCGTTCGGCACGGCCCAACACTCGGCGCATGGGATGAGGCATCGGGGAGGCTAGCGGACCCGCATCAAGCGGGTCAAGGCACGATCGAGCGCGGCGGCGAACGCCTGCTTCGCTCGTGCGTCATATGGCGGCGGTCCGCCGGTCACGATGCCGGCCATCCGGGCATCCTCCATGAAGTCGCGGATCGAGAGCCGTTCACCGATGGTCTCCGCGGTATGCTCGTCACCGCGCGGATCGAGCACGACCACCCCGTTCGGGACTAGCAGGGCGGCGAGCAGAATGTCCTGCGTCACCACGAGATCCCCTGCAACCGCCTCCCTGGCGATGTGGGCATCCGCGACATCGGGCCCGCCATCGACCCAGACCGCCGAGACCTGGGGATAGCCATTGGGTACCCGAAGATGCATGTTGGCGACCATGATCACCGGAATGGTGAGGCGTCTGGATGCCTTGAAGACGATCTCCTTGACGTCGCGTGGGGCGGCGTCGGCATCGATCCAGATCTTCATGCGGCCTCCATCGGCGTGAATCGGCGAGGTGCATGCTTCGTGTACTGGTACACCCACCAGATGAGCAGTCCCTGCACCGGCAACCGCAGCCAGAGCGCCCAGACCGGCACCTGCGGGTAGATCTCGGGATGGATGGTCATGTTGATGTTAGCCGGAAAGACCGCGACCAGGAGCACGATGATGCCCCATGAGGCCACGCGCGCCCACCGCCGCACCAGCAACATTGCGCCCAACCCGCACTCGGCGATGCCGCTCAGGTAGACCAGCTCCAGATGCCACGGCAGGTAGCTGGGCATGATCCGGACGAAACCCTCCGGATGCCGAAAGTGATTGGTGCCCGCCACCACAAGCAGCACACCAAAGAGCCAGCGGGTGACGGTCCGGGTCACGAGGAGTCGGTCGTGGCGGCTTCACGAAGCCGCCTGGCTGCGGCCGAGTCGGCGGCGCGGAGGGCACCGTGCACGCCGCTCGCGCCAGGCAGCCCGGATGCCCCGATCATGCTGTCGTGCTGGCGCTGTTGGGCGGAATCGCGCTGGGCCGGATCGGGCGGTGGCTCCGAGCAACCGATCAGGAACAGTGCAAGCACGGCGACGAGCGGAATGGTGCGCATCGGGTTGAGGCTCCGGGTGGCGAGGACATCGGAAGATCGCACGGCCGGGATCCCTCGTGAAGGTGAGCCCCCACCTTGCCAGTCATCCGATCCGACGCGACACTTGAAGCGAGAGTTCTTCCCACACGCCTCGAGGTCCCGATGCTCCGCCTGACGCAGCCACTGCTTGCCGCGGCCTGTCTCGCCCTGCCACTCACTGCCCAGTCGCCCGTCACTGCGCCGATCCGCACGGTGATCCACGCCGGAACGCTGATCGACGGGATCGCCGACGAGGCGAGGTCGGATCAGGGGATCCTCGTCGAGAACGGTCGGATCACCGCAGTCGGTCCATGGGCCACCATCCACGCGCAGGCCGGCACGGCCGCGGTGGTCGACTGGTCGGCCCAGACCGTGCTGCCTGGCCTGATCGACGCCCACACGCACGTGCTCCTGCAGGGTGACATCACCCAGCTCGAATGGGACGATCAGCTGCTCCGGGAGAGCATCCCCTATCGTGCCATCCGGGCAACCGCGGCCGCGCGACGGGCGCTCGATCAAGGGTTCACCTCGATCCGCGACGTCGGGACGGAGGGCGCGATGTATGCCGATGTCGATCTCAAGCGCGCGATCCAGCGCGGGGTCGTCCCCGGCCCGCGGATGTCGGTGGCGACTCGTGCCTTTGCGCCGACCGGCAAGTACCCACCCAACGGGTTCTCATGGGAGCTTCCCCTGCCGGGTGGCGTGCAGTTCGCCGACGGCGTCGAGGAGATCCGCAAGGCGGTGCGCGAACAGGTGAGCCACGGCGCCGACTGGATCAAGGTCTATGTCGACGGCGGCTACTACCTCGCGGAGGACGGTCGACTGCGTTCGCGCACCAACTATACCGACGACGAACTCGACGCGTTCGTGCAGGAGGCCCATCGGCTCGGGCGCCGGGTGGCGGGACACGCGATGGGCTGGGATGGCATCGACATGGCGCTCCGCCATGGCTTCGATTCGATCGAGCACGGTGTCGGTTTCACACCCGACCTGCTCGACCGGGCCGCGAAGCAGGGCACCGCGTGGTGCCCGACGATTCATGTGGTGGCCTATGTCGCGCCCGGGCGCGGCGGGATCTGGCAGAAGATGGTCGAGCTGGAGGCGATCGCGGTGCGTGAGGGCGTGCGTCGGGGGGTGCGGATCACCTACGGCACCGATGCGGGGGGTTACGCATGGACCGAACCCGAGACCAGCGACTTCGGCTATCTCGTGCGCTACGGCATGACACCGATGCAGGCGATCCGATCCGCGACCATCGTCGCCGCGACGACGCTCGGCCAGGAGCATCAGGTGGGCAGCGTGCAGGTCGGTCGGTTCGCCGACCTGATCGCCACCGATCGCAATCCGCTCGACGACATCGCCGAGCTGGGCGACGTGCGTCATGTGATGAAGGACGGGGTGGTGTTCAGGTAGTCGCGCGCGGTTCCCCGGGCGCCGGGCGCCGTCGGCGACCGAACGTCGTGACCAGCACCAGGGGCACCGCGATCAGCCAGCCGATCAGTCGCGCCGGCATCTCCCCCAGCAGCACATGGAGCGTGAGGAAGACCGACGCGACACCCACGGTCAGCATCATCGCGGGCCAACCGAACCGCATGAACTCCGCGAAGCCGATGCGCACGCCCGCCTTCTCGGCGAGCCCGACCAGCGTCACGTTCGCAGACGCACCGACCATCGTCCCGTTGCCACCGAGACACGCGCCAAGCGCCAGAGCCCACCAGAGGACGTCGGTGTTGCCCGGCAGCGTCGTCGACAAGGTCATCACGATCGGGATGCTCACGATCACGTAGGGGATGTTGTCGATGAAGGCCGAGAGCACCGCACTCACCCAGCAGATGAGCAAGGCGGCAAAGAGCAGGGTCCCGGCATCGCCGAGACCGAACTGCGCCTTGACACTCGTGATGGTCCAGTCGAGACCGCCGGCGATCGTCGCGATCAGTCCGGTCTCGACCGCGGCGCCGACCACGATGAAGAGCAGGAAGAAGAAGGACAGGGTGGGCCATTCGATCTCGCGATCGAGGACCTCGAGGATGCCGTGGACGCGCTCCTCGTGGGTCGGCTGCTGGCGCTTGAGATACAGGACGTCCTGGACGATCAGGGCTGCCGCGGCGCCGATCACCGCGGGCACGGCCGGTGGCATGCCGGTGGCGGCGTGGGAGAGGAAGCCGATCAGGATCCCGACACAGATCACGCCCATCCAGCGCAGCAGGAGCGGATCGGTGGGGGCGGGGGGCGGTTCGGGCGCGAAGCCACCCTCCGGATGCGGGACCCCAAGTTCCTTCCGGAAGTACCACGCCGACCAGGCCTGGACCACCACCATCATGATCAGCACCGGCGCGGTGAGGGCCTCGAGAAAATCGAGGAATGAGAGCCCCGCTCCCGAGCCGATCAGGATGTTCGGCGGATCACCGATCAGCGTGGCGGTACCACCGACGTTCGAGGCGATCACCAGGGGCAGCAGGATCGCGGCGGGCGCGATGCCGAGCCGGGCGCTCATGCCGGTGGCCATCGGGGTCACGAAGATCACGGTCGTGACGTTGTCGAGCATCGCGGAGGTGATCGCGGTGAACCAGCTCAGCATGCCCTGCAGTCGGCGAGGTTCGCCACGGGTGCGATTCATCACCCACCCCATGGCCCACGCGAAGAAGCCGGTTGACTTGAGCACGCCCACCACCGCCATCATGGCAGCGAGGAGGAGCAGCACGTTGATGTCGACCGCGGCCCATGCCCGTTCGAACGAGATGAGCCTGAACGGGGTGAGGTAGGTGAAGCACCAGAGGATCGCCACGGTGCTGAAGACGATCAGGACCCGGTGGGCGGTCTCGCGCGCCAGCAGCACGAACAGCAGCACCAGCAGCAGCGCCACGATCCCCTGGGAAACGGGATCGGTGGTGCTCGCGACATCCGGGGTGGCTGGCCCCAGGAGCATCAGCCATGGCAACGTCACGAGCAGCCCACCGACCAGTGACCCCCGGCCCTACTTGAGACGCGGATTGGTCGACCGTGGTGCCTTCTCGCAGGTCGGCCAGGTCCGGGTCCGCCCACCGGCCGACGCGAGGTCGACCTTCTGGTGCGGAATCATCGTCGGATCCTCCGACGCCTCGTAGGCGAGCATCGCCGTCAAGGTCGCGTTGTACTTGAGGGCCGGGAAGACCACCTTGTCATAGGTATCCCGCTCGGTGTGCCATGTGAGCGAGAAGTAGTCCCAGCTCGAGGAGCCGAGGTCGGTGGTCGGGACCCCGTAGCAGGTGAACGCGTACCCGTCGCTGCCGGAGCCCGAGGGACCGCCGGGCAGGCTGGTGCGAAGACTGTCTCGCCACTCGGTCGGGATGGCACTCAGCCAGCGATTGACATGTTCGGGCGAGCCGACCATCCCCCCCCCTCCGATGCTCCGGATCGGTCCGGTGCCGTTGTCCTGGTTGAACACGGTCTGCAGGCCGGCGATCACCTCGGGGTGATCCTCGGTGAAGGCCTTGGAGCCGACTTCACCCTCTTCCTCGCCGCTCCAGTGCCCGGCGATGATGGTGCGCTTCGGATGCGGATAGACCTGCTTGAGAATGCGCATCGCCTCGAGCATGGTGAGCGTGCCGGTGCCGTTGTCGGTGGCGCCCGACGAGCCATCCCATGAGTCGTAGTGCGCCGAGAGCACCACATATTCGTTCGGCTTCTCGGTGCCCGGGATCGTCGCGACGACGTTGAACACCGGCTGCTCGCCGAGCAGGCGGGCGTCGAGGTCGAGCCGAAGCGTCGGTGCGTCACCCGCCTCGGCGAGCCGGAAGACCAGGCCGTAATCCTCGCAGTTGAGGGCGATGGCGGGGGTGCGGGTGTTGTAGGTCTCGAAGATCTCCATCGCCGAAACGCCGCCCTGACTCCCTGCCCCACCGCCACCAAAGCCACCGCGGCCACCCGCACCACCGCCGGTTGACCAGGTCAGCTTGGGCCGTGACGTGATGATCCCGGCGGCGCCCCCCTGCTCGAGCCGGACACCGAGTTCGCCGCCGCCAAGCGCTGCGGAGTAGCCGGTGCCTCGGACACCGGCGCTGGCACCCTCGCCATCTCGCGCACGCGCGGAGGCCCATTCCGCCTTCGATTCCGTGACCGCCTTGGCCATCTCGGCCGCTTCCTCCGGCGTGCCCAGGGCGGTGTACTGGGATTGCGCCCGGCAGGTCGGCATCGGGGCGGAAATCATCACCAGTTTGCCCTTCGCCTTCGGGAGCCACGCGACGAAAGCCGTACTATCGGCGAACCGGGGCAGGATCACCACCGGCAGGGTCGCCGGCTTGCCATTGGTGCCGGGCGAGTAGCCGACCATCTGTCCCTCGAGCGACCGGATCCGGGGCGAGACGAGGTCGATGTGCGAGGGACCCCGCTCCCAGCCACGCCAGGTGCCGAAGCGCTCCTTCTTCGCGTCGATGCCGAACGCCTTGTAGGTGTCGACCAGCCAATCCTGGGCGCGGCTCAGGTTCGGTGTGCCCATGAGGCGCGGACCGACCGAGTCGAAGAGCACGTGGGCCTGGCGGTAGAGGTCGGTGCTGTCCATGCCGATCGCGTAGATGTGCTTGATGACGGGATCGTCGGTCGGGAAGGACTGGGCATGCAGTGGCGCCACACCGGCCAAGGTGGCCAATGCGGCGATGGTGAGCATCCGGTGACGGGACATGTGGGATCCAGGGTGGAAGGAACAAGCAGGTCGGGGTCAGAGAGGAGAAGCGGGGTCCAACAGGGTCTATACGAGTGGCGGGGCCGTGTAGTTGCGCGGGCCAGATCCGCTCGGGTTCGTGGGGCCTGTTGTGTCCCTGTCCCGGAGCCGGGCGTCCCAGTTCACGAGTGCAACGTCCAGTATCGCCGGCCGGAGCTCGGCTGGCAAACCCCAGGAGAGAGGCCCATCATGTCCAGTCCGCTTCGTAGGCCCCATGTGTTGTTGCTCGCGTCGTGCCTCCTTGTTCCCGTCGCCGGCTGTGCCAACAAGGCGCGGACGGGCGCCGTCATTGGTGCGGCCGGCGGAGCCGGGGTCGGAGCGGCGGTCGGCAAGGCGACCGGCTCGACCTCCCGTGGTGCCATCATCGGGGCGGTGGTCGGCGGGGGTGTGGGGGCGTATATCGGCCAGCGGATGGACAAGCAGGCCGCCGAACTCGCCCAGAACATCCCGGGGGCGACCGTCCAACGGATCGGCGAGGGCATCCACGTCACCTTCGATTCAGGCCTGCTGTATGACTTCGATTCGGATGTGGTCAAGCCGGCCGCACGTGCCAACCTGGATGCACTCGCCACCAGCCTCGACCACTATCCGAATACCGACCTGCTGATCGTCGGGCACACCGATGCAATCGGGGCGGCAAGTTACAATCAGGAGCTCTCCGAACGTCGTGCCAGCGCCGCCGCGGCCTATCTCGTCTCACAGAACGTGAGCCGTTCACGGATCCATACCGAGGGCCGCGGGGTGACCGAGCCGATCGCGAGCAACGACACCGAGGCCGGGCGCGCGGCGAATCGTCGGGTCGAGGTGGCGATCTACGCCAGCGAGGCGTATCGGAAGCAGCTGCTGGAGCGGGGCACACCGTGATGTGAAGGTCAGCGCCGGGTGGTCGCCATGTCTCGGCGAACCGTCTGGCGCTTGCCCTTGACCTTGGTCGCGCGGAGTGCGGTGATCACCTGGTCGATCAGTTCCTCGGGGAGTTCCACGAGGGAGAACTTGTCGAAGATCTCGATCGAGCCGATTTGTTTCGAGGTGAGGCTGGCCTCGTTGGCGATGGCGCCGACGAGGTCGGCCGGTCGCATGTTGTCCTTGCGCCCCGCGCCGATGTAGATCCGCGACATGCCGGGCGCCTTCTTGCGCGGTGCCTTCTCGCCTGACTTCTCACGCGTTCGCTCGCGGGAGGCCTTCGTGACCGGCGCCGCTGGCGCCGTGAGCTCGGGCTCGTCGGCACCGACCACACCGCCGGTGGCCTCGTGCGCAACCTTGATCGCCGCCGTCGCGATCTCGACCAGGTCGTATTCTTCCGCGAGTGCATCGACGATCACCCGATAGCCATCGAGTTCACCGGCCACGATCGCCTCGCGCACCGACGCCCGTGTGACCTCGAGTTGCATGGCGCGCACGTCCATCACCGTCGGCAGTTGTGCCATGTCGAGCTTCTGCCTGGTGAGCACCTCGATGTTCCGGATCATCCGGTGCTCGCGCGGTTCCGCGAGGGTGATCGCGACACCCTCGCGACCCGCGCGGCCGGTTCGCCCGATGCGATGCACGTACGCGGCCGGCGATTCGGGCACGTTGAAGTTGACGACATGCGAGATCTGCTCGATATCGAGCCCGCGCGCCGCCACATCGGTGGCGACCAGGATGTCGACCTTCCCGGCACGCGTCTTCTTCATCACGCGATCGCGCTGGACCTGCGTCATCCCCCCGTGCAACGCTTCCACCTGATAACCGCGGCCGCCCAGGCTCTCCGCGAGACTGTCGACCTCGTGACGCGTGCGACAGAAGATCAGCGCCAGCGTGGGCGACTCGAGGTCGAGCACACGACCGAGCGCCTGCACCTTCTGCGCGCGATGCACGACATACACCGTCTGCCGCACCTTCGGCATCGTGCCGGCGGTGCCCTTCTCGCGGGCGACCAGCACCTTGATCGGATCGTTGAGGTGACGCTCGGCGATCTTCGCGATGCGGGGCGCCATCGTGGCGGAGAAGAGCGCGGTCTGACGCGTCGCGGGGGCCGCCTCGAGGATGCTCTCGATCTCGTCGGCGAACCCCATGTCGAGCATCTCGTCGGCCTCGTCGAGCACCACCGTCGCGAGTCCGCTCAGGTCGAGGGTGCCGCGTCGCATGTGATCGAGCGCCCGGCCCGGCGTGGCGACCACCACATGCACGCCGCGCCGAAGGATCCGGATCTGGGAGGAGAACTCCTGGCCACCGTAGATCGGCACCGTAAGTGCCCCGAAGGCGCGTCCGTACCGGTGGAACGCCTCGGCAACCTGCACCGCGAGCTCGCGAGTCGGGGTCAGCACCAGGACGGCAGGGCGCGAGGGCTCGGGGGCCTTGTTCGGGAGGCGCTGGAGGAGCGGCAGGGCGAACGCGGCGGTCTTGCCGGTGCCAGTGGCCGCCTGGGCGAGGAGATCGCGGCCGACCAGCAGATGCGGGATGGCCTCGCGCTGGACCGGCGTCGGCTCCTCGTAGCCAAGGGCAGTGAGGGCGTCAACCAGTCTGGGGATGATGCCGAGGTCAGCGAAGGTGGCAGTGTCAGTCATGGGGGAAGATACGCGGGCGGGGTCGGTCCGAGCGGGGGAGACCGGGGGAGGAAACCGGGGACGAGGGGGCCCTTGCAATTAGTTTACATGTAAACTATATTGAAGGGAACTCATTCAAGGAGCATCCGATGACCCAGGCAACCATGGCCCCGGACACCACCACAGGCTGGCAGATCGACCCGGCACACTCCGGGATCGACTTCTCGGTCCGCCACCTCATGATCTCGACGGTACGGGGCCGATTCGGGAGCATCGCGGGGCGGGTGGGCTCGATCGACGCGAACGGCGGGGCCCCGAGGGTCGAGGTCACGATTGATCCCTCGACCATCACCACCAGCAACGACCAGCGCGACAAGCATCTTCGTTCGGCCGACTTCTTCGATGTCGAGCGCTATCCGACCATGACTTTTACCGCGTCGGAGGTCGAGGGGGACCTGGATCAGACCTTCACCCTGACTGGTGACCTGACCATTCGCGATGTCACCAAGCCGATCTCGTTCGAGGTGGAGGCACATGGTGTCACGGTCGATCCGTGGGGCAATCGTCGCGCGGGATACAGCGCGCGCGGGAAGCTGAGTCGGAGTGCCTATGGTCTGACCTGGAACCAGATGCTCGAGGCGGGCGGCGTGACGGTGGGTGACGAGGTGAAGTTCACGATCGACGTCGCACTCACCCAACCCATGGCATGATGCCAGCGGATCAGGAGCGCCGAGAGCGGGCAGTCGGCCCACGCAGGGATGCCCCGACGGCGCCACCCATTCCTGCCGCCAGCAGCGCGGCGAGCGGCGCCATCGCGGCACCCCAGCCGCCCACGAGGACAAGATTCATCCCCAGAACGGGGATGCCGACTGCGGTGCCGCTGAGCCACCGCATGTTGGGGCGGAAGGCGGCCAAGGCTGCCGCGACGAGCACGATGGCACCAACGGTGACACCGGTGTCATCCCACGCGGGGCGGGTGTCGACATAGCCGATCAGGCTGCCAATCACGGCCGCGATGGAGATCGTCGCGGCATCCAGCCGCAATTGATCAGTCGACACGACCCACTGCCGCGCCGGCGAGGGAGTCCGCCAGCGCCTGGGTGTCACGAGCTCGTCGCCGGGCCAGGGCCTGCCAGACCGTGCGGCCGAGCCCCAGGCCCAGAGCGGCACCGCCGAGCGCCAGTCCGACCCCGCTGACCGGTCCGATGCTCGCGGAGGCCGCCATCGCTCCGGCGATCATCGCCCCCCATGACGCTGGAAGCAGATGGAGCACGACACGGAGCCTGGCGGGGTGCCGCTCGACCACCTGCACCTGGGTCTCGTCGCCGCGCACGGTCAGGGAGACCTGGGTGCTCCGATCCATCCCGCGGCCGCGGTCGGCACTGGTCCAGCGCACGATTCCCAAGGCCTCGGTCACCGTGCCGGTCGTCTCGATCCGGTCATCGATCACTCGGATGAGTTGCTGCATCGCGGCACTGTCGAGTGCCATCGGGAGGGCACGGACCGATTTGGTGGTAAGCGGGGCACCGAGCAACGCATGGGGACGCGAACGGTGGCCGGCCTGTACCGCCATGACGGCCTCGTTGATCACCTCGGGGCTGAGGCCGACTTCGTGCGCGATCTCGTGCAACTCGCGGAGAGTCAGTCCGCGACCGCTTCCCGGCCCCGGACGATGTTCCTCGATCTCGGTGGCGCGTTGCAGGACGAGTGCCACCTCCTGGTCGGAGAAACGGTGCCCGGTGTCGGTCGAGTCAGCCATCGGTTCGCGCACGCGCCAGTCTGGCATCGATGCTGTACGGTCCCGCACCCCACGCCGCAAACAGGAGCCAGATGAAGCAGAAGAGCATCACGGTCTCGCCGCGATTCTGCCACCACCAGATGCTCTCACTCCCCATGGCATGCATCCAGAAGTACGCAACCGCCATCTCCCCCGAGGCGATGAAGGCCACCAGCCGGGTGCCGAGGCCGATGATGAGGAGCAGGCCCCCGAAGGCTTCGATGACGCCGGCGACGCCGAACTTGCTCATCAACTCGACCGTGCCGTCCGCACCGAACCACCCGAAGAGCTTTCCGGCGCCATGGGAGAAAAAGGCGGCACCGGCCATGACGCGGAGCGCGGTCTGGGCGACGGGCAGATAGCGATTGGGGAGTGGTTCAATCATGGTCGGATCCTTGGTAGTGAGACGGATTCAGGTGAGCTGCATCGTCGAGATCCACCAGGTGGTCCCGCCAGCATCCTTCACGCCGCCCCGCCGATCCGGGTCGTCCTTCTGCATCGGCGGCTGCACCGACTCGGCACCGGCTGCGAGGGCACGCGCATATGTCGCATCGACATCGGGCACGTAGATGTGAACATTCGTGGCGATCGGTGGCCAGCCTTCGATGCTGTCGGCGAGCATCAGCACGGTGTCATCGATCCGCACTTCGGCGTGCCGCAGTGTGCCGTTCTCGCCCGGGATGCGCCGCAGGTCGACGGCATCGAAGACTGTTCGCAGGAAGTCGATCGTGCGCTCCGCCCCGTCAACAAGCAGGTAGGGTGAGAGCGAGGTGTATCCGGTGGGCTTGTACTGGCGATCTCGTGTCATGGGCTCGCAGTGCTCCTGCAAGGAATACAAGGTTCGGGGTCCGCTGTCGATCTCGGCGGGGCAGGGTCCCGGAGTCTAATGCTCGATCGGGGCCGAGGCGAGGAGGTCGGCTACGCGTCCCCGCGCAGTGCCTGACCGATGACGGCGATCAATTCACCTGCGGTATAGGGCTTCGCGAGATGGCGGATCGGGTATTGGTCCGGACCGGTCGGTGGCAGCCCCGATTGATCGGCGAGTCCGCTCACGGTGATGAGCCGCACACCGGGGTCGATGGCCCGGAGGCGCGCGATGGCCGTGGCACCATCCATGACCGGCATCATCATGTCGGTGAGCACGACCGCGATCGACGCCCGGTGTTCGGCGTAGCACTCCACCGCCTCGCGACCATCGCTGGCGAGCATGACACCGTACCCGTGCGCCTGGAGGAGCCGCGCGGTCACCGAACGGATGGCCGCCTCGTCGTCGACGACCAGGATCATCTCGCCATTGCCCCGCTGGGCGCACCCGGCCGATCGCGCGGATGTCGCGGGTCGGGCTCCCTCCATGGTGGGCAAGCGCATCGTGAAGGTGGTGCCCTTGCCAGGCGTCGATCGGACCCGGAGTGTCCCGCCATGACTGGTCACGATGGCGAGCGATGTCGACAGGCCGAGTCCGGTGCCCTTGCCCTGTGCCTTGGTGGTGAAGAACGGCTCGAAAATGCGATCGACCAGTTCCGGCGGAATTCCGGTGCCGGTATCGGTCACCTCGACGAGCACATCGGCCTCGGGGCGGAGGAGGTCTTCACTCCGGGCCGTGATGGTGATGGTGCCACCATCCGGCATCGCATCGCGCGCATTGACCGCGAGGTTGAGGAGCACTTGGTGCAGTTGCGTCGGATCGCCAGAGACCGGTGGCAGGTCCCGATCGATGTGGGCGGTCAATTGGACGGCCTTGAGGAAGGTGTCGTTGCCGATCCGTACCACGTCGTCGACCAGCTCGCGCACGTCGATCTCGACGCGTCGACCATCGACCCCCCGCGCGAACTGCAGGACCTGGCGGATCATGTCGGCGCCCTTCCGCGCCGTGGCCTCGATGTTGTCGAGTGTCTCTCGCCGTTCCGCCGTGTCGTCCTCCATACGCAGCATTTCGACGGACATCAGGATCGGCGTCAGGACGTTGTTGAGGTCATGTGCGATCCCGCCGGCCAGGGTCCCGATGCTCTCCATCCGCTGTGCACGGAGGAATTGCGCCTCGATCGCCTTCCGTTCGGTGACATCCTCGGCGAGGCCGACAATGCGATGCGGAACTCCGGCTGCATCGCGCACGGGATAGGCGCGATCACGCACCCACCGGATGGTTCCATCCGGGCGCACGATCCGATAGGTCATGTCATAGTCGCCGGTGAGCTGGCGCGGCGTCGCCTCTGCCACGGCGGCACGGTCCTCGGCATGCACGGAGTTGATCCACAGGGAGGGATCATCGTAGAGCGCCGAGGAGGGCCGTCCCCAGATGGCCTCGAACGCCGGACTGGCGTAGAGCGCCCGCTGGGCCACGGGATCGCTGATCCAGAAGACCTCGTCAATCGTCTCGGTGAGCTGTCGGAATCGTTCCTCGCTCTCGCGGAGCTTGGTCTCCATCCGCACGCGTGCGGTGATGTCGAGTCCCATTCCGACCAGCGCCGGCCGGCCGCGGTAGCTGATCCGGCGGCCCGTGAAGAAATAGGGGGTGCTGTGGCCATCCTTCGCGACCAGTCTGGCCTCCACGCTGGATTCACCAACTGCCATCACTTCCGCGATGCGCTCGGTGACCCGCTGGATATCGTCGCCACGAAAGAAGTCGAGGGGACTGAGCCTCGACAACTCATCTGCGGTATAGCCGGAGGCCTCGAGAAACGGCTGGTTCCAGCGGAGATACCGCCCGCCCTCATCGAACAGATAGAGCGTACCCGGGACATTGTCGAGCACGGATTCGAGGAGGGCCCGTTCCTCACGCTCGATCGCATGGAGACGAGCCGTCCGCCGATGGCGGCGCAGCAGGACCAGGATGACGAGCAGCAAGGCCAGGGTGATCGTGGTCGTGATGGCCAACATCCGCGTGGGATTCACACGAACCTGCCGAATGGAGCATCAGGCATATGGAATCAGTGACCCCGGACCACGCGTAACGTCACCGAGAGTTGCCCGACATGTCGCATGGCGTGCTCGGCGCCGTGGACCAGACAGCCGATCACGGTCGAGGGCAGTTGGGCGCGCCCGACGCCACGGAACGCGCCCAGGGTGGCTGGATCAGTGGCGCGGAGTTGCTCGACCGAGTCGTCGACGCGTTGCCGGAGGGCCTCGAGTGCCGGCCCGACCTCACCGGGCGCGAGGGGTTCCCTCTCGCGCTTGAGATCGGCGAACTGTTCCTCGACGAGCGCCTCGCCGCGCGCATACGTGAAGAGGCGATCGATCACCCCGGTCATGTGTCGGAGGTGGAACGCGGGCGACGCCACGTTGGCCGGACGCGCATTCCAATCCGTGTCGCCGTGGTCGGCCACGAATGCCGCCACGGTCTCATGGACCTGCAGCAGGATGTGGGCGACCGGTTGCAGGGCAACAGGGACGCCCTCGATCGGACCGCGTTGCCACCATTCGGTTTGGGCCATCTCGCCTCCTGTCACCGGGCCGTGCCGTCACGGTCGCGTGTTGGAATTGTCCATGTCCGAGAAAATCAGCCAGGCCCCGGTCGATGATTGACGCAGGGTGAGCGTGAACTTGCCGATGTCGTTCCCGCCGGGAGTGTATGTATAGCCACCGAGAATGTACCCGAGCGAATCCTGGGTCGCGTAGGCAAACGCCCGGAGCATGAGCGAACCACCGGCGTTCCGGTAATGTGCCTCGATCCGCCCCCGACCCTGCACTGGAGGCCGTCCAGTGGAGAGGACAAAGCCATCGGTCGTGAACAAGGCCGCCAGCGCCTTCGGGTCGCGACCCTGCCAGGCGGCTTCGTAGTCACGGAGCACACGTGCGAGTGGTGGCGGAAGGGTCACGGTGGACTGGGCCGGTGCCGCGGCGCCGGGCGCCAGCCACAGCAGCGCGACCGCAGAACATCGGATCAGGGGCATCGGAAGACTCTCTCAGAAGTGATTCTCGAACTCCCAGAATCCTAACCGGAAGCTCGTCGCTCCAGCGGGGAGATCCCGAGCGAGGCGAGGGGCCAGTCAAGCCACGAGTCTACCTGCGAGGATCGACCGCTCCCGACACGCCGAGTTCCGCATCCAGGGACCGCACTTGCTGCAGGATCACGATCAGGCGTTTCCCCGAAGAGGTGAGGGCGTACTCGGTCCGCGGCGGCACTTCGGGATAGCTCGTCTTCTCGAGCAATCCGTAGGCCGTCAGTTTGCGCAACCGTTCCGCGAGCACCTTGGTGGAGATCCCCGCGATGTGTCGTTGGAGCTCACCGGGCCGGACGACGCGGTCGTTGACGGCGAGCAGCACCGAGACGGACCACTTGCAACCGATCACGTCTTCGAGCTTCCGGTAGGTCCCCTGCGATGCGATCGGGGTCATGCCTTCTCCATTCGTGGTGCCAAAGCCGACCAGATGGTGGGTACCCCACCAGGAAGTGCCCGGTGTACGCGGTCGCGGCCGCGCAGTACCATGCCGTGGTCCGCGATGTACCAATTCTACCATCAGGAGTGTCAACATGAGTCGGAAGGCAATCTTCTATCACGCCGGCTGCCCGGTCTGTGTCGAGGCCGAGTCGAACCTTGCCACCGCGATCGACGGCGATCGCTACGACGTCGAGGTCGTGCACCTGGGCCAGGACAAGGCGCGCATCGCCGAAGCGGAGGCGGCAGGGGTCAAGTCGGTGCCGGCGCTCGTGCTCGACGGTGCCCCGTTCCACATCAACTTCGGTGCGAGCATGGCCGACCTGAAGTAGGCCCGCAACGCGAGGCGATGGCACGCGCTCCCCATCGCCTCACGCGCGGAACAGTGTGCCGTCATGGCTCAGGTCCCGTCCGGAATCTCCGGCTCGACCAGCTGGGCGAGTTGCGCAAGGGACTCCTGCCAACCGAGGTAGCGCATCTCGACCGGGATCGCGGCGGTGGCAGTCATGACCCCGCGAGAATCGCATGGGAGGCAGCCTGCCAAGGCAACCCATCCCCTATCATTGAACGATGAAATCACACACCCACTACCTCTGGTTCGAGACCCGACGCCGGCAGGAGATCATCGATATCACCGACACGGTGGCGGCGCAGCTCACTCTCTCCGGCATCCGCGAAGGGATGGCACTCGTCTCGGCGATGCACATCTCCGCCTCCGTCTTCGTCAATGATCACGAATCGGGACTTTGGCACGACATCCTGTACTGGCTGGAGCACAGTGTCGCGCCATGGGATCCGTCACGGTATCGCCACAACGAGACCGGCGAGGACAACGCCGCGGCCCATCTCCGCTCGCTCACCATCGGACACGAGGTGATCGTGCCCATCACCGACGGCGAACTCGATCTCGGACCGTGGCAGCGCGTGTTCTACGGCGAGTGGGACGGCCTGCGTCGCAAGCGGGTGATCATCAAGCTCATGGGGGAGTAGGGAGCGTTCACCGAGCCCGTCAGGGCCGCCCCTCCCCGGGGCGTCCCTGCTGCTGACATCGATCGAGAAACTTGCCGACCGCATTGCCTTCCTCGGAGCCGTCCGGCTGCGTGATCGTCCAGTCCAGGAGCAATGAGTCG
Organism: Gemmatimonadales bacterium; assembly: GCA_035703525.1. Lineage (GTDB taxonomy): Bacteria > Gemmatimonadota > Gemmatimonadetes > Gemmatimonadales > GWC2-71-9 > Palsa-1233. The sequence goes on along the minus strand of DASSYA010000024.1, from coordinate 86,668 downwards.
GCGAAGCTGATCTGTTGGCGCGGCCGGAAGCTGCGCACACTCATCAACCGGTTCCAGATCCGACCGGTGATCCGGTTGGATGCGACTGAATCGACCGCGATGAAGACGGTCTCGTTCCGGCCATCGGGGTCGAAGATTCGGGTGGTCACGAAGAGGCTCCTCTCGCCGGGGAGTCCCTGGCGATACCGGTCCCGCACGGCTGGCCAGGTCCGTCTGGCCTCCGCGAAGAGTGGTGCCAGTGCCACGTCGATCTGGTCCTGCTGGGTGGCGCTGAGCGCGAGCGCACAGTCGGCGGGTGCGTTCGGCGCGATCTGCGGGTCTTGCGCGGCGACTGGCAAGACGAGGACCGTCAGGCAGATCATCGGGAGGATCAGGGTGCGGCCTACCGGGGCGGGAACACGCATGTGGAGCGCTCCTTCGTTCGCGCAGGTGGTGGTCGGGGTCCGACGAGCCGCAACCTGGCGGCTGCGGCCAGGCATCAGGCTGGCACCGGCGGCGCCACAAACCGCCGTGATGCCTGTTCATATCCGTGGGCCAGCGCCAGCAATCGCGCGTCACTCCCCGGCAATCCGACAAACGAGATGTTCCCACCGGGCATGCCATCGGGGCCGAGCCCGGTCGGGACCGACACCTCGGGAAGCCCGAGCCAATTGCCGTAGCCGAGGGTGGTGCGGATGTCGGGCCACGGATCGACAGCCCGTGGCGCGGGGAACGGCATAGTCGGATAGATCATCGCCTCGATCCGCTCCGACCGGAAGGTCTCGGCGAGTTGCGCGACGACCTGATCTCGTGAGCGCGCAAAGGAGCGCCCGGCCGGGTCACGCTCATACGGTTGGCTCATGATGCGTGACATCTCCGGCCATTCGGTCGGAAGGACGTCATAGAACGACTGGTACTCGGCGAGCCCACGGCGCACCATCTCGTGTGCATCGCCACCGTGACGCTCGAAGTAGCGAAGCAGGGCGTTGGCGGTGGCCGCCGGTGAGCGCGAATCGGGCACAACGTCGCCGCGTGCCTCCGCGGCATCGGCGAACTGCTGGCGCACGGTGCGGAGCGTGACCGATGGAGCCGATTCCTCGACCACGGCACCGGCACTGGCGAGGTCACGGAGGGTGCGATCCCAGAGCTGGAGCGACACGGCAGTCATCTGGCCGCGCGGCACATGCGCGGTGACCACTCCCAGCCGCGCCCCACGGAGTGCGTCATCCGGCAGCATGGCCAGCGTGCCGCGCTGCCACGGCGCGGTGAGCGCCAGACCATCCGATGCATCGGGTCCCGCGATCACATCGAGCATGAGCGCGGCATCGGCGACATGGCGGGCGAGCGGACCATGCGTGTCGAGGTACGGCCAGGTCGGGATGACCCCGGTACGCGGCACGAGGCCGAAGGTCGGCTTCATCCCGACCACGCCCGTGAACTGCGCCGGGATGCGGTTCGATCCCCCGTCGTCGGTCCCCAACGCGGCGAAGGCGATCCCGCACGCCACCGACACGGCCGATCCGGCGCTCGAGCCGCCCGGCGTCCGGGTGTGGGTCGGATCGTACGGGTTCCGGACCTGTCCCGCGAGTGAACTGGTCCCGTTGCCCCGATACGCGAAGTCGTCGGCGCTGGTCTTCCCGAGGACGATCGCGCCGGCGGCGCGGAGTCGCGCAACCTCGAGCGCATCGGCCTGCACCGGCCCCGGAAAGAGCCGGGACCATTCCGCGCTCGATGCGGTGGTCGGCAGTCCTCGCATGTCGTAGATCGACTTGGCAAAGAGGGGTGCGCCATCGAGGGGACCACGCAGGTCTCCCCGGCGAGCGCGGGCATCCGAGGCCCGTGCATCGGTGAGCGCCGTGTTCGAGAGCAGGTCGGTGGAGTGGAGGAACCGGTTCCATGCGAGACTTCGGTCGATCGCGGCTTGTGTCACCTCGACCGCACTCCATTGTCCGCGCGCGCGCCCGGCCTGGAAGTCGAGGATGGTCCCCGCGAGGGGATCACTCACCGCCATGGGCCAGCGGAGGCGCGGAACTACCAAGAGCGCCCCGAGCCGACCGAGTGCATCGCGTCTCGAGAGTGACATGCTGGCCAGACCTTTCTCACTGACACGAGCCGACGTCGGCGAGCGCGAGTGTGGTGAAGGTGATCCATTCGTAGTCACCGCGTTCGTAGAGTACACCGATCCGGCTGTCCGGGAGCATCGCCAGCGTGGAATATCCGGCGGCCCCCGGTTCGATCACATGGCCACCGGACCAGGTGGTGCCATCGTCGCAGGACAGGCGCACGGTGAGATTGCGCCGCGTCCGGAGGTCGTTGGTATTGCTGAAGAGAAGCCAGTGCGAGCGCGGATCATCGGGGGCGGCGTCGGGCGCCACCCGAAGGATTGCCGCGTTGTTTCCCGGGTCGACCAGCGTCGAGTCGAGGTGCAATCCCGTGTAGGACGCCCCACCATCGGTCGAGAGCGCCACCTGGCGGCCGGTCCGAAATCGGCCATTGAGCATGACTCGACCATCGGAGAGTTCGACGGTCTTGTTCTCATCGACGTCGGGGCCGACCAGCGTGCCGTGCTGCCACGTCGTGCCGTGATCATCACTCCAGATCGACACGCCGAAGTTCCTGCCCTCCGATCGAACGACATACTGCTGCACCAGCCGGCCGGCGTGTGGCCCGTGGCGGAGCTGGATGCCAGTGCCCGAGGCCGCGAAGATGCCCCCCCACGCGCTGTCCTTGATCGTCCTGGTGATGCGACGGTGCTGCCAACTGCGGCCGTCATCATCGGACCACGCATAATCGGCGTGGAGCACATCGGGATCCGATGGATCGTTGCCGGCATGCGCCCCGTGGTACCCCTGACGGATCGAGGCCGCATGGAAGAGGAAGATCCGACCCGTCTGGCGGTCCACGATCAGGGAGGGATCCCCGAATCCGAGTGGTGCGGTATCGGCACGCACGACCTGTCGCGGCAGCCAGGTCGCGCCCCCGTCGGTGCTCCGTCGGATCAGCACGGCGATCCGGGCCGGCAGGTCCGCACCGGCGGGCCGGCCGTCATAGGCCGCGATGAGGGTGCCCCGGTTCGTGACCGCGAGGGCCGGAATGCGGTACACCGGATACTCGACGCCACTCTCTGCAAGGTCGGTTCGCGCCGGCCCTGCGGGCACGGACCGCGCGGCATTGGCGCAGCCCACGGTCAGGAGGTGCAGGAAGAGGATGGCCCGCCATCGGTGCGTCATGAGAACGATTCTCCATGGTGGGAGGTGGCCCGGGGGAAGGTGACTGTGCGGCGTTCCGCTGCATTGCCGTCACTTACAGTGCTGGCTTTCCGACGCCACCATTCACCTCTGTTCACGGGAATTCATCAATGGCTACCAAGTCCGGAAGCACCACCAAGCCCGCTGCCGACAAGGGCGGGACGATCACGCGGGCCCGCCTCATCGACCTGCTCAACGAGGATCTTGCCCGCGAGTTCCAGGCGATCATCGCCTACACCGTCTACTCACAGGTGATCACCGGTGCCCAGTACATGACGATCGCCAAGGAACTCGAGCTGCATGCCGCCCAGGAGCTCGCCCACGCGATCACGATCGCGAAGCAGATCGACTACTTCGGCGGGACCCCGACCGTGACGCCGAAGGCTGTCAAGATGTCGGATGATCCCAAGACGCTGTTGCGCTACGATCTCCAGAACGAGGTCGACACCATCACGGCCTATCGCGAGCGCGTTCGTCAATGCGACGCACTCCAGGAGTACGCCACGGCCGAACACATCCGCGAGATCCTCAAGCAGGAGCAGGACCATCTGATCGAGCTCGCCGAGGCGCTGGGCGAGGACCCACCGAACCTCAGCGTCAAGTAGGATCAGCCCCCACACGGAGGGGGCGCACCGTCACGTGGCCGTCCATCTCGATGGCCACGGACCGGACCCCTGAAGCCATGATCGGTGCCATCGGGATGACGCCCACGAAGCCCCGCGCAGTCACCGCCTCCGTCGCCTCGTTCGCCACGGCGGTTGGGGTCAGGTGCCATCGCAGGACTTCGACCCCGGCGGCATCCAGCAGGGAAACCCGTACAGGCCCCAGATCGGGGGAGACGCCACGAGGTGCCGTGACGGTCCGAGGCGCGTCGATCACGAGATCGCCTTGTGTCGTGACCTGTCCCTGGAGCACGACCGCCTGGCCTGCCACGGCGCCTCCCCCTGACTCCGCGCGCAGCGAGGTGGCGCTCCGGCGTCGCAGGAGAATGGTGCGATAGGCCGTCGGCTGGATCCAGACATAGCCCGGACAGTAGCTCATCACGCTCACCGCACTCGATGGCACTTCGGATTCGGTCATCGGGTTGTAGCCCGGCAAGCCGATCACGGCCCCAGGGGCGCCGGGTGTCCCGTTACCGCAGCCGACCGGATGCGACAACCCGAAATTGTGGCCGACCTCGTGTGCCACGATGTGGGCCGTGGGCCAGCCCATCGAGACCGTGCCCGAGAGCTGGCCCCAGCCGGCGGCGCCGTTGATGGGGCTGCCATCGGTCACCCCGTAGTAGTAGGCATCCGAACCATCCTGCGTGCGTTGCGCCTGCAGCTGGTTGAGTGCCTGCCCGACGCCGAAGCTCGAGTTCCAGTCGGCCGTGGTGGTGTTGATCCCCCCCCCTACCGTCACGGTCACCGTGGCGGTCGGATAGATCTCCTGCATGAACGCGACAAGCTCGCTGGCCTGGCTCTGGCTGACGGAGGGCAGCGGCTGACCGGCCGGTGCGAAGGGAATCAGGCGCACCTTGATCGGGAAGAGCGTTTCTGCGGCCAGGGTCAGCGGTGGCTCGCGAGATGTCGGGAAGGTGTTGTCGAATTCATCCGCCTCCGCGAGCACACCATCGGGGTCGATCACCGCGGACAGCTGGGCGCCGTTGAGGTCCAATCCGACGGGAAGCGGCAGGTAGATTGCACGCCCATCGAGCAGCGGGGCGAAGGACGTCGGCACGGCTCCCGTGGTGATCCGCTGCGTGAAGACGCTTGCCCCACCCCGGGCGAGCCGCACGTCGATCGTGACCCCGGTCGCCCCGGGAAGCGTCGCGACCGGATAGATGCGGATGGCCGACGGCTTGCCCTGCACGATCGGGACATCCGCCTCGGCAGTCTGGGCGACCTGGATGATGTCGAGTCGCGCGAGCCGGACATTCTGGACCTGGTCCGAGACCGTCACGCCGGTGACCTGCGTGAGCGATCCGTGACGCGCGGTGATGGTGGTGAGTCCGGTACGGAGTGCGGTGATCTTGCCGGTCGCATCGACCGTCGCGACGTCGGAATGCGAACTCACGTAGGTGACGGTCAGGCCCGGGATGATCCCGTTGGCACCGAGGACGGCCGAGGTGAGCTGCGCAGACCCGCCCGGTGCCAGGGCCACCGTGGCGGGCAACAGTGAGACGACGGTTGGGGTCGGTGCGATGACGACCACCGACACCTCATCCTGGTGGCCCGCACCCTCGGCCCGGACGATGGTCTGCCCTGCGGAGACGCCGGTGACACGCCCGTTGGATGACACCGTGGCGACAGTCTTCACCGTGCTGGTCCATTGGATGACCGGGTTTGCGACCTGTCCCCCGCCTGCGTCGCGCGAGACGACCGAAAGCTGGACGGTCTCGCCGACCTGGAGGGATGCCGGGAGGCCCTGAATGGTGAGTGAGGCCACGGTCGGCGGTGGTGGCGGCGGTGGGATCGTGCCGCCGCCGTCCGAGCCACAACTCGTGACGGCGAGCAGCGACGCCACCGCGGTGAACCATCTGGTCAAGCGTCGCCGCGACGAGGTACTCGGTGCATGGATCATGGCACCAGGTCCTGCACCTTCACGATGAACAGTCCTTCGCGCACCGAGGTGAAGACCACGATGCCGCTCTTGAAGAACGGGTAGTTGCTCCACGCCCCGCTCTGGGTGGCGCTGTGGCCCGGGCCGTCGTCGTTGAGTGGCGCGCTGTCGAAGAAGGCCACTTCGCGAGGATGGGCACGATCACTGATGTCGAGGACTCGGAGGCCGCTGCCGTAGTTCGACTCGAAGACTCGGTTGCCCACCACGAACAGGTTGTGATCGGATGAGTTCACCGGCCCGAAGTACATGTTGGCGACGACAGGATCATCGAGATCGGTCAGATCCCAGACGATGGTCCGGGTCCCCTCGACCTTGCCGGCTGCCTCGTCGTTCTCGTCGTTCATGTAGAAGTAGCGTTGCTCGGCGTCGAACCACCCCTGATGCGCGTAGACGACATTGGGATAGCTGTTGCGGCCGAGGACGCGTGGGTGCGCCTTGTCGGTGACGTCGGCGATGTTGATCTCGCTCTCATTCGACCCGACGCAGATCTCGCGTCCGCGGTGCTCGCTGTCGGGTCCGTGGTACACGACACACTGGGCGTCGTGCGTGTAACCACGGGCACTCCCCGCGGGGCTGTGATAGCAGCCGGCAAACACGGGGCGGTCCGGGGTCCGCGCGTCGACCATGTGCAAGCCCCCGCCACAGGTCTCGCCGCCGCTGTTGCTGCCCACGACATAGAGGAACCCCGTCGCGGGGTTGGCCACCACGTTGTGGGCACTGAAGACCTCGTGGTAGGTGGTGTCCGGGGTGAACACCACCGGAGTACCTCGCACCTGGCGCAGGCGCGTGAGGTCGAACACCTGCATCCCGTGGGCACCCGACCCGTCGGCGACGATGTACGCGTGGTTGTTGGCGACCTTGATATCGCGCCAGACCGATGGTGGTGAGCCGGCGGTGCGCGGCAGGTCACCCACCACCCGTGGTGCGGCCGGATTGGTGACATCGACAAATGAGGCGCCATCACGCCGTGCGACGAGGGCGTAGTCGCGGTTGGTCTCCGGATCCGTCCACCCCCAGACGTCATTGACCCATGCGCCACGGGCGCCGCCCAGGGCAGCGGTCGGGAGGTGTGCCAGGACTTCGACATTGTTGCAGGTGTAGACCCCGTTGCGACCATTCTCGCACTTGGCGGACGTCGCGGCGCCACCGCCCAGCACCGCGATCTCGCCGGTGAGGAGCTGGCGAGTCTGCCAGGCGCCGTCCGTTCGTGCGGTGACCAGCACGCGACCCTCGCCGAAGTCGCGCATCGGCATCCCGACGAACGCGCGGTCGTCGGTCGAGGCGATGCTGTACCCGAACTGGAACGGCCAATTGGTGCCATCGGCGGAGTCTGCCGTGACGCGCACGGCCGCGGTCGCCTCGCCCACCGCATTCATGAGGTAGCGGTAGACGTACCCGTTGCCCCGGTTGGCGTTCGGTGCTCCCACCCAGGTCTCGCTGCCGACACGGGCGATCGCGGCGCCGAAGCCGGTTCCGCGGCCTCCATCGTACGGTTGCAGCAGCCCCGTGACGCGCCAGGTGCTGTCGGTGCGTTCGAGGGTGATCACCACACCTGACCCGGGTGCACCGACGTAGCCGCGGTCGCCGTCGAGCAGGACCGCGGCCCCGAGGCGAGCGCGAGTGCCGGTGAGGGCGGCGGGGATGCCGAGCGGGGCCGGTGCGCCCCAGCTCCCATCGGTGTCGCGGTGCACCACGTAAGCCATCCCGGCGTTCGCGTTGGCATCAGGTGCACCGATCAACAGCCAGTCACCCGAGACGCTGAGTGCTGTCCCGAACTTCTCGACACCCGCAGTATCGATCGGGGTGAGCGTCGTCCCACCAGACAGGGCATTGCCCGACCGGGTGAACAGATGGACGGCACCATGTCCCATGGCACCCGGGGCGCCGACCAGGAGCCCGTTCGTCGTCGCGACCAGCGTGCTGCCGAACGCGCCCCCACTGGTCGTGGAGAGCGGGGTGGACGGCTCCCAGGCTGCGTTCGAGGTGCGACGCGAGAAGGTGTAGACCCGTCCTGCCCCGTCGCCCTTCTCGGGGGCCCCGATGGCCAGAAAGTTCTCGTCGACCGCGATCGCGTGGCCGAAGGAATCCATGCGTCCGGAATCAGCCGCAATCAACCGACTCTGCTCCTGCCATCGGCCCGAGGCATCGACACGGTAGGTATAGACCGTTCCCGGTCCATACCAGTTGAGTGGCTGGCCGACGAACAGGTCGGAGCCGCTCGCCGCGATGGCGCGACCGTAGTTGGGTGACTGGGCGGAGGCGGCAGGCATCGCAACTAGCACGGCAATGAGCAGTGAGGGATGACGGCAGGGCATGGCAGACTCCAGTGTGGGCGGTCCTGGATCAGGCGGTGCGCGTGCAGCGGCTGAGGGAAGGTACGCCATCGCGACGTGATCGGCAGCGGCGCATCCTCGTGGCGAGTGGCGAGGTCGCCCCGTGGGGCGGCATGCCTGGAATCGTGGGCACGGCCACCCTCAGGCGATGACCCGGATCCACTCCTCGTCACTGATCACGGTGCGCATGGCAAGCAGCGCTTCTGCGTCGGCCCCGACGGGGTAGCGGAACTGTTTCGAGGGGTCAGCGAGGATGTCGCGGATGGCATCCCCGACCTCGCTCGGGTCACTCGCCCCGCGCAACGCCGAGGAGAACATCCGGGCCACGCGCTGGGCATTGGGATAGATCGAGTGACCGGGGTGTTCGGCGACCGACCGTGGCATGGCCGTGTCGATGGTCCCGGGTTGCACCACCACGACCCGGATCCCGAATGGCAGGACCTCCTGTGCCAGCGCCTCGCTCAACGCCTCGACCGCGAACTTCGATGCCGCATAGGGCCCGAGCGGAGAGGTCGAGAGCCGTCCGGACACCGAGGAGATGTTGACGATGCACCCCTGTCCGCGCTCGCGCATGCCGGGCAGGACCGCCTGGATGCATCGGATGGTGCCGAAATAGTTGGTCTCCATCACGGCGCGGAACGCCTCGAGCGGCAACTCCTCGACGCTGCCGAAGCGGCCGATCCCGGCATTGTTGACGAGGACGTCGACCGGGCCATGTGCGGACTCGAGGGCCGTGACGGCCGCCCGCACCGAGGCATCCGAATTGACGTCCAGTTGTGCGATGTGCACGGCCAGCGACTCGGCGGCGGCCACCGTGCGCAGTGCATCGCCGGATGCGGTGTCGCGCATGGTGGCCAGGACACGATGCCCTGCCCGGGCGAGCGAGACGGCGGTGGCCATGCCGATGCCGCGGTTGGCACCGGTGATGAGTGTGGTCGTCACGTCCCCCCCGGGGTCTGGGATTGTTGTTGCACCGTCGCGCCTGCTCCCGTCGCGGGGACGAGCGCACGTGCCTCCGGGGAAGGTACTGCGACCCCCGCCAGAGCGGCGAGGGTCGCTCAGGTCAGGATCCCTTCTGCCTCGGTCCTGGGTCGGATCGCGGTACTGCTCGGCCACCGATCGCTTCGCGTGCTCGGCTAGCCGAGCACGCGCTGCAGCTCCCCGCGCATCGCCTCGAACGCCCCGGCGGTGTAGACCGGAGGGTGGATGGCACCGGGATCAACGACGCGGCCTTCGAAGGCGTCACCCCGGTGGCGCGGGAAGAGGTGCATGTGGAGATGCGGCAGCACGTTGCCGTGCATCGCGTAGTTGAGCTTGACCGCACCCGTGACCGCCTGCAATGCCCGGGACACGGTCCGTGCGTCGCGCATGAACGCACATGCCTCCGTCTCATCCAGATCGTGCAACTCGACTGCGTGGATCCGTGACACGAGGCAGACGTAGCCCACCATCGGTGCCCGATCGGTCATGGTGAGCCAGGTGGCGGGGAGCGTGGCGATGATGTCGAGTGGCTCACCCCGGATGCAGATGGGGCACGCGCTGCCATCGAGCAGGCCGCGCCAATGTTCGGGATCATGCCAGCTCGTCATCGCTCGCGGCTCGACACTCAGGTGGGGTCGGTGTCGAGATCACGGAGGTAGTACCAGAACACGGCACTGGCGATCACGACAATCGTGGCCACCTTGAGCACAAATCGGACGGTGAGCTCGCCACCCAAGAGATGGTAGACGAGCGCGGCACCGTCACCCAGCAATGCACTTGCCGCCACGAACAAGGTCACGTAGGTCAACCAGCGCCGGACCGTGGAGGCACGCTTGGTGGGGTCCGACTTCACTTCCCTGGCCGTCAGTCTGGCAAGGAACAGGAACACGGGGAACGCGACCACCAGGATGGCAATCGACCAGCGCATTGCCTGGTGCACCGGCGCCGCCGAGGCCCCCGGCTCGGGGAAGCCGAGTTCGATGAGCTGGAAGAGCAATCCGCCGAGGTTGAATGCGCTGAGGTAGAGGGTGGTGAAGAGGAGCAGGTAGAGGAATGCCTCCCGGGCCGACACGTACGGCACCGGGGTCGGGACCGGTATCGGGAACTTGACATCGGCGAATTTCCCGAGCGCGCTTCGGATCTGGTCGGGTGGCCAGCCCGCGGCCCGCAGGGCGTGCTCGATCGCGGAACGAGGCTGCCCCTGTTTCAGGCTCTCGCGCACGAAGTGGTGGAGTTCCTCCGAGATGGCCATTGCAATCCCCTCATCGGTGCGCGGTGTCAGCCCGGCGACGGCCTTCCCGGGAACCAGTCGGCGGGCGATACCACCCGCCCGCTGCGATAGCCCACCACGCCGTCACTCAGGCTGTTGATCAGGAGCAGGGCGTCCTCGTGCCCGTGCCGGTGCATCAGGTCCAACATGGTGGCAATTTCGCCATCCCAGGGGTAGCCGAAGACGACCTCGAAGTCATCGAGTGGCATGCCGAGTTCCTGGTAGCCCGATCGGCCCTGGCCGAGGGTGCCGGTGCGGGTGTCGCCGTTGCCCGAGCGCCAAGTGTATCCCGCCGGCAGGAAGGAGCCCGTCACGAATCGTGCCCCGGAGTCGAACTGGGTGGCGAGCTCCTGGGCAACCGTGGTCAGGTTTCCGTCGAGTTCGATGCCGAAGGCCTCGTACCCGAGCAGGTCAGCCATGATGGTGATCACGCCGGTCGCGGACCCCCACTCGAGGAAGCGTCGCCCCTCACCGGGGTGGGGCAGGAGCGCCTCGCGGACCACATCGTAATCGGCCGCAACGAAGGGATGGAACGGACGCTCGACGGTGGTCGCGTCGAAGCGGTCCCACAGCCGCCAGCCCTCGACGCAGAGGGCGGCGATGCGCTCACGCCGTGTTCGTTCGTCGTCGGGCCGGGACGGAAGTTGGCGCGGGCGCGACGGTGAGTGTGACACCCCGGAAAGGTAAGGCACTGCCATGTCGGAGGTCAGTTGCGAGTCTGGCCCCCGCAGACCCGGGTGAGCCATTTCATTCGGTGACTGCGCGTGTTCTCCAGAGGTTTCCCCTGCTGTGAGGACTGATGCGAGTCGATTTTCGATATGCTGCCACCGTCGTCTGCTGTCTGGGTGTCTTCCTGGGCTGCGGGAGTCCGCCCACCGAGCCCGGTTCCCCGCCACCGCCTCCACCACCGCCACCACCCCCGACGGGCACCGTCGTGATCGACAACGCACCGCTCGGGCCTGATGGTGGGGTGCTCCGGGTGGAGAATCCCGCGAGCCCTCTCAACGGGCTGACCATCGCCGTGCCTCGGGGCACCTACCAGGTGGCTGGAACGTGGCAGGTCACGGCGCTCACGGGGAGTCGTCCGACCTTGCCGCCTGGCGCAGTGCAGATCGGTCCGACGATCCGGTTCGAGAACAGTCAGGGCTACGGGGCCCTGCCGTTCACCATCACGCTACCCGCGCGGGTCTCCCAGGACACGGCGGTCGCTGCCTTCTTCTTCGACGCCAGCTCGGGCAAGCTTGAACTCATTCCGCTGCTCGGCCGAACCGACTCGACAATCACGGTGCTGACGCGTCACGTCGATGGTGCCGAGTTGCTGAGCGCGCCTCCCACTTCGACCCTGGTCATGCCTGGCCTGCAGGGCGGCAAGACTCCTGCCTCGGTCGTCATCGCCGCTGTCGGCGACCCGCTGTTGCTCGACGTCGACACTGGATTCAAGGTCGGTGTGGACGATTGGGATCTGGCCAATCGCGGCTCGTACCTGACGCCTCGCGGGTACGGCGCAGGGGCGGCCCTTGGAGCACTCTGGCACTTCTACAAGCGGCGCGCATCCGAAGGGCCCCTCTTCGGTCGCTACGATCGCATCCCGGACTTCAACTATGACAATCCACGCGGTGTCAGGTTGTCGTCGGTCATCCAGGCCGAAGTCCGGGCCAATGCCACTTTCCAGCAGCGGATCGCCTTCGTGCTCGATTCCGCAAGATCGGTCGGTGAGCATTGGGTGCTCAACCAGGCGCGCGCGCTCGCGCTCGCCCTCTATGTGACGAAGGCCCCACAGCTTGCCGCCGCCTACGAGACCACAGCCGGAACGTCCCTGAACATCATTGCCTATGCGGTGAAGCACGGTGTGTTCTCGTTCTCGAGTTCACAGTCACCGGGCGCGGGGCTGGATGTCCAATTCACGCATGGTGAATGGCAGCAATTTGCCTTCGGATCCAGCCTCGACGAGGCGATACGCTACAATTCGCAGGTGTTCGTGATGTCGCTCTCCACACTCCAGTCGGAGCAACGGATGCGCGCCCATTGGGCCGCGTTTGACAACGGCACCATCGGTGACGGCCAATTCCCCGCCCTGATCAAGGAATTCCGGGATCCGGTCGATACCGCGTGGCGTCCGCTGACCGACACCATCATCACGGCCAGTGAATCGCTGTTCGTCCGGACCCGCTGCCCCGGTTGCAACGTCAAGCGCGCGGGAGGGAAGGCGCGAGACCGCATTTTCACGCCGGCGTACACGGGAGCCGGCGAACTGGTCAACTCGGATATCCCGGATGATGTCGATGGCACCCGGCTCCGGATGGAGCAATATGACGCCGACTATGGCGGTGGACTGCTCCACACGTGGTTTCCGAATTTCACAGAACCGAAGGCCACCACGATCGACTGGACCTGGCTGGTGACCCGACGGGTCCACTTCGATCTGAGTAGCGAGCCCGAGCGGCCCCAGGTCGGAGAACAGGTCACGCTCACACTCGCCGACGAACCGATCAGCCGTGACGCGTCGTTCCTCCGCTGGAGCCTCGGAGCCGACGTCCTCGGGGAAACGAGTATCACCGACCCGCACAGCTTCCAGTACGAGCATCGTTCCGACGTCACCAAGTACGCGAAGGTGGAGCTCTTCAGTAATGCGGGAATCCGGCTCGCCGTGGATTCACTCGAAGTCCCGCAGGTCTCGACGTCCTGGCAGATCGAAACCATCGGCGATGCGGACGAGCTGTTTGACGGGGATGCCACCGGTTCCGGGGACTTGTACGACCTGCTCCACCGGTTGCTGGCGTCACCCGCCTCGGGGATGATCGCGATCGCGCCCGACGACACACGGCTCCCGACGCACCTTCGACTCGACCTGCGTGTCCGCAAGGTGGGGACCTGGACCAATTCGTCGTGTTGTCCGGTGGCGCCCCAGGGCGGCGGCGAGTGGGTCCAATTGCTCGGCCGGACCCCGCCCGTGCAGTTTGCCGTCGGGCCGTTCTTCGCCGGGTGGGACCGCACCTACCTCACGCAGTCGACCGAAGACCCATCGTCGGGGACGATGGAATCGCAATTCATCTTTCCTCTGGTGTCATATCAGGTGAAGGATGCCGGGAGCCAGAGCGGACCTGCGACGGTGATCCAGATGGCGGCCACGCGCAACGGCAGCAGCATGACGGGGACATTGACCTTCGTGATCTGGTTCTCGGACGGCGATACCGGCAACGTCAGCAGCCCGGAAGGCTACCGGTTTCCCTTCACCGCGACGCGCATGCGATAGCGCACCTGGCCGAGGGAGGCGCCATCCGGGGCGGGGCACCGGAAGCGTCAGGCCGTGTCCATCGCCGGTACGCAGGTCACGACGCTGGTGACCGACGCGGCGAGGAAGCACCGCTCGTGGGCCAGGTGGTGCAACGCCATGAACTCTGCCTCAGTGGGTCGGGTGTCATTGCTGAATCGCACCCGGGGTGCGAGCGTGACCGCCGTGATGGCAAGCCTCCCGGCCGCGTTCCGTCCGAGTGTGCCAGCGGCGTCATCGACGTACGACGCGACCGAGAACCCCTGCTCGGCGGCGAGGCCGAGGAACCAGAGCATGTGACAACTCGCGAGGCTGGCGACGAAGGCCTCCTCGGGGTCGATGGCGGCAGGGTCCGACCACGGCGGCCGCACGAGATCCGGCGACGCGGAGGCCGGGATCTCGAGCCCACCGTCGAAACTCCAGTGATGGCTTCGGCTGTAGCGGGAGGCGGTGAACTGATCGCCCGGCCGCTGCTGCCAGCTGATCCGTGCCGAGTGGGTCGACATGGTCAAATCATCCTGTCAGGGTGTGGCGGCTGGGTGATCGGGACCGAACGCGTCGCGTGCCACGCGCCAGGTGCCGTCGGGATCGTGATGATAGATCACGAGTCCCCACCCGGTATCCTCGATCGGCGCACCGCCGCTCCGCGGGGTGTCGACCGAGCGGTAGCTGTAGCGCTCGAAGGCCCAGTCGCCCGCCACCTCGAACTCCTCGGTGGTCTTGTCCCAATGGGTCGCGAAGGCCTCCACGTAGCCCTTGGCCCAGTCCATGACCGCCTGGCGGCCCACGAGCGGTGGTGCGTTGGGCACGAGGAACACGACATCGTCGGTGAACATCGCACTCAGCTGCGCGAGGTCATTGGAGTTGATCGCAGCGGTGTAGGCGCTGTGCGCGAATCGGGCGGCGGAGTCTGTGGCCGTTGTTGCCACATGCTCGCCAGCAGGGGGCGTGGTGCCGTCGTTGGCCGGGGTGCAGGCCATCGCGGCCAGGAGCAGGACGGCGAGAATCGTCGGTCGCATGCGGAACTCCGGACGGATGGGGAGGAGTTGCCAAGCTACCACGGTGGCGAGGTCACCGGAATCCGTCGGCCCTCGGTGGCCACGGGTGGGCCAGCCCGGCGCTCAGCCCCCAACGACCATCACGGGACAGGCCCCGTGCGAGGTCCAGGCGGAACTGCATCGTCGTGAGCACCGGTGCGCCGATCTGGAGTCCGAGGCCGGCGTCCAGGAGCCAGCGCGACGTGCGCGGTGTGGCAGTGCGCCGGGTGAGCACGGCCGCGTCGACAAACCCGCCGAGACCGATGGCCACAGGTCCCAGGGTCCCGAGCGGGTGGTCGGCGGCGATGCCACCATGCACGACGGTCCGCGCCGTCCGCGCGCTCGGGAGCAGGTCGTGGATCAGGAGTGGCCGGGATCGGAGCGGGATCGGGGTCGAGATGCCACCGCCTGCGACAGGCCAGAGCCCGCGAGGTGTGGCATCGGTGGCGTGCGAGATCCCGAACCGCGCGGCGACCACCGGCGCATCGGGGACCGTCGTCGACCGCCACGCGAGGTTCGTGCGCACACGCTGGTAGTCCGACCGCGTGCCATCCGCGAAGGCCTGCTGGACCGCAGCGGTCAGCGCCACGTGATCGCGCCGATCGTGCAGTCCCCCCCCCAGAGTGATCACGAGATAGTGCTGGTCTCCCCATCCCTCACGCTGCACGCCACTCAGGACCTCGAATCCTGGTGTGAGCCAGCCATGCAGATCGATCCCGCCACTCCGGCGCCGGGCCGTCTCGGTACCATCATCGAACCGGAAGCGCTCCCATCGGCCACTCACACCGACGACGAGCGGGATGCCAAGGTGCATCGGTGCTTCGAGGCGCGTGGTCAGGCCGGGATTGCTTCGTCGCCATCGCCACTCCACGGTCAGGCGCTCTCCCCCCCCTGTGAGGTTGGCAACGTCGATGGCTGCCAGATCCGATGCCACCGCCCGGGCGGCGCCCAGCGCCAGGACGTGCGGGAGTGACGGCAGCCGCGGATACTCGGTCACGCGAACCTCCCCCTCGACCCGATCGCCGGTGACGGGGACGTACCCGACCCGTGCGGCCGAGACGCCCGGGACATCGACGAGTCGCCGTCGGGCGAGGGCCAGGGCTCGGCTGGTGAGGGGGCGATCGAGCGGAAGATCGATCGCGTCGGCCAGGACGCCGAAGCGGATCCGGTGACTCCCATCGACCCGGAGCAGATCGAGGGTCGGGCGGCCGATCCGATTCCACGAGGCGAGGGCACCCTCGCGGTCGCCGATCAGGTACTGACTCGCCGCGAGCATTCGGCGGGCGAGGCTGTCGGTCGGCACCTGCTGCAGGTAGGTCGTGGCCAGATCGATCACCATCTCGTGGTCCCCCAGCCGAAACGCCACGCCCGCGCGCTCCCGGAGCACGAGTGGTTCGGCTGGACACGCGGCCCGCGCATGCTCGAGCTGTTCCTCGGCCAGCGCGAGATCATTCCGGCGTGTCGCCTCGACGGCACGGTTGAGCCACGGCGGGCAGGGGAGGGGCCGCGGTGCATCCGGGGCGGCCGCGCGCGGGGTCGCGGGGATCTCGACCGGTGAGGAGGGCGGTGTCACCAGGAGCGCCCAACGATCGGCGGCCTCCCATTTCCCGATGAACGCATGCGCGTCGAGGGACCGATATGGCCCGACCGCCGGATCGTGGAAGACGACCGTGTCGTCATGCCACGAGACGATCACGACGTAGTGGAACCGTTCGGTGGACACCTGGATCAATGCCACCACCGGCCTGCGGTCGTGGAGCGAGGCCCGGACGCGCGCTGCGGTACCCACGAACGGCTCGACATCCCACCCGCGCGCGCGCGTGGCATGGATCAGGTCGGTCGTCCGGATCCCGCCAAGTTCCGGATGGACGAGGTCCTGAAAGTCCTCGCCGAAGACCCCACGACGACCCCACCACCGTTCAACCATCGCAATGGCGGCACCACCACAGAGCAGCCACGATTGCGCCAGATATGGCACGTGGAGCGTATCGGCCGGTGCCGCCGCCGGTGCCGCGACGGCCGAGCCACCGGGAACCAGCAGGCAGGCCGCGGCCCCGAGGGCTCGCCACGCGCACCGCATGCTGGAGCCCGGAGTGGTCGGCTAGTCGGTGATCAGGATCAGGACGAGGAGGATGATGATGATCGCGGTCGTGCTGATCACGACATTGCCACGTCCGCCGGCCAGCACTCGATCGGCAAGGCGCTCCGCCCCGGCATCATCCAGGATCGCCACCCTGGCGGCCACGGCATCCGGGCTCAATCCCAGCGTTGAGCTCGCGGCCTTGCCCTGCTCGGTGGCGAACAGTCGGGTGAGCGTGGCACGAGCATCCGTCGCCGGCGCCGTCAGGGCGCGATCGATTGCCGAGACATCGACCGTGCTCGCGGTCTGGGCGGTCACTGGGGCGGTGAGGCTGGCGGTGGCGATTGTGGCGAGTGCGGCCAACAGGATCAGTCTGGGCATCGCGGGTCTCCGTGGGACTTGGATGGGTCAGGATGGTGCAGCTGTCTGGAACCTAGTGACGGTCGCCGTGGATCCCCTCGCACAGGCCACTTCTCGGCATCGCCCAGCAGTCGTAGCTTCCGTCATGCCTCATACCCAGATTCTCGGGACCGGACATGCCGTCCCCTCCCGCGTCGTGACCAACGACGATCTCGCGGCGATCATGGACACCTCGGACGAGTGGATCACCCAGCGCACCGGCATCCGACAACGGCACTGGGTCAGCGAAGGGGAGAGTGGCGTCTCGCTCGCGAAGACCGCCAGCGAACGTGCTCTCGAGTCCGCGGGCATCCCGGGTGACCAACTCGATGCGATCGTCTATGCGACATCATCACCCGATCACTTCGCGCCCGGCAACGGGGTCTTCCTCCAGCACGAACTCGGTCTCGGGAGCATTCCGGCGATCGACCTGCGCGCCCAATGCTCGGGCTTCATCTATGCCCTGGCCACCGCCGACGCCTACATCAAGTCGGGACTCTTCCGGAACATCCTGGTCGTCGGTCAGGAAGTGCAGAGCACCGCACTCGACAAATCGACGCGCGGTCGGCACGTCTCGGTGATCTTCGCCGATGGCGCCGGTGCCGCGGTAGTGCGGGCCGATGAGAATATCGAGGGGTCCGCGATCCTCGGCGTTGATCTCCACGGCGATGGCGCCTACGCCCGCAAGCTCTGGGTCGATGCCCCGGGATCCGTCTACCATCCACGGAATCAGGCCGCCTTCCTCGAGGACAAGGTCTTCCTCGAGATGGACGGACGGGATGTCTTTCGACACGCCACCACCTGCATGCCCGAGTCGGTCCGTGCCGCGCTCGGCGAGGCGCATGTGGATCCGACGGAGTTGACGCTCCTGATTCCGCACCAGGCCAACCTGCGGATCTCCGAGATGGTCCAGAAGGACCTCGGCCTCCGCGATGACCAGGTCTACAACAACATCGAGCGGTTCGGCAACACCACCGCCGCCACCATTCCGATCGCGCTCGACGAGTGCGTCCGGGCCGGGACCATCCGCCGTGGCGACCTGGTGGCGCTGACGGCGTTCGGCAGCGGCTTCCTCTGGGGGAGCATCGTGCTGCGGTACTAGAAGGCGAGACCGTGTGAAACTGCGTCCGGGCGTGTTGCGTAGTGAAACGAGCACCCTTTCAGGGAGAGATTGATGCTTGGCGCACTCTGGGGATTTCTGGGTTTTGCGGCGACGGTGGTTGCGGGCCTCGCCGCTTTCATGGTGGCGCGGGAGTTCGTCCGCAGCAAGTTGCGGTTCGTCGATGCCGTGAAGCATCCGGCTGCGCCCTGGTTGGCGGGCGCCGGGGTCCTGCTGATCGGGCTACCGATCGCGGGCCTGCTGCCGTTGGTCACGGCCGGGACCGCTGCCGTCGCTGGTGTCGCGGCGGGGCTCGGAACGGCGAGCGGCGTGAAGGCGCTCAAGAGCGGCAACTGAGAGGTTAGTTTTCGGGGCATGGCGACTCTCACCTGCACCCGATGCGGCAAGGTAGGCGAGCGGCAGGCCTTCAAGCCGTTCCCCAACGAACTCGGCACGCGGATCCACGACTCGATCTGCCGGATGTGCTGGGCCGAATGGCTCCAGACTCAGCAACAGCTCATCAACCACTACGGCCTGGTACCGCACCAACCCCAGGCGAAGGCCCTCCTGCTCAAGAACCTCGAACAGTTCTGTTTCGGGGAGGGTGCGCCAGACCGGATTCCCTGATCGAGCCGGTGGTGCGCCCGCAGAACGGTTTCGAGGTAGGTTCAGGGAAGGGATTCCTGCTGGTCTCGCCACAACCCGGAGGCACCATGAGCCACCCGTCCGCCGCCCGTGAATCCCCCCCCCGCCCTGCCTCGCCGACGGAGGGCATTGTCGTCGGCATGATCGGTGCCTCGGTCGTGGCGCTCTTCTTCCTCGGCATCGATCTCGTGCGCGGCACGCCGCTCCTCACGCCAAGCATTCTCGGGGAGGTGTTCGTCCTGCGACGCCCGGTGGCCGTCACCAGCAGCGTCGACATGACCGCCGTCGTGGCCTACACCGTCGTCCATCTGCTGGCCTTCGGGATGTTTGGTCTCGTGCTTGACGGGATTCGTCGGCGGAGCGAGGTCTCGAGCCTGGCGCGCTACGGCATGGTCGCCGTGTTCGTGGCCTTCGAGTTGTTCTTCTTCGGGTTGCTCGCCATTGCCTCGGAAGCGACGCAAGGGATGTTCCCCAGCTGGTCGGTGCTGGTGGCCAATCTGCTCGCGGCCACGGCCATGGGAGGGTATCTCTGGCGCCGGCATCCGGCGCTCCGGCGTGCGGTCGGCCGCGCGCCACTGGGTGCCCCGGATCGGGCGCGCGAATAGCGCCGGTCCGGGTCGCTACCAGAGCACCCCGATCCGCGCGGCGATATCGACGGCTGGGCCGCGCGGCACGAGGTCCTCGCTGATCCCGAGCTGGACCGTGGGCCACCCGCGACCAAAGCGGAGCAACATTCCCGCATCGAGCGTGGCGTCGGCGGTCTCCATCGCTGTGAACCCGGTCGCCTTCCAGTTGGCCGACTGGAGCAGGGCACTGGCATAGATCGCCTGCCGCCCGAGCACGCGCCACCAGAAGCCCGCGGTGGCACCGACGAAGGCTGTGCGTTGATAGGCGGCGAGCGGGCCGTGGGTCGGGGTATACCCGGCCATCAGCGACCCATCCACACGCACTCGCGCCGCATCGACCAGCCGGACGCCGAGATCGAGAGCGATACCGATCGTCCCGCGCGACCATGCACCGATATCGGTCGTGGTCGTCGGCAGGGTCGTGGTCAGGACGGCCTGCGCGGTCCCGAGGCGTCGACCGACGCCAAGCCGGAGATCCCCGAGAAACGGCCCCTGGGGGCGCGGGATGTCGAGCCTCCGGTCGGGGAGCTCGAAGGTCCAGCCGTAGGTGTCCTTCGGACGCCGGTTGCGGGCAGGAACGGGCAGCCCGATCAGGTCATGGTAGCCATTCAGGAACGCATCCATCATCCCGTCGTGGACTCCTCGAATCGGGACATCCAGGATGCCGAACCAGTTGGATCCGAAATCCCGGCCCAACCAGAGATCGAACTGCGAGAGCTCGGCATCGAGGAGATACGTCCGGCCATCGACCGCGGTGGCGCTCTCGATGGCATTGGCGTAGTCGAGCACCACCGCCACGCGCCATCCCGGACCGGTCGGCACCATCGGCTGGATGTAGAGCGGGCTTCGGGAGGCGAGGACCGGGTTCGAGGGGACGTAGGGCGGCAGTGCCTGCGCCTGGATCGACGGGGCAGCGAGGACGAGGAGGGACGGGAGCAGGGCGAGAGATCGCATCGCCCAAGGATAGCTAGATTCCCGCATGCGACCGGTCTGGCGATTCGGCATCCTGGCGACCATCGCGATCGTGGCGGCACACCTGCTCGATGGTTGGGCATGGCACCACCTCGGCCGCGATGGGGTCTACGATCGCGACATGGGCCGACTCCTCCGGATCATCGGGTACTACCCACTCTGGCTGGCGATGGGCCTCGCCGTGTGGTTGGAAACCCGGAGCCGACGGCAAGGACTCCTCCTCGCCCTCGTCCCTGGTGTCGCCGGACTCGCGGCGGAGGTGCTCAAGCTGTTGATCCGGCGCGAGCGTCCCGCGCCACACGACGGCGCGTATGTCTTCCGCGCATTCACGGATCAACCCTGGTCGACCAAGATGCTCGGCCTGCCGAGCAGTCATGCACTTGTCGCGTTCGGTGGCGCGTGGATGCTCTGCAAGCTCTACCCCAGGGCACGCATGGTCTGGCTGCTCCTTGCGGCCGGCTGCGCCCTGACACGCGTCGAGGCGCGGGCACACTTCCTGAGCGATGTGACCGCCGGCGCGGTGGCGGCGTGGGTCGTGGTAGAGCTCTGCTGGCGACGCTGGGGCGGAGAGTCGGAGGTCGGGAGTCGGAAATCAGAAGTCGGGAGTCGGAAGTCGGAAGTCGGAAGTCAGAAGTCGGGAGTCGAAAGTCGGATGCGTCTCCTGAGGACGAGCACACGGACGCTGCCCCAGCGCTGATCCACCGACTTCCGACTTCCGACTTCCGACCTCTCGCGTTTCAGCCGTCCTCATCGCGGTGCATGCCCGGGTGTACCGCGATGTCGACCGCCACGAACGCCAGCCTGGCAAACGGATAGAACAGTAGGGGTGAGACGACCGCGAGCAGGGGAGCGAGCCACCCGAGCAGGTCCCACGGTGGGTCGGGCCAGTTCCGGATGACAATCGTCAACACCGTCACCATCACCACCGACTCGGCGAATCCCAGGTTCAGGATATAGGCGCCGACCCGGTTGCCTCGGACGAGCGAGATGCCGCAATTCGGACAGTCATCAGCGATGCTGAGCCAGAAGCGCACCACGGGTCGATGACCGCAGTTGGGGCAGGCGAGCCGGAAGGCCCTCAGAAAGAGCTGGGGTCGCGTTGACTTCATGGATTGGCCTGAGGAGGAGTGAGTGTCACCACGCGGAGCCTGCCTCGACCAGTCCCTGTGGTCGAGACCGTGGCATCCGGCTGCCTGAACGGTGTATCGGGCCGGATCGAGCGGGTGTCCCCGGGACGCGGCAGGCCGCGCACCAGCGATTCGATGGCCAATCGAGCGGGATCGACCCCGGCAGGGAGTGCGGGCAAGAACGGCGTGAAGGTATGTCGCCAGATTGCTCGCTCGACCACCGTGGCAGCGAGAGCCCTCGCTGTCCCCTCGATCTCGATGAGAGGGAACTCGCCCTGCTCGATGCCATGTCGGATGGCACGCTCGATCGAGAGGCATCCAGGTTCAAGTAGTTGTGATACATACTTCTGGACGATTCCAGGGAACGGACCGGCTTCCCGGACGATCAGCACCAACAGCGCGGAGCTCGTCGGTTGGTCGAGGTGGTCCGCCCACCGATGGAGCAGCAACTCGACGATCTCTCTGGCCGTCATGGTTGCATAGGCTTCCGAAATCTCTCGACCGCGGCTCCAGCTCGCATCGATATGGCGGACCAGGAGCGCCTCGACCAACGCCTCCTTGTTCTCGAAATATCGGTAGATGGTTCCGGCGGTCACGCCGGCACCCTCGGCGATCTCCTCCATTCGTGCCTGCGCAAACCCGACAGCGACGAAGCGTTCGAGTGCGGCGTCGAGGATCTCGTCGGGTCGGGCCGTCGGGCGCCTGGTAAATTTTGGCATAAAGTAAAGTAATATTCATTTTCGAAAAGTGAGAGGTGCAACGTGAGAGCCTGCCAGCGTGAGTCCGTCCTCCATCATCTTCTCAGGCCGCGCCCCTTCTCACTTCTCACTTCTCACACAAAAGGGCCCCCGGCTCGCGCCGAGGACCCTTCTGTGTCTGCCCTGAGGAGAGGGTTCAGGGCAGTCGAGCACTCACGGTCTGGGTCTTCTTCTCGCGGACGAGTCCGATCGAGATCCTGTCTCCGGACTCATAGCTCCTGAGCACGCGGCCGAGTTCATTGGGATTCTCGATCGATCGGCCGTCGATCGACTGGACCACGTCACCCGGCTGGAGGCCGAGGGCGTTCCGCTCGTCGGTGTCCAGGATCAGCACCCCGGACTCTGCGCCGAAGTAGCGGCCGAGCTTCTCGTTCATCGGCGCCATCTCGGTCGAACCGAGGACGCCACCGAAGGCGAATCCGAACGCACCGGGCCGGCCGGGGACCGTGGCGAGTCGGGTCGGTCCATCACCGAAGTAGAACGAGGAGGTGGGGACCGAGTCCGCGCCCATCGAGCGGCGGAGGTAGGTCATCGCATCATCGAGCGCGAGCGGTGGACGGGTGGTGCTCACGGCGAACACCTGATCATCCTCGCGCGGGGTGACCTTGGTCGTCAGATTGGCATCGCCACGACGGTACTCGACCGAGATCTCCTTGCCGGCATCGAGGGTGGACATCACCTCGATCAAGCGAACGTAGGGTCGCGATTCATCCGAGCTCACCGCGCGCTTGGTGGCACCAGAGGTGAGCGACCGACCGGCAACTCGGGTGAGGATGTCCCCCGAGCGGAGGCCGGCCTTGTCGGCCGGACCTGATGGAGTAACGGCGACGATGTAGGCGCCGTACCGATCGGTGTCACGAGCGCGGGTGTCGACCGTGACACCGATGATCGGACGCGCGGTCATCAGGGAGTCGAATCCCCCGAAGAGGGCCATGGTTGGTGCCCGGGACGCCAGCTCACGAGCCATGGCAGCCTGTGAGCGGGCCAGCCCCTTCAGGGCCATCACCGAGTCGCCCATCAGGAAACGCAGGCCGCGTGCAGTCGAATCCAGGTTCTGGCCGAAGACCCAGCCCCGATCGGTGCCCCAGTTGATCGACCGCTGCCGGTTCTCACAGATCGGCGTTGCCTCTCGCTCGGCCAGCGCGCGTCCATTCACCTCGACGCGACAGCTGTTTCGCTCACCGCGCTCGATGGTGACCGAGGTGTCATTGCTCAGGATCGAGATCTTCTGGTTCGCCTGCGCCGAGAGGGGCAGGACGAGGAGCCCCAGGGCCAGCAAACAGTGTACTGCAGGGTGACGCATTGGAACGGACTCCTTCAATTCGGACCGTCAGAGGTCCAGGTTGGTGGCCTTGGTGAGATGCACATTGACGAGCGCATTCATCAGGCCGACCCTCTCCTGCCACAGTGCGGCTTCGTTGGCACGCCGTTCGGGCGCCTCGAGCCTGGTCATGCCTTGCAGCCGGTGGTCGACATCGGCAATCCGGTCCTCGAGCTCGAGGACGACCTCGACCGTGTGTCCGTCGAGCACCCGTGCCTCGGGACGCCAGGCGCGAAGCGTCTGTTCGAGGCGCTCCGACCGGGACATCAGCGAATCGATCTGCTGCTCGGCGTCGAGGGACGGCGGGTGCGCGAGGTCGTTGCCAATGAGCACCACGGCCAGGATCGCCGCCGCGGCGACCCCGAGTCCGCCGATTCGACGGGTCCATTGCTGGCGACGTTCCCACTGCAGGCGGGCCCGGATTGCCGAGAAGTGGTCGCTCTGGGGCTCGAGGGTCGGAAGCGCCCTGAGACGAGCGGTTACCTGATGGAGGCGATCCACCTCGCGGCGGCACGCCGGACAGGCTGCCACATGGCGATGGGCGAGGACAAACGCCGGTTCGCTTCGGTCATTGTCGCGGACCGCGAGCAGCTCTCCCATGCCCAAATGACGCTCGGTCATGCGGTTGCCCCTTCGTCCAGCCAGAGTCGCATCCGCTGGTGGGCGCGGGCCAGCTGGGACTTGGAAAACGAGGCGGTCTTGCCCATCTGCTGCCCGATCTCCTCGTGCGTGTACCCCTCGACGTCATGCAGCCAGACGACCGCTCGGGCCGTGTCGCTCAGGCGATCGAGCGCCGATTCGAGGTCCATCCGGAGCGCATGGGGCGCGAGACGAGCCGGGGCAAAATCGTCATTCAGCTCATCCGTATCGCGGTACTTGTTGCGTCGAAGGCGCATCAGTGCCTTGCTCGACGCGACCGTCCGGATCCAGCCCCAGAGCGAGCCGTCCCCACGGTAGTTGCGAATACTACGACACACCTCGAAAAACGTCTCCTGGAGCACGTCCTCGGCGTCTTCGGTGGTCCGGCAGATCCGGCGCGCGAGGTTGAAGGTCGCCGGGCTGTAGGCGCGGTACAGCGCCTCGAGCGCGGCGGGGTCGCCCCGCTTGGCACTGGCGATCACGGCGTCGGCGTTCGGCAGGGACATGGCGTCCAGGGTCGCGGTATTGGTCATCACGCTGGTAAAGATGCCGATCGGGGCTGGAGGGTCGCAAGGCTTCGAAAGCGAGAAGGCGAGACCACGCGTCGACGCGTTTGATTTAGATTCAGGGTTCACACCAGATGACAGGATACCGACGTGCTCTCACAGAAGATCCAGGACGCGCTCAACGCGCAGATCAATCTTGAACTCGCCTCGTCCTACGCCTACCTCGCAATGGCGGCCTTTTTCGAATCGACCGCGCTCCCGGGCATGGCCCAGTGGATGCGCGTGCAGACCGAGGAGGAGCAGTTGCATGCGATGAAGCTGTTCGATCACATGAATGATCGGGGGGGCACGGTGGTGCTGCAGCCGATCGAGCAGCCCGCGCTCAAGTTCGACACCCCGCTCTCGGCGTTCGAGGCCTCGCTGGCACATGAGCAGTTGGTCACCCGCGCGATCAACACCTTGTATGCGCTGGCCCAGGAGGAGCAGGATTATCCCTCGCAGGTGCTCCTGCAGTGGTTCATCACCGAACAGGTCGAGGAGGAGAAGACCGCGCAACACGCGATCGACCAACTCCGGATGGCCGGCAAGGATCCGAGCGCCCTCTTGATGCTCGACCAGTTGTTCGGCCAGCGTGCGGCCGTGCCCCCCGCGGGCTGATTCCCCGCCTGACCCCAGGAGAATGTCGATGCTCAAGTGGATCCTGATCCTTGCCGGTGTGATCCTGCTCGGGGTGCTTGGCACCTGCTTCTGGGGGTACAAGCAGATCACCGCCGGTGGTCCGACGGCCTCGGTGATGGTGGCTGCGACCCCGGATCGGGCATGGCGCTTCCTGAGCTCTCCCGATTCGCTCCAGTCGATCGCCGACACGGGGCAGACGGTGGTGGTGAGCGGCGATGGCCTGCTCGAGGTCGGTGACTCGCTCACGGTCAAGTCGTCGACCGCGGTGGCCACCGGGGCCAGCACCGACATGGTCTGGGTCGTCTCGCGGGTCGATGCGCCGCGGATGCGGACCTTCACGACGCGAGAGGATCCGACCAAGCCCGGCTCGATGGAGCGGATCGACTCGGTGGCTCAGGTCGGCGATTCGGTGCGGATCAGCACCACGTTCGTGGTGGCGCCACTCACCGGCACCAACGGTGACACGATCGGGAAGGTCAGCGGTGTCATGCTTGGCAGCGCGGCGAAGGTGATGGTCGGCGCGATGCGTCATCTGGCCCAGGATGAGTTGAACCGCCTCAAGGCACGATTCGAGCGCCCCTAGAACAGTCGACCGCCGAGCGGCACGTCCCGCGTCGGCTGCAACAGGATCACCGCACCGTCCTCGTCCGGAACTCCCAGGACGAGGACTTCGCTCTTGACCCCTGCGACCCGCTTCGGCTCGAAGTTCATGACGGCCACGACCAAGCGACCGACCAGGTCCTCGGCCGTGTAGTGCACCGTGAGTTGCGCACTCGAGGTCTTGACCCCGAACTCGGGTCCGAAGTCGACCGTGAGGACATAGGCCGGTTTGCGCGCCTTGGCGTTCGGCTCGGCGGTGAGGACACGTCCGACCCGGATGTCGGTGGCTTCGAAGTCGGTATAGTCAATGGTTCCTGGCATCGGATGCTCCGGCAACGAGTCCTGAGTCCCGAGACGTGGCGGAAGTGGACCTCCCACCTCTCAGGACCCAGGCCTCCTGGCTCAAGACTCGACGACGAAATTGAGCAGTCGTCCCGGCACCCAGATCACCTTCCGCACCGTCCTGCCGTCGAGATGTCGTGCCACCGATTCCTCGGCGCGCGCGGCGGCCTCGGCCTGCTCGGCGGTGGCTTCGACGCTGAGCGTCACGGTGCCGCGAGTCTTGCCGCCGACCTGGACGCCGATGGTGACGGTGTCGTCGACGGTCAACTCGGGAATCCACACCGGCCAGGTCGAGTCGAAGATCGTCGTGGTGTGACCGAGCCGCTCCCAGCACTCCTCGGCGAAGTGCGGGGCGAACGGCGCCAGCATCTGCACGAGGGAGGTGACGACCTCACGACTCGAACAGTTGGTCTCACGGAGCACGTTGAGCAGTTCCATGAGCGCTGCGATGGCCGTGTTGTAGTGCAGCTCCTCGAGACCCTCCGTGACCCGCTGCTTGGTCTGATGCCACTTGATCAGGATGTCGTGGTGGATTTCGGCATTGGCCACATCGGGGTGACAGGCGTCGCCGACCAGGTCCCAGATCTTGTCGAGGAACCGCCGTGGGCCACTGATCCCCGCATCGCGGAAATCGCCACCTTCCTGGAACGGTCCGAGGAACATCAGGTAGATCCGGAAGGTGTCCGCTCCCCACTTCTCGATGTACTCGTCGGGCACGACCACGTTGCCGCGCGACTTCGACATCTTCGCGCCGTCCTTCACGATCAGGCCGTGCGCGCGGAACTTCCGGAACGGTTCCTCGAAGTCGAGCATGCCGGCGTCGTGCAGCACCATCGTGATGAAGCGCGAATAGAGCAGGTGCAGGACGGCATGCTCGTTGCCGCCGATGTAGCTGGTGACCGGGAGCCACGTGCGCGTCCGCACGGGATCGAACGGGACGTCGGCACGCTCACTCGACGGGTACCGGAGGAAGTACCACGCCGAGTCGAGGAAGGTGTCCGAGACATCGGTCTCACGACGTGCCTTGGCACCGCAGGCGGGGCACGGCACGAAGTACCAGTCGGCATGACGCGCCAGCGGCGATACGCCCGAGTCGTCTGGACGGAAGTCCTCGATCAACGGCAATTCGACCGGGAGCTGGTCCTCGGGCACCGGCACAGTGCCACAGGCCTCGCAGTAGATGATCGGGATCGGTGGACCCCAGTACCGTTGACGCGAGATGCACCAGTCGTACAAGCGGTACTGCACCTTGGTCGTGCCGTGCCCCTCGGCGGCGAGCCATGCGGTGATCTCCGCCGCGGCCTCCCCAGTCGGTCGTCCGTCGAATCGCCCGGAGTTGACGAGGGTCCCGCTGGCGTTGTCGACGTAGGCTTCGCTGAGCGGTGTCGATGCCACCTCGTCCGGTCCGGCCACGACGCGCACGATTTCCAGTCCGTAGGCCTTGGCGAATGCGAAGTCGCGCTCGTCGTGACCCGGGACCGCCATGATGGCACCGGTGCCATAGTCCATCAGCACATAGTCCGCGATCCAGACAGGGATCTCCGTGCCGGTCGCCGGGTTGATCACCGTCCCCCCGGTCGCGATACCGGTCTTGGCCTTGTCGCCGGTCTTGCGGGCGACCAGATCCTTGGCGCCGGCGGCCCTGCGGTAGGTCGCCACGGCCTCGCGTTGCTCCGGCGTCGTGAGCATGTCGACCATCGGGTGTTCGGGTGCCAGCACCATGAACGTGGCACCGAAGATGGTGTCGGGCCGAGTGGTGTAGACGCGGACCGATGCCTCACTGGACGGGACATCAAAGGTGAGTTCCGCGCCCTCCGAGCGGCCGAGCCAGTTCTTCTGCGCCAGCACCGTGCTCGGTGACCAATCCATCTTGCCGGGGTCGTCGAGGTTGGCGAGCAGGCGGTCGGCGTAGTCCGTGATCCGGAAATACCACTGCTCGAGGACGCGCTGTTCGACCATGCTGCCACAGCGTTCACATGCCCCGGCAATCACCTGCTCGTTGGCGAGCACCGTCTTGTCGGCGGGGCACCAGTTGACGGCGCCCTTCTTCTTGTAGGCGAGTCCGCGCTTGAACAATTGCAGGAAGACCCACTGGGTCCACTTGTAGTAGCTCGGATCGGTGGTCGAGAGGACATGCTCCCACGAGAACATCCCGCCCACTCGGGTGAGTTGCCGGGTGAAATTCCGGATATTGCTCGGGATCAGCTCGGCGGGATGCTGGCCGGTCTTGATCGCATGGTTCTCGGAATGGATCCCGAAGGCATCGAAGCCGATCGGTTCGAAGACCTGGTGCCCCTGCATCCGCTTGAAGCGACCGAAGACGTCCGCACCCGTGAATGCGAAGAGGTTCCCGACGTGCAGCCCCTCAGCCGAGGGATAGGGGAACATCATCAGGTTGTAGAACGGAGCGGTGGCGTGGTCGAGATCGGGCTCATTGGTGCGCTGTTCGCGCCAGCGAACCTGCCACTTCGCCTCGATGGCGGTCGGCTGGTAGCCTGCGGATTCGGCGGGGTCGGTCATGAGGCGAATATGGCAGGAAAGAGAGAAGGAGAGAAGGAGAGAAGCCTTCTCTCCTTCTCTCTTTCCTAGCCCTGCACCGTCGCCCGCGTCACCCGCCAGGTGCCGTTGCCTGCCTGGCTGAGCTGCAGCGTGAATCTGGCAGACTTGCGTCTCGACGACCCGAAGGCGGAGCGCATCTCGACCTCGCTCGTGACGGTCGCGGTGGCCTCCGAGCCGCTGATGTTCACCGAGGGCGTGCCCGGGGCACCGAGTCCGAGGCGCTTCTCACGGACCAATCGGTCGGCCGGTTGGCCATCGACAGACCCCGTGAGGCCAGCGGCATCGCCCTGCTGGAACCAGTTCCGGACCGCCGTGGTGACGGCCCGTTGTGCCTCCCGCTCGGCGGCAGCGGCGCGGTCGGCGTCGTTCTCGGCCGGCTTCTGTGGTGGGGGTGATTCCGGCTTCCTCTCCGGTGTGGGCGCAGGGGTGGGCGCCGGAGGCGGTGTCCGCGGCGGATTCCTTGGTGCCGGGTCCGGCCGGGGGACCACAACGGGTGGTGGTGCGATGATGCCACCACCAACCGGCGCAGCTGGTCGAGGCTGCGCACCAGCTTCCAGGACACCAGGGGCGGTCGTCGGGGCGGTGGACGGTGGCCCGATCTCGGTCGATGGCGGGGATACGGGCGGTTCGGCCGGGATCTCGGGGCCGCGGCTTCGCAACACGACCCCGATGGCGAGCGCCAGCATCGCAACGGTCGACCATGTTCGCCAGTCGGACCAGATCCCCCGGCCCGCTGTGTCGGTCGGCGCGTCGTCTGTGGCCGCCGTGACCGGCGCGGTGATCCCGACGGGATCCGGCATCACGATCCGGGCCTGGGGAACGGGAGCGGGTGCGGGTGCGGGTGTGTCGGCGATGCGGGTTGCGGGCGCGGCCGGGCGGATGGTGTGTGCCTCGGTAACCACACTTGCCGCCGCTTCCATGAGGGCGTTCCGCATGGCGGCCGCAGTCGCATAGCGATCGGCGGGTTGCTTGGACATGGCCCGCAGCACGGTGCGATCGACGATCGCGGGCAGGTCCGGATTGCTCGCGCTTGGCGGCATCGGCGGATCGTTGAGTTGCTGCATCATCAGCTTGTAATCGCTGTCGGCCTCGAACGCGACCTTCCCGGTCACCAGTTCGTAGAAGACGGCACCGAGCGCATACAAGTCGGTGCGGCCATCACATTCCTCACCGCGAAGCTGCTCGGGTGCCATGTAAGCTGGTGTGCCGACCGAATGTCCGTGACGGGTTTGCCGACTGCTGCCGGCCATCCGTGCGATCCCGAAGTCCATCACCTTGGCCGCGCCACCCGGCCCGATCATGATGTTGGCCGGCTTGATGTCGCGATGCACCACCCCATGATCGTGGGCATGGTCGAGTGCTTCGGCCACCTGCGCGCAGATCTCGGCGGCGCGCCGCCAGGAGACACGTCCCTCGCGGGCGACCAGGGCCTCGAGCGTCTCACCGCGCAGGAACTCCATCACCATGTAGAACTCGTCGCCGTCACGTTCCAGACCATAGAGCGTGGCGATGCGCGGGTGGGCCAGCCGTGCCAGCGCGATCGCCTCGGTGCGGAAGCGTTCGACCAGGGCCGTCTGGCGCACCAGGTCCGGACGGAGCACCTTGATCGCGACATCGCGATCGAGCATCTCGTCACGCGCGTGATAGACCGTCCCCATGCCGCCTTCGCCCAGACGGTCGAGGATCCGGTACTTGCCGAGGGTGGTGCCGCGACGGTCGATCATGACGGGACCCGTGAGGTCTGGGTGACACGGATCGCTTCGGGCTCGGAGATCGGCAGCCCGAGGATCACGACGCTCACATTGTCGGGGGCACCGGCGGCACGAGTCCGCTTCACGAGTTCATGGCAGGCCAGGTGTGGCGGCATGGAGTCGACGACCCGGAGGATTTCGGCCTCGGTGAGGACATCATGGAGCCCATCGGACGAGAGCAGGAAGCGGTCGCCCGGTCGCACGACGAACGGGCGCGGCCAGGTGGCGACCTCGATCTCCGCGTGACTGCCAAGAGCGCGCGAGATCACATTCTTGTCGGGGTGTTCGCGCGCCTCGTCGCGGGAGATGCTGCCCTCACGGACCAGCTCCATGACGGCGCTGTGGTCCTCGGTCATCACGAAGATCTCGCTCGCCCGGACCAGATAGCAGCGCGAATCGCCGACATGGGCACACCAGGCAAGCCCACCGCGGAGCACGATGGCGGTGCAGGTCGTGCCCATGCCCCGGAGTGCGGCGTCGGCGGCGGCGGTGTCGTACACGTCGCGATTGGCACGGCGCACCGCCTGGGCGAGGACCTCGCCTGGATCACCCTCGTTCCGGTATTGCCGGGCGATGACGTCGGCGGCGATACGACTCGCCTGCTCGCCCGCGGCGTGGCCGCCCATGCCATCGCAGACCATGGCGAGAAGGGCACCGTTCTCGTCGGGTGGTCGGACCACGCGGACGGTGTCCTCGTTGTTGGTGCGCTGGCAGCCGGGGTCGCTCGCGGTGCCGATCACGACCCGGGACTCGACGCTGAGGCCCTCGCCCTGGAAGACGGGCCGATCGATCGTCTCCATCGGGGGTCGTCCCCGGGGTTGCTTCCGGCGCCACGGCAGTCCGAACCACGCGAAGCCAAGCAGGAGCGGGGTGATCGGGGGGCGACTCGAGCGGGGCCGCCCGGGGACCGGGCGGAGCACGAACGAGTACTCGGAGCGTCCCTCGGTGACATTGAAGCGGACGTCCTCATCGTGATAGCCCACCCGCCGGAGCACCACGTGGACCTCACCGCCGATCGCCATGCGGAGGTGGTACGGTGTCTCGCCGACGCGCTGGCCATCCCGCCAGACGTCGGCAATGCCATTGAGGGTGTTGATGGTGACCTCCCGGAGGCGCCCGTCGGGAGCAACCATGCGGCTTGCGGTCGAATCGCGGCCGCCGACGATCCGGGTCGAATCGTGTCCCCCCCCCGTGCCGCGCGACCAGAGGCCACTGAACGCGAACCCGATCGCGAGGACGGCGAAGGCGGCGGCCAGCAGCAGGGGAGCGTGGCGGCGCACCGCCGTGGTGAACGCGGGGGCCGGGACCCCGGCAGGTGCGCGGCCCGCAGTGCGCAGGCGGGCAAGATCGGCGCGCAGTGCCTCGCACGACGCATACCGTGCCCGTGGATCGACGCGGAGGCAACGACCGATCACGCTGTCGACGTTGGGCGGCAGCCCCGGCGTGGTGGCGGTCGGTGCGGGGTAGCGTGCGGTGCGGATCCGACCCGTGATGCCCTCGATCCCGGCGGCTGCGAACGGATGTCGGGCCGTGACCATTTCGTAGAAGAGCACGCCGAGGGCCCAGATCTCGCTCTGCGCATCGGCCGGCGCACCGACGAGTTGCTCCGGGGCGAGCGACTGCAAGGTCCCGATCACGCTGCCATCGGCCGTGAGCGCAGGAGAGTCGGGACCCTTGGCGATACCGAAGTCGAGGAGCTTCACGTGGCCCGACCGGGTGATCTTGACGTTGCTTGACTTGATGTCACGGTGCACCGTGCCTCGTCGGTGGAGGTATTCGATCGCGTCGACGAGTTCCTGCATGCTGTCGATCGCACGGGTGAGTGGCATCGGCCCGTGCGTGGCGAGCCAGGATTCGATGGTCTCGCCATCGACGTATTCCATCACGATCGCCGGGGTGCCCTCGTGGGATGCGAAGGCGATCATCCTGGCGATCGCGGGGTGGGAGAGGCCGGAGTGGATGCGGGCCTCGTTGGCGAATCGGGCGCGCAGTGCGTCCGATCCACGGACGACGGTGAGGACCTTCACCGCCACCTCCTCTCCCGATCGTGCATCCACCCCGCGATACACCTCCCCCATGCCACCGGCGCCGAGGAACTCGACGAGACGCCAGTTCCCGATCTGTGTGTGCAGCCAGGTACCGGTGGTCATGAGACAGGCCTCGAATCAGTTCGAGTTCGGGGCGACGGACATCAGCTCCATCCCGTACCGGATCGGGAGGGAGAACGAGATCTGGGCATCGCCCGTCTTGCCGGCGAAGTAGATACCGATCACCCGACCGAACGCATCGAACATCGGTCCGCCGCTGTTGCCGGCCCCGGTGGAGTTGATGGTGAGCTGATAGGTGTCGCCGCTCGAGTATTCCATCATCGACTGCGAGACCGGGCCATCGGCCGCGCGCAGGATCTTGCCGATATTGCCGACCGACACCGTCGGATCGGGGACCACGCGCTGCTGTGCGTCGCGATTGAACATGTCCCGCGAGCGGAGCACCGCGACGACGTAATCGGAGACGGCCGGGTACCCCATCACGGTGACCTCGTCACCGACCTTCGTGACGTCATAGGAGTCGTAGAGCGTGACCTTGGGGAGGGTCGACGGCGCCGAGACCTTGATCAGGGCGACATCGTGCTGGTCACTGACCCGCTGGGTCGCCGCCTCAAGCGGCGTGGTGTTCTTCCGGAACCGGACCATCATGTATTCCTGGCGCCCGCGGAAGACATCGAACTCGTCCTTGGGCCCGACCTGCTTGGTCTCCGACGGGATCCAGCGAGACGGCGGCCGGGTCAGGATCGGCTGGCCCTGCTGGTCGAACGCCACCTGGCCTCCCTGCAGCACGACGCCGACCGCGTTCTGGTCGAAGTGGTAGGGCGCCCGCCAGTTGGCGGCGACATGGCGGTTGGTCAGGATGAACCCGTCGTTGGTGACCACGAAGCCGGAGCCACTGCCGGTGACGGCGATCGGGGCACCACTGTTGGCATCGACCGTGAGGGCCGGCTCCACCGCGCCATTGTCCAGCTGGACATACGCCGGGATCATGTCCCCCCCCCCCTGCATCAGGGTGATCCGCTGCTTCTTGCCGTTCACCTGCACGTCCATCTGGTTCGGCACGTACCGGTGGTAGACCTGCGCACCGGTCGGGGCATAGATCAGGTTCCAGGAGAAGTCCACCTGGACCACCGCCCCGGCGTTCTGCTCGGCGACCTCGGCGGGCGTCAACATCTTGCCGAGATCCTGGGCACGCTCACCGGCCTTGCCGATCGAGTCGGCGCGGGCCCGTGCCAGGGAGTCTGCCACCTCCGCGTCATGGCGGAGGCGGTTGGTGGAGTCGTCGCTGGCGCTCTTGAGCCAGGTCCCACCGGCCACAGCGAGGAGCACCACGGCGGCGACCGCCATCATCGTGGTCCGCTTCCCCTCGTTCCTGGTCTGACCGATCATCCGCTCGACGGTCGCCTTGCCGACGCTGCCGGCCGGCTTCGCGGCCGCGGCCGAGCCGGTGATGGCCGCCCCTGCGGTGCGGGTCTCGCCCGGGCCACCGGCGGCGGGCGCGGCGAGGCCACCGAGGCGGGTCGCCTTGACGTACGCGGCGGGCAGCGGATCGATCTCGAACTGCACCTCGGGGCCGCCGGCGCCAAGCTGGATGATGTCACCTGGCGCGAGCGGTACACTGCCGACGATGCGCACCTTGTTGAGGAAGGTGCCGTTCCGGCTGTTGAGATCGGTGAGCGCGAACCGGATCGGGTCGTTCGGATCGCGCAGGATGCGGGCGTGCTGCCGGCCGACGAGATCGTCCTTGTCGGCATCGAATCGCACCTGGGCGATCGGGTCGCGGCCGAGGGTCAGTTCCGAGAGGTCGGCGAGCGGGAACTCCTCGCTCGATCCGGCCTTTGATCCCTTCAGGTGTCGCAGGATGACGCGTTCCATGATGATGAAACCTCCAGTGGATGGGATATGCCGAACGCCGGCTGCTTCCTCCCACACGCGCAACAGGTTTCTGGAACGGCTCACGCCCTCAGGGGCTGGCCCCGATCTCGCCAGGCGCCTCGCGCCACCTGGCGGCCTCGACCGGTCGACCCCACGCGGTGTACAGCAGTGCCAGGCGTCGGCGGGTGTCCCGCGCCGGCTGGCTCATCGCGCCCCGGACCTCCGTCAACCGTCGTGCCGCCGGCAGGAGCAATTGCTCCGCTTCGGCATAGGCACCGCGTTTGACAAGCACCTCGGCGAGAACACTCCGGCTCGACGCCAGCAGCCAATGATCCTCGGGGAAGACCGCTTCACGGAGTGCGAGACTCTCCCGCAGCCAGCGCTCGGCGACGTCGAGTGAATCCATCTCGGCGAGCGCGCGGCCGAGCACCTGCATTCCGGTCGAGACGGCGGTGTGACTGTCGTCCAGCGTGTGACCCCGGAGCGCCACCACGCGCCGCGCCCACTGAGCCGCTTCCGCGGGTCGACCGGCGCTCAGGAGCAGGTCGGCGTAGCTGAACATCGTCCAGGCGTAGTCGGGGTGCTCGGGTCCGAGGAGGACCTTGCGCATCCGGAGCACTTCCCGGTACGCGGAGTCGGCCGCGTCCGGTCGCCCCATCCGTTCGAGGATTGTGGCATAGGCGTTGAGGGTCGAGGCGTGCAGCGGGTGGATATCGTCGAACGCACGCGCCTCGAGTGCCAGCGCGGTCCGGAAGTGTGCGTCGGCCGAATCGTTTTCACCGGCCTCGCCATAGACGGCCGCGAGGTTGTGGTGGGCGTATGCCAGCGCGGAATCGTTGTCGGGCTCGAGGCCACCCTGGATGTCCAGGGCCCGCACCAGGAATGGGACGGCGCCGCGGGCATCACCGAGTCGGCTGCGGAGTCGTCCGCGGTGGTCCAGGAAGGCCACGCCATCCAGTGTCTCGGCATCGGCCGCTGCACCGAGCAGGTCGAGCGCCTCGGCCAGGACCGAGTCGGCACGCTCGAGTTCACCGTCGAGTTCGAGTGCCGTGCTGAGATTGCCCAACGCCGTTGCGACACGCGCGGGATCCGGCGGCGCGAGTCGCCGAGCCGCCTCGACCGCCCGACGTGACTGGACGATGGCCAGTGCGAACTCACCGAGTGTCGAGTAGGTACTCGAGAGCACCTGCCGGACACGCAGCTCCAGCTCGGGCTGGCCGCGCAGTGAATCCGCACGCACTGCCGCGGTATCGAGCACCTCGCGCATCGTGATGTCACGGCCGAGCTGGCTCGGGTCGGGGGCGGCGAGCATCGAGGTGAAGAAGGCCGTCACCGCCGTCGCCTGCTCACGCTCATGGACCGCATGGACGGCCTGACGGCGTGTGGTGACGACACCCCAGGTGAGCGACCCCAGCACGAGCATCCCGGCGACGAGTTCGAGCCGACGCCGACGGACGAACTTCGCCAGGCGATAACCGAGGCGGTCGGGGCGGGCGACGACGGGGAGGCGATCGAGGTGGCGTGCGATGTCATCGGCGAGGCGCGCGATCGAGCCATAGCGGCGGTCCGGGTCCTTCCGGAGCGCCATCAGGACGATCGCATCGAGATCGCCGCGCAGCCGTCGTGCGCCCGGCACACTGCTCGGTCGTGGGGGGGGGGCATGACCGACGAGCGCCTCGATCTCCGTCCGCATCTTGTCTTGGAGATCGAAGGGCCGGCGACCGCTCAACAGCTCGTACAGGATCACCCCCAGGGCGTAGACATCCGCGGCGGGGCCGGCCGGCAGCCCGCGCAACTGCTCGGGTGCGGCATATTCGGGTGTCACACCCGGTTGGTCGCCCTGCGTGAGCGGCAACTGCCCGCTCCCCTCGTCCTCCCGGAGCAGGCGGGCGATCCCGAAGTCGAGCAACTTGACGATGCCACCCTCGGTGACGAGGATGTTGCCGGGCTTGAGATCGCGATGCACCACCAGTTGCTGGTGGGCATGCTGCACCGCGGCGGTGACCTGCAGGAACAGGACCAGACGCTGGCGGATCGTGAGGTGGTGTGCATCGGCCCAGGTCGTCAGTGGCACGCCGTCGACGTACTCCATCACGAAGTATGGCTCGCCATCGACGGTGATCCCGCCATCCAGGAGTGCGGCGATATTGGGATGATCGAGCGCGGCGAGGATCTGGCGTTCGTAGCGGAATCGTCGGACGGCGAGATCGCCCTCGGCACTCGATCGCATGAGCTTGATGGCGACGCGGTGCGCGAACTCGGCATCGGCCCGCTCGGCCTCGTAGACCGCACCCATGCCGCCGGCGCCGATCCGACGCACCAACTGGTAGGGGCCGATCCGCATGTTGGCAGCCGTGTCGTCGGTCACGGCGTGTCCGCCGGCAGGAGGGCAGCCCATTGGGCGGCTTGCTCCGGTCTGTGCCACGCGGTGTACAGCTGGACCAGCCGCTCGCGCGTGGCGGTGGTCTGGGGTGCCTCCGCGCCACGCACCTCGGTGAGGCGGTGTTCCGCGCCGAGCAGCAGGCGCTCGGCCTCGGCGAACCGTCGGGCCCGGGTCAGGTGCTCACCGAGCACCGCCTCACCACTGGCGGTGAGCCAGTGGTCGGCACCAAAGGTGGCGCGGCGGAGCTCCAGGCTCTCGCGCAGGTACCGTTCGGCCGAGTCGAGCGAGTCGAGATTGCTGAGCGCCAGGCCGACCACCTGGAGGGCTGTCGAGACTGCCGGGTGGGTCTCGGGCAGGGTCTTGCCGCGGAGGGCCAGCACTTCGCGGCCACGCGCCAGCGCACCGCGCCAGTCGCCGCGACGACTCAGGAACTGGGCGTACTGGAACAGGCTCCAGGCGTAGTCCGGGTGCTCGGGGCCGAGCACCCGTCGCCGCATCGCGATCGCCGCCTGATACACGGAATCCGATTCGGCATAGCGTCCCGCCATCTCGAGCGCGAAGGCATGCTGACTGAGGACGGACGCCACCGCGGGGTGCTCCTCGCCGTAGGCGCGCCGTGCCGCAGCGACCGCGAGCACATGCAGGGATTCGGCCGCGACGAACTTGCCTTGCTGCCCCACGATCACCCCAAGATCGTTGTAGTCGTTGGCCAGTGCGCTGTCGTTGTCGGGTGCCACCCGGAGGAGGAACGCGAGGGCCGCACGCTGGAGCACCTCGGCACTATCAAGGTTGCCCACCTCCTGCTGGAGCGCCGAGTGCGAGGACAGGATCGCCGCCCGTGACGGATCATCGCGATCGGCATGACGGCGGAACAGCGTGTCGGCCACGTCGAGAATCGAGTCGGCCAGTGGATAGTTGCCGAGCGCCGTCCAGGCCACGCTCAGTTTGGAGAGGAGTGCGGCCGTGGCATAGTCGCCGCGCGGCGCGAGGATCCGGCGGCTGGCGTGGGCAGCCTCGAACTGGGTCACCGCGGCGTCGTACTCGCCGAGTGCGTAGTAGGTATCACCGATCACTTCGCGCACTTCGGCCGCGAGTTCGGGTCGATGGTCGAGCGAATCGGCCCGGAAGGCCGCGGTGTCGAGCACCTCCCGCATCGTCACGGTCCGACCGAGGCGGGCCGGGTCGGGAGCGGCGAGCATCGCCGTGAAGAAATCGGTCACGGCGGTCGAGCGATCACGCTGGCGATCGGCCGCGCGCGCCTGCCGCGTGCTGAACACCATTCCGCCGACCAGCGAACAGAGCAGCAGCGCCGCCGCGATCGACTCGACCGGATGTCGCCGGAGCCACTTGCCGGCTCGGTAGCCCCATCCCTCGGGCCGCGCGCGAACCGGGCGATCGTCGAGCAGCGCCTCGACATCACGGGCCATGTCATCGACCGAGCCGTAGCGGCGCTCCGGTTCCTTCCGAAGTGCGAGCAGGATGATCGCATCGAGGTCCCCCGCGACCCGGCGATGGAGTGCGGCGGCCGAACGCGCCTTCACCTGGTGCCAACGCTCGTGGGTGAGGACATCGCTCGGTCGCGGTGGTGGGGTCGTGCAGACGATCTGCTCGATCTCGGCGATCAGCTTCCCCTGCAGGCCGAACGGTCGTCGGCCGGTCACCAACTCGAAGAGGAGCACGCCGAGGGCATAGACATCCGACGCCACACCGACCGGCAACCCGCGGACCTGTTCGGGTGAGGCGTACTCGGGTGTGAAGACCCGTGCCCCACCCTGGGTGGCGGGCAGCTGGTCGGTGCCTTCCTCCTCGCGGAGCAGCTTGGCGATCCCGAAGTCGAGCAGCTTGACGGTGCCCTCGTCGGTGACCAGGATGTTGCCGGGCTTGAGGTCCCGGTGGACCACAAGGTGTTGATGGGCATGTTGCACGGCCCGACAGATCTGCAGGAAGACCAGGAGTCGCCCGCGGAGCGACGGCGCCTGGGTGTCACACCACTCGGTGACGGGACGACCCTGGATGTACTCCATCACGAAGTACGGCTGGCCGTCATTGGTCACACCGCCGTCGAGGAGCGCGCCAATGTGGGGGTGGCTCAGGTTGGCGAGGATCTGTCGTTCGTAGCGAAAGCGCCGGACGGCGAGCTCACTCTCGACGCCGCGTCGCAGGAACTTGATCGCGACCCGCTTGTCGAAGACCTCATCCGCCCGGGTTCCTTCGTAGACGACACCCATCCCGCCGACACCGATCTGACGGACCACACGGTACGACCCGACCTCCGAACCGGAACGATCACTCCGATCACTCAGGCCCGAAAGCGACTCCCGGGAGATCGGAGTGTGCAACGTCGCGCCGGTCTGCCGGTGCGCGGAGAGCAGGGCCCGCACCTCCTGGCGCAGCGCGTCGTCGTCCGGGGCCGCGGCCTCGAGGAACGCATCGAGGTCGGGCGGCTCGGCGTCGAGTGCCTGTTCGAACAACCCCCTGATGCGCGCCAGGCGAGTCGGGGTCCAGTCGGGAGTCGGGGCCATGTCAGGACACGCGAGATCGAGCGACGAGAGCGCTCATGCGTCAGACGAGGATTCGCCGCCCATGGCGTGCAGCAGGAAGGCGCGGGCGAACGTCCAGTCGCGCTTCACGGTGGCGGGGGAGATCTCGAGTGCCTGTGCGGTCTCCTCGATCGAGAGGCCGCCGAAGAAGCGCAACTCGACCACGCGGCCCTGCCGGGGATCAAGCCGCTCCAGCCGTTCGAGGGCATCGTTGAGGGCGAGCAGGTCGAGCTCTCGATCGCCCGTCCCGCCGATCGATTCGTCGAGGGTGACACGGACACCGTGGTCGCGCTTGATCGTTCGACGCTTCCTCGCGTGGTCGATCAGGATCCGTCGGATCGCCTGGGAGGCGATGCCGTAGAACTGCGACCGATTCTGCCAATTGGCATGCCGCTGCCCGACCGTCCGCATGAAGGCCTCATGGACCAGCTCGGTGGGTTGCAGGGTGTGGCCATCCGATTCGCGCTGCATCGCGAAGGTGGCCAACTTGTGCAGCTCGGCGTAGACCAGTGGCGCCAGTTGTTCGGCCGCGGCCGCGTTGCCTTCGTTGAGATCGGCGAGGAGCCGGGTGACCTCATGGTCGGGCGCGTCGGGCATGGTGCCCCTCGGGCTCGGGGTCTGGGGGAGCAAGCGATGGAGGATCGGAAGAGGGAAGGTACGTCGAACCGGCTCGCGGGACGAGAGGTACACGCGATGAGCCGCTTTCGGGATGCCCGACGCGTGTCTCTGGAACCCGATCCAGGAGTCCATTCGCATGCGTACTATCATCACCGCCCTCACCGCTGTCGTCCTGCTGCCCTCGCTCGCGCCCGTGCAGGCACAATCCGCCCAGCGATTCTCGGCCCAGGGATCCGTGCTCTACGTCTCGCCGTCCGGCGATGCCTACGAGGGCCTCGGTTCCGGGGCGGGTTTCGAGGCCCAGCTCCGCTATACGCCGAGTGCGTTCTCTGTCGGCCTCGGCTACCAGCGCTCATCCCACAACATTGATCTCGACGGGTTTCCGGACGAGACCGCTGCGATCTCCGGTGTGTTCCTCGAGCCGCGCTACGTGATCGATGTTGGCAGCGGGTCGTACGCCCCCTACATCGCGGCACGCCTCGCGCTGCTGTCGCAGTCGGTCGACGTCGAGGGGCTCAAGGCGAGTGCCAGCGGCACCCAACTCAACCTCGGCGGCGGTGTGCTGCTCCGACTCACGCCGCGGATCAACCTCGATCTGGGTGCGACCTACGGCGCGATCGATTTCGATGATGTCGAGGTGAGCTACGAGGGGCAGACGGTCACGATCCCCGACAGCGGCGGCAGCGGCAAGAACTTCGTGCTGCGCGCCGGGTTGACGATCGGGCTGAAGTAGGAAAGCGAGAAAGCGAGAAAGCGGCTCAACGCGTCGCAAACCAAACCGCGGGCTGACGCCCGCGGCTCGGCCGTCAGGCCGCGGTTGAGTTCGCCACGCCCCAGATCACCGGCGCCGCGCGTGTCGTGCCGCGAGATCGATCTCGAATGGCTCGCCGTTGACCGTGGCCGTGGGGGTGCTGGTGCCATCGAAGGTGATGACCACGGTCCGGGTCACCGACGCCTGGTCGTCACGTGTCACGGTCCATGTCCGCGTGATCGTGCCCGAGAGTGGCCACGGGATGATGCCGGGGGCACGAACCGGCATGACGACGTCCTGGACCGTGAATTCTCCGACGATGGCGTAGGAACGCGCGGGGGCGTTGTCGGCCTGGCGCTCGCGGGAGATCTCCTCGGAGCCATTCCCATTCACCGTCCGGACGGTTTCGGTGCCCTCGAGTCCGGTCCAGGTCAGGTGGCGGGTCCGGAAGATGCTCGCCGTCCACGGACCGCGGGCCCCATCCCCTTCGAGTGTCGCCACCACGTCGATTGTGGCAGTCGTCGCTGGGTCGTACGCCTCCTGGACTCCACCAGCGGCATCGAAGAACGCGATCGATCGGGTCAGGGTGAGCCCGTTGGCCGGGTTCGGAGGACAGGCCCAGCGACCCCCACCAAAGCCGCAGCCGTTGACATTGCCGGGACCGTCTGGAGGTCCATCGTTCAGGGCCGATGACGCGCCCAGCCACCCGGTGGTGCCGCTCATCCCCGCCATCACATCGACATCCTCGGCGAAGGCGTCGGCCGCGGCGGCCATCACGTCGGCGTTGAAGGTGGCGGCCGCGGTATCGCCGGTGCCGGTGGGAGAGCTGTCACCGCAGGCGCTGGCGAGGCCGATGGTGGCGATGAGGGCGATGGTCTGGAGGTGTCGCATGGGTCCCTGCCTTGGCTGACGATTCAGGAAGAAGGAAATCCGGTTCCGAACGGGACGACGCGTGTGGCGTCGCCCCGTTAGGACCGGCTGCCGGCCCGGGTCAGGACGCGGTGGTGACGAGGTGGGTGGCGAGGTCGAGCCTGAAGGCGGTGCTTCCCACCCGCATCGGCACGTTCGCGGTACCGTTGAAATCGATCTGGACGGTGGTGGAGCGGCGCTCGCCGTCGTGCACTCCACCGGTGAACTCGAGCTGAACCGTGCTCGTCACCCGGCCCGAGGTTGGCCAGCGGGGTTCGTCGCCACTCGTCGGGACGACGACCGCCTGGAAGTTGCTGTTGCTCGTGAACTCGTATGCCCGCGCCCCGCCGAACAACGAGCTGGCGATGTTGGTCGTGCCGGTCCCGTTCCAGGTCCGGGTGGTCTCGGTGCCGGCGAGGCCGGTCACGGTGAACGAGCCCTGGTGATCGAGATCGAGCGTGAAGCCCGAGCGGGTGACATCGCCGGAGATATCGGTGTCGATCAGGACCGAGGCCGTGGTGCTTGCGTCATACGCGGTCTGGGTCTGGCCACTGCCATCCCGGAAGGTGAGCGTCGCCTCGCCGCTCAGGTTCCCTGCCGTTGCTGTGCAGACCAGGTTGCCGAGCACGGAGGTGCAGACGCCGTTGTCGAGGGCACCGCCGAAACCGAACAGGACCGAACTGCTGGTTCCGCTCCGGGACATGGCGTCGACATCGGTGGCCGTGGCTTCGCCGACCGCTGCCGCCACATCGGCGCGCTGCTCGCTGGTGAGGGAGGTGCTGGGGCCGGTGGAGTCGTCGCTGCAGGCCGCCGTGACGAGCAGGACGGCTGCCACAAGAGGAAGATGTCGCATGGATATCACCTGATGTTGAGGGGTATGGTGGCAGGCGGGATCGCCTTGCCATGCCCCGCGGGCGGCTCCCCGTCTGGACCAGTACATGGTCCTGTCCGTGAGCGCCCGGTCCGGGGCTTCCTCAGCTATGACGACCGACCCGTGAACGGGTGCACGAGTGCAGTCCCCGATCGGACTCGGGCCAGCTAGAGCCCCTCGCCCACGATCTTCCCCTTGGCCACACCGCCCGAGACGATGAACGCCATCAGGTCGGCCGAATCGACCTCCACCAGCACGATGCGCTCGGTGGGCACCAGCACCAGGTTGCCGGCGATGTTGTACGACTGCGGCAGGTAGACCGCGACCCAGCCGGGGAGGCCCATCCGATCGAGGTTGTCCTCGGTGACGAACCCCAGGAACCAGAGGTCGAGCTTCGGGTCCGGCTGGACACGCACCGCACGATTGAAGCGACGCCGCTCGCCGGCGAACGCCTGCATCAGGTCCTTGGCTGCCGTGTAGAAGAGCCGCACCAGCGGCAGTCGTGCCAGGATCGTGTCGAGCGTCCCGATCGCCGCCCGTGTCACGACATTGGTCGCGAGCGCCCCGATCAGGGCAATCCCGACAATCACGATCACCAGCCCGATGCCGGGGATCGGCAGTCCCAGCAACCCATCGATCCAGGTCACCGCCGACCACGCCGTCCAGACGGTCAGCACGACGGGGACCGTGATCACGGCCCCGCGGAGGAAGAAGGTTGCCGCGCGACGGAACGGTGACGGTTCCTCGGGGAGCAGGGGGGGGAGCGTCATGCCGTGAGCCTCCGGTCGAGTGCGGCCAGCAGGCTGTCGAGCTGATCGGGCGTCGCGTCGCCCAGATGTCCGATCCGGAGCAGCTGGTCCCGCTCGCCCTCCATCCCGGTGGCAATCAGCCAACCGTCCTCGGCCAGCGCGTCGACCAGGGCGCTCGCCGATCGACCGTCGGCGAGCCGGAGCACCGATACCGTGTGGCTCCGTCGCTCTGGCGGCATGAACCAGTGCACGTCGCTCCGGCCTTCCATCCACTGCTCAACACGCGCCTGCATGGCACGATGTCGCGCGAACCGCGCCGGCAAGCCCTCCGCCGTGATCCGCTGGAGCTGGGCATCGAGGGCCCAGGCGATCGGCAGCGCTGGCGTCTGTGGGAAGCGCCCCTCCCGGGCATCGCGGTGGAGCGAGACGACATCGAGATAGTGACCGCGATCGTCGAGCTCGCCGGCTCGCGCGAGGAATCGGTCACTCGCCACGGCCATCGTGATCCCCGGCGGTGCACCGACCGCCTTCTGCGACGAGCCCAGCACGAAGTCGGCATGCCACTCGGTGGTCTTCACCGGCATGCCGCCGAGCGACGCCACCACATCGACGATCGTGACGGCATCCTCGAGTCGGCGGCAGATCGGCAACAACTCCGCGATCGGTGCAACGGCGCCGGTGCTGGTCTCGACATGGACCATGGTGATGGCGTCGATCGGTGGGCCGTCGAGCATCGCCTCGAGGTCGGCCGGTTCCATGACCCGATCACGCGCGGTGTGCAGTCGGATGACTTCCTTGTCACACGCCT
The DNA here is from genome assembly GCA_035703525.1 of Gemmatimonadales bacterium. Taxonomy (GTDB): domain Bacteria; phylum Gemmatimonadota; class Gemmatimonadetes; order Gemmatimonadales; family GWC2-71-9; genus Palsa-1233. Next base: position 42,294 of record DASSYA010000024.1, on the reverse strand, counting down.
CGGCGATCCGCGCGAAGCGCTCGCCGAAGGTGCCATGCACGATCGCCAGCACACGGTCGCGCACCCCGGAGCGGATCGCTGCCTCCATCATCGCGGTGGCGCTGCCGGTGGTCTGGATGACCGGTCGCGAGGTCTGGAACAGGGTGCGCAGCCCGACCTGCAACCGTTCGGCCAGGGCCTGCCCCTCGCGGCCGCGATGGCTGATCGGTGCGTGCAGCATGGCAGCCATGATCTCGGAGTCGACCTCGACCGGCCCAGGCAACCAGCACCGTCCGGAGAGGCTCACGTGACGAGATCCAGGCGCCCGGCATCACGGTAGCCGCGACCGACCTTGGCACACGGGCGACCCTCGTAGCGGACGACATCGGCGGTGAAGTCGAACCGGCCCCCGAAGAGCGAGGAGCCCACGCCGTAGGCGTCGACCGGGACGCCGAGTGCCTCGAACTCCCGGATCTTGTCGACGGTGAATCCGCCGGAGACCACGATACGGACCTGGGAATGGCCGGCGGCGTCGAGGGCGGTGCGGACATTCTCGACCAGCTGCTGGTTGACGCCGGTCGGTCGGAAGTCGCCCATCATCGGGATGACCGAGGTGTCGACCATGGTCTCGCTGGTGTCGAGGCGGACGCCGTAAAGCCGCGGTCCGAGTGCGTCGGCCAGCTCGAGCGAGGTCCGCACACAATCGTTCTCGAAGTCGACCAGGGTCACGAGGCGCATCTCGTCGGGCATGTGCTCGAGGTACTTCCGGCTCGCGAGGATCGTGTCGCCGCCGTAGGCCGCGATCAGGCCATGCGGCACCGTACCGATTCCTTCACTGCCCCACCAGGAGGCTTGTGCGTCGGTGGAGACGCCGATCGCGCCGGCCATGTGGGCCGCATAGCCATCACCGGTCTGCACCATCCAATGGTCGTGTCGTGCGGGGAAGAACATCACGTCCTTCGGCTTGGCGGCCTCGACGACGCGGCGCGTGTTGGTACCGACTCGGGTTCGCCGGGCGAGCACGCCGAGGTAGAGCGTCTCGAGATGGGCGAACTGGTCGTAGGGGCCCTCGACCTGGAGCACGACTTCCCAGGGGATGATCGGATCCCCGTCGTGGAGTGCGCGCACCTCGAGCGCCGACCAGTCGTCGCTGCAGAGCTTGAGGATCGCAATCGCCTCGTCGATCCCGCCGAGCAGGGCGTCGTGCTTGGTATAGACCTGGACCGTGACGTGGGGGGAGGCGCCGTCGCGCTGGAGCACTTCGCGGGTCCGCACGAAGTATTTGTCGGAGTAGTAACCGGCCCGCATCTTCTCGATGGGGAGGTTGAAGATCTCGGGGTCGAGTCGTGTGCGTGACATGCCCGGGAATCTGGCTCCCTTGCGGGCCGGACGTAAGGCGCGCCACGATCCGGCCTTAGATTAGGGGCCATCACCCACTCAGGAGCTTCCGTGTCCGATTCGTCGTTCTCCCGCCGCCGATTCCTTGGTACCGCTGGCGCCGTCGTGGCCGGTGCCGCGGCGCTCCCCGCCACAGCCAGTGCCGCGCCGTGGGTCCGTCGGACCCCACTCGCCGGGCCGGTGGCGGTCTCGAGCACCAACGGTCTCCGTGGGTTGGCCCGAGCCATTGAATTGGTCGGGAAGGGCACCGACACCCTCGATGCGATCGTCGAGGGGGTCAAGATCCAGGAGCTCGATCCGAACGACATGTCGGTGGGCTACGGCGGCTTGCCGAACGAGGAGGGGGTTGTCCAGCTCGACGCGTCGTGCATGCATGGCCCGACGATGCGCGCCGGCGCGGTCGGCGCGCTCGAGGGGATCAAGACGCCGAGCGAGATCGCGCGGCTGGTGCTCAAGTACACCAATCACATCATGCTGGTCGGCAAGGACGCGCAGCGATTCGCGGCATCGTACGGCTACCCGATCGAGGACCTGCTCACGCCGCGCGCCCGCGAGGCCTGGCTGCATTGGCGCGCCAATCGCGGCGCCGGCGACGACTGGATCGACGTGAAGAATGACGAGAAGCTGATGTACACGACCGGGACGATCAACATGGACATCGTGGCGCCGAGCGGCGACATCTCGTCGATCACCACGACCAGCGGTCTGAGCTACAAGATCCCGGGGCGGGTCGGCGATTCGCCAATCATCGGCGCGGGCCAGTACACCGACAACCGTATCGGTGCCGCCGGGTCGACCGGTCGTGGTGAGAGCAACATCATGGTCTGTGGCGCGTTCCTCACGGTCGAGCACATGCGGCAGGGGATGCACCCGAAGGATGCGGCACTGGCCACACTCAAGCGGGTGGTCGAGATGACGCCACCTCGCCTGATGAACGATGCCGGCCGGCCCGACTTCCAGCTCAACTTCTACGCGGTCAACAAGCAGGGCGCGTATGGTGCCGCCTCGATCACGCGGTCGAACTTCGCGGTGGCCGACCAGAACGGTGCACGGGTCGAAGACTGCGCCGTCCTCTACGAATGATGACACATCCCAGACGATGGTTTGCGCTGCTGGCCTTTGTGGTTAGCGCGCTCCCGATGGCGACCGCCGCCGCCCAGGACAACATCCCGTGGCGGACGTCCTACTTCCCGTATCTCACCGCGAGCCCCAACGACGGCGTGATGGGGATCGCCAGGCTGCTCGTGTTCCAGCAGGCCGGCTGGGGCGAGCGGGTCACGCTCCAGAAGTATCTGGCGGTCGAGGCCGGCTATTCCACGCGCGACGCGTGGAAGGCGAGCGTGACGTACGGTGCGCCGCGGCTCACGGACGACTGGCGCCTCATGGTGCACGGCGAAGCGAGGCACGAGCCGAACTTCGCGGATCCCGACGGGTTGTCTGGCCTGCGGATGGTGCGCGATCGGCAATTGGCGTGGGTCGATGTGACGCGACGGATCGAGGGACCGCTTCACTTCGCGCTCCGGCCCGCAATCCAGCGGACCACGCTCGAACTCCACGGCGCGTCCCTGGGTTCGGAAACGACCGAGACGGACCTCTCGGTACGCGGCGCCCTGGTGCTCGATACCCGCGACCGCGAGTTCGAGGAGAATCGCGGCGGACTCGTCGAACTCGGCGTGATCGGGGGTACGGGTGGCGGAGAGACCGACGGCTACGTCGCACCCTACGTTCACGCGCGTGGCTGGGTGCATCCGTACCTGCCGCTCCGGCTCACCGGCCGCGTCGCGTGGCGCGGGACCACTGGCAGCAGCGCACTGGCCCCGGCCTACGAGTTCCCGGGCTGGGAGGACGACTTCACCATCCTCGGTGGCCACCAGAGCCAGCGCGGGTTGCCGGTGGGTGCGTTCGGTGTCAATGGCGTGATCCTCGCCGGCACCGAAGCCCGGTTCGATGTGATCAATGTCGGGGAGATCGGTGCGGTGACCCTGATCGGATTCGTCGACGGTTCGAAGCTGTTGTTCGGCGACGATGACTTCGTGTCCACGCTCTCGCGTGTCTCACCGAGCCTGGGACGGGCAGCGGCGGGCAGGATCGATGACTGGACCCTGGCCGCCGGCGGCGGCATCGCGCTCCGCGTGCTCCGCGCCGCGACGCTCACCATCACCGCCGCGCGCGCCAACCATGACACGCGCTGGTATGTCGGCAGTGGGTGGAGCTGGTAATAACGAGAAGCGAGAGGCGAGAAGCGAGAAGCGAGAAGCGAGAAGCGAGAGACGTGGGCGGTTCGCCTCCGGTCTCTCGCTTCTCGCCTCTCGCCTCACGATTCCTTGATATTCACCCCGCGCTGCCCGAGCGCCTTCACGTAGCGATCGTAGGGCATGCCCTCGTCGGGGGTGGTGACGCCGAACCGGATCACCTGCTTGCGGGTCTGGATCAGGCCGGTGATCGCCAGCGAGTAGCCGGTGGTCCGCATCATCGCCGAGATGCCGTGGGTGGCGTCGTAGTAGTCGATGAGATCGAAGGTCGTGGTGAGCGGCTTGCCGTCCGTGGTGCCGCTCACGATCACGCGGAGCGCCACGAGGTCGTCGCCCTTGGGGTTGGTCAGTTTCGGTGACACGGTGGCGATGAACGCATCGCGCGGCACCACCTTGTGGCCCCGCACCAGGACCGGGGTGAGGTCTAGCAAGCCCAGTTCACGGATCGGGCGCATGATGGCGACGTGCCCGGGATAGCGGAGCGTCTTGTACTCCATCTCCTGCACCTTCCCCTTGTAGGAGAAGGGCATGGTGGAGATGCCGCCCGCGGTGTGGAAGGCTTCGAGCGTGCCGACCGGGGAGGGGAAGGTGACGTCCTCGAGTTCACTCAAGGCATCGACCGTGACGGCCTCGCCCTTCCGCAGGATCCAGGACGGCGTGGTGTAATAGTCGAGCGCGCCCTCGAGTGAATAGACGATCTGGTAGTTGAGCGGCGGCTTGGGGTGCTGAGGCAGGCCGCCGACGTAGATTCGTACGCGGTCCGCGGTATCGAGACGACGGATGCCCTCGGCAGCAAGGATATTGACCATGCCGGGGGCGAGGCCGCAGTCGGGCATGATCGAGAGCCCCTTGGCGAGAGCGTCCGCCTCGAGCTTCTTCTGCTCCATCACGATCTCGGTGTTGCCTCCGAGATCGGCGAAATGGCAACCGGTCTCGACGGCAAGCTTCGCCATCGGTCCGTTGAAGTAGTAGGGGATCGCGCTCATCACGGCATCGTGACCCTGCATCACCCCTCGGACCGCCTCGTGATCGGTCACGTCGAGCGTGACGGCGTGGAGGCGCGGATCATCGAGGCGCGCAAGGAACGGCGCCATCTGGTCGGGGTGCAGGTCGGCCAAGGTGACCTTGGTGACCTCGGGATCGCGGAGCAGTTCGAATGCACAGGCGCAGCCCTGCAGGCCAGCGCCGAGAACAAGCATCTTCATGGGGTAACTATCCTCCGGAGTGTGACGGAACGCGGTTTCCAAGATAACTCGCCCCTTCGTCCCACCCGGATTCCGTACCCAGAGGCACCATGCCCGACGCAGCCGCTACGACCCGCGACAGCCTCCTCGAGGCCGCACGGGAACTCTTCACCAGCACGGGCTATCATGCCACGACGACGCCGCTGCTGGCCCGGCGGGCCGGAGTGGCCGAAGGCACGATCTACCGGCACTTCCCGAGCAAGCAGGCCCTGCTCAATGCCGCGTTTCAGGAGGTTCAGGCGTCGGGAATGGCGATGGTCCAGGCCTATCTCGATGGTCCCGATCGGACCGATGAGCGGCTCGCGTCGCTCGGGCGCCAGTGGCTCGACCTGGCCGAGTCGGATCCGGCCCGGATCCGGATGCTGCTGGGGTGGCGGCAACCCGGGGAACTCGATGCCGCGTCGGTCCACGCGAGCAGGGATTTCCACCTGGCGGTCGAACAACTGATCGCCCGGGGGAAGCAGGAGGGCAGTGTGCGGTCGGGAGTGGTCGAGCTGTGGGCGACGGTCTGGCTCGCCCTCGTGACGCTGGCCGCGGAACGGGTCGCCTCCCGCGAGTGGAGCGCACGCCATCCCCATGCCCTGGCCACGCTCGAGGCGGCCTGGGAGTCGATCGCCTGGCGACCGATTGCCCAGCCACCCGTTCCGGCACCCAGTTCGGACCCTTCACCCTCGGGTCCCTGACCGATGATCATGGGTCACGGGTTCCTGGTGACGTTCGCGCTGGTGCTCTGCACCGCCGCGGTCACGACCGTGGTGTTCGAACGGCTGAAGCAGCCGGTGATCCTGGGGTATCTCCTGGCGGGCCTCCTGATCGGGCCGCATGTCCCCTATGTGCCGATTGTTGCCGATATCGAGACGACCGAAACGCTCGCCGAGCTCGGTGTCATCCTCCTGCTCTTCACGATCGGACTCGAGTTCTCGATCCGTCGCCTGATGCGAGTTGGTGGCAGCGCCGCCGTGACGGCCGTGCTCGATCTCTCGCTCATGGCCTGGCTCGGCTTCAGTGCGGGTCGCCTCCTGGGGTTCACGACGCGTGAGGCGCTCTTCACCGGTGCGATCACGGCGATCTCGAGCACCACGATCATCGCGAAGACATTCGAGGATCATCGCGTCGGCCGGCGACTCAAGGATCTGGTCTTCGGGGTACTGATCGTCGAGGATCTCGCGGCCGTGCTCTTCCTCGCCGGACTGGCGACCCTCGGTGGCGCGAGTGCCGACAGCCCGCTCTGGATGACCGGTCTCCGCCTCGTGACGCTCCTCACGATCTGGGTCATCGCCGGCCTGCTCGTCATTCCGCGCGTGATGCGCTTCATCGTCCGACTCGGTCGCCGCGAGACCACGCTGGTGGCGTCGCTCGGCCTCTGCTTTGCCTTCTCGCTCCTGGCCCTCAAGCTCGGCTACTCGGTGGCGCTCGGGGCGTTCATCGCCGGCTCCCTGATCGCGGAATCGGGGAAGTCGCACACCGTGATGGAACTGGTCCGCCCGGTGCGCGATGTCTTCGGTGCCGTGTTCTTCGTCGCGGTGGGCATGCTGATCGATCCGCTCCTGATCGCCGAGCACTGGGTGGCGGTGCTGGTGCTCACCCTGGTCGTGATCCTCGGCAAGATCGTCGCGGTGTCGAGCGGTGCGTTCCTCGCGGGCCAGGGGACCCAGACCTCGATCCGTGCCGGGATGTCGATGGCCCAGATCGGTGAATTCTCGTTCATCATCGCGTCACTCGGGTTGGCGATGGGCGTGGTGCGAGACTTCCTCTATCCCGTGGCCGTGGCCGTCTCGGCGATCACCACGCTCACGACACCGTATCTGGTCCGCATGGCTGGTCACGCGTCCAGCGAGTTCGACCGACGTCTCCCGAAGCCGCTCCAGACGTATGCCTCACTCTATGCCACCTGGGTCGAGAATCTCGCCAAGGCATCCCACAGCGGCGGCAATGCGCAGCGTGCGCGACGGATGGCACGCTGGCTGGTGCTCGATGCCGTGCTGCTGCTGGCCGTGATCATCGGTGCCGCGAGGACCGGTCCCGCGATGCGGCAATTCGTGGTCGATCGGTTCGGAGTCACACCCGAATTGACACGCGTCGGCCTGATCCTCGTGGTCGTCGCGATCGCGTCGCCATTCCTGTTCGGCATCTTCCGCATGGCGAACGCGCTGGCCCAGCAGCTCGCACAGATGGCACTGCCGAAGTCGGAGCGACTCGATCTGGCGATGGCTCCGCGGCGTGCCCTGGTCATCACGCTCGACATCGCGATCGTCGTCCTGGTCGGGCTGCCGATCATCGCCATCTCGCAACCATTCCTGCCCTCCTACCGGGCCGCGGCCCTGCTGCTCGCGATCCTGGCCCTGCTTGCGATCGCCGCCTGGCGCTCGGCCACCAACCTGCAGGGCCACCTGAGTGCCGGCAGCGAGATCCTGCTCTCGGCGCTCCGCCATTCGCTGCCACCCGAACAAGGGACCACGGAACACCCGATGCAACCGACCAGCGAGATGCCGGTCGATCGATTGGCCACGGCGACCCATCTGCTGCCCGGCATCGGGACGCCACAACGGTTCGTGGTGGAGGCGGGACAGTTCGGCGTGGGGAAGTCGCTCCGCGAACTGGCACTGCGGGGTCGGACCGGCGCCACCGTGCTCGCGATTACCCGCGGTGACAAGGGAATCCCGGCCCCGAGCAAGCTGGAGGTGCTCGAGGTCGGTGATCAACTGGTGCTGGTCGGCACGAAGGCATCCGTCGCGGCCGCGCGCGAGATCCTGGAGCGCGGCACCAATACTTAGCCGCAAGCGTCAGCTCGCGGTCGAGATACTTGGCAGAATACACCGTCAGTGCGAGGCGCAACGCGCCGAAGCAATCCGGCGCCGAGTCTCGTGGAAGGCCGCGATAATACTTCGCCCTTTCGGGGCTCGCAATGACAGCCGGTGTCGGTGCGCAGTGCCACACGACCTGACGGTCGTGCCTAAGGCCTACCGCCGCCCGTAGGTATCGACCGCGAATTTCGCGGCGGCGCGCAGCGTGATCATGTCGTCATCGGTGATGATGGTGGGGAGCGGGTTCGGGTAGCCGGTCGGGTCCTGATCGAAGATCACGGCAGCGATCACCATGCCGGCCAGGGCGCTCCCGGTGGCGGTCTGGTGGAAGCCATCCAGGCTGTAGATCGGGAGCGTTGCATCGAGACGCTTCGCCTCACGGAAGGCCTGGGCTACCGGATAGATCGCGAGCGAGAGCTGGTTGGCAACCGTGACATGGTTGGCGATGCCGGCGTCAATGTCGTCACCCTGTGGAGGCCACGCGACGAAAAGCCCCATCCTGGTCCGGGCCTGCTTCATGTCACGCAGGATTCCCGCATAGGTGAGCATGTTGTCGCGACTCGCCGGCAGCGTCGACGGTCCCTGCTGCAAGACCACCACATCGTACTCGCCGCCCGTGACCGCTGTCGTGCTCGGTTCGCTCCCGGCGTGGTCCTCGAGTCCCCAGTTGGCGTGGGTGATCGATGCCACGATCGGTCGAAGCGCACCGCCTGCGGCCCCGAAATCGGCCACCATCCCGGGTACGTCCTGGGTGGAAGTGAGCGAGTTGCCGAGCATCAGGATCCTGACGGTACCCGGTGGCGGTGGCGGTGGTGGCGGGATCGAGGGTCCGCCGCCGTCCCCGCCGCAACCGAGCAGGCCAGCGAGCAAGAGGCAGGTGAGACGAGCCAGCATCGGTTCTCCTGGAAACGTGAGTTGCCATCAATGTATGCCGCGAGACCGGCCGGCTGTCGTTCGAATCGTGCAAGGGGGCATCAGGCGGGCGGCATGCCCACCGTCAGTCGATCCGCTCGAACGGCATGCCGACCACCCGCGGGATGGTGACGATCAGCCGGGTGATGCGCCCGGCATCATCCCGCACGAATTGAAACGTCCCGCCCAGGCCAGTGAACTCATCCACAGCCTGCGGCCGAAGTACCGCGCTGTCGCCGGGCTTCCGCGATACCGTGAGCTGGCCCCGTGTGACGCGGATATCGAGTGTCGCCGGCACCTCTTCGCTCCGAAACCGCCCCGTGTAGTCGGTGAGACGCCCCGGATCGAGGCGGAAGGGTGCGGCCACCGGCGCCGGCACCGAGGGGGTCGCCGCGGCGAAGGGCACGAGCGGTTGGAGCAGGTCGATCATCAGGCGTGTCGCATTCGCGTCGCCGCGATTGCAGAGGATCGCGGCCATCACGTGCTGCGCGGGGAATGCCGCGAGCAACGTCCGGTACCCCGCCGTCGATCCGCCATGGTTGATCGAGGGCACGCCGCGAAGCGGGCCCAGGAAGAGCCCCCCCCCATAGTTGACCGGGCGACCATCATTGAAGGTCCCCGAGGTCAGCATCGCCGTCGAGACGTCGGGGCGACCGAGTCGACCAGCGTGCAACGCATGCGTCCAGGTGAGCAGGTCCTGGACCGTGGTGAGCAGCCCACCGTTCCCGACCACGTCCTCGAAGGGCATGTCGAGGTGCCATGCCCCCCCGGCGCGCGCGTACGCCTGGGCACGACCCGGCACGACACGGGTGTAGTCGGCACGCCACGACGTGTGACGCATGCCGAGCGGGGCGAAGAACTCGCGAGTCATGAAATCCTGGAACGACTGCTTCGCGGCGCGTTCGACCAGGATCGCGAGCAGGTTGTAGCCGGAGTTGGTGTAGCTGAATTCAGCGCCAGTGACATGGTTGAGGCCGCGTTGCCGCGCGATGATGGCGAGGGCGTCATCCTGCGTGTAGGTCGCGGTCCAGCGCCCCCAGCCCGCGAGGCTCATCACGGAGCCCCAGTCCCGGAGCCCGCTGGTGTGGAGCATCAGGTGGCGGATGGTGATCGGCGCCGCATACACCGGGATCTCCGGAAACCACTGCTGGATCGGATCATCGAGCGAGAGCACGCCGCGGGCAGCAAGCAGGAGCACGGACGCGGCCGTGAATTGCTTCGATACCGAGCCGGCCTCGAAGATCGTCGTGTCGGTGTTCGGGATCGCGTACTCCAGCTCGGCGAGCCCGAACGCCCCGCGGTAGACGGCGGAGTCGCCGTGATCGACGGCGATCGCACAGCCCGGTGCACCATCACCGGCCCAGCGACCGAAGATCGAGTCGGCCCGCGCGGCGAGGGATTGGGCGCCGAGCGGCGCGGCGAGGAGCGTGAGGGCGAGAGGCGAGAGGCGAGAGGCGAGAAGCGTGATGCGAACGACCGTGGCGCGGGCGTGGATCATGACAATGCTCCGGTGGATGGAAGACTCCTCTAGCTGTCGCCATGGGAGAGTGCACGCAGAATCGCGCCCCCAAACAGCATGATACCGAGCACGAATCCAGCGGATTGATCGGTGTTGGCATCGAAGCGTTCGATGGATCGGATCTCATCCCAGACCATGGTGCGAGTCGAGTCAGGCCGGAATCGCATCGAGCCGTTGAGTGAATCCGGCCAGATCGAGACCACACGGAAATCGGTGGTGTTGCCGTCGACCCGAGTCACGCGAATGATGTCACCCGCCACGATGTTCGGGATCTCCCGAGGGGCCGAACGCACTTGGACGGGCGACCAGGTGGCACAGCCGGTCGACTGGATCAGGATCAGCACGAGCAGTGTGATGCGAGGGGCCGTGGCCCGGGTCCGGTTCATGACAGTGCTCCGGTGGGTTTACGGAAGGATAGTGGTGCGGGTGTGGGCACGAGCTCGTCGCTGAAGCGACGGCTCGGCTAGGGGAGGCTGAAGCCTCCTTGCCCCGCGAGGTGTCGGTATCGATCCACTGAACGAGCTGATCGCGCGGAGCAAGGGCGCTTTAGCTCCCGCAGCCGAGGCCAGACTCTAGCCTGTGGGCGCCCCATTGACAGCCACGGTCCCATCGCGCACTCTCAAGGAGGCGCTACTCGGTGCGCCACCGGTCCGCGGGCAGGGAAGTTCCCAGCCGAGCCAGTACCCCACGCAGGTCATCCCAGGAACTCTTTTCGGGCCCACCGTGCGGACACGGGCCACTCGAAAGGAGTTTCCATGTCCGGATCCCACCGGCCGCTCCCGGCCCGCCCCAACCTCGAGTCTGAACGGAAACACGCCAAGCGGTTGCTCCGCGCCCTCAAGGCCGGAGACGCCGACGCGCTCACGCGGTGCAGCGTGCTGCCGGGTGCCGCGCGCGACCCCACCGCGCTCCAGCTCGCCGATGCACAGCTGATCATCGCTCGCGAGTACGGCTTTCCCAGCTGGCCGCGGCTGGTCGACTACTACCGCACCTGGGAGCGACACGAGGCCGCCGGTCCCAATCGGACTCGATATCCTCTGGCTTTCTACGAGGGGCGCGTCGGCGATCTCCTCGCTCGTCACCGCCGCCGGATCCCCGGTGCCGCCCAGCAGTTGGGCGCCTACGTGCCGCGGTTCACCCATGCGACCGAATCGGAGATCCTCAATGCCGTGGTCACCGAGGACGACGGACGTCTCGCCGTGGCGCGGTCGGAGCGATTGCCGAGTTGGGAGGCGCTCGTTGCGTGGGCCGATTCGTACCGCGAGTTCGTGCACGAGGAGGTTCAGACCTCGCCGTTCGGCCGGGCGACAAAGGCGATCCGTGAGGGCGACATCGACACGCTCGAACAGATCGTCGACGCGCATCCCGAGATGCTGGATCGCGACTATCGTGGCATCGAAGGATCCGAAGCGACGCTGATCCGATCGGCATGGCATCAGGAGCGCACCGCGCCGAGCGTGCAAGCGGCGCGCGTCACCGCATGGCTGGTGGAACGCGGGGTCGATGCGGCGTACGACGCGACGCGAGCGCTGCATCACCTGCGGATGCCGAGGAAGTCGATCGACGAGATCGAGTTCCTGCTCGGCCGTGGCGCCGACCCGACCTGGCTGCCACCCGATGGCATCGGACTGCTCGATCGGGCGCTGATGGTGTATTGGGACCCGGCGCCAGTCGACTTCATCCGAACGCTGGTGCCGGTCTCCAGGGCGCTCTGGACCGCTGCCGGACTGGGTGATGTGACCACGATGCGCGAATTTCTCGGCGCACCCGGCACGGTGACCGATGCCGCGCGCGAACACCGGCCCGACTTCCTCGGCGCGCAGATGATGTTGCCGATGTGGCCCGGCGCCAGCGACCGCGAGATCATCTGGGAGGCGTTCTACATCGCAACGATGCTGCAGCGCGGCGAGGCGATGGACCTGTTGCTGAGTCACGGCCTGCCGATCGACTACACCCCGTACGAGCAGTCGCTGCTGCACATCGCGGTGGGTAACCGGCTGGTGCGGGTGGTGGAGCTGTTGATGGAGCGTGGCGCGAATCCCGACATCAAGGGGATCAGGTCGAGCATGACGGCGCGCGAGATGGCGGCCGAGCGACTGGCCGCGATGCCGGACGATCCGGCGGCACGGCGGGTGGCGGAGGTGGTGGCGTGGTTGCGAGAAGCGAGAAGTGAGAAGTAAGAAGCGAGGAACGAACGGCTGTCATCCATGGCGGGGGGGCGGGACCGTCTCCTGCCTACCGCCGATACCAACTCGTCTGCAGGAATCCCTCGTGCACCAGCCGTGCGATCTTGACCCGCCCGGTTGGTGACGGATGCACGCCATCGGATTGGAAGTCGCTCCTGATGTAGCAATTGCCGTCGGGCACCACACCGCTGTCACAGGCTGGTGCCCAGAGGTAGGCGCCCCAACCGTGCCACACCCCAGCGACAGTCGCATGACTGGCGAGCCAACTGTTGAGTGCATGACCCTCTTCATAGCTGAGCGGTTCGCCGCGCCCGGGATTGCTGCTGAACCCGCCGTAGCTCCGCGAACTGGTATAGACCGCCTGTGCGGCCGGGAAGAAGGTCGGCACTCGGGCGGCGAACTGGTCGAGATAGCCGATGAAGTCGTGGTAGTCGCTCTCGGGCGAGGGATAGGGCGGGAGTGCCCCTCCACCTGGCGCGGTGGCGAACTGTGAGGCCGCCTTGTGCCAGATGACGCGCACCTGGTCTGGGCGCACACCGGCCTCGGGCAGTCGATGGGTGAGGCACGCATGCCAGAGTGTGGCATCGTAGGCGGGATCGATCCACTTCTCGATCGCATGCCCGCCGACCGCGCAGTTGACCACCCGAACCGCCGGACTGACCTCTGCGCTCCACGCACCGGCCAGCTGCTGGATCCACTCGGCGCACTCCTGATTGCCGTTGCTCATCCCGATGCACACCACGCCGACCACCCCGTCGACCGGTGTCACGACCGGATCGGCGTGGTTCACGAGCGCCAACGGCAGCCCCTTGTAGGTGCTGGGCCCGCTGCCCATGCGGCCCATCGGGAACGGGGTGGTGACATCGCCGCCACCGCCGGGTGGGTCGGTGGGTGTGATCGGCCCCGCGCTTGAACAGGCGAGTGCCAGAGTGAGGGTCAGCAGGGTCAGGGCATGGCACGGCATGGCTCGGCTCCAGTCAGGGGATCGGGGAGACGCGCCAGCGGAGGGAGTGTTAGGTCGAGGTGGGGTTCAATACTCCGCGAACGCGTCGTCCAGGTAGCAGAACAGCCAGGACTCGCCGGGTTCTGCGGAGGCGATCACCGGGTGACCGGTGGCGCGGGCATGCTTCGTTGCGTGCCGGTTCGGTGAGCTGTCGCAGCAATGCGTCCCACCGCACTCCTGGCAGGTGCGGAGGTGGACCCAGGTCGCGTCGATCTTCACGCACTCATCACAGACTTGCGCCTTTGGAAGCCGGACATCGGTGATCGCCGCGATGTGGGCACATGCGCCGGTCACTGTTCGGTTGCCGTGTTGGGGTGGATCATGGGGAGATGCTCCGTGGAGGGTGGCGCGTGGGTCAGTCCCCGAGCGCCTGGTGAACGAACGAGATCGCGATCGATCCTTCGCCGACGGCTGAGGCGACCCGCTTCACGTTGCCCGAGCGGACATCACCGACGGCGAAGACACCCGGGCGAGAGGTCTCGAGCAGGAACGGCTGCCGTCCTGGCGACCACCTGGCCGCGGCAAGCTCCTCCGGCAGGAGATGCGGCCCTGTCTTGATGAACTGGTGCGTGTCGAGCGCGAGGCAGTCGTGGAGCCATTCGGTGGCCGGCACGGCGCCGATCATCACGAAGAGGTGGCGGATGGCGTGCTCTGTTACCGCCCCGGTCGCACGATCCCGCCACCCGATCGACTCCACGTGCTCCACTCCCTCCAGTGATGCCAACTCGGTCTCGACATGGAGGGTGATGGTCGGGTGCTCGTCGATGCGCCGGATCAGGTAGCGTGACATCGACGCCTCGAGGCCGGAGGCCCGAATCACGATATGCACATGCGAGGCGAAGCCGGTGAGGTAGATCGCCGCCTGACCGGCCGAATTTCCACCGCCGACGATCACGACTTCCTCGCCTCGCACAAGCTGCGCCTCCATGAAGGTGGCGCTGTGGTAGACGCCCGCCCCCTCGAGTCGCTCCAGATTCTCGAGCGGCAGCCGCCGATACTCGGCGCCGGTCGCGATCACCACGGTCCGGCCCTCGACCACGGTGCCGTCGGAGACCTCGATCCGATACGGTCGCGTGTGGCAGTGGAGGCGCACGGCGCCGTGGGCGATCATCACCTGGGCCCCGAACTTCTGGCTCTGGTCGTACGCGCGCGCGGCGAGGTCCTGCCCACTGATGCCGGTCGGGAAGCCGAGGTAGTTCTCGATCTTGCTGCTGGTGCCGGCCTGGCCGCCGGGGGCGTTCGCCTCGATCACCAGGACGTCGAGTCCCTCGGAGGCCGCGTACACGGCGGCCGCGAGGCCCGCGGGTCCCGCGCCGACCACGATCACGTCGCGGAGTTCGGTGGGGTTGATCGCCGCGTTGAATCCGAGCATGTCGGCGATCTCGACGCTGGTGGGATTCCGGAGGACGTTGGTGCCGCTGCAGATCACGACCGGAATGGCGTCGGCACTGACACCGAACCCGTCGAGCAGCGCCTGGACCCCCACATCGGTATCGAGATCGAGGTAGGCATAGGGGTGCCTGTTACGGCTGAGGAACTCCTTGATCCGGAGTGTGTCGGCGGAGTGCTGTGACCCGACCACCACCACGTCGCCGATACCGTGCGCGATCAATTGCAGCCGTCGATGAATGAACGCCCGCATGATGATCTCGCTCAGCTCGCCGTCGCCGTGGACCAGGGCGAGCAGTTCCTCGCCCGTCAGTTCGATGACCTCGCCCGCCTCGGTGACTCGGGCCGAGACCAGGGAGCGGCGGCCGGACAGCATGCTGGCCTCGCCGGTGAACTCGCCGGGCCCATGCCGCGTGACCACGACGCGCGTCGGGTGTCGTGACTCCACGATCTCGACCTGGCCGCGCTCGATCACGAAGAACGGGGGGTCGGTCTCGCCCGCAGCAAAGAGCACCTCGCCGGGACTGACACTGCGTCGCTGGCCGCGTGCGGCGACACGCTGCATCTGTCCTGCGGTGAGCGCGGGGAAAATGTCCTCGCGCCGCGCGCTCGAGAAGGAGACTGCGGGTTGGTCCGGTGCAGTCATGTGGCGCCTGCCAGTGAGAGAACGGGAGTGGAGAAAGATACCCGTGGGATGTGGGGGTTCACCGCCGTCCCCACACATCTCCCCGCATGCCGCCCCTACCTCAACGCGCCGGTTACTGCCTCCACTGCATCGCGGAGGCGGCCGCTCACGATCAGTGAACGCACCGCCGCGAGGTCGCCGGTCATCACCCGGTCGGCATCGAGCGGCGGGACCACGGCACGCACCTCGGCAACGGCGGCCCGGACCGCAGGTCCCGGCACGAGCGGCGCGTGGAAGTCGAGCGCTTGCGTCGCGTTCATCACCTCGACCGCAAGCACCCAACGCGCGTTCTCGAGGATCATCGCACACTGCCTGGCCGCGATCGTGCCCATCGAGACGTGATCCTCCTGGTTGGCCGAGGTCGGGATCGAGTCAACCGATGCCGGGTGCGCCAGCACCTTGTTCTCGCTCACCAGGGAAGCCGCGGTGTACTGCGAGATCATCAACCCCGAGTGCAGTCCGCCCTGATGCGCGAGGAACGCCGGCAACCCGCTCACCGCCGGGTCGAGCATGTGCTCCACCCGGCGCTCCGCGATGTTGGCCAGTTCCGCGATCGCGATCTTGGCATAGTCCATCGCGACCGCGACCGGCTGGCCATGGAAGTTGCCTGCGGAGATGACCATGTCGTCGTCATGGAAGACCAGCGGGTTGTCGGTGACCGCGTTGACCTCGCGCGTGAGCACCGCCGCCACATGGGCGAGTGCATCGCGTGAGGCGCCATGCACCTGCGGCACGCACCGGAGCGAATATGCGTCCTGGATCTTGCCGCAGTCGGCGTGTGATGCATGAATCGGCGAGTCAGCGGAGAGGGCGAGGACGTTGGCCGCAGCGGCCATGGCCCCGGGATGCGGCCGCACCCGGGTGACACGCGGATCGAATGGCGCACGGGTGCCACGCAGTGCCTCCAGCGACATCGCCGCGGCGATGTCGGCATTGACGGCCAGCTGCATCGCATCATGAACCGCCAGTACCCCGACCGCGGTCATCGCCTGGGTGCCGTTGATCAGTGCCAACCCTTCCTTCGCCTGGAGCACGACGGGCTCGAGTCCAGCCTGCGCAAGCGCGTCCGCCGAGGGCAAGGAGGCACCTCGATACTCGGCGCTGCCCTCACCGATCAGCGTGAGCGCCATGTGCGCGAGCGGGGCGAGATCCCCACTGGCACCCACCGAGCCCTGCGAGGGGATGATGGGATGCACACCACGGTCGAGCATCGCGACGAGCAGCTCGACCACCTCGATCCGGATGCCGCTGCAGCCCGCGGCCAGCGACTGGGCTCGCAAGAGCAGCATGGCGCGCACCACTTCGGTACTGAACGGTTCGCCGACGCCCATCGCGTGGGAGACGATCAGGTTGCGCTGCAACTGTTGCACGTCAGCCGGCGCGATGCGTTCGCTCGCCAACTTCCCGAACCCGGTTGTCACGCCGTAGACGGTGCGTCCCTCCCTGACGAGGCGCTCGATGTAGTCGCGCGAGGCACGCATCCGCTCACGCGCAGGTGCATCGAGTTCCGCACCGGCATCCTGACGTGCGACCGCGACGACCTGGTCGAGCGTGATCGGCGGGCCAACCTGCACGCGAGCACTGTTCATGACACCACTTCCCTTCCAGCAATGAATCGTGTCGCCACCGGGGTGGCGCCCAGGGTCCAGGCGAGGCTCCGCCAATCGGCATCATCGAGGACGAGGACGTCGGCCCGCGCCCCCGCGACCAGCGCACCACGGTCGGCCAGACCGAGCGCGGCCGCGGCGTTGACGGTACCGGCCGCGAGGGCTTCGGCCGGTGTGAGCCCGTTGAGGCGGACGGCGAGCGCCAGTGCCTCCTGCATGCTGAAGAGCGGCGACGACCCGGGATTGCAGTCGGTGCCGATGGCGACCGCGGCACCCGCATCGATCAGCGCACGTCCCGGCGCGGCCGCGATGCCAAGATGGAGCGTGACACCGGGCAGGATCACGCCGACGGTGTCTGAAGCGGCGAGGGCAGCGATTTGTGCGGCACCACTCGCCTCCAGATGATCGACCGACAGGGCACCCTGCGCGATTGCGGTCTCGAGGCCACCGATCGCATGAAACTGGTCGACGTGCGCCTTCCGAGCGAGGCCGTGCCTCGCCGCGGCGTTCCACACCAGTGCGGCCTCATCCGGCAGCCATGCCTCACGCTCGACGAAGACATCGACGCCGGTGGCGAGACTGCGACGAGCGACCTCGGGAATGAGCTCGTTGATGACGGCGTCGAGATAGCTGGTGCGCGCTTGCGGATCGACTGGCGGAATGTGGATCAGGAGAGTCGGGTGAATGTCGGCATCCACTCGTGTGGCGACTTCCCGAATCGCCTCAAGTGACCGCAGCTCGGCTTCCGGGGTGAAGCCATAGCCGCTCTTGATCTCGATCGTCGCGGCGCCGCTTGCCTGCAGTCGTTGCACGCGCGGAATGGCAAGCTGGACGAGCTGGTCGATGCTGGCCGCGGCGGTGGCCGCGACGGAACTGCGGATCCCGCCGCCCCGCGCGAGAATCGTCTCGTAGGGCACACCCTCGACCCGTGCCTCGAAGTCAGCATACCGGTCGCCCGCCCACACCAGATGCGTGTGCGGGTCCACCAGCGCCGGCACCACCGCTCGGCCCCCCAGGTCGATCACGCGCCCGGCATCGCCGGTCCATGCCGAGGCCGCGCCGACCCACTCGATCAGGCCCGCACGGATGGCGAGCACCGCGTCGGCATGGACCACCAGCTCGCGCATCGCACCGCCGTGGCGGCACCCAACAGCGGGCGGCGTGGCGAGTTGTCCGATTCCAGTCAGCAGCAGGTCAGTAGGCATCGTCCCGGAATCTACTGCCGCGGCCGAACAGCCCAGGATCCGGGAGCATTCTACCTTCAGGGGGTCCCGAGCGAGGAGTGATCGATGGCGAAGGAGCACTATGATCTCGTGGTGATCGGTAGCGGTCAGGCCGGCAACCCATTGGCCACGGCCTTTGCAGATGCCGGCCAGCGCGTGGCCGTCATCGAGCGCGAGCATGTCGGCGGCACCTGCGTCAACGAGGGATGCACGCCGACCAAGACGCTGATCGCGTCGGGACGTGTCGCCCATCTCGCGCGTCGGGCCCATGACTACGGCATCGGCACGGGCCAGGTCACGGTCGACATGCCCGCCGTGCGGGCCCGCAAGCGGAAGGTGGTCGAGTCGTTCCGCTCCGGGAGCGAGAATGGGCTCGATCGCGCGGGCGTCACCTTGATCGCGGGCGAAGGCCGCTTCCTGGACGACCGTACGATCCAGGTCGCCGGTGGGAATGGACTTCGGAGCATCGGTGGTGACCGAATCGTGATCAACACCGGCCTGGTACCCCGCATCCCCGACCTCAACGGCCTCGCCAGGGTGCCGTACCTCACCTCACGGTCGATTCTCGAGCTCGATCGGGTGCCGGAGCACCTGCTGATTCTCGGTGGCGGCTACATCGGGCTCGAATTCGCGCAGCTCTACCGCCGACTCGGCGCCGAGGTGACGGTGGTCCAGCACGGGCCACGACTCATGCCGCGCGAGGACACCGACATCGTCGAGGCGATTACCACGATCCTCCGAGAGGACGGTTGCACGATTCTCCTCGGCACGGAGGCAACCGCGGTGCGCGGTGCCGCGGGCGACATCACGCTGTCGGTGGAGAGTGGTGGCCAGACCCGGGACATCTCGGGGAGCGATCTGCTGGTGGCGGTGGGTCGCCGGCCCGACACCGCCTCCCTCAACCCCAAGGCCGCAGGGCTCCGCATCACGCGTCAGGGATTCATCGCGGTCACCACGCGACTGGTCACGTCGGTACCGCACATCTACGCGCTGGGCGATGTCACCGGCGCACCGGCCTTCACCCACATTGCCTACGACGACTTCCGGATCCTGCGCACCAACCTGCTCGAGGGCGGCCGCGCCTCACGACACGGCCGCCTGGTTCCCTACACCCTGTTCATCGATCCGCAACTCGGACGGATCGGCATCACCGAGCGCGAGGCGATTGACCAGAAGCTGCCACACCGCGTCGCCACGTTGCCGATGACCCGCGTCGCCCGAGCCATCGAGACGGGTGAGACGCGCGGGATGATGAAGGCGATCGTCGATACCCGGACTGATCGCATCCTGGGTGCCGCCATCCTCGGCACCGAGGGCGGCGAGGTGGCCACGGTGCTGCAGGTGGCGATGATGGGGAAGCTCAGGTGGCAGCAGCTCCGGGACGTGGCGATCGCGCATCCGACGTGGAGCGAGTCGCTCAACAACCTGTTCATGACGTTGTAAAGAGAGAAAGAGGGAAAGCTTTGCTACTCCAGGAACGCCACCCAGAACAGTTCCTCCGGATCGGTCCACAGTCGCGTGAGGCGGAAGCCGGCGTCGGTGACCATGCGCTCGAGGCGCTGGTGGTCGTACTTGTATGACGACTCGGTCCAGATCGTCTCGTCCCTGGCGAACGACACTGCGGTGCCACCGACCTGAACGACCTGATCCTCGAGCGACCGGAGGTGCATCTCGATCCGGGAGTCCGCGCGGTTCCAGCGTGCCTCATGCGCGAACCGATCAACATCGAAGGTGGCGGCGAGCTCACGATTGAGCCGGACGAGCAGGTTCGTGTTGAAGCGTGCGGTGACCCCGGCTGCGTCATTGTAGGCGCGCTCGAGGGTCGCGCCATCCTTGACGCGATCGACGCCGAGTATCAGCCCCCCCCCGGCACCGACCGTGGTGCGGACGCCGCGCAGGAAATTGGTGGCGGCACCCGGCTCGAAGTTGCCGATGGTCGAGCCCGGGAAGAACGCGATCCGTCGTGCGGCTCTCGGCAAGGCCGGCAGCGACACCGCGCGGGTGTAGTCGGCGCGAATCGGGTGGACCACGATGCCGGGATAGTCGGACCGGAGTCCCGCGGCGACCCGGTCGAGCTGCTCGCCGGAGATGTCGATCGGCACGTAGGCGACCGGTGCCGCGAGCCCTTCGAGCAGGAGCCGCACCTTGATGCCGGCCCCGCTGCCGTACTCGACCAGCGCCACTCGTGGTCCCGCGAGGTCGACGAGTTCCGGGAGCGCGCGATGCAGGATGCCGAGCTCGGTGCGTGTCGGATAGTACTCGGGGAGGGTCGTGATCTCCTCGAAGAGCCGGGCACCCTCGGCGTCGTAGAAGTACTTCGGGCTCAGCTTCTTCGGTCTGGCGTGCAGGCCGGCGAGAATCTCCTCGCGCATCCCGGCCGACGGCGATACTGGTGGGGCATTGCGTCGACCGGTGTGGTGCTTGCCAGGGACGGTCACACGCGCTCCGCGAGTCGGATGCCGCTGAATTGCCAGCGTGCCGGCGACGGGAAGAAGTTGCGGTAGGTGTGTCGTGCATGCCGTCGTGGCGTCGCGACCGAGGCACCGCGAAGCACCCACTGGTCGGCCATCCACTTGCCGTTGTACTCGCCGATGGCGCCGGTGGCGGGCTGGTATCCCGGATAGCCGAGGTAGGCGCTGGACGTCCACTGCCAGAGGTCGCCGTACAGTTGTTCGAGGGTGCCGTGACCGTGGGCAGGTGCCGGGTGTCCTCGACCGGATTCGGCAAAGGTCCCCTGGATTGGTGCGCCGGTCGCCGCGATTTCCCACTCGGCTTCAGTTGGCAGCGACTTGCCTGCCCACCGCGCGTACGCGTCGGCTTCGTAGTAACTGATATGGCTGACCGGGACGTCGCCGATCAGCGGTCGCTGGCCGCCGAGTGTGAACTCCTGCCACCCGTCGCCAGTCTGCTCCCAGTAAAGTGGTGCTTGCCAACCATGCTCCTGCACCGTGGCGAGTCCGGCGGAGAGCCAGAGCTCGGGGCGGCTGTAGCCACCGTCCGCGATGAACGCGGCGTATTCGGCGTTGGTCACCAGGCGTGATGCGATCCGGGCCGGTTGCAGGTACACCTTGTGACGCGGCCCCTCGTTGTCGTAGGCAAACCCCTCACCGGCGTGACCGATCTCGTGCACCCCCTCGGCGATGTCGTGCCATGTCATCACCGGGATATCACCCGGCGGCGGTGAGACGAACGGGCGATAGGTCGGCCGGAGCGGGTTGGTCCAGAAGACATGCTTGATATCCATCAGGAGCAGTTCCTGGTGCTGCTGCTCGTGGTGGAGGCCAAGTTCGATCAGCCGGTACGCGGGATGCTTGGCATCGTCGGCAACCAGGTCGAGCAAGGCCTGCACCGCGCGATCGACATGCGAGCGGTACGCGAGCACCTCGACGAACGTCGGTCGAGTGGCGAGGCCGCGCTGGGCTCGGCAGTGACGCTCTCCGGCCTGGACATAGTAGGAATTGAAGAGAAAGGCATACCGCGGGTCGGGGGAGCGATAGTCCGCGGCATGATCGGCGAGCACGAAGGTCTCGAAAAACCAGCTGGTGTGTGCCAGATGCCACTTGGTCGGACTCACGTCGGGCATCGAGGAGACGACACAGTCCTCGACCTCGAGCGGCTCGGTCAGCGAGACGGTCCAGTCGCGCACCTGACGGAACCGCGCGGCGAGCGACGGCGGCCCGATGTGGGGCGTCGGGGTGTCCGGGCGGTTCGAAATGGTCGAAGTCATTGTCATGTAGTGTCTTGACGAGTCCGGGGCGATGGGTCGCACAGGCGCCGCGGCGGTCGCGGGTTGCGCCTCACCGAGAGTACGGTCGCGCGGTCACCAGCGCCACCATACGGCCTGCGAGAGGTACGACCGGGGAGCCGGAATGGTTCCCGGACTCCAGCCCGATCAGTCGATCGACGGCAGGTCCAGTCCCCGCGTCCGCGCGACGTCGATCGCCTTCTCGTATCCCGCGTCGGCATGCCGGAGCACGCCCATCGCCGGGTCGTTGACGAGGCACATTCCCAGGCGCTGCTCGGCTTCGTCACTGCCATCGGCGACCGCCACCAGCCCGGCATGCTGCGAGTATCCCATGCCGACCCCCCCCCCGTGATGGAAGGACATCCATCCGGCACCACTCGCCGTCCCGACCGCGAAGTTGAGCAGCGGCCAATCGCTCACCGCATCGGAGCCATCGCGCATCGCCTCGGTCTCACGATACGGTGAGGCGACGCTGCCGGCATCGAGATGATCGCGCCCGATCACGATCGGTGCACTCACGCGGCCGTCGCGTACCATCTGGTTGAAGAGCAGTCCCGCCTTGTCGCGTTCCTTGTAGCCCAACCAGCAGATGCGGGCCGGCAGGCCCTGGAAGGCGATCTTCTCGCCGGCCCAGCCGAGCCACTGCTGCAGGCGCTTGTCGTCGGGGAAGAGCTTGAGGAGTGCGGCGTCGGTCGCGGCGATGTCGGCCGGGTCGCCCGAGAGGGCCACCCAGCGGAACGGGCCGCGGCCCTCGCAGAACGCATCGCGGATGAATGCGGGCACGAATCCCGGATAGTCGAACGCGCCCTCGAGTCCGCCGAGCTCGGCCTGGGCACGGAGGTTGTTGCCGTAGTCGAAGGCGATCGCGCCCCGCTCCTGCATCGTGAGGATCGCGCGCACGTGGGCGACCATCCCTGCGCGGGCGCGTTCGAGGTAGCGATCGGGTTGTGCGGTCCGGAAGGTGTCGATGTCCTCGTCGGGCTGGGTGATCGGGATGTAGCCCCACATCGGGTCGTGCGCCGAGGTCTGGTCGGTGACCAGGTCGGGTGTGAAGCCGATCTCGACCATGCGCGGAATCAGTTCGGCGGCGTTGCCGAGCACGCCGATCGACACCGCGCGCTTGTCGAGCTTGGCTTGCTCGGCGCGCGCGATCGCGTCGTCGAGCGAGTCAGCGACCTCATCGAGATAGCGGGTCTCGAGTCGGCGCTGGATGCGCGCCGGATCGATCTCGACCACCAGGGCAACGCCACCGGCGAGGGTGACGGCGAGTGGCTGCGCACCGCCCATGCCGCCGAGCCCGGCGGTGACGGTGATGGTGCCGGCGAGCGTGCCGTTGAAGTGTTTGTCGGCCGCGCCGGCGAAGGTTTCGTAGGTGCCCTGCAGGATTCCCTGGGTGCCGATGTAGATCCACGAGCCGGCGGTCATCTGGCCGTACATCATCAGGCCGGCCTGGTCGAGACGATCGAACTCCTCCCAGGTGGCCCATTTGGGCACCAGGTTGGAGTTGGCGATCAGGACGCGCGGGGCGAGGGGATGGGTCCGGAGCACGGCGACCGGCTTGCCGCTCTGGATCAGGAGGGTCTCGTCGTTCTCGAGTCGGTCGAGGGTGGCGACGATCCGGTGGTAGCTCTCCCAATCCCTGGCGGCCTTGCCGCGTCCGCCGTACACAATCAACTCATCGGGCTTCTCGGCGACCTCGGGGTCGAGGTTGTTCATCAGCATCCGCTTGGCGGCTTCCTGGATCCAGCCCTTGGCGGTGCGCTCGGTGCCCCGTGGGGCGCGGATGATTGGTGGCATGCTCGGAACATATCACCGCGATGTCCCCGCCCTCGCAACGCGAGGGGCGGGGCCTCCGGGGACGAGCCCACGGGTGGTCCCTCACTGCCCCCTTCACTCACTCCGTTTGTTCGGGGTGACAGTTCGGGACATCACCCCGGCTCGGCACTGAGGGCGGGTAAACCCGCCTTGCTCAACGACCTGCGGAGCGAGGAGGCTTCAGCCTCCGTCAGTGCCGAGCCCGGGGGCTGTTACGAGCGGAGCGAGCAACCCCCCGTGGGCTCGTCCTAGATCTTCCCCGCCACGATCGCGAGGATCTCCGACTCCAGCGCCTGCGCCCGCGCCTGGATCTCTGCGCCACGTGCGACGAGATCTGCCGCGACGTCATCGCCCTTGAGCTGTGCCGCGTTGATCTGCACGTTGAGATAGGCACCCATCACGGCACTCCGCGCACAGAGCGCACCGACCCCTGCGTCCGATGCACTGGTCTCCTGGCCAACCTCGGCCATCGCCTTGATGAGGTCCATCGACGCGAGTGATTCCTCCATCACGCGGAACGGGACTCGGGTGGCCTCGCGTGTCGCATCACGGATCGCGGTCTTCCGTACAGCCTTCTCCTCGTCGCTGCCCTTGGGCATCCCGAAACACGCCATCACCGCCTCGAACGAGCGCGTGTCTTCGTCGACCAGGTGCAGCAGCGTCTTGACATGCTGCTGGCCGCGCTCGGCGTGCGCGCTGAACTCCTCCCAGCGTTCGTCCCAGCCACGGCGATGCGACGAGAGGTTCGCGACCATCGTGCCGAGTGCGGCACCGAGTGCACCGAGCGCAGCTGCGATCGATCCGCCCCCGGGGGCAGCGGATTCGCTCGCGGTCTCGGCGGTGAATGCGGCGAGCGTCATGTCGACCAGACGGGTGTCGGATGCATCCCTCAGCAGATATTCGATGACGCGTTCGTCGGGATTGAACGGTGTGAGCTCGTCGAGACCGAGGGTCCGGATCGCAATCCGCACCAGTTCGCGTTCACCGACGCCGGTCGAGCGCTGCTGCTTCTCGAGGAAGTAGCGCCCGGCCTCGACCAGGCAGGAGAGGGGGACGAGGCCGACCAGCTCGGAGCCGGTGACCCGGATGCCGCGTTCACCGGCGGCACGGACCACTTCGTCGAACGCCACATGCACCGGTGTGACGGTGATGTTGGTCAGGTTCATGGAGACCTGGGCGACGCCGTACTCCTCGATGAACCAGCCGATCGCCTTCACGGCCTTGAGGGTGCCGGGTTCGTTGGCGGGCTCGCCCAGGGGACCGGTGGTATTGCGACCGGCCTCGCGTACGTCGAACGCGATCGCGTTGGCGCGTCGGGTCGAGGTGGTGTTGAGGTTGATATTGTAGGCAACCAGGAAGTCGCGGGCGCCGACCACCGTGGCACCGCGCCTCGCGTCGAAACGCGCCGGGCCGAAGTCGGGCGGCAGCGTGGTGACCTTCTCGGGAAGCGCCTCGTACTCGCCGGCCCGGATCACGGCGAGGTTCCGGCGCGAGGCGTCGGGCTGCGCCGCCTCGTAGAGATAGACCGGCAGCTCGAGTTCCTCGCCCACCCGCTTGGCGAGCTGCGTGGCGTAGGCTGCCGCCTCCTCCATCGTCACACCGCTGATCGGCACGAACGGACAGACGTCGGTCGCCCCCATTCGCGGATGCTCGCCGTGGTGCTTCGACATGTCGATCGACTCGCCCGCCACCTTGATCGCCCGGAACGCCGCCTCCATCACTGGCTCGGGTTCGCCGACAAAGGTCACGACGGTCCGGTTGGTGGCCTTGCCGGGATCGACATTGAGCAGCCGGACACCCTCGACGGCCTTGATGGCGTCGGTGATCCGCGTGATGACCGCGAGATCGCGGCCTTCGGAGAAGTTGGGGACACATTCGATGAGGCGAGGCATGACATCCTTTTAGGCGCGAGTCTCAGCTCGCGCTCGTGATCGTGGTTCCGAGCAAGATATCCTACTCCTTCCGCGCCTCCAGCACCCGCTTCGCCAACTCGATCGGCCCCATGGTCGGCGGGCCGTGGATGTTCCACTGATTGATCACCACGACCATCGAGTCGCCGGGGAAGAGCATCGGGAACTGGCCGCCGTAGCCGGAGCCGGTCGGGAAGAGCTTCCCCTGCTCGACCGGATTCGGATAGAGCCACCACTGGAAACCGTAGCCGCCCCCGCGGCCCGGGCCGGGCGTCACGGCCGTGAGCGACTGTTCGACCCAACTGCGCGGGACGATCTGCTTCCCCTGCCACTCGCCGCCATTCAGGTAGAGCCAGGCGAGCTTGGCGAGATCCTCGGTGCGGAGGTAGAGGCCGCCCTCGGTGTCCTGCTCGCCGGTCGGTGATTCCTTCCAGTGGAAGTCGGTGATGCCGAGCGGGCCGAAGAGATGTGCGCGGGCGTAGTCGGCGACCGGCTTGCCGGTCGCTTGCCGCAGGACGGCGCCCATCAGGACGCTGGCGCCCGAGTTGTAGCCCCAGACCGTCCCCGGTTCCGCCGCCATGGGGAGGTCGAGCACGTAGCGCACCCACTCGCGACTCGCCTCGAGCTGGATCGCCGAGTTGGTGGAGTCGGTGTAGGGGACGTTCTCGTTCCACGCGATCCCGGGCGTCATGGTGAGGATGTGCCGAAGCGTGATGCGTCGCTTGCGGTCGTCGAGGTTGGCAATCCGGGTGGTGTCGAACCAGGAGATGAGGGGTGTGTCGACCGACGCGATCTCACCGCGCTCGATCGCGATACCAACCAGGATCGAGGTGATGCTCTTGGTCACCGACTGCAACGTGTGCAGGTCACTCCGCTGGTACCACGGATGCCAATCGGGATGATCGTAGTCGTACTGACGATCGAGCGTATCGGGAGGGTTCACGGCTCGATAGACCGAGTCGTAGTTGCGGTGCCACTGTCGTGACCAGACCAGCTTGCCGTTCTTGACCACGGCGAATCCGTCGACCAGGCCGTAGCGACCGCTGGCCATCTCGCCGCTGAGCGCCGCGAGTTTGGTGGAATCGAATCCCACGCTGCCGGGTGATGCTGTGGGCCACTGCGCCGCGAGTGGTGCGGTGAGCAGGGAGGCGGCGAGCAGGAGTCGGGTCATCGGGGCACCACGGTGAGGGGAAGTGGCCTTGCCCGGTCGGCAGTGGCCCTGCAAGGTACCGCATCCGCTCAGGTCGAGGTCATCACCGTCAGATGTCGGCCGACGTGGCCGATCACGAAGCGCACCTCCGATGCCGCGCGCGAGGTGAAGTAGATCCGGAGGCAACGGCGCGGGTCGTACGTTGATCCCAGCGCGATGTGCTCGGCGCACAGATGCACGAGGCCGTTCGAATCCCGGAACTCGTACTGGTGACGCAGCCGCTCGCTGGTGCTCTTCGCGATGCCGGCACGGTAGTCGACACCCAGTTCCTGGAACGCCGCGCGCATCCCCGTGTCGAGACCGCCTTCCTGCCGACGGCGTGCGACATACGCCATCGCCTGGAGCACCGCCGCGACACGGTCGACATCCGCATACGGACTCTCCGCGGCGGTCTTCTCGGCGCTGTCGAGGATCAGGAGCGCGTCGCCGTACTCGCTGGCGGCGTGCCGCACGGCGTCCACCAGGGTCGGTTGATCCTCGAGGTCCTCGATGTCATCGTCGCGCTCCGCCTCGGCGTCGATCTCCTCGGACTCCGCCGCCGGGACGAGGACCGACTCCATCGCGGCGAGTCGGCGCTCCATCGCGTTGGTGCTGGTCGCCCGGATTGCCGTGGTCGTGCGGAGGCGCGCGACCTCATCGGAGAGCTGGACGTTGGCCGCCACCAGATGGGCGATCGTCCCCGACAGGTCGCGCAGCTGCGCCGCGAGCACCCCCATCGCGGCCGGCAGCTCGCCGAGCGCGTTCACCACCGCGGCGGGAAGCCCGGCTCCGATCGGCGGTGACGGCACCGCATCCGATGAAGGGGGGGGAGTGGCCTCGTCATCCGACTGCTCGACCGTGGGTGTCGGCATCGTGACCGGGGTCGGGGCATTCATGCGTGCCAGGGCATCACAGCGGGCACGCACCCCTTGCATCGGCAGGTGACGATTGGCCACCACACGCGCGACGCGACCGACGAGTGCCGCACGCTCGAGCGGATCGTCGAGGCGATCGCGGAGCAGCAGCCAGTGGTCGTCGCTCCGATCGGCGCACGAGAACTCCTCGCGGTAGACGCGGAGCGCACCGAAGTATGCGGAGAGGCGTCGATCACCGATGGCATCGGTGAGGCGGAAGGTGCAGGGCTGGCGTTCGAGGACGTAGAGCGGGGCCAGACCGAACAGCTCGTTGGCGATCTCCTCGGGTGGCACGACGAACAGATCGCCTTCGAGTGGGGCCTGCACCGCAACCGGCCATTCGCGCGACTCGCTCAGGAGTACCTCACGGACGAACGGGGCGACTTCGCTCTCGGTCAGGATGATCGGCGCGCCATTGAAATGGTCGAACGTGAGGGTGACCACCTGCCGCAGTTCGTCGAGCAGCAGTGGTCGCGCCTGTCCGGCGGCCACGACGCCTCGGACGCCTGTCTGGCCCCCGTCGGCGGCGGAGGCCAGCGACACCCGGGTGTGTTGCTGTTGTTCCTCGATGATGAGGTGGGTCGTGCAGGGCGTGCCTGCGAGCACCGGATGACGATGCCGCCAGACCAGCTCGCCCATCCAGGCGCCCGCTTCTCCCATCACGTCCCAGCTGATGCCGTGGAATCGGGCCGCGGGACGTGCCACACTCTGATCGCGGCCGAGCGGCGGGCAGGCATCCCACTCGCGCCGCAGCACCTCGGTGAGTCGGTGGAGGATGGCGGGCACCGGGCTGCCGCTGCCGATTCGCGGACGAGCGCGGAATCCGGCGGCCCAGAGCACGTCGCCGGATGGCGGTGGCTCGAGGTGCGAACTGGCGCGGGCCACGAGCTCCGCGGCGGCACTGCCGACAATCCGGATGCCGGTCGCGGTCAGATGCTGGGAGGAGGCCTGACGAGACATGCCTGTAGTATACGACGGGCAGGTCGGTCGGTGGTGTGCGGCGACCAGATCATCTCGGCACCACGGTGATCGGCAGCACGGTCGTCCAGTCGGTCCCGTTCCCGACGACGCGAATCGCATAGGCACCGGGCGTGGTGATTCGCACGAGGAAGTCGGCGGATTCGCCCGGCCCCGCACGCCAGGGTCGTGTGTCGTTGACCTGGTGTGCGCGTGGCAGGTCCGCCGCGTCCTTCGCGACCATCGTCCAGGGCACGGCGATGCTGTCCTGGACGAGTTGGGCTGTGATGCTCCAGTCGGCGGTGATGCTGATGAGTCGGAACCGGATCGGCACCCCGGCCGGAATGGTGAGTGCCTCGGGATGTCGCGAGCCGTTGATGCGTGCCCCGGTGCCGAGATAGCCGTCGCCGGTGATGGTCACGAGTCGTTCCGTGCGCGGGTGGTAGGAGGCGGGGTCGACCACCAGCAGCGCACCGGCGAGCCCGGAGGCGATCTGGTGCAGCTCGTTGCTGTGCGCGTGATACATGTAGGTCCCCGACCGCGTCGGTGTGAAGCGCGCGACGAACGAATCACCGGGCATGATCAGGGGTGCCACCTTGGGGAGTCCTCCCGAGAGGCCCGGGATGCCATCGCTCCAGCTCGGCACTTCCATCCCGTGCCAATGCACCGCGGTCGGTGCGCGCATCTGATTCACCACGGTGATTGCCACCGGTACGCCGCGTGTCAGGACGAGCATCGCCGACTCCGCCGGCACCGAGTCGCGTGGGGGATCACCGTCATCGGCCTTCATGAACGCCAGCCCTTCGGTGTAGCCCGCGGAGAGCGATGTGTCCGGCGCCGGGTCGTGCATGCCGAGTGCTGCGCGGACGACCAGGCGAATGGCGCGAGTGCCCGCGCTGTCGGCGGCGCGGCGCGGCAGGCCGTCGCGCGGGGCCACGGCAATCCGCAGCATCATCCCGCGCATCCCCATCACGGAGTGATCCACGGCGTCCACGCTGCCGGGATCGGTCGGTTCGGGGATCCGATCCGCCGAGAGGAAGTGCGAGGTGTGGAACGCGAAGTGGCAGTGCACCACCCAGTTGCCGGGCTCGTGGGCCACATACTCCGACTCGAACGTCTCGCCGGGGCGGATCAGTTGGGTGACGACTTCCTGGCCCCACGACGCGCTGTCGGCGGCCCAGGTGCCACGGCGGGTCACACGAAAGAACTCGCCGTGGAGATGGATCGGATGGGCATCACGACTCGGATTGATCCAGCGCCACCGCACGGTGTCGCCCTGGGTGATGTTGATCGTGCCATTGTCGGGGAACGAGCGACCGTTGATCACCAGCCAATCGGTGGTCACGAACGGTGGGCCACGGGTGGAATCGACCTTGGTGAACCAGCTCGAAATCAGGAAGACCCGATCGGGGGGCGTCGCCGTGTCGGCATCGACCACGAGTGCACCGGCGAGCAGCATCTCGTCGGGTGGCAGGTTGTCGTCGTCGGCATGCCAGGTGGCGGTGTAGAAGTAGCTGCCCGGCTCGCCGGCGGCGAAGGTGACGGTGGTGCTGTCGCCCGCCGGGACCAGAAGCGAATCGGTGAGCGCAAGCGGGCGGGCACCGAGCCCACGGATGGTGAGCGCACGTGCGGGGTCGGGGTTCACCACGGTCACCTCGAACACGCCACGCTCGCTCGCCCGCAGCATCGGGCCGGGGATCATCGGCGTCCCGCTGTCGGCGGCGAAGGCCCAGACCAGGGCGCCAGGATCGTTCTCCGTCTCGGGGTACCACATCGCCCGGATCGGCGTGAGCGTGACCCGGACCGTGTCACCGGTCCGCCGACCCGCGGCGGCGGTATTGTCGTGGATGGTGGCGGTCGGGACGGGCATGGGTGGCGGTGTGGTGCACGCCGAAGCGGCGCCGAGTGCCAACACGAGCAGTGACCTGCGGGGACGACGGCGCACGGGGACCTCATGAGGGGATGTGGCGAGTGCCTCTGGCTGGGTGGGCCCGAAGGCTGTAGACTCGAAGATCCCTCCAATCAAGGATCCGTCAATGGCGACCGTGCAGGAACTGCTCCAGACGAAGGACGGCGCGATGCTCTCGACCAGTCCGGACGTGACCGTTCTGGCCGCCGCGATCCTGATGAACGAGCGCGGCACCGGCAGCGTGCTGATCATCGAGGATGACAGGCTGGTGGGGATCTTCACCGAGCGCGACCTCATGCGCCGCGTGGTGGCGATGGTCAAGGACCCCGCGAGCACGCCGCTCCGCGACGTGATGACCACGGCACTCGTGACCTGCACGCCCCAGGCCTCGATGAGCGACTGCGGCACGCTGATGAGCGATCGACGGATCCGCCACCTGCCGGTGATCGAGGGCGACAAGGTGGTCGGGATGATCACCACCGGCGACCTGCTGGCGCATGAACTGAAGGAGAAGGAAGCGGTGATTCAGCAGTTGGAGAGCTTCGTCTTCTATGTGAGGCAGTAGCAACCCCACCACGTTCAGTCAGAGATGACTGATCACCACCACACGTCGGTGATCGCCCGGGAGCACGTCTCGGACTCCACCACATGCACCCTCCAGATGGGCTCTTCGTCAGTCGCCACCGTCCGGGGAGACTCCTTTCATGTGGTGGGTTGTAGCACGAGTGTCCTGAGACTATCATGTCGCGGCCATTGCAGGCCAAGGGTGGGGGAAGCTCGATGTTCACGCTCCTTGATGTCTGCGCAACAAGACTATCCGGAATTTGGTGGGGTGCCGCATGCTCGAAGGACGTTGGCCTGACCGCTCAAAATTGTATCTCCTCGCGGCACTTCTCATCTTCACCACCATCCTCGGCTGCGCTGCAGAGTCGGTGCCGACGATACCACGGGTCGCCACCGCGACGGCGTCTGGAGCTTCTGGGCCACAGGTTAGGTGCCAGGCCGGATGCATCGATATTGACTCGTTTCCTTCAAGTCCTGGTGCCTTCATCTCCTACACGGTCACCGGGCCTGAGTGCTTTGACGAGGGTGGGCACACCGATGCCGATCTCGATGGGCTCTCGGACTTCTGCGAGAAGAACTTGGCGGAGGCGTTCGCGCCCGAACTTGCCCTCGCCTATGCTAACGTCGATCCCGCAACCCGGGAGCCTCGATGGGTCGCTAGGCCAGCCGGTTCAAACCGGGTGTTGATCGCGTACCTCCTAGGGTATCACCTTGACTATGGTTCGGCCAACGCGATTTGTGATTTCGAAATCGGCGGGCTGATTGAAGGTTGTCAGGGACACCCCGGAGATTCTGAGTCCATCGGCATGTTGGTGAAGTACGACAGCGGTTCTCATCATTGGGTGCTTGAATACCTCTATCTATCACAGCACGATACGTATCAAACGATCGCTAGCGGCACGAAGGGCTATCCAGCGGTTACGTATCCGAATGAGAAAGGCGGCCGTCCTCGAGTCTTCGTCGCGACTGGGAAGCACGCGAACTATGCGACCGTGAGTGAGTGTGATAGTGGTGGGCAGTTCGGTGTCGACAGCTGTTCACCTGATCGATTTGAGGTTGTGCGGACCGGGGAGCCATACAATCTCGGTAGCGAGGCGGTGAAGTTCGTGAACTGCGTGGCTTCTGACCATCCGGTCTACTCCCAGTATGGATACAGCGAGTGTTACTGGACGGCACCTAAGTTTGCTGGGTGGACTGGTGCAGAGCCAGCGTCTGACGGGAACCGCTCGCGGTTGATCTATTTCGGGTTTCTGGGGAACTAGCGATGGACCTAATCCTCGCCGTGCTGGCCCTGATTGGCGGAACCGAGCCAGTATCTCCTCCCATGCAGACCCCGACACACGCCGAGGCCTACGCTCTCCCGAGCGCTCGTGCGCTCCGGGTCGGGATGCGCGAGACCGCGACAGCGGATCAGACCCCTGCCAGCGTGGTCTCCATCGACTATCCGCAGCGATCGACCAAGTGGCTTGAAGGCGGCGCGGTTGGCGCCGTGATCGGTGGCGCCGGTGCGCTCCTGCTTCGTAGCGCCGGCGAGAATCATCGAGAAGTCGAGGGCACCGGCTCTCGAGTCATCACCGCCCTGTCAGGCGGGGCTGTGGGTTTCCTGGTCGGCGCGCTCGTTGGGAATCGCATCGACCGGTAGGCAGGCCCTGCTCAGAGATGACTGATCACCACCACCCGACGATGATCGCCCGGGAGCACATGCCGCTTCGGTGCAATACCGGTCGGCGCCGCGCTGCCGGGCGTGGCGAGCGTGACACTGAACCCGCTCGCGATCAGGTCGCGTGAGAGGGCGACCGTGAGCGGTGCGCCGGGTCGGGTGACGAGACGAAGCGAGGTCGCGGGTGCGGCGGGTGTCGCACCACGTCCGACCGAGATCCCCACCGGCTCGAGGACCCGGGCCGCGACCTGCATCCGGGCGGTCTGCGCCTGGGCCGTTACCGGCAGCAACACTCCAGCCACCAGCGCACATCGTGTCGCGCGTCGCATGCTCTCCCCCAGGGTCCGATATCAGATCGCGTTTCGGCCAGTCCATGGTCCGGACGCGCGTTATCGGTCGAGTTGGGGAAGAGTTGAGCGCTGAGGTGCCTACGGCGTAGCGTAGCTCACGCCGGTGAGCGCGGTGACGCGCTTGGGATCGAGGTCGAGGCGTCGCATCGGCCCGGGGCCGAGCGGCCGAATCACGATCTGGTCCCCCTCGAGCCACGCCACCGAGTCCGATCCCCAGCGTGTCGCCGCCGTTCCGGTCGCGGAAAGTTCGCGCGGCTCACCGCTCGGCCCGGCGATGCAGAGTCCGCCGGTGGCACACGGCTCGACGTGGGCGAAGCGTGGGGTGCCAAGCCAGGTGTCGAGCGCGGAATCGGCGGCGGCGAGCCGTTCGGGGGGGACCCGGCGCGCGTTCGGGGCGATCGGTGGTGCATCGACCAGCCAGCGTCCGGTGTCGGTCAGCAGGTAGAGATGTTGTTCATCGTCCGACCACGCAACGTTCCGGAGTGTGCCGGCGCTGTCGGGCACGTCGAGGTGGCGTTCCGCGCCGTTCAGCAGGTTCATCACCACCAGCTCACCCTGCTCGCGGCCGCTGCCGGTGCCGTGGCGGAGGAAGGCGACCACATCGCCGCGTGGCGAGAGGTGTGGTGACGATTCGACCATCGAGGTGAAGGTGAGACGGTGCACCTCTCCCCCCCCCGGTAGCGTCGCGAAGAGATCGACCTTCTCGTCGGCCCCGGTACCGACCACCACCACGAACGCCTCCTCACCAGGATGGATCCGGTTCTGGAGTGGCGAGAGCGAACACGCCCCCACCGCCATCACGAGCAGGGGCAGCAGGGTGCGCACCTACATCCCCCCGAGCTTCGCGGCGAAGAAGTCGTCGATGGCGCGGCGGGCCTTGTCGGCCGCCGGCGTGTCGGAGCCGGTGCGACCCGGCTTCAGGAAGCCATGCCCGGTCCCGGGATACGAGTCAGCGACAAACGACTTGCCCATGGTCTGCATCATCCGGGCGATCGTCGGGAGCGAGTTGGTGACGCGGCCATCCTTCTCGCCGTAGACGCCGAGCACCGGCGCCTCGACGGTCCTGAGCATCGTCGTGTCGGCGAGCGGTCCGTAGCAGACCACGGCGGCCTTGAGTTTCGGGTTGTGCGATGCATACGACCACACCGTGCCGCCACCCCAGCAGAAGCCGATGATGCCGGTGTTGTCCTTCCGGGTGGCCGGCTGCGCGTTGATGTATTGATACGTGGCATCGATGTCGCGCATGACGTCGGGGGTCTGGAGCGAGCCGACCAGTCGGCGTGCCGAATCGCCCAGGGCCGCGGTCGAGCCGTAGCGCGACGAGAGCAGGTCGGGGACGATCGCGACATACCCCTTGCTGGCGTAGTCGTCGGCGACGGTCGGTTCCCAGTCGGTCATCCCGAAGATCTCGTGGATCACGATGATCGCCGGCGCGGTGCCCTGGCGTTCGGGGTAGGCCACGTACGCCTTGACCTGCTGGCCGGCGCCGTTGTCGTAGCTGACCCACTCACCGTGGGTGGTCGGGGCGCTGGCGGCGGGCGGGGCGCCGTTGCGCGAGGCGAGCAGCCACCCGCCACCGGCGCCGAGGAAGAGGATGCCGAGTGCGGTCAGGACGCGTGCGGGGTGGGTCATCGGGGCGGTCCTTGCTGGATGGGGCGAGGATTGATGCCCCAAGAATAGCGCCGGATGGGTGACGGTGGGGTGGAATCCGTGTTAGTGTCCGATGGTGGATCTGTGACCCTCGTGGCCTATGCCCGGGTCGCTCGACTGTCCCGACAAGCAATTCCGAATCCAGACCCGAAAGGTCCCGTGTCGATCACCCCACGCGCCGCACTCCTCGCTGCCGCGCTCATCGCGGTTGGCGCCTGCAGCTCGGACCCGACGACGATCTCGCCGCCCAACGGTGAGTATGTCATTCTCCCCCGCTCCCTCTGGCCCGGTGGCACGGTCCGCGTGACCTCGGGTGACTTCGCCCGCTACGGTGACGATGCCACGCTCGAACTCGGGGGCACGACGGTGCCGCTCGAGCGCGTCGATGACCAGACGCTCCAGGCAACGATTCCCGCCGACTTCTCGGGCCGGGCCGTGCCGATGCTCCGCTTCGACAGCTACAGCTATCCGCTCGACGAGATCACCGTGGCCGGATATGCCGGATCGCGTGATCTCCCCGAGGAGGGTCATATCGCGTGGGATGCGTACGTCACGACGATCGGTGGCGTGCCCCATGTGATCGGCGGCAATCTGACGGGCGATCTTGCCCGCGTGAACTTGCGGACCGGTATCGTGTCGGTAAGCGTCGATGCCCTGGAGTACAACAGCCTGCGTGGACCAGGGATGACGCCGACCGCTGGCCAATGGCTGCTCAACGGGGGAAATGGTATCGAGCTCTGGCGCATCGACGGCGCGCCACAGAAGATCGACGATTCATTCCATGGCACCCTGCCCACCGGGTTCACGCGCCAGATCGCGCAGCTGACGGCGAATTCCTACCTCCAGACCACCAACCGGAGCTGGTCGATCGCCACGCGACCGGACGCGAACTCGGCGTTTGTCGAGACTGCGTCGGGCGAGGGCTTCGACGAGTCGGAGGGACTGCATCTCTCGACGCTGGCCGATCGGGCGGTGGCGCGGGTCAATTGGGCCCGCAACGGCGTCCCCGTGTTCGAGATGTCGACCGGGACGGTCGCCTACGTGACGGACCTGCACTCAGTCCAGGGCGTCGACTTCAGCGCCGATGGTGCACGGATCGCGCTGGCCGGTGGCAAGGGCGACGGTGTCCCGGGCACTTCCGCGAACGGTCTGCCGACGGTGGAGCTGATTCGGGCGTCTGACGGTAGGGTGCTCGCCTCGCTCGCGCTGCCGTTCAGCCCGTTTGCGGTCGCCTTTGATCCGGCGGGGCGATGGGTCGTGGTCGGGGTCTCCATTCCGGTTGGGGCAGGTTTCCGACCCGGCATCATGGTGCTCGACCCCAACGACTTGAGTCCCCTCGCCCAGTTGCCGGCGCCGGAGGCCGCGCCCGTCTGTGCCGCCAGCAACTCCGATTGCTTTGGTGGCGTGATCGCGGTCGATGGTGACAGCGTGCGCGCTTTCAACAGCTTCAACGGCCCGGCGCACAGCTGGTGGTTCGGGCTGCTGGGGAACTGACCAGCCCGACCCGTTGGTCGCGGCTAAGATACGTCATGACACAGATCGCCTTCCTCGGTACCGGGCTCCTCGGTGCCGCCTTCGTCGAGGCCGCGCTCGGTCGCGGCGATGCCGTGACCGTCTGGAACCGCACCGCGTCGAAGGCCCAGGCCCTCCGGTCGTTCGGTGCGTCTTTCGCTGCCACCCCTGCTGATGCGGTGCGCGGCGCCGAGCGGGTGCATCTGGTGCTCCGCGACGACGAGGCCGTCGATGAGGTCATCGCGGCGCTCAGCCCCGGGCTCGAGCCCGGTGCCGTGATTCTCGACCACTCGACCAATGCCCCCGACCAGACCGCCGCGCGGGTCGAGCGGCTCCGGGCGGAGGGCGTGCCGTATCTCCACTGTCCGGTCTTCATCGGGCCGGCGGCCGCGCGGGCAGGGAAGGGGATCATCCTGGCGGCCGGTCCCAAGCCGTTGTTCGAGCAGGTACGGCCGGCCCTCGAGCGGCAGGCCGACCGGGTCGAGTACCTCGGCGAGGATGGCGGTCGTGCCGCCATCTACAAACTGGCCGGGAATGCCTACGTCGTCGGGATCGCGGCGCTGGTCGCCGACGTCTTCGCGGTGGCGGCCGGTGGTGGGATCGCACCGCAGGAGATCCTCGCACTCTTCGACTGGTTCGATGCGTCGCGGGTGGTCAAGGGGCGAGGGGCGCTGATGGCCCGGGGCGACTTCACCCCGAGCTTCGAGCTCACGATGGCGCGGAAGGATGTCGGCCTGATGCTCGAGGCGTCGGGCGGCGCCCCGATGGCGGTGCTGGCCGGATTGGCGGCCCGGATGGATGAGCTGATCGCCAAAGGCCATGGGGCAGAGGACTTCGGTGTGCTGGCACGTGGGAGTGTGGCGGCGAATGCTTCGCCGGTGAAGGAATAGCCGGATCCCGGACTAGGGTTTTTCCTAGTGGACATTCCATCGGGATTGTGGAGCTTACAGGTCACACGTTGGTGGTGATCTC
Organism: Gemmatimonadales bacterium; assembly: GCA_035703525.1. Classification (GTDB taxonomy): domain Bacteria; phylum Gemmatimonadota; class Gemmatimonadetes; order Gemmatimonadales; family GWC2-71-9; genus Palsa-1233. The sequence goes on along the minus strand of DASSYA010000024.1, from coordinate 4,946 downwards.
TCCCCCAAGCCGATGGTACCCCCATGTCCGATGAAACGCTGGTGTACGATGTCGATGGTCGCACGGTGGTGATCGAGGCCCTCCCGGGCGGTTGGAAGGGACGGATCACCGACGCGGAGGAGGCAGTGACGGACCTGCGTGTGCCGCACTGGTTGCATGTCGAGGAGTTGCCGCGGTTCCTGATGCTGGTCTTTGGTGTGGCGGGTCCGGCGGTGCGGCGCATCTGGTAAGGAAGTGAGAAGTGAGAAGTGAGAAGTGAGAGGTGAGAGGGCATCCTCATGTCATTGCGACGACCCTCAGGGTCCGACGCACTCACGCGGGGCTCGTCACCGGACTGCTCCGGCGCTCTGCGCCTCGCAGTGACTGGTTGGCCCGCCTCCCCGCCCCTCATTTGTGACTCGGCGTGACACCCTCACGCCGCCTCCTCATCCTGCGTCGTGCTCCCTCTTTCCATAGGTATCGGTCGCCGGCGTCTCAGGCGTGGTCTCGTCGCCGGACCGGTTCACCGTCCCATGGACATTGCTGGTGCTTTCCCCGCCTTCGCGCCGTTCCGGCGGGCGGGCGTAGCGCGCCCTGTTGAGGTCATCGAGCACGCGCACCAGAGCGGTGAGTGATCACTGCGTCACCGTGCGCCGGTTTGCGTGGCGGGGTGCCGTGGTGAGTGGGTTGCGGGGGGTTGTCTTCTCCGGTCTCCTTCCGGAGTGTGCCATCGCCTCGCCGCCGAATTCGCCCCTGCTGCGTCAGTTGCAGTCGAACATGGCCCTGCGGCAAATGAGTCCACGCACGGTTGCCGCGTACACCTCGTGGGTTCTCCGCTTCGTCCGCTACCATCGATTGCAGCATCCTGCCGAGCTCGGGGCCGCGGAGGTGCGAGCATTTCTGGCGTGGCTGGTGGAGCGGCGTCGGGTGGCGCCGGCGACCCAGGCCCAGGCGCTGGCCGCACTCCTCTTTCTCTATGGTCAGGTGCTCGGGCGTCCGTTGGAGGGACTGGGTCGGATCCCGCGCGGGCGGGCACCGGTTCGATTGCCGGTGGTGCTCACTCGTGATGAAGTGGGCCTGGTGCTGGCCCGCCTCAGCGGGGTCTACCGGTTGGTGGGATGGCTCCTGTATGGCGGTGGCATGCGGTTGCTCGAGGGGCTTGCGTTGCGGGTGAAGGATCTCGATCTGGAGCGGCGGGAGATCCGGATTCGGCGCGGGAAGGGTGCCAAGGACCGGGTAACGGTGTTGCCTGCGGCGCTGGTGGATCCATTGAGGGCGCATCTCGCGCGGGTGCGGGGCCAGCATCAGGACGACCTTTCGGCTGGGGCGGGGTGGGTGGCGCTCCCGGGGGCGCTGAACCGGAAATATCCCGCGGCCGGTCGGAGCTGGGCATGGCAGTGGGTTTTTCCGGCGACGCGGAGGTACCGCGATTCGGCCAGCGGCGAGTTGCGCCGGCATCATCTCCACCCATCGGCGATGCAGCGGGCGATGACGACGGCGGTCCGGGCGAGCGGGATCTCGAAGCAGGCGAGCTGTCACACGCTGCGGCATTCGTTCGCGACGCACCTCCTGGAGGGTGGGTACGACATCCGGACCGTGCAGGAGTTGCTGGGCCACCGCGACGTGACGACGACGATGATCTACACGCACGTGCTCAATCGTGGCGGGCTTGGCGTGCGGAGTCCGGCGGATACCCTCGACCTCTCCGACTTTGCAGGCTTTCCGGATTCGGCCGCGGGTGGTAATGTGAAGGGGGATTAGGCTGCGGGGAGAGGCGTGTCCCTGCGGGTCCAATACTTGTTAGGCCGAGCCAGCTCCCATCCCCCGACTTGACGCGATGTATCCGTACGGATACATTGGTTGATGCTCGCCTTCCTCCGAACGCCCGAATTCGATACTTGGCTGAGGGAGCTGCGCGACCCGATCGGCAAGGCGAGAATCCTTGCCAGGATCCGGTCAGCAGAATTGGGCAATTTTGGTGACTCGGCTCCGGTGGGTGGCGGCGTGTCAGAGATGCGCGTTCACGTGGGACCTGGCTATCGGGTGTACTACTGTCGGCGTGGAGGGGTCACCTACCTTCTCCTCTGTGGCGGGGACAAGGCAACGCAACGCAAGGACATCCGCCTCGCGAAGCTTCTTCTCAGTGGGTTGGAGGACTCGTCATGAGTAAGATCCGAGCATTTGATGCAGCCGACTATCTCGATTCGGGCACCGTTGTGGCGGAGTATCTGAACGCCGCGCTCGAGGACGAGAACCCAGATGTATTTCTGCAGGCGATTGCCGACGTGGCCAAGGCAAGGGGTATGACCCAACTCGCCCAAGATACGGGTCTTGGCCGAGAAAGCCTGTACAAGGCACTGACCCCAGGTGCGAAGCCGCGCTACGACACGGTCCTGAGGCTGATGCGGGCGCTCGGTGTCGAACTTCATACAACACCGGTGCACGCTGGCCGGGCCTAACACGCAAATGCAGCTGACGAGCGCGCGCATGATGCGGCTACGCCGCAAGCGCGCTCGCAGCTGATTTGCAGGTCGTTAGCCAGCAGAATGAAGTCCCAGCAATCACTATCGCGTTGATTCTGGCGGATAAATATGACAAGTACTTCCGAGGATAGCCCCTCTTTGCCCCCGAAGCACCTTAGTACCGACCGTCCGATTGAGGACCCGGTCCACGACACGCTTCAAAGAGCAGACTCAGCCGATCGGTTTGCGCGGACAGTGCTCAATCTTGATGTCTCGAATGGCCTAGTGGTTGGGGTGCTTGGTCCGTGGGGCTCTGGCAAGACATCATTTGTCAATCTTACCAGGGAAACGTTTCGCTCGAGCGGGGCACACATTGTCGACTTCAACCCCTGGATGTTTAGCGGGGTAGACCGCCTAGTTGACGCCTTCTTCGGGGAGGTCTCCACTGCACTAAAGCTGCGTCCTCAGCTGAATGAGGCCGGAAAGCAACTAGAAGAGTATGGGGAGCTCTTCACTGGCCTCGGCTGGATCCCACTTGTCGGCCCTTGGGCTGAACGTGCTCGCCTAGCCGCGCGGCTCGTAGGCGGTGGGCTTCGAAAGTCGAAGGGCGGTACGGCCATCCGCCGTAAGCAAGTAGAGAAAGCGCTATCGTCGTTGACCAATCCACTAGTCATCGTGCTTGACGACATCGATCGCTTGACGACACAGGAAGTGCGCCAAGTCTTTCAGCTCGTCCGGCTTACCGCCAGTTTTCCGAACACTGTCTACGTTCTCGCCTTCGATCGTAATCGAGTAGAGCAGGCACTCAGCGAGGACGGCGTCCCAGGCCGTGAATATCTAGAAAAGATTCTTCAACTGGCAATCGATCTCCCCGTTGTCCCTGACGAGGCCCTGCAGTCGCAGATCTTTGAGGCGCTCGATGCCGCATTGACAGGCATCGGCGATGTAGGTGAGCTGGATAGAAACTTCTGGCCGAATATGTTCTTCGACGTCATTCGCCCGCTACTGAAGAGCATGCGTGACGTGAGCCGTTATGCATTGGCAGTCCGAAGCGCCGCGTCGAGTCTTCAGGGCCAAGTAGCACTTGCCGACGTGCTCGCGCTTGAAGCGGTCCGTGTCTTTATGCCGGACTTTTTCGCCTCAATGTCTAACAGCGTCGATGCCCTCACGACCGTACGCGAAGGATCCGGGGGTGACACAGCCGGTAAGGATCATAAGCGAGTAATCGACGGCCTGATCACAGCCGCCGGTGGCCGAGAGGAGCTAGGACGGGCCGCACTAAGAGGGTTGTTTCCCGCCTCTCGAGCATATTTGGACAACTACCACTACGGTTACGATTCGAAGGCCCGTTGGTTGCGGGAGCGCCGGGTCGCTCATGAGAGCCTGTTGCGTCTCTACCTAGAGCGTGTGCCAAGCCCCGGATTACGAGCTCACTTAGCTGCAGAGCAGGCATTCGCGATTCTTCATGATGCAGACGACCTCGACCGCTACCTTCGCTCCATTCCTGGGAGCGAATTGGAGGACATTATTTGCGGGTTGGAGGTGTTTGAGGATAAGTACCGCTCTGAACAGGTTGTCCCTGGTGTCGTGACGCTTCTGAACCTTCTACCCGATCTACCAGAACGACCCCGCGGGATGTTTGACTTCGGCGCGAAGATGAAGGTAACGCGCGTCACGTACCGCCTTCTACGATCGCTCAAGGATCCAGCTGATGTGGAAGCTGCGGTCCGACTTGTCTTGCCGAAGCTCCAGCACCTATCCCTAAAGTGGGAGGTGATCTCCACCGTGGGCTACCGCGAGGGGGTAGGTCATCGATTGATCGCGCAGGATGCTGCCGAAGCCATTGAGGCTCAATGGAGGCAGGAAGTGGAAGCAGTCGCGGTCGACAAACTAGAGACTGATCCTGATCTGCTACGTGTGTTTCTCGAGGCGCGGCGCAACTTGCCAGAAGGCCAATCCCCACGCACGGTGCCTGATACTCTAGGGGTCACCTTAGCGTTGCTGCGAAGCGCTCGCGGCGATGCCTTGAGCCAGTCGGCCGACAGCTACGCGGTCCGTCGGGAGCCACGCCTCGCCTGGGATGCACTGGTGCTAGTCTTTGACAGCGAGGCAGTGCTGTGCGAGCGGATTGATGCCATCCTTGAGAGTGGGATGCCAATCGAGGGCGAGCTCAAAGGTGTAGTACGCAAGTACCGCGAAGGCTGGAGACCGACGGACGGTTGAGTCTGTTCATCCTGACAATCGGTGACCCCTGCTTTTATCGTTTACTCCGGTTTCGCGAGAGTGAGGCGCTGGCTAACAGGTGCTTGCTGCGGGCCGGGCCAGGGCGGAAGCCCGCCCCTGGCCCGGCCGCAGAAGCACAGCTCGTTAGAAGGCGCTACTTATTTCGTTTCAGGGTTGGATCGAAGGAGTTCCCAGAACCCGCGGGGCGTTACGATGGGGAGGGGGGCCTTCGCCGCAATGTCCAACAGGTCGTGGTCCCCGGTGACCAGGACGTCCGCACCA
>DASSYA010000028.1:0-177038 GCA_035703525.1 Gemmatimonadales bacterium | reverse complement strand
AGGCTGGCTGGAGATGTACAACACCGAGCGGCCGCATCGCAGTCTCGGCCGAGTGCCGCCGCGGACCTACTTGCCGAGAACACAGGCGGCATGAGAAAGTCTACTTATGACCTGTGTCCTTGACAGGGAAGCTTACGGGGCACTGCGCTCGGGATGACATCCATCCTTTGAACATCCGGAGACCTTGTTGACAGAGTGGGTGGGGTAATCCTGCTCACCCCGGTGCACGTTCCGGTCCGTTCATCAAGATCTGCCAACTGATATCCGTAGTAATACATCCTCCAGATCCCGTCGTCCACTTCGATCAGTCCGACCCGTTCTCCGCTCAGCACGGTGGTGAGTTGCACCGTCTGGCCCTGCCACCTGATCCACCCCCCCTGACTGACCGTGCGCACGCTGGCCTGGTCCGGATACGCCGGGGGTGCGATCCGCTCCGGGAACGACCGCGACGACTCGTGGTAGTGCTGGGACGGCGGGGTACCGCCCAACGATTCATGCGGCCGCTCGTGGTTGTACTCCTGCATGAAGTTGTTGAACCTCCGCTGCTGAGCTCGGCGACCGCTCGAGGGCGGGATGACCGTATGGTCCTTCAGCGTTCGGTGGAACCGCTCGTGTCGACCATTCTCCTGCGGGGACGCCGGCGTGATGGTCTCGGGCGTGACCCCCAACTGGAGCCACCAGACGCTCAGCCGTGACAGCCGGGCCAAGCTGCGGATATTCGCGAAGGGAGCGCCGTTGTCCATCCGCATCCGCCAGGATAAGCCATACTGGCGGAAGACCCGCGTCATCGCGGTCTTGGTGAGCGTGAAGCGTGGGCCCTCCAGCGCCACGCACCCCAGCCCGAAGCGGCTGACCCCGTCCAACACGGTCAGCGGGTAGCACCAGGACCCGTCCCGCAACTTGAACTCACCCTTGAAGTCGGTCGTCCACAGATCATTGGGCTGCTCCGCCACGAACGGTACGCCGCCCGGATGCTTCGAACGCGACCTCCGACGCCGGCGACGAACCAGACCGGCGGTGGTGAGGATCTCGTGGAGCGTGCTCTTCGCCGGGAACACCGCGTCCGGGTAGCGGGGAGTCAGCCAGTCCCTCAGCTTGCGCGCTCCCCACTTGGGGTGCTTGCGGCGAGCAGCGAGAATCAGATCGCGGGTGTCGGCATCGACCGCATCGGGGCTCGAATGCGGCCGGGACGAGCCATCCGCGAGAGCCGCAATGCCGCCGGCCTCGAACCGCTTCAGCCACTTGTAACCGGTCTGACGGGAGACCCCGTACTGGCGACACACGCGGGAGTGCTCGCGCGGCACCGCCTGAAGCAGGTCGTGTACCAGATCGTAGCGCTGTTCCATGACTGACATCTCCTGCCAGGGCATGTGACACCTCCTTGGGTGCCACTAGCTTATGGCGAAGTGTCAACAACGTCCTCGGACTAAAGTGTCAACGAGGTCCCCGGTACGCACCCGTCTCACTTCTCACGTCTCACTTCTCACTTGATCACGGCACCGGATGTTCCGCCGTCGTCGGCGCCCACTTCTCCGCACCCTTGAACACCTTCGAGAACTTCCCGAGCGCCCATGCGCGGAAGCCGTCGAAGATTTCGTAGAAGGTCGGGATCACCAGCAGCGTCAGCAGTGTCGAGGTGAGCACGCCACCGATCACGGCGCGGCCGAGCGGCGCCCGGAAGTCGGCACCCTCGCCGGCACCGATGGCGACCGGGATCATCCCGGCGATCAGCGCGAAGGTCGTCATCAGGATCGGGCGGAGCCGGATCCGGCCCGCTTCGATGAGTGCATCGCGGAGCGACATCCCCTGGCGTTCGCGTGCCCACTTGGCGAAGTCGATCAGCAGGATCGCGTTCTTCGCCACGATGCCCATCAACAGGATCACGCCGATGAGCGACATGATGTTGAGCGTGTCGCGCGTGATGATCAGTGCCAGCACCACCCCGATCAGCGACAGCGGCAACGAGACCAGGATCGCGAGCGGGTCGAGGAACGAGCCGAACTGCACGACCAGGATCAGGTACATCATCAACACTGCGATGCCCAGCGCGGTGAAGACGTTGAGGAATACCTCCGCCTGATCTTTCCCTTGTCCGCCGACCGAGACCTTGTAGCCGGGTGGCAGGGTCATCTTGGCGAGTTCGGCCTGCATGTCATTCTGCACCTCGGTCAGTCCGCGGCCCTGGGTGTTGGCCTCGAGCGTGATGACCTTCTCGCGATCGAGATGGTCGATCTGCCCGGGTGCCTCCTCGAGGCTGATGTCGGCCACCTGGCCGAGCGGCAGGATGCGACTCGTGCCATCCGCGGCACGGACGGTGAGCGGCAATTGGGCCAGGTCGGAGGTCCGTCGGCGGGACTCGGGTGCCAGCCTGACGCGGACATCACGCGTCTCCCCGGTCGGGTCGACCCAATCGCCGGCGTCGATGCCGGCGAACGCCGGTCGCATCGCCTGGGCAATCTGGCCGATGCCGAGCCCGAGCGAACTGGCGAGTCCGCGATTCACATCGACCGTGAGTTCCTCGCGCGCACCGCGCACCGAGAGTCCGACATCGACTGCGCCCGGCACCGATGCGGCACGCTCGGCGGCCTCGGTGGCCAGTCGCGTCAGCACAGCCGCATCCGGGCCACGGATCTCGAGCTGGATCTCCTTGATCGCGCCGGCGAATCCGCCGGAGAAGACCGAGACCTTCACGCCGCCGATCCGCTTGAACTCCTCGCGGAGCGCTGCACCGAGCTGGGCCTGCGAGAGGGAACGGTCGTGCTTCGGGGTCAGCTTGATGAAAATGAGCCCCTGATCGACACCGGGCGTCCGCATCGGAAGGGCGTTGCCGATGGTGGTGTAGGTGTATGCGACTTCCGGATGCTGTCGTGCCACGGCTGCGACCTGTTCGGCGCGCTCGGTGGTATACGCGAGGTTGGCGCTCGGCGGTGCCTCGACAATCACCTCCATCTCCGAGCGATCGGAGACCGGGACGAAGCCGGCACCACCGAAGGTCCCCTGCAACCAGATCGCGAGCACGAACGAGCCAATGGCCAGCACCACCATGATGGCGCGGTGATCGAGGGCCCACCCGATGATCCGGGCGTAGTCCTCGGTGCGCCGCTCGAACCAGTGGTTGAAGCGATCAAGCAGCCTGGTGATCCACCACTTGTCCTGCTCCTCGCGATGCGGATCGGCCCAGTACGCCGAGAGCATCGGATCGAGCGAGAACGACACGAAGAGCGAGACGACCACGGCGCAGGCGATGGTGAGGGCGAACGGCTTGAACCACTGGCCCGAGACACCGTACATGAAGGCGATCGGCACGAACACCGCCACGATCGAGAAGGTCGTCGCCGCGACGGCGAGGCCGATCTCGGTCGTGCCTTCCATCGAGGCGGTGAGATGGTCTTTCCCCATCTCCACATGTCGCACGATGTTTTCTCGTACCACGATCGCGTCGTCGATCAGGATGCCGATGGCGAGCGAGAGGCCGAGCAGGGACATCGTCTCGAGCTTGAACCCGAACGCCCAGACGGCGATGAAACTCGCGAGCACGGAGATCGGGAGTGCCAGACCAGTGATGACCGTCGAGCGCCACGAGTTGAGGAAGAGGAAGACCACCAGCACGGTGAGGATGGCACCCTCGATCAGTGCCGACTGGACATTCTCGACCGCCTTGGCCACCCGGACCCCGGCATCGCGCACGACTTCGATCTTCGTGTCGCCCGGGAGCGAAGGCGCGAGCACATCGAGCGCGGCCTTGATGTCATCCGACACCTTGGTGGTCGAATAGCCCTTCGCCTTCTTGACCTCGATGCCGACGGCGGTCTTGCCATTGAAGGAGGCGCCGGTCCTGGCCTCTTCCGATCCGACGAAGACATCGGCCACGTCACCGAGTCGGACGGCCTGGCCGTTCCGCTCGGCCACCACCAGTTGCTGGAATGCCGCGGCGTCCTCGAGGCGACCCTTGAGTCGGATCGAGCGCTCGTCGAGGGCGCCGTTGATGCGGCCGACCGGTGCGGCGAGGTTCTCGGTGCCGAGTGCCTGGACCACCGCCGCGACCCCGATGCCGGCGGCCTGCATCGCGGCAGGCCGGAGCTGCACGGTCATCTCCGGATACTTGCCGCCGACCACCTCGGCCTTCGAGACGCCGCTCACCGCGCGCAACACGCCGACCACGGTCGGATCGGCGATCGCGGTGAGGGCCTCCTGCGACAGCGTCGCCGAGGTCACCGTGAGCGAGAGGATGGACTGTTCCGCCGGGTCGAACCGGGTGATGATCGGGTCTTCCATCTCGATCGGCAGGTCGCCGCGGATGGTGCTGATCGCATCGCGCACATCCTGCGAGGCCTGCGCCACCGGCTTCTGGAAGTCGAAGAAGATGGTGAACTGCGCGAGACCATCGACCGCGTTCGATTTGGTCCGCGAGCGATCGATCCCCTCGATGGAGAAGATCGCCTCCTCGATCGGCTCGACCACTTCGCGCTCGACCACATCGGGCGAGGCGCCGGGGTAGACGATGGTGACCGCGACGATCGGCTGGGCGATGTCGGGGAACTCATCGGTCTCGAGATTGAGCAGGGCCGCGAGACCGAACGCCACCAGGGCGAGCATGGTGACGATCGTGATCAGCGGGTTCTTGATGGCGAAGTTGGAGATCCACATCGGTCATGCCCCCGTTCAACCGTCGGTGCGCAGGATGCGCACCGTGGCACCGACGGGCGTGCCGAGGGCACCACCGACCAGCACGGTATCGCCTGCCGTGAGGCCGGACGTCACCTCGACGCGCTCGGCCAGCTCGTCGCGCAGTCCGAGCGTCACCCCGACCTGCTCCACCACGCCACCGCGCACGCGCCGCACCGACAGATCGGTCGCCCGCGTGTCGAGGGCGTGGAGCGGGATCGCGAGGGCGCGGTGGGCCTCGACGGCGACGCGCCCTTCGGCAAAGAGGCCCGCCACGAGCGCACCGGCGTCGTTCGGGACGCGGACGTACACGCGGACCTGACCCGTCGCGGGATCGATGGCGGGGTTGATCCGGGCGACCGTCCCGCGGATCCGCTTCCCCGGTTGACTCGGCACCGAGAACTCGACCGCGGCGCCGCGCACCACCGCGCCGAGCGAAGCGGCCGGGACGCTTGCCTCGAGTTCGAGGACCCGTGGATCGATCACGACGGCCAGCGGTTGAGCGCCATTCATCTGCACGACGTCACCCTGACTGACCGACAGCTGACTCACCACGCCCGCGAACGGCGCACGCACCGTCGCATTGGCGAGTTGCTTCTCGGCCGCCGCGACCCGAGCCCGTGCATCCTCGACCACCGCCCTCGACTGGGCGACCATGTCGCGGGCGTTCTCCACCTCGCGCGGCGCCACCGCGCCCGCTGCGAGCAGCTGTGTGCTCCGCTCGGCATTCCGCTCGGCCGTGGTCGCGGCGAGCTCGGCGCTGGCAAGTCCGAGGCGTGCCGACCTGGCCTGGTCCGCGAGCACCGTCGTGTCGATCACCGCGAGGGCCTGGCCCGCGCGGACCTGATCGCCTTCACGGACCATCAGGGCGAGCACCGTTCCACCGACTTGCGCTCGGAGCTGTGCCTCACGCTCGGCGACCATCGTGCCCGAGACCACCGGGCCACTCTCGATCAGGACACTGTCGACCGAGGCGACCATCGCGGGATTCACCTGGACGGGCGGTGCTGCGGCCGTGGAGTCGCCCGCCCCGGCTTCGGGGGCTCCGCCACCACAGGCGGCAAGGGCAACGAGGAGGGACACTGACACGCCGTGGCGTGATGCAAAAGCTGACATCGAGGGGGCTGCTCCGGATCGGACGGGAAGTGAATGCATCATGGGGATCAGAATCCGCCACTGAGTGTGCTGCCGGTGCCGATCGGCAGGTCACGGAGCAGGCGGAGGCGGAGGCGGGCCACCTGCAAGTCGCGCGCAGCCTGCGCCCGGTTGGCTTCGGCTTGCTGGAGTTGCAGGCGAACATCGGCGAGATCGGTCAGGGTCGAGAGTCCTTCGCGCACCCGCAACTCGGCGATCTCGTAGGCACGCTGGGCCTGGTGCGCGGTGCCTTCGCTGGCGGCAAAGGACTCTTCGGCGGCGGTGAGGAGTTGCCGTACTTCGCTGGCTTCACGCACGGCGTTCTCGCGCACCTGCTTGAGCTGCAATCGTGCCGCCTCGGCATTCGCCGCGGCCTCGCGCACCTGCCCGCTGAGGCGTCCGCCGGTGAAGAGGGGCACGCTCAGCTGGACACCGACCGTCCAGTCACTCAAGAAGGTGCCGAACCGGAAGACATCCTTGGGATAGGCGAGTTGGGCGTAGCTGCTGGTGAGGGCCAGTGTCGGCAGGCGCCCCGCCGAGGCCGCAGCACGGGTGGCCTCCGCGACCTGCCGTGCGGCATCGGCCTGCCGAACAGCGGCGCGATCATCGGGGTTCACGACATCGGACTCGACCGACCGTACCTGCTCGGGCAACGGCACCGCCGAAGTGTCGGAGAGGGGGGTGACGAGTTCGAGGGGCTGATCGGAGTCGAGGTCGAGCAATTGCCGGAGGCGGATCATCGCGACATCGTGCTGGGCACGTCGCTGAGCCACGATCGGGAGCTGATTGTCCCGCGCCACGGAGGCGCGCAGGACATCGAACTCGGCGGCAGTGCCAACTTCGCCGGCCAGACGGGTGTTGCCGAGCGTCCGCTCGGCCTGGGCGAGGGTACTGTCGGCGATGTCGAGGAGTCGGCCGGCCAGCTGGGCATCATAGTAGGCCGTCGCCGCATCGAAGACCGCCCGCGCACGGGCGGCGTCGTAGGCCGCTTCGGCCTGAGCCTGGCCGGCGCGTGCGCCTCGGGTCCGGGCGGAGAGGGAGAAGTCCAGAATCGACTGACGAAGATCGAGCCCGAACCGCCAGGCGTTTGCCTGCCCGAATGGGAGGTTCGAGAAGTCGAGCCCACCTCCGCTGCCGTTGGCGGTGCAATCGAGGCCGCGCTCGAGCGAGTCGAGCCGCTCCGTCACCGAGAGCCCGGGGTTGGGCGTGAAGCGGCGGCAGTCGATCGGAGCCGGTGGCCCCGACGTGGAATCCTTGCCACTGGCACCCGCAAACGACGAGAACTGGCTCTTGAGGGTCCGGGTGTAGCTCGCCGAGCCGGTGAGCTGAGGGAGCCAGCCGCTGCGCGCCTGAGTGAGGCGGCCGCCGGCGGCATCCATCCCCGCTCGGGCAATGCCGACATTCTCGGAGGCCGAATCGGCGAGGCCGAGGACATCGCCAATCGAGAGACGGATCGGGGCCTGGCCGGCGAGCGGGGCCAGGAGCCCGGCCGCGAGGATGAGCGTCGTGACCGAGAGCACGACCGCCGTGATCCTGCCGCCAGCCATCCTTGAGCGCCACCGCCGAATCGACGGACTATCGGGTTGCATCAGGCGTGTATTCCTGTGTGAGGGGCGAGTGCCCGCAAGGTGTGATCGACGAAGGCGGCCACGGCCTCGTCCGTGCTCACCAGTCCGCAGCCGGGCAGGACATCGCGGGTGATGGCGTCCATGAAGAGGGCATTCATCAACATGACCGTCGCGGCTTCCAGAGAGCCCTCCGGGCCGATCAATCCCAGTCGGCGCGCCTCCCCGAAGTAACGCAGCATGTCGCCCATGGTCCGCTCGGCACCCTCGGTGGCGACCGGGGCCAACTCGGGATGTTCCTCGAATTCGGCCAGGCAGGTGCGGATCATCGAGCTCCGCTCGTGCAGCTGACCGTGGTGCCTGGCGGCCCAGGCGACGAGCTCCGCACGGAGATCGGTCGGCCGCACCGGGAGCTGGTCCTGCATGGCGTCGGCGGCCTGACAACGGACCGCCTCGACCAGAAGCGATTCCTTGGAGCCGAACTTCCGGAACAGGGTGACCTCGTTGACCCCAGCCAGCTCGGCGATCCGCCGGGTGGTGGTGCCACGCCAGCCGAGCTTCGCAAAGAGCTGGGCCGTGGCGTCGAGGAGTGTCTTCCGGGTCGGCATGGGGAGGAGAAGGTAGGGGGAGGCGCCGGTCAATGCAAGTGAGTGCTTGCATACGGTCAAGAATCTCCGTCCCTGCGTATCTTTGCGATCCTCCCTTTCGCGGATATCCGGCATCATGTGGCAGCGAACGACGCACGCGTGGGACTCCCCGGCGCTCCTTGGCCGGACGATGGAAATCGTGGTGCACGGTCATGCCGGGGCTCGGGTGCTGGCCTTCCCGACCTCGATGGGCTGGAACCGGGAGTGGGAGGATCGGGGGATGTGCGAGGCGGTGGGCGACCAGCTCGCCGCAGGGCAGTTGCAGATCATCTGCGTGCCGAGCGTTGATGACCTGGCCTGGTACAACGAGGGGGCGCATCCACGGGCGATGGCCGACTGGCATGCGCGGTATGACCGGTACCTGCACGACGAGGTGCTTCCGTTCACGGCCCAGACCAACCGCAATCCGTTCCTCATCACGGCGGGTGCCTCGTTTGGTGGCTACCACGCACTCTGTTTCGCGACGCGCTATCCCGAACTCGTCAAGCGCGCCCTGGTGATGAGCGGGCTGGTCGATATTCGTCGGCTCACGGGTGGCTGGTCCGATGAGGTGATCTATTTCTACAACCCGATCGAGTTCCTGTCGCAGGAACACGATCCCGAGCGGATCCACGCATTGCAGGGGTTGGACATCGTGCTTGCCGTGGGGCGCGATGATCCGCTCCGTGCACAGAACGAGGCGCTCTCGAGCCTGTTGTGGCAGCGGGGCATCGGCAATGCGCTGCGACTCTGGGACGGGTGGGCGCACGATTGGCCATGGTGGCGCGACATGCTGCGTCTCTACATCTCCGGACACGACTGAGGACACCACATGAGCATCATGCCAGCCGGGGGCCAGAAGCCCCGACGGATCGGGATCATTGTCGGCCGAGAGTGGTCGTGGCCGCCCGCGTTCCTCGACGAGGTGAATCGTCGGGACGCCGGTGTCATTGCCGAATTCGTGACACTCGGGACGCCGTCGCTCGACGCCCTGTTGCCGTACGACGTGATCGTCGACCGCATCTCGCACGAGGTGCCGTTCTACCGGAGCTTCCTCAAGCACGCCCAGGTGCGTGGCGTCCGGGTGATCAATTCGCCGCTCATGTGGACCGCCGACGACAAGTTTTTCGGTGCGACCCTCGCGGAGGCGCTCGACATCCGCTCACCGAAGACGATGCTGTTGCCGAACAAGGACTACATCCCGGGCATCAAGCACGACGAGTCGCTCCGCAATCTGGCCTTCCCGCTGGATTGGCAGCGGGTGGTCGACGAGATCGGGATGCCGTGCATCCTGAAGGATGCGCACGGCGGTGGCTGGCGCGACGTGTACGTCTGTCACACCCTCGAGGAGCTGCTCCACCATTACAACACCTCGGGCCTCCTGACGATGATCGTGCAGGAGTTCATCGAATGGGACGAGTTCATCCGCTGCATCTGCATCGGCCGGCAGCACATCGCCCCGATCAGGTATGATCCGCGCAACCGGAAGTACCACGACGACCTCGACTACCTCCCCCGGGTGGCACTCAAGGAGATCGTCAAGTTGTCGCGCCGCCTCGTGCGTGCGCTCGGCTATGACATGAACTCGATCGAGTGGGCCATCCGTGACGGCGTGCCGTACGCAATCGACTTCATGAATCCGGCGCCCGATTTCGACATCAACTCCCTCGGCCCGAAGTGGTTCGAGTGGGCGGTGCAGCGGATGGCCGACACCACGATCGCGATGGCGCTCGAGGGCCGCTCCCCGCCGAAGCCGCGGGCCAGTGCCCTGATGGGTGGCCGGAGACCGAAGCGCTGATGGTTCTCGACCCGATCGCGGCGTGGCACGACCTGCTCGACGACCAGGCGACCACCGAGTCGCTGGACTGGCTCGCCGCGCAGCAGCACTCGCTCGGGATCGGCTTCGGCGCGCGGCCGCTCTGCACCGTGGCCCGACCGCGCTTCCTGCGTCGGGCGGAATACGACGCCCTTCGGGCGGCCAGCCGGCGCGTGCTCGACGTCCTCAACCTGATCGGCGATGCCGCGCTCGATGATCCTGCCTTCCGGGCCGACTTCCGGCTCACCGCGTGGGAGGAGACGCTTCTGGCCCGGATGCCGCGCGATCGGGTCTGCTCGCCGCTCTCGCGCATCGATGCCTTCATCGATCCCGAGAGCGGCGTTGCGCGGCTCACGGAGTTCAATGGCGAGACGCCGGCGGGTGTCGGCTATGCCGATGCGCTGAGTGAACTGTTCGAGGCACTCCCGGTCATGGCGGCATTCCGGCGCGACTGGGATGTCCGGGCCCTCGCGGCGAAGCCGGCCCTCTTGGGGGCGTTGCTTGCCGCGTGGCACCGGTTCCGGGGCGTGCGGAGCCTGCCGACCATCGCGATCGTCGACTGGGATGATGTCCCGACCGTGAGCGAGTTCGTCCTGATTCGCGACTACCTGATCCGGATGGGGGTACCGTGCCGGATCACGACACCCGAGGCGCTGCGACACGAGGCTGGCGTGCTCCGCGATGCGGACGGCACCGTGATCGACCTCGTCTACAAGCGGGTCCTGCTCCACGAGTTGGTGGCACGCGGCGGGATCGATCACCCGTTGCTCGCGGCCGTCGCGGCCGGCGACGTCGCGATGATGAATTCGGTGCACGGCAAGCCGCTCCACAAGAAGGCCTCGCTGGCCGTGCTCACCGATGAACGACACCAGGCACGCTTCTCCCTCGATCAGCAGGCGGCCATTCGACGGCATGTCCCGTGGACCCGCGTGGTCGAGGAGCGCCGGACCGAGCTCGACGGTGTGGCGATCGACCTGGTGCCCTGGATGCAGCGACACCGCGACTCGCTCGTCCTCAAGCCCAACGACGACTACGGGGGGGCCGGCATCGTGCTGGGGTGGGAAGTGGATGACGCGGCATGGGACGCCGCGGTCGCGACCGCGCTGGCGCACCCGTATGTCGTGCAGCGGCGGATCGCCCTGCCGACCGAGCCGTTCCCTTCCCTCGCGCAGGATGGCGGGCTCGTCCTCGCGGACCGGATCGTCGACACGGCGCCATTCTGCTGGGATGGGGCCTACATGGACGGGATGCTGACCCGGATCTCGACTGCCACGCTGGTCAACGTGACCGCAGGCGGCGGATCGACTGTGCCCACCTTTGTCGTGGAGCCGCGTCAATGAGCATGAAAGAGCCGTCACTGACGCTCGGGATCGAGGAAGAGTACCAGATCATCGATCCCGAGACCCGTGAACTCAAGAGTTACATCACCGAGATCCTCCAGGACGACGTGATGATCCTGGGCGAGGTGAAGCCGGAGTTGCACCAGTCGATGATCGAGGTCGGCACCAAGGTCTGTCGGACCCCCGCAGAGGCGCGGGCGGAGGTGGTGCGCCTGCGACGCATCGTGATGGGGCTGGCCGCGCGGAAGGGGCTGGTGATTGCCGCTGCCGGCACGCACCCGTTCTCGAAGTGGTGGGACCAGGAGATCACCCCGCTCGAGCGCTATGCCGGCGTCAAGGAAGACCTCCAGGACCTCGCGCAACGCCTGTTGATCTTCGGCACGCATGTGCACATCGGGATCGAGGACCGCGAGTTCCTGATCGATGCGATGAACGCCTGCCGCTACTTCCTGCCGCACGTGCTGATGCTCTCGACCAGCTCGCCTTTCTGGTTCGGGCGCAACACGGGTCTCAAGAGCTATCGGAGTGTGGTGTTCCGGAACTTCCCGCGGACCGGCATCCCGCGCACGATGAATTCCTGGTCGGAATTCGAGCGCATGGTCAACCATTTCGTGGCGACCAACTCGATCCCGAACGCGAGCAAGATCTGGTGGGACGTGCGCCCGAGCTGGAGCTATCCGACGCTGGAGTTCCGGATCTGCGACATCTGCACCAGGGTCGATGAGGCCGTGTGCATCGCGGCGATCTTCCAGGCGATCGTCTTCAAGCTCTGGAAGCTGCGCCGGGACAACATGAACTACCGGCACTACCCGGTCGGCTACATCGATGAGAACAAGTGGCGGGCGATTCGCTACGGACTCGACGGCAAGCTCGTCGACTGGGGCAAGGGCGCGGAGTTCCCGGCGCGCGACATCATCCGCGAGTTGATCGACTGGTTCATTGGCGACGTGCTCGACGAGCTCGGCACGCGCAAGGAAGTGGAGTATGCCTACACGATCCTGGAGGGGGGGACCAGCGCCGACCGGCAGCTGGCGGTCTGGCGACAGACCGGTGACCTCAAGGATGTGGTCGACCTGATCGTGCGGGAAACCGCAGAGGGTGTCATCTGATGCGTCGTCGTCCGTTGATTGGCGTGACCACCCAGACGCTGCATGCCATCGAGGGGATCCCCGAGGCACTGCCAAGTTCGTGGGTGATGAACCAGCGCTACGTGCATGCCGTGATGGAGAGCGGGGGCGTCCCCGTGCTCGTGCCGTTGCTCGCCGAGGACCCGGCCACCCTCCGGGCCATCTACGAACGGCTTGATGGCGTCCTCGTGCCCGGCGGCATCGATGTCGACCCCGCCTACTACCGGGCCAACCGTCACGAGGGGCTCGGTCGTCTCGACCCCGCGCGCGACACCACGGAGGTGATCCTCACCCGGTGGGCCCTCCAGGACACCAAGCCGTTCCTCGGCCTCTGCCGCGGTCTCCAGATCCTCAACGTGGCCCTCGGCGGGTCCCTCTGGCAGGATCTCGAGGCCGAGCGCGAGGGGTCGCTCAAGCACGACTACTTCCCGACCGCGGGTTGGGAACGGGATCACCTCGCCCACGACATCGACATCGTGCGATCGTCACGGCTCGGGGACGCGCTGGGGGCCACCAGCGCGCCGGTCAACTCGATGCACCATCAGGGCATCAAGGCTCCCGGATTCCGACTCACGCCGACCGCCTGGGCTCCCGACGGCCTGATCGAGGCCGGTGAAGTGGAGAACCAGTTCGCGGTCGGCGTGCAGTGGCACCCGGAGATGTTCCATCCCGGGGCACCGTCGGTCGGTCGCCTGTTCGGAGCGTTCGTCGATGCTGCCGCGCGAGACACCGAGGCTCGGCTGGCATGAACGCCCTCGCCGTGGCGCTCGGGGGGGCGGTGGGCTCCCTGCTCCGCTACGCGGTGAGTCTCTGGATGGTCCGGAGCCATCCGGCCGGTTGGCCCTGGGCCACCCTGCTCGTCAACGTGCTCGGCTCCGCCCTTCTCGGTGGCCTTGCGTTCCACACCATCGAACAGGGCGCCTTGTCGCAGCCGACACGGCTCTTCCTCATGGTCGGACTCTGTGGTGGCTTCACGACGATGAGCACCTTCGCGTTCGAGACGCTGGAGTACGTCCGCATGGGGTTCGCCGGCAAGGCGGCCACCTACGCGATCCTGAGTGTGGCCCTGTCCGTGGCGGCGGTCTTCGCCGGCGGTGGCGTCGCGCGGTGGCTGGCGAACTAGCGGCTCAACGCGCATCGCGCCACGCTGAAGACATCATCCCGAGCCCCGCCGCCCACGGGGCGCGGGGGACACTCCGGTCGCAGAGCGACCACAGTCACGGGATCCGTACTTCTCGAACAGTGCGTGCCGCTCCCTCCACGTCGCGGTCCTCGCGGACCGCTTCGGTCGGGATGACCCACTCATCCACTCATCCGGAACAGGTACGACAACTTCAGGAAGAAGCCGTCACCGACGCGCTCGAGTGTCCGTCGGCCGAGCGGGTCGAATTCCTGGTACGATGATCCGTAGCCGAAGTACGCCACGGTCCCGGGCGTTGGCAGGTAGGTGAGCAGGAAGTCGGTCCGCACTCGACCCTGACGGAACGCGCTGGCCCGGCGGTAGACCCCATCCGGACCACGGAGCACGATCGGCAACCCGGTGCGCGACTCATCGCGGAGTGAATCCTGGCTGGTGATCGCGTACTGGGACACGACCCGGACCTGCAACGCGCGACTCAGTTGGTACTCGAGCCGGGCGCGCGGGACCGTCTGCAGCGTCACGCGCGACCCGTCGGAGCGACGGTGCACTTCGGTGTGATTGACGCTGACACTGACGCGCAGCTGGTCGGAGGGCCGAAGCGTGAGCCCGCCGTTCAGCACGACAAGATTTCCCGAGGCCCACTCCGGGAAGTTCTCGTCGTGCCCGAACAGCGTGAAGAGGTTGAACGACCCCCACGAGAACTGTGGCGATCCGACCGACATCACGGCATCACGATTCGGGATGCGCGGGGTACCGACAAACGGTTCGATCGCTCCATCCGGCTGGAGGATGCCGTAGTTCGCATACAGGGTGGGATCGTAGCCGAAGAACTCCTCCAGCCACGATGCCCCAACGGTCCAGCCACCCGCCAGGGTCGTGTTGAGGTTGAGGGCGAACTTCCGGTCCTGGATCCCGCCGCCATGCACGAGTGAATCGTAGGTCCAGACACCGTTCAGCTGGGCCTCGGCGGTGAACGACTGGATCGTGCGCTCGGGCCGGATCCAGGTGTAGCTGTGGGCCACCGTCGCCGTGGCGAAGTTCGTGCGACTCACGAATCCCGACCGGGTCCGGAAATCCTCGTGCACGCCATTGATCGTGTAGCGTGCGCGAAAACCACGTCCGTTGAGGCGATAGCCCAGGCCCCAGAGCGGGGCCGTGGTGGTGACGGTGTTCAGGTGATCGCGCGCGAGGGCGCCGTTGAAGGTGATCGAATGGATCCCGCCGAGCACGAGTCGTCCATCCACGCCCACCACGGTGTTGTGGTTCTCGCCGTCGACCTGTTGGGTGACCACGCCACCGATCTGGGATCCTGATCCCAGGTCGCGCGCCAGCCGCACAATCCCGTGGAACGGATGGTCGGTCCCGCTCCGGGATGCCCCGCGATCGTCGACGGCGACCAGCGCCCCGATCTGCGTTCCCGAGACCTTGCCGGTCACCTTGGTGGCGAGGACCGGCTGCACGATCCGTCGGGTATAGATCAGGTTGCCGGGTACCTGGAACTGTTCGATGCCGTCGAGAAAGAAGGGTCGCCGCTCGGCAAAGTAGAGCGCCTGGCGCGGATCGAAACTGAACTGACCCGCATCACTCTCGACTTGGGAGAAGTCCGGATTGGCGGTGGCGTTCAGCGTGAGGTTCGGCGTGACGCCCCACCGGAGCGAGGCACCGAATTCCGGCGAGCCGCCGCGGTAGTCCCAGCGATCGCGGCGTGATGGACCGCCGTCGATCCGGGAGGTGAGGGTCGGGATGACGTCGAAGGCGTGACCGGTCGTGAGCCCCTCGAGACCGACCAGGTGACCGGACTGCCCGAGGAAGGACGACTGGCCGACGCGTGCCGGTGTCCACGTCTGCTCCTGTCCGCTCTGCTGCACGACGCGCAGGATGTTGATGCCCCAGTCCTGGGTGGTGGCGGACTGGAAGCGGATGCTCTTGAGTGGAATGCGCAGTTCGAGTTCGTAGCCCCACGCCGTGAGTCGGCCCGCCGATTCCCAGACGAAGTCCTGCGACAGATCGGGCCCCTCGCGGGTGGCGGTGGCGCAATTGAATCCGTTGCACCCCCCGCTGCGCCCGCTCTCGTTCACGGCGCCGTCGGCCTGGACCCCGAGCGGGTTGACCGCAAGGAAGGTGGCCTGGCGACCGTCGTTGAATGTCGAGAGAAAGAACTGGATATTGTCGTCGTTGAAGATCCGGTCACGTTGGGAGAGGGTGGCGCGCACGTCACCTGGAGTCGCGAAGGCCCGCACCCCGATGTGAACGGCGGTGGCCGAGTACCAGATGTAGACCTCGGTCGAGTCGGCGGCCGCGACGCCATCCACGGGCGTGAACTGCGAGAAGCCGGTGAGCACGGCGGCGTCCTGCCACACCGGTTCGTCGAGGATGCCATCGACGGTGATCCGGCCTGCAAGCTTCGGGGTCGCGACCTCAAGTGCCCCGAGACGGCCATGGTAGACCGCTGGAGTGAGCGTATCGGTCGGGCCAAAGGCCAGCGTACCGAGCAGGAGGGGCAACACGGTCATCAGGAATCCGATCACGATGGTGGATGGTCTCCCCGCTACGACGGGCCGCAGATCCGGGTTTCGGATCGGTGGGTCCGAATTGTTAGCTTCTGGTCAACCACCATCCACCCGGGACTCCGATGCGCACGCTGCTCGCCGCCCTCCTGCTCCTCGTCGTGCCGACCGTGTCTGCACAATGGCCGACGGTCCAGCGCGACACCGCGCTCGAGCGCCAGCTCACCGACCTGGCCAGCCGAGTCGATGGCGTGGTCGGGATCTACGTCCGGCACCTGCCGTCAGGGCGCGGAGCGATGATCCGGCCCGATGAGCTGTTCCCGACCGCCTCGATGATCAAGGTGCCGATCCTGCTCGCCACCTTCCAGCGGATCCATGACGGTGTGCTTGCCTTTGACCAGCCCCTCATGTGGGCCGACTCGCTTCGGTACGGTGATGAGGAGGATCTCTTCGACCAACTCCAGGACAGCGCCGCCGTTCAGCTCAGCCAGGTCAGCATGGCGATGATCACCAGTAGTGACAACGCCGCCGCACTCTGGCTGCAGGCCCTGGTTGGTGGTGGCGTCTACATCAACGACTGGCTTGCAGCCCACGGGTTCGAGGCGACCCGCATGAACTCCCGGACGCCCGGTCGGCGCGAGATCTGGCAGGTGTACGGCTGGGGCCAGACCTCGCCGCGCGAGATCGCGGAGCTGGTGGTCGGGATTCGTGAAGGTCGCTTCGTGTCCCAGGCGGCGAGTGAGGCGATGTATCGTCACTTGACCCGGATCTACTGGAACGGCGAGGCACTGTCACGGCTGCCACCCACGGTGCAGGTGGCCTCCAAGCAGGGTGCCGTGGATCGGTCCCGCTCGGAGGTCGTGCTGGTGAACGCTCCCCACGGTGACTACGTCTTCTCGGTCATCACCCGCGAGGCACGCGATACATCGTACGAGAGCACCAACCAGTCATGGACTCTGATTCGGGCGGTGTCGGGCCTGCTCTGGCGCACGTTCGAGCCGGATTCGCCCTACCACCCCCCGGCGGGTGCCGAGCGGTTTGTCCCCTGATGTGTGCAATGGAGGGAGGGGTCGAGCGACTCCCCATCCGCGTCGGTCACTCGGCGCCACCGGGCAGGTGGCCGGTGATTCACCATGACCAGGAGCTTTCATGCGCAAGGTGATCCTTGCATTGACTCTCGCCGCGACGACTGCGGCCTTCGCGGCACCGATGCAGGCACAGGCCGGCCTGACATTCGGCCTGAGTGGTGGCGTGGCCTTGCCGATGGGCGATGCCGGGGACGTGCTCAAGACGGGCTTCGGTGGCGGCGCCGCCATCATGATGCGCGATCCGTCGGCCCGGCTCGGGTTCGGCGTCGATGCCCAGTACTACCGCTTCAGCTACGATGACGCGACGATCGGCGGGGCCCTCAACGCCCGCCAGAACCTCTACGGCGTGATGGCGCGACTCGACTACTCGACCGGGGGGATGCTCTACCTGCTCGGGGGAGCCGGCCTCTTCCGCGGCGAGGTCACCGGCGACGACAGTGCGCCGGACTTCAGCGAGACCACCAACACCGACTTCGCCATCCAGGCGGGGCTCGGACTGAACTTCGCGCGCGGACTGTTCGCCGAGGCGAAGTATGTGAACATCTTCAGCGACAACAGCAACACGTCGTTCATTCCGATCACCGTCGGGATCCGGTTCTAGGAAGCGCGTGATCGTGGCGGGGGCCCTCCGGCCACCGCCACGATCAGCGTCGTCGCTTCACCCCGGATTGTGCCTCGGCCGTGAGTGGATCCTCCGGCCAGTGGTGGCGCGGGTAGCGTCCGCGCAGATCCTTCCGCACCTCGAAATAGCCACTCGTCCAGAACGAGGCGAGATCGCGCGTGACCTGCACCGGTCGGCGCGCCGGCGACAGCAGATGCATCACGACCGGTACACGGCCACCAAGCAGTCGTGGCGACTCCCTCATCCCGAAGACTTCCTGCAGCCGGACCGCCAGCACCGGAGCGGTGGGATCGGCGTACGCGATTGCGACGCGTGAGCCACTTGGCACCGCGATGCGTTCGGGCGCCAGCGTCTCGAGCTCGGCGCGCTGTGACCATGACACGAGGTCGAGGAGGCGCGCGCCGAGGTCAATGCGTCGGAGATCGTCGAGGCGCCGCATCCCCATGAGTGACGGCAGCAGCCACGTCGCGAGTGTGGCCTCGAGTGCGGCATTCGAGACGTCGGGCCAGGTCGGATCGTGGTAATGCAGGAAGGCAAGCCGGGCACGCAGCATGCGTGCGGCATCGGACCAGGGCAGCGCCTCGATGCCAACCTGACGGATACCTTCGAGGAGCGCCCGGGAGACGAGTTCCGGATCGGCGCGGTCGAGCGGATCCTCGCGCACGACGATCGCGCCCAGGGTCACGACCCGACGGATCGTGACGGTTGCGAGCACCGGATCCCACTCGACCACCGTCTCCGTGGTGGCCTCACGCTCGATGAGCCCGACGGCATCATCACGATCGAGGGCGATGGCGCGCTGGACGCGTCCATCGCGGCCGGCGTCATCCACCTCGATCGCCACGATCCATTCCGCATGCGCCAATGGATCCGACAAGTCGAGACGTGCACCGCGTCCCGAGCGCATCACGAATCGTCCCGCGGTCGCTCGATGGCGCGCGACCCGATCAGGCCATGCCCATGCCGCGAGCAGCCCGGCATCGACCATGTCGCGTTCATCGGGCGACGACCGAGGCGTGCGCGCCATCAATCGCGCCGCCTGTTCGCGCACGGCAACGATGCTCCCACGATCCACGGTGGCCCCCGCCATGAGCCCGGTGTCGGCATCACGTTCGAGCAGGTCGAGTCGAAGCCGGAGGTCGGACGGCGGCGGCCGCCCGTCCCCCCGGAGGATGTCGCGCTCCTCGGCGAGGGCGGCAAGGAACGCGGCACGCCGAAGGGTGCCGCTGCCCACAGCAGCGGCTCGTGCCAGGAGGTGCGCGAGACGGGGATGGACGCCCCACGCCGCCATCCCGGTCCCCTCGTCGGTAATCCGCCCCTGTGCATCGACCGCGCCGAGGTCATGGAGGAGCTGGCATGCGGTGGCGTAGTGCGCGGGCGGTGGCGGGTCGAGCCACGGCAGCTCCGCGGGGTCGGGAAAGCCGGCCACGGCCAGGTCGAGCGCGAGTGGGGCCAGATCGGCGTCGAGGATCGCGGCACGAGCGTGGGGGATGAGCCCGGCGTGGTCGGCGATGCTCCAGCAACGAATGGCGATTCCGGGAGCGGTTCGCCCGGCACGACCGGCGCGCTGATCGGCCGAAGCGTGCGTGATGCGCACCGTCTCGAGGCGCGACATCCCGGTCCGCGGATTGAAGCGAGGTGTTCGTTCGAGCCCGCTGTCGACCACCACCGTGATCCCCTCGATCGTGATCGATGTCTCGGCCACATTGGTGGCGAGGACCACCTTGCGACGGCCCGTCGGCGCGGGTGCGATGGCGGCGTCCTGCTCACGGGAAGAGAGTGCGCCGAAGAGCGGACGCACGTCCACATCGGGCGGCACGCGATCGGCAAGCATGTCACCTACCCGATGGATGTCGGCTGCACCGGGGAGAAAGACGAGCAATGACCCCGACGTCGTGTACAGTGCCTCGCGCACCACCGTCGCGACGTGGCCAGCGAGAGGTTGCCGGCTGGCAGGTGGATCGTACCGATACTCGACCGGGAACTGGCGTCCGGCACTGGTGATGCGCGGCGCGTTGTCGAGCAGGCTGGCAATCCGCTGACCGTCGAGCGTAGCCGACATCACCAGCACGCGGAGGTCATCGCGAAGTACGCGGGTCGCCCCGAGCACGAGGGCGAGCCCGAGATCGGCATGGAGGGAACGCTCGTGGAACTCATCGAAGACCACTGCGGCGATGCCGGGAAGCGAGGGATCGTCCTGCAGCATCCGGGTGAGCACGCCCTCGGTGACCACCATGAGCCGGGTGTCGGGTCCGCTCACCGATTCACCGCGCACCCGGAAGCCGATGGTCTGCCCGATCGGCTCGCCGCGTTCGTGCGCGATCCGTCGCGCGGCAGCTCGGGCCGCGAGGCGCCGCGGCTCGAGCAGGATCACCCGCTGGTCACGGCACCATGGCGCATCGAGGAGGGCCACCGGCACGCGCGTGGTCTTCCCCGCGCCGGGCGGGGCCTCGAGCACGGCGGCACGTTGGTGGCTGAGGGCCAGATGGATCTCGTCCAGCACCTGTTCGACGGGAAGCATGCCGGAATGGTACTCGACTGCTGACAGCTCGGCGTCATCTCCGGCGAATAGGTTCTCAACCCTGCGGCGCGCTCTCTCGTACGAAGGGCAAACCCATCCTGATCGAACTCCTTCATGGGGAAGCGCATGATTCGCGTGTTCACAGCTGTTGCTCTTGTCCTGGGTGCCGTCAGCGCGCCGTTGCAGGCTCAAACCCCCGAGTCCCCTGCCACGGTCCAGCGGGTGCGCCTCTTTCTCGACTGTCACATCCATTGCGACCGTGATTTCCTCCGGACCGAACTCACCATGGTCGATTGGGTCATCGACCGGACGGCGTCGGATGTGCACGTGATCGCATCGGGATTGAGCACGGGAGCTGGCGGGCGCGAAGTGACGCTCGAATTCATCGGCCGAGATCGGCTGGCGGGGCAGGTCGACACGGTGGCGTTCCAGACCCCACCCAATTCGACCGACGATGATACCCGCCGGGAGTTCGCGCGCGTCCTCCGGCTTGGTCTGGTGCGTTACCTGCTGGCGATGGGCCAGTCGAACGGCCTGACACTCGACTACACCGGATCGTCACTGCGCAGCCCCGCGCTCGAGGCCGACGATCCCTGGAAGAAGTGGGTCTTCACGATCGGGACCGATGTCGAATTCGACGCCGAATCACAGCAGAGCCGTACCAAGATCGGTGGCGACCTTCGTGCCAATCACACCTCTGCGGACTGGAAGATCCGGCTCGGCATCAGCGGGGATGTCGATCGGACCACCTTCACCCTCGAGGATGGGTCGAAGTTCCACGCACGACGGGACCGCTCGTCCGGCAGCGGACTCGTGGTACGCTCGGTCAACCAGCACTGGTCGGTGGGTGCGACCGGCGGGGTTCGGTCGTCCAAGCCGGACAATCTCGACTTGCGGATCCGGCTCGCACCGGCGATCGAGTGGGACCTGTTTCCGTATGCCGAGGTCACGCGTCGCCAACTGATCGTGGTCTATTCGCTGGGGGTCACCCGGTACGACTACGTTGACGCGACGATCTTTGACAAGACCGCGGAGACCCGAGCCGATCACGAATTGCAGGTGGCGTATGCCTCGCGCCAGCCCTGGGGCAACGCGCGGCTCACGGGGACCGCATCGACGTTCCTGGACGATTGGGCCCGCAACCGGCTGAGCATCAACGGGAAGTTCGATGTGCGGCTGACGCGCGGTCTCTCGTTCGATGTCGAGGCGTCCTACTCCAGGATCCGCGACCAGATCACGCTCCGGAAGGGCAATGCCTCCGATGAGGAGATCTTCCTCCGGCTGCGGGAGCTGGCGACCGGCTACCGGGCCAATCTCCAGGTCGGCCTCAACTACCGGTTCGGGTCGTTCTTGAACTCGGTGGTGAACCCGCGGTTTGACGTGCTGGACTGACCGACGCCCACAGGGCGTCGGTCACCCCGAGCGAGCGACGCGAGTCGAGGGGTCTCCCAGCATTGACCGGAGACCCCTCGAATCGCTGCCCCCTCTTTCGCTGCGCTCGCTGCGAACCAAACCGCGGCCTGAGGGCCGCGGCTGGGGTGTGACCGGTGCTTCGCACCGGTCACACCTGCGCGATGTAGAGGCCGCGTCCCTGGGGGCCATAGGCCTCGAGGACCACGTCGCCGAAGCCGGCCCGCTTGAGCGCCTCGCGATACTCGGCCTCGGTGAACAGTGTCAGCTCCCGCAGCTCCTGCACATGCCGGACGCCGTTGGTGTCACCGATCAGGTAATGCACCGAGAGGATCGACTTGTTGCCGACGATCCGGGTGAAGTTCATTCGCTGCACCTCGAGTCCGACGCGCTTGGCGGAGTCGGCGCGCAGGAAGCGGTTCCGGGCGAGGTCCGGGGTGAGCCACGGCTCCAGCAGGAGCACACCGTTCGGATTGAGGTGCTTGCGCATGCAGGTGAGCGACTCGACCATCTCGTCGACGTCCTCCAGGTGGCCGATCATCCCGAAGAGACAGAGCACGGCATCGAACTGGATGTCGAGGTCGAAGTCACGCATGTCGCCGTGATGGAGTGGCACATCGCCTAGGCGGCGTGAAGCGAGGCTCAACATGGCGAGGTCGCGGTCGAGGCCTTCGGGCAGGTACTTGCCGCGCCACTGCTGGAGCACACTGAGCCGAAGGCCCGGCCCGCAGCCGATCTCGAGCACACGCCTGGGCGGCAACTTCTTGCCCGGCTTGGGCGTCCCGAGCTTGCGGTCGATCACGACATCGACCATGCCGATCTCGTGCTGATACGACTTGCCGGTGTACAACGCCTCGTAGGCATCCTGCACGCTGCTGATCATCCGAACTCCGGAATGGGGTGAGGCACGCCCCGAAAGATACGACGCCCCGGCAGCGAATGGCTGCCGGGGCGTCGAAGGACCAGCGAGGGGTGCGATCCTAGAAGCGGATACCGCCGGTCACGACGAAGGGCGAGCCGTGACCGAGCTCGATCTTGGCCTGGACGAACGGCGACTTCTGGCCACCGAACGAATAGCCGCCAAGGACGTTGAGGCCGACATCGCTCGCGCTGGCGCCGAAGCCATTGCAGAACGCCCCGCAGCCGCTGAAG
This sequence comes from Gemmatimonadales bacterium, assembly GCA_035703525.1. Taxonomy (GTDB): domain Bacteria; phylum Gemmatimonadota; class Gemmatimonadetes; order Gemmatimonadales; family GWC2-71-9; genus Palsa-1233. The sequence goes on along the minus strand of DASSYA010000028.1, from coordinate 154,324 downwards.
TCAAACGAGCTGTGGGCGTAGTTGATCCCCGCACCGACGTAGAGCCCGGCCACCGACTTGATATCCATCATCAGGTTGCCGTTGAGTTCCCAGTACTTGTAGTTCGGATCGAAGGTGCCGTATCCGCCGGGAGTGCTCGGGAAGAAGTAGTCGAACGTCGCCTCGCCGCGGATGCCCTGCTTGGCGGTGAGCGAGCCCAGGCCGAAGTTGACACCGGCGCCGACACCGAAGTCGACGTCGCTGTTGTAGTTGGCCTGGAGGACGAAACCCATCTGGGCGCTGGCCGTGCCCGGCGTCACGACGGCCAGGCCGGCCACGAGGGCGGCCCCGGCGAGGACGGTACGGGCAAACTTGAGCTGCATCACGCTACCTCCGAGAAATGGAAAGGAGTGCTGGACAACTGGAGAGGTCGTGCTGGTTCCGCATCAGGTGAACACCTACCGCACCAATTTCGCCAATCGGCCGGGAGAATGCCAGTGCCCCCCCCGGATGTGGATAGCCGCTCCTACTATTGGGGATGACCTTGTTCTGGCTGAGTGACATCCATCTGGATCGTGCCACCCCCGCAGGGGAAGCACGCCTCCTCAAGACCATACGCGAAAACGGGCCGAACACCGCCATCCTGACCGGTGACACCTCACATGCGAAGCGTCTTGTTTCGGACCTGGAACGGCTGGCGGCCGAGTTGGGGGGGACGCTCCACTTTGTCCTCGGCAATCACGACCACTACGGGTCCAGCGTCGGGGAGGTGCGGGACGCCGTGATCGCGGCGTCGAACGGCAACGACTCGCTGGCCTGGCTCCCCCCCGCGGGCGTGGTGGTGTTGCCGGATGGGCGTGCCCTGGTCGGGGTGGACGGTTGGGCCGACGGCCGACTCGGGGATCCCCTGACCACCCCGATCACCCTCAACGACGACCGCCTGATCGCGGAGCTCGCGGCGCAGCACGATCGGCGCGCCAAGGTCGTGGTCCGCCGGACGCTGGCCGATGCGGATGCCACCCGGCTCGCCACGCTCCTCCGCCGTGCGATCGACGGGGGACACCGGGAGCTCGTGGTCGCCACGCACATCCCTCCGTTCGTCGAGTGCCTGCCACCGGGGAGTCGGATTGCCCATCCGGACTGGTACCCGTTGCTGGTGTCGGCCGCTACAGGTCGGGTGCTCAGGTCGACGGCCACCCGTCATCCGGAGGTGTCCCTCGACGTCCTGGCCGGTCATAGTCACCGGGCGAGTGACGTCTCGATCCTGCCCAATCTCCGAGTGCGTGTCGCGCCGGCGCGGTACGGGACACCGGAGGCGATCGTGCCCTGACCCGATCGGGTCGTCGGGCCGCGGCGTGTTTACTATTCCGGGATGGGACGACCTTTCCGTTGGCTCCTGCTCGGAGCCGTCCTCCTGACGGGTATCTGGTACGTCTATGCTCCGCGCCGAGCATGGGACCGGTTTCTCGATGGCGTCGTGTTTGCGCAGGAGGGCGACCTTCAGGCGACCGTCGATTTTCCGACACTACGGGATCACCTGCGGCGTGACCTCCGGGCCGGATTGGCTCGGCAGTCGTCGCTCGCGGCCACTGCGGGTGGTGCGCTGGTGGACCAGCTCGTCGGTCAGGTCATGACCCCGCAGGGGTTTGCTTCAGTTGTGACAGCGTTCGGGATGCGGACTCCAGGGACCGCCGACCGGGACACGTTGGATGCTCGGACCGTCACGTCGTTCCGCTACCGCGGACCCTCGACCGTTGACGTGCGGATCCGGGCCGCATCGGCCGATCCACAGGACGCCGGTGTGTTCACGTTCACCCGGCAAGGACTCCAGTGGCGGCTGACCCGCATCTGGGGATCCAGCCTGACTCGCCTTGGAGACTCATCGTGATCCGTCCATCCCTGCTTCTCATCGTCGGTGCCGTGACGCTCGCCCTGCCGCTGGCTGCCCAGCGGATCGTGCCTGATCCCGCCCCGAGCCGCACCAGTCTCTGGGACATCGGCGGTGCACAGATCATGCAAAGCCGGGCCGCCCGACGTCCGCAGGCCGCCCAGTTCGACACGGCGGGGATCGCCCCGCTCGGTGCCGTCGGTGATACCGTCACCCTCCTGTACCTGAGTGACGGTTCCAATCGCCCCCGAACCCGGACCGCCCGGATCACCCGGCGCCAGCGCTTCCTGCCACCGGTTGCGTGGGCTCGTGCCTGCGACAACCTGGCCCATGCCGGCTGGTTGTTCGATCTCGATGCACCGGCGAGTGCCTCCTTTGCCGTGGTGCTTCCCGGGGCCAACATCGCGCCGAGCTACCGCCCCCCCCCACCGCTCGCTGCCGCGGGGGCCGCACCATTCTTCAAGGCGTATGCCGATTCGGTGTGGCAGCGCTACGATGCCAAGTATTCCCCGATGACGGACCGACAGCGCGCCACGCTGTACTACAACGTGTATTCGGATTCGCTGGATGCCGGGTGGCACCGCATCAAGCTCTGGGGCGTGCGCGGGCCGCACGGCGTCAACTACGCCGTCTTCACGGCGTGGATGCGCGATGACCAGACCGACGGGACCGACAACTCGACCAGCACCTGGGTGGTGAATGCCTGGGGGTACCCGGTCGCCCGGCGTCAGGGCAACGTCGACATCTACGGCGTCACCGATTCCGATGGCGATGGCATCGATGAGGTGGCCACCTCGGCGGGCCTGATCCGCTGGGATGGCTCGCAGTGGCTGATCCCGGAGGTCTACCGCGACGAGCCGTGCATGCTCCACAAGGTGACCAGCGCACCGCCGGGGTGGACTCCCTGACCTGGCTCGCCTTCGCTGCGATCTACTTCATCTGGGGCTCGACGTATCTCGGCATCAAGTTCGCCGGCGAGACCCTGCCCCCGTTCCTCCTCGCCGGCGCACGGTTCATCGTGGCCGGCGCGGCGTTGATGGCGTGGGGCCGGTTCCGAGGGGAGGCCTTCGCGACTCGCAGGCAGTGGCTCGGGGCGGCCGGGGTCGGTACCTGCCTGATTGTCCTGAGCAATGCGCCGATCGTCTGGGTTGAACGCCATGTCGATTCCGGCCTGGTGGCCCTCTTCACCGCCGTCTCCCCGCTCCTGATCGCCCTGTTCAATCGTCGTCGTCTTGGCACACCGATCGGCCAGCGTCGCTGGATCGGTATGGCCCTCGGGACCGCCGGCCTCGCGGTGCTCGCCGCTGCCACGCTCCGCACGGTCCCCGATCCGCTCCCGCTCCTGGTCATCCTGATGGCGATCACCTCGTGGGCATTCGGATCCACCTTTGGTCGAGATTGGCCCCAACCGGCCACGGTGGCGATGGCGAGTGGCAGCCAGATGCTGGCGGGCGGGACCATCGCGCTCCTGATCGGGATTGGTGCCGGGGAGCTGGGGCAGTTCAACGCCGCCTCGGTGTCCACGCGATCGGTGCTGGCATGGGCCTATCTCACGGTGTTCGGGTCGATGGTCGCCTACACCTGCTACCAGTGGCTCCTCACCCATGTCGAGGTCAATCGCGTGGCGACCTCGAACTACGTGAATCCGGTCGTGGCAGTGGCGCTCGGCGTGGTGTTCGGTGGGGAGCTGCTCTCGCCGCGGATCGGTATCGCGGCGATGCTGCTGGTACCGGCGGTCTATCTCGTGGTCACGGCGCCGATCGGGTCGGGGCCGGGCGGGGCGGCGCGGGGGACGGCCGGGGGACGTGGCTAGCGGTGTGCACTCACCAGCAACTTCACATCGATCCCCCCGTTGCTCGCATGCCATCGTTCCACAAACGTCAGGCCGACCTGACCCGCGAGCATGGGAGTGGCGCTGAGCATGGCGAGTGACCACCCCGGTCGTCGGGTGACGAGTACCGTCCCGAGCGACGCATAGAGCGACCGCAACTGATCGGCCTCGCCGACCCGCACGCCGTAGGGCGGGTTGGTGACCAGCCACCCCGCACCGGCATGCATCGGCAGGGCCGAGATCGGAGCCTCGGTACAGGTGATATCGGTCGCGACGCCGGCCCGTTCGGCATTGGCGATGGTCGCCGCGACCGCCCCGGCATCGCGATCACTCGCCTCGATTGACGCCGGCGCCGAGGGGAGGACGTTGGCCGCAGCCTGCTCGCGTGCTGCCCGGAAGTGCGCCGGTGGGAGTACGGCCCACTGTTCCGCCGCGAAGCGACGCGCGGCCCCCGGTGCGATCCGCCGCGCGATCATCGCCGCCTCGATCGCGATGGTCCCCGAGCCACACATCGGGTCGACGATCGGATCGTCCGGGCGCCAGCCACAACTCAGCAGCATCCCGGCTGCGAGCGTCTCGCGGAGCGGCGCCTTGGCGGTGGCCTGCCGATATCCGCGCCGATGGAGCGCTCCACCCGATGCGTCGGCCGACAACGTGACCCGATCCCGGTGTACCCGCACGATGATCCGCTGCACGCCTGGCGTCCGGAACACATCCTCCTCCAGCGCCTCGGCCTGGTTCGCGGCGCGCACGGCCTCGAGTCCGGGCACGGCGGCCATCGCGGCACGCTCGAGTCGCTCGGCAATGGCGCCCTCGTGATAGAGCCGTGACTTCTTCGAGGTGACCCGGAAGTGGACGCGGCCGACGCTACCGAGCACCGGCGCCCACGCGATCGCGCGCGCATGGCGTTCGAGTTCCGGGAAGGTCCGGGCCTTGAAATCGCCGAGGCGGAGACTCACCCGGCTCGCGGTGCGGAGCCAGAGCAGGGCCGCCACGAACTCGGCCGAGGTGGCGTCGAAGGCCACACCGCCAGGTTCGGTCGTTCCTGGCACGAGGCCGAGGCCGGCAAGCTCGGCTGCGAGCGTCGGTTCCAGCCCCGGAGTGGTCGTGGCAAAGCAGCGCAGCGTGTCCATGGGGAGAAGCTAGCCGGAGAACGGGATAGATTCCGACGCCGGGAAGTCCAGGGCCCTCGCCCGACTTCCGACTTCCGACCTCCGAATCAAGGCCCGCCCCATGCCCGCACCGATCTCCGCATTCGTCCGTCATCACTTCCGGCACTTCAACGCGGCCGCCCTGGTCGATGCGGCCGATGGTTACCGCGCACACCTCGCGGCCGACGGCAAGATGATGGTCACGCTGGCCGGCGCGATGAGCACCGCGGAACTCGGGCTCTCGCTCGCCGAGATGATCCGGCAGGACAAGGTGCAGATCATCACCTGCACCGGCGCCAATCTCGAGGAGGACATCTTCAATCTCGTGGCCCACGATTTCTACGAACGCGTCCCGCACTACCGCGACCTCACGCCCGCCGACGAGGAGGCGCTGCTCGCGCGTCACATGAATCGGGTCACCGATACCTGCATCCCGGAGATGGAGGCGATGCGACGGCTCGAGAGCGCGGTGCTCGAGGAATGGGTTGCCGCCGATCGGGCCGGGGAGCGGTACTTCCCGCATGAGTTCTTCTACCGGGTCATCCGCTCGGGCAAGCTCGAGCAGCACTACCAGATCGATCCGAAGGATTCCTGGATGCTTGCCGCGTGCGAGAAGAACCTGCCGATCATCGTGCCGGGCTGGGAGGATTCCACGCTCGGCAACATGTTCGCCGGGCACTGCATCAGCGGCGATGTGAAGCATGTGCACACCGTGCGCACCGGGATCGAGTACATGATGACACTCGCCGCCTGGTACCAGCAGGAGGCCACCGGTCGCGGGGTCGGCTTCTTCCAGATCGGGGGGGGGATTGCCGGCGACTTCCCGATCTGTGTGGTGCCGATGCTCCACCAGGACCTGCAGCTCGAGGAGGTCCCGGTCTGGAGCTACTTCTGCCAGATCAGTGACAGCACCACGAGCTACGGGTCCTACTCCGGTGCGGTCCCCAACGAGAAGATCACCTGGGGGAAGCTCCGCGCCGATACACCGAAGTTCATCATCGAGAGCGATGCGAGCATCGTGGCGCCGCTGATTTTCGCGCTGGTGCTCGGGCATTAGCCGCGAGCGTCAGCTCGCGGTCGAGATCTCGACGGATCGCGTCAGATCTCGCTCCGTGCGTCGACGTAGAACCCCACATCCCTGAGTTTCCGGAGATCCTCTGTGATACCGGTCGCGGCGACCTGACCAGCGCGCAGACGCAGCAGGTCGAGCCGGAGCGATTCCAGCGCCACGAGTGCCTCGGTGCGATCGGGTGCCGCCGAGTCCATGGCTCGGGCCTCGAGCCGTGCTGCCAGTTCGGGGACCTCGTGGAGCAGTTGTTGTTCACTCGGGGAGAGCTCCCCGAAGAGTGATTGCACGATCCCGCCGAGTGCGAGTGCCGTTGGCTCCCCACCGAGCACTGCCTCAGCGACGGGACCCTGTCCGAGCGTGGCCGACTGCCACAGCCAGCCACCGACCCGGCTCCCGAGCAACCTGCCCCACCACGACCCCTGCATCCCCTTGATGCGTGCGATCCGGGAAACGGTGATCGCCGGTGTGAACAGGGAGAGCGCGAATCCGATGAGGACCGGGATCCCCGCACTGGCCGATGACACCAGCATCAAGCCGGCGACGGTCAGGGCCACACCGAGGGGGATGATGGCCCGTGGTCGGCGCGACCATGCAGGGCCGGCCACCGGCGCCGCGACCCGTGCCTCCTCGACGTCGACGCTCTCGATCGCCCGGAGTGCCGCGGCACGCCGGTAGCCGAGTCGGGCGAGGGCACGGATCTCCCGCACCTGCTCTACCACCATCCCGATCGCGACGACCCCGCTGATGGCGGCGAGCAGCAGATAGATCGCAACCTCGATCCCGAGGAAGTTGTCCAGGAACGCGTTGGTGAAGAGGGCGCCGAGCAGCGCCGCGGCGGCCACTCCCGCCATCGGACCCAGCTGGCGGCCGTGTTCCACCGCGTGGCGCCCGAACCGTTGCAGCGGTACCGGGAGTGAGGGCACCAGCGCCCGCGCGGCGGCCAGGCCCTTGGTGAATTCCTCCATGCTTGGCCACCGAGCGTCGGGATCCGGCAGGATCGCGCGATCGATCACCGTGGCGAGGGCTGTCGGAGCTCGTGGCGATAGCGAGGCCACGGTCGGAGGATGCTCCGACCCTTGCTGCGTGAGGAGCGCAGCACCGCTCAGCCCTTCGAACGGCCGCCGACCGGTCAGTGCATGGAACAGCGTCACCCCGAGCGAATAGATGTCGGCTCGGGCATCCACTTCGCTGCCCATGGCCTGCTCCGGGCTCATGTAGTGGAGCGTCCCATGCCCGATCCTCGGATCGGAGAGTTCGGGATGATGGGCGATCCCGAAATCGGTGACCAGCGTCCGGCCGGTCGCTGCCTCGACCAGGATGTTGTCCGGCTTGACGTCGCGATGGATCACGCCGAGGGCGTGCGCGTGGGAGAGGGCCCAACCCGCTTCCTGTGCCAACCGGAAAACCGCATCCGCCGGCAGGGCGCCCTCGCGGAGCAACTCCCCAAGCGATTCACCCGCGATGTACTCCATGGCGAACCAGACCACGTCGCCATCGGCCTCGACCGTGTGAATCGGTACGATGTGCGGATGGGCCAGGCGGGCCGCTGTCCGTGCCTCCCGGAGGAACCGTTCGCGCTCGGCGGGATCCCGAGCCATGGCGGGGGGAAGCAACTTGATCGCGACCAATCGGTCGAGCGCCGCCTCGCGTGCCAGGAATACCACCCCCATCCCACCCCGTCCGATCTCGCGCACCAACGAATACCGGCCCGCCAGGGCGCGCTGGAGCAGCTCGAACTCGGATGACATGACAGGTATCGACACGGGTATCCCATTTTGGAACGTATGGACCGTACGCGCCATGGATTGGGGGGTTTCGCCGGGAGGCGGTCTGGTGAGCGTCGAGACCCTGACGCCGCTGGCGGCCTGGATCGGCCGCAGGATGGCGCTCGAGACCCTGCCTGGGGGCCCGACCTGCTGCGCCTGTACGCTCGCCCCTGCGCCTGTTGTCGTCGGTTACGGCCGCTCGGGAGGTGTCGGGGGTCGGCGGCCCTGATCGAACTGCCACGCGCTGCCGCGGCTGGTTCGGCGGGCGCTCTCGAGCGTGCCGAGCGCGTCGCGCACGATGTTGCGGTAGGCTGCCGACGCTTCGGATCGTGCCGTCGGTGGTGATGCGATCACGCGATAGCCGAAACTTGATCCCGGCTCGAGGTTCCGGATCCCGACATGCAGTACGATCGAGTCCTGGCTGGCCGGCGATGCGCCGACGGTGACCAGGATATCTGCCGGAGGAGCCTCACCCTCCGTGATCGTGAACCTGCCGGTGGGTGACGGCACGAGATCCCAACTGCTACTCTCACCCAGTCGCTCGGTCAGCAGGTGGGTGAGGGAATCGGCATAGGTCGAGATGCCGACATCCGGGTTTCGGGTTGGTGCGCTGACGATCATGACCCGACGCACCGACTCCGATCCAGGCGTGGGACCGATCCCGGAACTTGGGAAGCGGGTCCGGTCGAACTCGCGCCGGATGGTGCTGCTTGTCTGGGCATTGATCTCATGGAGCTTGGCGCGGACGAGTGAATCCGCGATGGCGACCTGCCGATCGAGGGAGAGCCCGGAATCGACGCGTCGTGCCTCGGTGGCTTGTGCGGTCGTGGGCTCGGGGTCGATGCGCGCGAGTTCATCGCGCAGCGCCGAGGCGATCGCGAGTGAGTCGGCCCGTGTGAGCGGTTTGGTACCCCCGAGGAGCGGCTGGCCGTCATTGCCATCCCGCGACGTCTGGACGGGGAGGGTCTCGACCCGTGCCGCACCGGGTTGGCGCCCCCATGTGCCAGCCCCAGTGGCCCAGAGCCCGACGCCGATCAGCGACGTCACGACAACGGCCGCAGCGACGAGTGTCCAACTCTTCGGGCGCCCCGCAGCGGTCTTTTCCCCGGAAGTCTCCCGGTGTGCGTCCATCAGCATCGAGCCGCCGATGCCCTCCAGTTCCGCCAGCACCGTGGCGGCATCGGCTGGACGGTCTTCGGGGTTCTTGGCCAGCAACCGGGTCACCAGATCCGCCAGCTTGGGCGGCACGTCGGCCCGAAGGATCGCGAGCGAGGCCGGCGTCCGGGTCAACTGCGCGGTCATCGTTGCCGTGGGTGACGGGGCATCGAATGGCGAGACACCCGCGAGCAGTTCGTACATCAGGAGGCCGACCGCGTAGAGATCGACACGATGATCGGCGGAGGGATCGGCCGCCAGCTGCTCGGGCGCCATGTAGGCGGGAGTCCCGATCGCCATGCCGGAGGTGGTGTGGCCCGCGACGCCGGTGAAGGGGAGCGCCGCACCGAGGGCCTTGGCCACGCCGAAGTCGGTCACCATCGCGTGCTTGCCATCGGTGAGGATGTTGCCGGGCTTGATGTCGCGATGGATCACGCCGCGCGAATGCGCGAAGGCGAGGGCTTCGACCACGTCGTGGACGAGACGCACCGTTTCGCGGACGCCGAGCGCACCGTCCTGCTCGATCTTGTCGCGAAGCGATGTCCCGCTGATGAAGGGCATGGTGAACCAGAGCAGCTCACCGGCCTCGCCGGCATGGAGCAGCGGCACGATATACGGATGGGACAGGTGCGCCGCGACCTGGATCTCGCGCCGAAACCGTTCGCGATTGAGTCCGGCAGAGAGCTCCGGCGGCAGGACCTTGATCACGACCTCGCGCCCGAGCGCCTGCTCGCGCGCCACGAAGACGCGACTCATCCCGCCACCGGTGAGTTCGCGCTCGATCTGGTACGCGCTACCCAGCGCGGTGGTCAGGTCATCCCGAAGCTGGTCTGTCACGCCATCCGCTGGTTGCTGGAAGTCACGTCACCCGGTCCCCTCTCGAATATACGAACTGGGTCGCCGAGAGGATGAGAGTTGATGCGGAGGGCTCGACGAGCGAAGCGGGACCGCATCTTCCTGAAGGGGATGCGCGGGGTGGGGCAGGAGTTACAGCCGAGAGCCTACTCCCGGTACCCCTTGGCGCGCGCGAGACCATTCGCGAGCACGAACACCAGGGTGAAGGCGCCGAGGAAGGCCAGGATCTGGGCGAATTCGGGGAGGGTATGCATCGAGGACTCCTGTCTCGGTTGAGTGAGAAGTCTAAGGGCGATCGGGGCTCCCGGAAAGTGGTCGCCGGCTGGGCTGTCTCAGCCGAGCTCGGCCTCGCGGCCTCGATCGATCACACTCCAGCAGCAGAGTGCGACATAGGTGGAGTGGCCGCGCACCCGGGTTCGGATCGACGACGGTTGGCGACGGGGATAGAGTCGACGCATGATCCGCATCACGGCGACATCGCCCTCGGGCCAGATCTCAGGGTGGCCGAAGCCGAAGATGGCCAGCATCTCGGCGCTCCAGCGTCCGAAGCCGCGGAGGGCCATGATCTCCTCCAGGAGCGCCTCGGCGGGGAGCGCCCCCCAGCGTTCGCGCGGATCCCCGGCATCGGCGACGAACTCCCCCCACCCCCCGATCGCCCGTCGCTTGGCCCGGGAGAGCCCGAGGACGGATGGGGCATCGTGGGGGACGGTCCGGGCCCACGCCGCGATCTCCTCGAACGATCCATGGGCGTCGAGCAACCGGGCGGTGATGGTCCGCGCAGCGGCAGTCGAGACGAGCTGGCCGATGATCGTGCGGACCGCGAGATGCGTGATCGGGCGCGGGTCCGGGATCTCGCGGGCGACCGGATGGGCGAGCCGGACCAGCGTGGCCAGCTTCGGGCAACGGGCGGTGAGGTCACGGCGGGCCTCACGCCACGGGTCGCGGTGACGACCGCGGGGTCCGCCGAGGCGGCTGGCGTCGACCATCCCGGTTCAGAACTTCAGGGTATCGCTCGGGCCACAGGCCAGCCGCTGGCCATCAAAACTGAAGGTCGCCGAATCGCCCTTGTTCCACCATTCGGTCGGCGGCGACGCGATGCCGTACCGTGCACCGGATGCCGCGACAACCTGCGGGAGCAGCACCTGGGTATCGGCAACGTTGAGGATGACACGCGGGTGCTCACCCCTCCAGTAAACCGCAGAGACCGCGACATCGGGCAGGCAGAGGTAACGCCCCCGGGCGACAATCGTGTCATTGCCGACCACCAGTGGCTGGACTTCCGGCGGGGCTGTGGGCAGCGGGGGTGCGGATTCGGCCTTGAACGCCTGGATTGCCGAGTCGATCGAGGCTGGTCGGGCCTCCTCATCGCCGGAGGCGGCACAGGCGGCGAATGCGGCGAGCAACAGCATCGGGGGCAGGATCCGGGTCAACATCAGCTTCCTCTGGCGTAATGGGACGCGAAGAGTCTACACGATCGGGTCCGGACTCGCGACCTGTGTCATTCCCAGGCTGCCACCCGTCTCACCCTTCCGGGCCCCGGTTGGTTCTCCTCCTCCGCCGGTGACCCGCTACCTGAACCCGGAGTGTCCATGCGAGTCTCCACCATCCTGAAGGTTGCCGCCGGCCTGGTCCTGACGGTCGGCATCAGCGCCACTGCGAGCGCGCAGACGAATCGATTGCACCTCGGTCCCCGGATCGGATACAACTTCGATGCCGAAGCCCTCACCGTGGGCGCCCAGCTTTCGGTGCCGGTCGCGCGGCATCTCGAGTTCTACCCCTCGTTCGACTACCACAATGTCGACGTTGGTTCGCTCTACTCGATCAACCTCGACCTCAAGTACCGCGTGGCCGCTGCCAATGCGGACTGGCTGTACCTCGGCACCGGGCTCGGCATCGTGAGCCGCTCCGTGGGTGATCACGACACGTCTGACGCCGGCCTCAACCTGTTCATCGGCGCGGAATCGCTGCGAGGACGCGTGCATCCGTTCGGCGAGGCACGGGTCACGATCCAGGACGGCTCGCAGGCGATGCTGGTTGGCGGGTTGAACTTCACATTGTAGACGAGAAGCGAGAAGCGAGAAGCGAGAAGCGAGAAGCGAGAAGCGAGAGGCGCGGGGGCACGGACGGTTCAATCATCCCTACCAGCCCGCGCCTCTCGCTTCTCGCCTCTCGCTATTCGCCTCTCGCCTCTCGCTTCTCGCCTCTCGCTTCTCGCCTCTCGCTTCTCGCTATTCGACCACGGCCCACACGGCGAAGTGATCGCTGGCCCACCGATCACCGAACCGGGTGCGATCGATGCCGGCCTCGTGCACCCGCCAGTCGCCGCGGAGCAGGAGATGATCGATCATCCCGCCGGTCGGGTCGACGGTCGGCTTGAAGGCATTGAAGGTGGTGACGGTGTCGGCGTCGGGATGCACCGCACGATAGGCGTCGATCATCCCGCCATCGATTGCCATCGCATAGGCCGGGTTGGCCTCATCGGCGTTGAAGTCGCCCATCACGAGCAGCCGCGGTGATGGCGCGGCTCCGCCGAACTCGGCGCGTTGCGCCTCACGCGCGATCAGGTCCGCCCGGCGACGCTGGTATTCGGCCAGCACGAATGCGACCGAGCGTTCGCGACTCGCTTGCGAGCGATGATCGAGATGGAGGTTGAACACGTACATCCGGCCGCCATTCGTGCGATCCTCGAGCAGGGCCCAGGTGGTGATGCGCGGCAGGGTGTTGCCCCAGGTCATCGAACCCGGCACCTCCGGCGTGTCCGAGAGCCAGGTGGTGCCACGCTCCTGCACCATGAATCGCGTGGTGTCGACGAAGAGTGCGGCGTACTCGCCGGCGTGCCGGCCGTCGTCGCGCCCGACGCCAATCTGCTGGTGGCGCGGCAGCGCCGCGTGCAACTCGTCGACCTGGAAGTCGAGCGCTTCCTGCACGCCGAGCACCTGGGGCGCATGGTTCCGGATGGTGGTGATGACATGGGCACGGCGATTGGGCCACGCATGCGCGCCGTCATCGGCCGTGCCGTAGCGGATATTGAAGGTCATGACGGTGAAGGGGGCCGATTGTGCGGACAGTCGGACAGGCAAAGGAGCGAGGGAGAGAAGGAGAAAAAGCAGACTCCGCTGAGCTCGAACCCAACCGCGGCCTGACGGCCGCGGCTCGGCCGCGTTCACGCAGTTCATGGGACGCGGCCCACACTCACGCGGTAGCCGAAGCTGTCGGCGCTGTCGAAGAGCGAGATCACCTTGAGGTACACCGTGTCACCCTTCCTGACGTTCACGGTGACCGATTCATTGGTGGCGACATCCTGCAGGTCGTCATCGGACTGTGCGGTCGGCGTGCTGAAGTCATCCCCCAGATAGAGCTCGAGCGCGACGTCGCCCGGATCGCCCTCACCATCTGCTCGGGTCACGAACACGAGCGTACCGTCGTCCTGGGCGGTGATCGTGTACCAGTCCCATCGATCACCGCTGTTCGGAGCGAGGGCGTCGGTGTGACTGGCGCCGACGGTGAGCGGGAGGGCGAGCGACGGACGGCGATCAGGGTCGGCCGGGACCGCGAACGCCGGCTCGGCCACGAAGCCCGCAGTGATCGTGAAGGCGCCCGCCTCACCACCGATGCTGCTCACCTCGACGGTGACCTTCTCCACGACCGAGAGCGGCACCGTGAGGAATTCGAGCCCGGGCTTGCCGGCATAGTCGACATCGCCGGTCCCGTCGGGCAGGACCTGGCCATCCACATCGGTGACCCGGATGCCGAGGTCGACGGTACTGGAGACGGCGATCGTGAGCAGCCCGGTCGTGGTGGGCGAGAAGCTGAAGCGCGCCGGGGTCGCCTCGTCGGCGCTCCCCTGTCCCCGCGTCCCGATCGGGAGCGGAGCGGCCTGCGCGTGAACGCCGACGGGAACCAGGGTTGTGAGGAGCACCAACGAGAAAGTGGCACGCATGGGAGAACTCCGGGTAGAAGTGGGGTGGTCTCCCCAAATCTACCCGGCTGGAGCGGCTACTGGCGGGCCGGCTGCCCCGGCTTCGGCATGGTGGTCCTGATGAAGTCGCGGATGTCGTCATTCGCCTTCGCGAGGTCGGGCTTGCGGAGATACATCATGTGGCCACTCTCGTACCCGACCCACTTCATGCGGTCCTGGAAGCGACCACTCGGGTCGATGTTCCACATCGTGTACTTGGCGTCGAAGTACGGTGTGCCACCATCGAAGTACCCCGACTGCACCATCACATTCAGGTACGGATTCTCGGCCATCGCCTGCTGCAACTGCTGGCCGGTGCGCTCGCCATTCCGGTTCCACGGATTCACCGGCCCGAAGAGCCAGTACTCGAGGTCGGTCTTCCAGCCGAGCTGGTCACGCAGGTAGTAGTTGATGGCGGGAGCGAACGCATGGTTCCACGCCACGAGGGCCGGATCGAAGTCGGGGGAGGTGCCGGCATCTTCGCGATCGACGCCGCGGTAGCGTGAATCGAGTCGCCCGATGGTGAGACCCTTGTCGCGCAGCAGTTCCTTCCAGAAGAAGCCGGTCGGCACCGCCATGTTGTACTGCTTGACGGCCCCCACATCGAGCCCGCTGTACATGGCATAGCGCGTGGCGAGCTGTTCACGCTCGGTGGCGGGCAGCATGCCCCCCTTGGCCATCGCCGGGATCACCTCGTTGAGCGTGAATGCCTCGACTTCTGGCAGCAACTGTGCCAGCGTCCTGGCCTGGAGTGCCGGAGCCAGCGCCTTGTGGTACCACGCGGTGGCGGTGTAGTAGGGGAGCGTCAGGGCATCACCCACCGGGCCGCTGCGGGCCACACCGAGATCGGTCGGCGAGACCAGGATCACGCCGTTGAGGAACATCCAGTGCGACCCCTGGAGTCGGCCGGCCAGCCCGGCGGCACGGGTGGTACCGTAACTCTCGCCGATCAGGTACTTGGGTGAGGTCCAGCGCTCGCGACGTGTGACCCACGTCTGGAGCCAGCGCGCCAGATAGGCAATGTCCTCGTTGACCCCGAAGAACTGGTCACGCTTGGCATCGCCGATGATCCGCGAGAAGCCCGTGTTGACGGGATCGATGTAGACGATGTCAGCGACGTCGAGGATCGAGTTCGGGTTGTCCTGGATGCCGTATGGCTGCACCGGGTATCCCTCGTCGTCGATCTTGAGGATCTTCGGGCCGGTGTACGCGATGTGCATCCAGAGTGAGCCGGATCCGGGGCCGCCATTGAAGGAGATCACCAGCGGCCGCGTGCTCCGATCCCCGACACCCTGGCGCTCGTAGTAGGTGTAGAACATCGAGGCGACGACCTTGTTGTCGTTGTCCCAGACCGGTTGCGTGCCAAGGGTGACGTTGTAGCTGATCTCCTGGCCCCGGATCATGGCCTTGAGCCCGGTACGCGTGATGGTGGAATCGGCCACCACCTTCACGTCGTCCGCGGAACTGGAGGCCGCCTTGGCGGGGGGCGAGGCGGCACTGGCTGGCGTCGGGCGCCCCTGCGCGGCGAGCGGCAGGGCGAGGAGCAGGGCAAGCGAGAGCGGCAGTCGGCGTGAGCGTGGCATGGCGATCCATGGCTGAAGGTGAAGCTCCGAAGCTATCGCCTGATCGGGCGTCTCGCCAGCATTCCAGGAACGCGCGAACCCCCGCCGGCACAGCCGACGGGGGCTCGCACGATGATCCCGGAATCAGCTCGTCGACTTGGTCGACTTCGCCGCGGCGGCCTTCGCCTTCGTTTTCCGGCGCCGCACCACGCCCGCGACGACGGCCGCGGCAACGGCCGCGCCCGCCGCGACACGCGCGCCCTTGACGACCTTGTCGCGCTTCGCCGCGGTTGCCCGCTTCTTCCGGACTCGGCGCCCGACTTCGGCGACGGCCGCGGTGGCTGCGGTGGCGGCCGCCGCCCGCACGACCTTCCGGAGCCCGCTCTTCGCGGCCTTCTTCACCGACGTGGCCGTCGACTTCGCCTTCTTGACGGTCTTCTTCGCGGACTTCCTGGCCGTCTTCTTGGCCGACTTTGTCACGGCCTTCTTCGCCGCCCGCTTCGTGGAGGACTTCTTCGCCGCGCTCGACGCCTTCTTGGTGGTCGCCATGGTGGCTCCAGATCGATGTGAGGTGATGCCCGGTCCTGCCTGCATTCTACTCGGCCGGGTCCGTTTCCAGCCACTCCGCCAGTCCGGGCCGAAATCCGGCATTGTACGTGGCGACCGTGACGAGATAGTGTCGGCCCCGTTCACCAAAGGTGGAGACGAGCGAGTCGGCTGCTGCGCGTACACGCTCCGCCGGCGCGAGCGGCACGGGCACCTGCGTCTACGGGATCTCCGATGCCTGAAGCTGGACCAGCCTGGCTCGCACTTCGGCGACCACCGGTTGCAGCTCGGCGTCGGCGTCCTGCCAGAGGTCGACGAACGCCGCGTCATGCTCGATCGCTCGCGCCCGATCGCCGCGCGATTCGTAGATCTCGCCGAGCCGCTTGTGGATCTTCGCGAGGCCATCGGCCGCCACGTCGGCAGCGAGCTGATCCTCGGTGGACAGGGCCAGGAAGGCCTGGTAATAGGCGATCACCGAGTCCGGCTGTTGCAGCTGATCGAACGCGTCTCCCAGGGCGATCAGTGCCGCGGGTTTGAGCCACGTCGCTTGCCCATCCGGTCGGGTCATCGCCGCGCGGAATTCCACGATCGCGGCCGCATGGTCACCCTCGGCCGCCGCAATCATGCCACGAGCCAGCCTGGTGTTCGGTACCAAGGCCGTGGTGGTGAATTGCCCTGGCGACTCGCGCTGCCAGGTTGCCATCATGTCACGGGCGAGATCGGGTCGGTCGGCCAGGGCATAGAGAATCACCGTGTCGGTGTAGTACCGATCGAGCGGCTGGAGTTCGGCCCAGGCCTGACTCCGCACCGCCGCCTGGACCTGTTGCACACCCAACGCCTTCTTGCCGCGGAACCGGATGTTCCGGTTGGCCTCCCACAGGATGCCATAGTCGAACCCGCCACGCTCCGCGGTGAGCCGACCCCACTGATCCTGTGCCCGCTTGGCTGCGGCAAAATGTCCGGACAGTTGCTCGAGGCCCCCCAGACCTTCAAGCCCGGCGAGACGAAACGGCACATTCTCCGATTTTGCGGATTGCTTGAGCAGCGCGATCGCGCGCGGCCAGTCGCGCTGTGCGATTGCCACGCGGGTGGCGGTGTTCAGGTAGCGCGGATTCGCGGTGTCGGCCGGGGTGGCGACCCTGATGGAGTCGAGGGCGGTGACGGCACCGAGCGTGTCGCCGACCCTGAGCCGTGCGGTCACCAAACTGAGTCGATAGGCGAGTATCGGCCGAAGCGCATATTGCCTGGTCGCATAGACCAGGCGGTCCGCTGGTGTCGGACTGAGGCGGGACAGCGCGTTGACGGCGATCACATTGGTCGAATCATCGGCGAAGGCGGCCTGGTAGGCCGCCAGCGCCTTGGCATCGTTGAATTGACTGCTGTGAGACTCGTAGAAATTTCCCATCACCAGGTTCCGCTCGAGCGCCGGCAACCTGTCGGCGAAATGTGCTGCGCGGGCCAGCGCCGAATCTCGCGCGGCGTAGGGCAGTCCGGCGCTCGACATGGCGACCGCGAGCTTCCGCCAGGCCAGGGCGAAGGTCGAGTCGAGCGCCACCGCTTCACGAGCCAGCGCCACGGCACGATCGAAATCGCCATCGATATCGTTGGCCCGTGTTGCCTCGCTGTACTTCTGCAGTGCCGCCAGATTCGAGGTGGTCGCCCGCTCCAGCGGGACGCTCTGTTGTACCCGTCGCAACGATTCACCGATCTTGCCGCGCAACTTCCGAGTCAGCGCGTCGGTCGTCTTGATCAGATCGGCCTCCGAAGAGACGTCCTGGACCGAAGCGAGGATCCTCCCGTCCTTGACACCGGTGAGCTCGATCGAGATCGCATAGCCGGTACCGGCCCGCACGAATCGGCCGCCCAGCACCGCCGCCGCACCGCCGCGTAGCGCCACTTCACGTGCCGTCGCCGCGTCGAGTCTGGCCGTTCGGGGGCGCCGCATTTGCGTGAGCAGCGTGGCGACGTCGGCTGGTTCGATCAGCCGCACCGCACGCGACTGGGACAGCGCGGCCCGAACCGCCTCGGTGACAATCGATGCGAGCGAGGAATCCACCGGCGCGGCGACCAGATCGCCAATCACCAGCGTCGCATTGTTTGCCAAGGCACCCGAGGCGAACAGTGATGCCGCCGGCCCGATGCCCATCGCGCGGGTCACCATGAACCCGGCGACCAGTACCACGAACGCGGTCATGGCCATGACCCCGCCCCGCACCGTTCGCCGCCACGAGACGTACCGGTTGGCCTTGAGCGCCAGCGTCGCCATGGTGCCGTGCGACGCAATCTGGCTCCCCCCGGGAGTGAGGGTCGGCACGGCGCTGGCCGCTCGCCGCGCTGTCCGCTTGACCCACGCCGTGAACAACAGCGCCGGGACTCCCAACAGCATCACGACCATTGCCCCCGTGAACGCCCAGCTCGGCAGCCCGATCCCGACCACCGCCGCCTGCGCGAGGATCGCCACCATCGCCGTTGCCGCGGCGTATCCCGCCAGCGCCCTGGGCAACATGCCTGGGGCATCCATCGCCAGGGTCGGCGCCGAGGCGGTCACCGCGCTGTCAAGCACGCGCAATACCGCCGCGGCGTCCGTCGGCCGATCCGCGGCATCCTTCGCCAGCAGGTCGGTCACCAGTCTGGCCAGTGCCGGGGGACAATCGCCGCGCACTTCCTCGATCGCCCGGGGGGCTTCGGTCAGGTGGGCCGCCAGCATCCGTTGGGGCGTCCGGTCGGCAAAGGGCGACCGGCCACTCAGCAGCTCATGCGCCACACAGCCGAGGGCGTAGAGATCAACACGGTGATCGATGTTCGGGTCGCCAGCCACCTGCTCCGGGGCCATGTAGGCTGGCGTGCCGATGCTGGTGCCGAGTTGGGTCAGTGTCGCGGGGGACCCGACCCCCTCTGCCGGAGGGTCGGACCGCTGGCTTGCCACCAGCGCCTTGGCGATGCCGAAATCGGTCACCACCGCCGTGCCACCCGAGAGCAGCACGTTGTCCGGCTTGATGTCACGATGGACGATCCCGCGCGCATGGGCGTAGGCGAGCGCCTTGGTGATGTCGCGCAGGATGGTGATGACCTCGTTGATCGGGAGCCCACTCCCGGTCAGGCGGGCGCGCAGGGATTCGCCCTCGATGAACGGCATCGTGAAGTACGGCAGGCCGCCAACTTCGCCCGCGGCCAGCACCGGGACGATGTTGGCCTGCTGCAGCGAGGCCGCGAGCAGGATCTCACGCTCGAACCGCTCGGCGTTCAGTCCCTGCACCAACTCGGGGCTGAGCACCTTGATGACCACGTCTCGCGACAGGCGGTGTTCGTGGGCGACAAAGACCCTCGACATGCCACCACCACCCAGTTCACGATCGAGGCGGTGGTGGTCACCCAGGTGAGCTTGTAGCGCAGCGCGAAGATCCAAGGTTGGTCCAGGCGGTGAGGAGATGGGGATTCTACCAGCACCACGCGCTGTCCGCCAGCGCCGCGCGCGGCGTGTCGCGGTACACCCATTCCGACCGCACGATCGACCTCATCGAGCAGACCGATACGAAACAGGAGCTGGGATTCCCGAACCCTACGTCGCCGGGTTCGACTCCAGCCACTCCGCCAGTCCGGGCCAGGCTTCGGCATTGTACGTGGCGATCGTCACGAGATAATGTCGGCCTCGTTCGCCAAAGGAGGAGACGAGCGAGTCGGCCGCGGCGCGTACACGCTCCGCCGAGGCGAGCGGCATCGGCAACGCCTCGGGGATCGAACCATTCTCGTGGGCCACGCCCGCCGCATCGCAGAACGCGATCTGGATCTCCGGCTGCAGCTCCACATACAGGAGTTGCAGGTAGCCGATCTCGTCCTGGAGGGTTTCCAGCTTCCGGCGAATGATGTCGCGCGCCAGTTGCTCAGGCTTCCACTTGCGGAGCGTCTCGGGCCGGAATCCGCCGCCCTTCGCCACCATCCGCATGATGTACGACGCCCGTGACCCCGAGTTGGCCTTCAGGTCCTGGGTGACAAGCATCAGGCGCGTGTCATCGGGCAGCAAGCGGTACGGTGTCGAACTGGCCAAGCGAACCCCACAATCGAGAAGCGAGAAGTGAGAAGTGAGAAACCCTTAGGCCCGACCGTCAGGTCGGGCAGACGCGACCAACGAAACCTCACGCCACGACCATCGGGTCGGGCATCCTATGCCAGGAATCTCTCCCGCACGAGCGTGCTCGGCAATGCGCAGTCGTCGCTTGCGACCGGGATCCGGTGACGGTGGCGCGACACCAGCCGATAGATCGCATCCCGGAGGATGGGCGGCACCAGGCGCCCGACGGTGAGAAGCGACCACGGCCCCCCGAGGTAGCCCAGGACCCGCAGGGTGGCCGCGCTCCTGATGCGGACCCGCTCCGCGGGTGTCCCCGCGCCGTCGACCCAGATCACCGAATCCAGGGCGACGAGCTCCGGATGCCGCGAGAGAATCGTCTCACCGGTCCTCCCGCGCAGCGGGGCGAAACAGAGTGTGTGCCGCCGCTCGTGACGCAACACAAACCGGACCGAGGCCTGGCAGAAACCGCAGGTACCGTCATAGAGGAGAATCGCCGGACTGACCATGTCCTATTCTACCCCGTTTCCCGGCAGGGTGGCGTGATTCGGGGCATGGGGCGATTCTCCATCCATGACTCCACGCCTCGGAATCCTGCTCGTTGTGCTCATCGGCACCGCTATCCTCTGGCTCGTCTGGACCTGGAACCGGCTGGTGGCCATGCGCGCACGGATGCGCGCCGCATGGGCGAGCGTCGACGCGCTCCTCAAGCGCCGTGCGGACCTGATCCCGAACCTGGTCGCCGTCGTGAAGGGGGCAATGGACTTCGAGTCGGGAACCCTCGAACGGGTGGTGAGTGCTCGTGGCGCGGCGATGGGCGCGACCGGGACCGCCGACCGTGCCCAGGCCGAGTCGGCGCTGGCCGGTACGGTGCGCCACCTGTTTGCCGTGGTCGAGCGCTACCCCGAGCTCAAGGCCAACAGTCAGATTCTCGCGCTCCAGAAGGAGCTGGCCGAAACAGAGAGTGACATTGCCAATGCGCGCCGCTACTACAATGCCGTGGTCAGGGACATGAACATCATGCGCGAGACGTTTCCCAACGTGCTGGTCGCCGGCCCCCTCGGCTTCGGAGCCGGCGAATACTTCGAACTCGACGATGGCGACCGCGCCGTCCCGACGACCGCGCTGGAGCGTCCATGAATCACCTGACACGATCGGTGGCATTGCTGGCCCTTCTTGCCGTCCCGCTCGCGGCGCAGGACAGTCAGGACACGGGATGGACCATCACGTCGTTCGACGCCGCTTACACCATCAATGCCGATCGCACCATCAGTGTGGTCGAGCAGATCGATGTCGACTTCGGGTCGCTCCAGAAGCACGGGATCTACCGTGACATCCCGATCACCTACCGCAAGACCCTCGATGCCGGGATGCAGGTGGCCGCGGGGAAGGTCAAGGTCGATATCGACCGGATCTCGGTGACCGATGGCACCGGCCGTGAGCTGGGGCTCAAGGTCACACGCGGGACTGAGGCGAGACTCCGGATCGGCGATGCCGATCGCACGGTCTCCGGTCCGCAGCGTTACATCCTCAAGTATCGGCTCGAGCGCGGACTCGGCTTCTTCGAGGACCACGACGAGTTGTACTGGCAGGTGACGGGCACTCGGTGGCCGGTCCCGATCCTCGCGACGCATGCCACCGTGACCCTCGGTGTCACCGCGACGTCGGGCAGCATGCCGTGGGATGCCTGGTGCTACGCCGGCTGGCCGGACAGCAATGACAACAGCCGGTGCCAGGCCACCGCGAGCGGGACAGGGACGTGGGAATTCTCCACGGGTCGACTCGATCCCGGCGAAGGGTTGACGATGGTGGCCTCATTCCCGAAGGGGATCATCGCGGCCCCCACCGAGACCGAAGCGATCCTGGAGAGTCTCGGCGTCGTCTGGCCGCTCGGCGTGCCGATGATCATGCTCGGCTTCATGACCTGGCTCTGGCGCACACGCGGACGCGAGCCGGAGCAGGGCAGTGTGGTGCCGTACTGGAAGGTGCCGAAGGACTTGCGACCCGGGCCGGCGGGGACCCTCTGGGATCAGTCGTCGGACATGAACGACATCGTGGCCACCCTGCTCGACCTGACGGTGCGCGGCTTCGTCCGGATCACGGAGGTCCAGCCCGACGGTTTGCTTGGAGGGATCGATCAGGAGGGGTTCACCGGGAAGTTGCTCCAGAAGCTCGGCATCACGCAGACCGACTGGGAGCTGGAGCGGATCAATGCCTCGGGGGAAGGCGAGCTGGCGCACTACGAGACGCTGGTGCTCGATGGCGTCTTCGCGGGTGGCACGACACGCCGGATGAGTGATCTCAACAACGAGTTCTACACGCAGGTCCCGAAGATCCACACGGCCCTCTACGAGACGGTGGTCGCCGAGGGACTGTTCACCGGGAACCCGCAGAAGACGCGGGTGGCGTATGGCGTCCTCGGGGTCGTGATCATCGCTGTCGGCGTGGCCATCGGTTCTGCGCTCGGGAATGGTGTGCTTGTAGCTGGCGGGGTGCTCTCCGGGATCATCGTGCTCGCCTTTGCCCGTGCGATGCCGGCCCGCACGCTCAAGGGGGCCAAGCAGTGGGAGCAGTTGCGGGGACTCGAGGAGTACGTCCGCCGGGCCGAGAAACTGGAGTTGGAGATGAGCCAGGGTCCGGAGCGGACCACGCAACTCTTCGAGGAACTGTTGCCGTTTGCAGTGGCGCTCCGGGTGAGCGACATCTGGGTCAAGCAGTTCGGGCCGATCCTCGCCTCGAATCCGCCGACCTGGTATGTGGGCGGGACCCCTGGGCACTTCAACGTGAACAACTTCTCGAACGGGCTGGCCAGCTTCCAGACGGCAGCGACGCGGACGATGGGGTCGTCACCCGGGTCGAGCAGTGGTGGCGGTGGCGGTGGATCTGTCGGTGGGGGTGGCGGTGGAGGCGGGGGGGGGAGCTGGTAGGGCTCAGTTCCCTTCCTGTGCCCGCAACTCCCGGAGCCGCGCGCGGACGCTCGCCACTGCCGGCTGCAACTCGGGATCGGCGTCCTGCCACTGGTCGACGAACGCCTGATACTGCGTGATCGCCTTGGAGCGCTCACCCTGCTCCTCGTACAGTTCACCGAGTCGCTTGCGCGTCGCGGCAAGCGAGAGCGGGTCGCCGAAGTCGGCCCAGCGCCGGGTGGGTGGCACGGCGAGATAGCGCTCATGGTAGACGCGCGCCGAGTCGAGCTGCCGAGCCTGGTCGAAGGTGCGGGCGATGCCGTCCCACGCCAGGTAGCTGATCCCCGATGGCGCACCGTCCTCGCCGGTGG
This sequence comes from Gemmatimonadales bacterium, assembly GCA_035703525.1. Lineage (GTDB taxonomy): Bacteria > Gemmatimonadota > Gemmatimonadetes > Gemmatimonadales > GWC2-71-9 > Palsa-1233. The sequence goes on along the minus strand of DASSYA010000028.1, from coordinate 131,221 downwards.
CCGAGGCGCGAAAGTGTGTCACGGCCTCGGGGTACTTCCCCTCGGCGAGCGCGAGTTCACCTTCGACCCAATTGAGCATGGATCGCTGTGATACCGCATCGGCGGCCCCGGGGACCTCCACGAGGCGCCGGGCCATCAGCGCCCGCCCCTTTTCCGGCCGTCCAGCCCGCGCATACAGTATCGCCGTCATGAACCACGGTCGATCGACCACCGACATCGCGGCCCACTGCGGTCCCGCCACGATTCGGTCGAGCGTGGCGACTCCCTCGGCGGGGTGCCCCAGGAAGACGATGTTCATTGCGGCCGTCGTGAAGCCATCGAGCGCATAGGGGACGCCGCGGCTGCCGAGGATCGAGTCCATCTGTTCGCTCAGCTCCGTGAACCTCTGCACCCGGCCGCCGGTGAGGGCGATGTTCATTTCAGACCTGGCCGCGTTCAAGTGATCCGGAATCGACGGCAGTGCCTGCTGCACCGCGAGCAACGCCATGGTCGAATCGGTATCGCCCTGGAAATAGCGCTGCCAGGCCAGCGCCTGGACCAAGTTGCCGTTCTGCATGGCATCGGGGTCGGCCCGGCGGACCGAGTCACTCAGCGCGTTGGCTCGGTCGAACTGCCCCATCACCACCAGGCCGAGGATCACTTTCGACACGTTGTTCGCCACGGGCTGCAGTTCGAATTGGCGCCTGGCGTAGCGGAGTGCGCTGTCGTCGGCCTCACGATCGGCGTAGAGCAAGGCGAGCTGGTTGATGGCCGCGGTGTTTGAGCTGTCGAGTGCGTAGACGGCCCGATACGCCGCCAGCGCCTTGCCGCGATCGCCGAGCGTGCTGTGCGCCTGGTTGAAGGCGCCGAGCACCATGTTTCGCTCGATCGGCGGCAGCTTGTCGGCGTAAAACGCCGCACGTTCGAGGACCGAGTCGCGGGCCGCCTGCGACGCACCCGCGTTGGTCAGTGCTGCATTGAGCTTGCGCCACGCCAGCGCGAAGGTGCTGTCGATCGTGACCGCCTCGCGGAGCAGCTCGACCGCCTTGTCGTAGTCGCCGTCGATGTCATTGGCCCGCGACGCATCCGTGTACTTGCGGAGCGCCACCAACGAGGAGGTGGTCGCCCGGGCGAGCGGCACCGAGTTCTGGACCTGCTTGAGTGACTCGCCAAGCTTGCTGCGCAGTGTGCGCGTCATCCCGTCGACCACCTGGAGCAGGTCCTTTTGCCCGTCGGTGGTTCCCTGGACCGAGGCGAGCAGGGTCCCCTGCGCCGCGCCTGTGAGCTGCAACGAGATCGCGAAGCCGGTGCCGGCGCGGGCCAGCCGGCCGCCGAGGATCGCCTTGGCGCCGGTCCGGGTGGCGACTTCCCGGGCGACGTCGGCGTCGAGCGGTGTCTCGAGCGGCCGCTGCATCTCGCCCAGCGTGGTGGCGACGTCGACCGGTGTCAGGAGGCGGATGGCGTTCGACTGCGACATCGCGGCGCGCACCGCCTCCTCGACGATCGAGGCCAGCGCGGTGTCCTCCGGGGCGGCGACGAGACTCGCGATCAGGATGCGGTCCTGGGCCTTGAGTGTCCCCTTGGCGAACAGCGATGCCGCCGGGCCGATACCCATGGCACGGGTGATCATGAAGGCCGCGATCAGCACCACGAACGCACCCATCGCCAGCATGCCGCCTCGCGCGGTCCGCTTCCAGCTCACATGCCGATTGGCCTTGAGGGCGATGTTGGTCATCGTCCCCGAGAGGGGCCGCACCTGCGCGGTGCCCCCCGGGGTGAGCGTCGGCGTGGCAGTCGCCGCCCGGCGTGCCACCCGCTTGACATACGCCGTCAGCAGCAACGCCGGCAGCCCCAGCAGCATCACGACCATCGCACCGGTCAGCGTCCAGTCGGGCAACCCGATGCCGACGATCGCCGCCTTGGCGAGGATCCAGACCGCCGCGAGTGCCATGGCATAGATCGCGAGCGCCTTGGGCAGCATCCCCGGCGCGCCGAGCGAGAGGGACGATCCCGAGATCGTCGCCTCGTCGAGCTGCGCGAGCACTGCCTCGGCGGTCGTCGGGCGGTCGGCCGGGTCCTTCTCGAGGAGTTGGGTCACGAGCGCCGCCAGTGACGGCGGGCAATCACCGCGGAGCTGGCGCACTGGCGTGGCGGTGCTGCTCAGATGCGCCGCCAGCATCCGCTGTGGTGTCTCGCTCCCGAACGGGCTCCGTCCGGAGAGCATCTCGTAGGCCAGGCACCCCAACGCATAGAGGTCGACCCGGTGATCGACATCGGGATCGCCGGCGACCTGTTCCGGTGCCATGTAGGCGGGGGTGCCGATGGAGGTGCCGATGGAGGTCAAGGTGGCATCCGCGGGGCCCCTCGCGCGCTCGGGGCGATCTGCACCGCCAAGGGCAGCGCTGATCGCCTTCGCGATACCGAAGTCCGTGACGACCGCTGCGCCACCCGACAGCAGCACGTTGTCGGGCTTGATGTCCCGGTGCACCACGCCGCGCGCGTGGGCGTAGGCCAGGGCACGCGACACATCGCGCAGGATCGCAATCACCTCGGTGATCGGCAGGCCCGCACCGATCCGTCCCCGGAGCGACTCGCCATCGACGAACGGCATCGTGAAGTAGGGGAGTCCCTCGACCTCGCCCGCGGCCAGCACCGGCACGATGTTGGCCTGCTGCAGCGACGCCGAGAGGAGGATCTCGCGCTCGAATCGCTCGGCATTGAGGCCCTGGGCCAGTTCGGGACTCAGGACCTTGATCGCCACCCGGCGGTTGAGTCGGACCTCGGTGGCCACGAACACCCGCGACATCCCCCCCCCGCCGAGCTCGCGCTCGATCCGGAAGGCGTCGCCGAGATGGGCCTGGAGCTGGGTGCGAAGTTCCACGGGGCCTTGTTGGTGCGGGGAAGACTGAAGCCATCACGAGAAAACGAGAAACGAGAAACGAGCGCCGTTCTCGTCTCACGTTTCACGTCTCACGTCTCACGTCATCGAGGCCATGTCGATCACGAAGCGATACTTGACATCGCCCTTGAGCATCCGCTCGTACGCCGTGTTGATCTCGTCCATCCGGATCAGCTCGATGTCGGCCGTGATGCCGTGCATGCCGCAGAAGTCGAGCATCTCCTGGGTCTCCTCGAGGCCCCCGATGAGCGAGCCGGCGATCGACTTCCGCCCGAACACCATCGGCATCACCGACGGGCCGGCGTGCGGCGTTGCCGGCACCCCGACGAGCACCATGGTGCCGTCGCGCGTCAGGATGTTCATGTAGGCGTCGAGATCGTGCGAGGCGGCGACGGTGTTGACGATGAAATCGAGCGTGCCGGCGGCGGCGGCCATCTGGTCCGCATCCTTCGAGATCACCACATGGGTGGCACCCAGTTCCTTGGCGTCCTCGATCTTGCCCTTCGAGGTCGTGAAGACGGTGACCTCGGCACCCATCGCCGCGGCAAGCTGGACGGCCATGTGACCCAGCCCGCCGAGGCCGACCACGCCGACCTTGCTGCCGGGACCGACCTTCCAATGCTTGAGCGGCGAGTAGGTGGTGATGCCGGCGCAGAGCAGCGGTGCCGCTCCCGCGGGATCGAGGTTCTCGGGGACCCGCACCACGAAGTGCTCATCGACCACGATCGCCTTCGAATACCCGCCATAGGTGAAGCCACCACTGATCGGATCCGGCGAGCCGTAGGTCATCGTGAAACCGCCGGAGCAGTAGTTCTCGAGCTGCTCCTCGCAGCTCGGGCACTCGCCGCACGAATCGACCAGACAACCGACGCCGACCAGGTCACCGACCTTGACGTCGCGGACATCCATGCCGATCTGGGTCACGCGACCGACGATCTCGTGGCCGGGCACCATGGGATACGCACCCGGGAACCACTCACTCCGGACCATGTGCAGGTCCGAATGGCAGACACCACAGAAGAGGATGTCGATGGCGACATCGGTCGGACCGGGCTCACGGCGATCGATGGTATGGGCCTTGAGGGGGGTGGCGGCATCGAAAGCGGCGAAAGCGGCGGTCGGCATGGGGGCTCCGGGAAGTGAGAAGTGAGAAGCGAGAAGCGAGAAGTGAGAAGCGAGAAGCGAGAAGCGAGAAGTGAGAAGCGAGAAGCGAGAAGCGAGAACCGAGAAGCGAGAAGCGGAGGACGGGAGAAATCTACTATCGGGCCCGCCGGGCAGGGCGGGTTTCGGCTTTCAGCCCTATTTTTCGCCATCCTGTTCCCGTGAGGCTGCCCTGATTCGCGCTCCTGTGATCTTGCTGACGTTCCTCCCCATTCTATCCCTCGCCGCGCAGGCCCCCGCCTCCCGCGGCGGCTTCGTCATGCTTCTGGGCTCCGACACGGTGGTGGTTGAGCGATTCCATCGGTCGGGGGACTCCCTCTCCGGCTCCGTCTCGGTGCGGGGTCAGCCCCGGATCGAGTATCACGCCCAGGAGGGCCCCGATCAGTTGATCCATCGGATGACCTTCAAGGTCTACCCGCTCGGCAGTCCCGCCGATGCCCCACCACTTCAGGAGGTGACGGCGACGCTGCGGGGTGACAGCGCCTTTGTCGAGGTCGCCGGCCAGCGTCGTGGCTACCAGACCACGACCGGCGCACTGCCCTTGCTCAACAATTCCCTCGCCGTCACCGAGTTGTTCACCCGGTATGCCCGAGCGCACGGGGACTCGCTGGATATCCCCGGGTGGTCACTCAGTGGGGGCATGATGCTCACCGTCTCGGTCCGGCCACGGGGCGCCGATTCGATGACGGTGACGATCGCCGGACAAGTGCACCGGCTCCGCGTCGATGCTGTCGGCCGGATCCTGGGTGGCGCCATCCCGTCGGCGGGCATCACGGTCCAGCGGGTGAGCGCCGCGGTGGTTGCCCAGCTCCAGTTGGGACGACCCGACTACTCCGCCCCAGCCGGGGCACCCTACACGGCCATCGACGTCACGTTCCAGGCACCTGGTGGCAACACGCTCGGCGGCACGCTCACGATGCCGACCGGTGTCACCGGCCCGGTGCCCGCGGTGGTGACGATCACCGGGAGCGGTCAACAAGACCGTGACGAGTACATCCCGGTGGCTGGTGGTTACCGACTGTTCCGGCAGGTCGCGGATACCCTCGGCCGTCGAGGCATCGCGGTCCTGCGTCTCGACGATCGGCTGGTCGGGATGTCGAGCGGACCGCTGGGGACGAGCGCCGACTATGCGGACGACATCCGAGCCGCGCTCGCCTGGCTGCGGTCGCGTCCCGGTATCGACGGCACCCGTCTGGGATTGGTGGGGCACAGCGAGGGTGGGTTGATCGCACCGATGGTGGCGGCGACCGATCCGCGACTGAGGGGCGCGGTGCTGCTCGCCGGTCCCGGGGAGACCGGCGCCCGGATCCTCCGATTCCAGCAGAAGCAGGCGATCGATGGCGATACCAGCATCGCGGTCACGGCTCGCGATTCGATGTACCGTGTCGCGGCGATCGCCACGGACTCACTGGCACGCACCAGTCCATGGCTCGCGTATTTCATCCAGCACGACCCACTTGCCACCGCCCGGCAGGTCGCCACCACGCCCATCCTGATCCTGCAGGGTGGCACCGATCACCAGATCACGCCGGACCAGGCACCGATCCTGGCCAACGCCTTCCGTGCGGCCGGCAACACCGATGTCACGACGCGCGTCTTTCCCGGGCTGAACCACCTGTTCCTTCCCGACCCGGTCGGGTTGCCCAGCGGCTACAGTCAGTTGACGGACAACAAGGTCTCGGCCGAGGTGCTGGGAGCACTGGCCGACTGGCTGGTCGCGCACCTCTAGGCAAGCGAGAAAGGGAGAAAGGGAGAAGGCGAGAGAGGTGAAGGAAGTCCTCCCGAGGGTCTGACGCGGCAGGCGCCAGGAGGAGCAGGGCGAGCGTGACCGGCGGGGGTCTCCTGAGGGTGGAGGATGATCGTATCTTGGTGGGATCCCCACCGTCGAGGCCATCCCGTGAACCGTATTCTCGCCGTAGTGCTCCCGCTTGTCGTCACCGTTCCCCTCGCTGCACAGGCCCCAGCCGGCCCAGGAGTGCTCGGCTTCTATCGCGAACCGGCCCTGCATGGCGAGACCATCGTCTTCGTGGCGGAGGGGGACCTCTGGACGGTTCCCCTGAGCGGTGGGCTGGCCAGGCGACTCACCAGTCACCCGGCTGACGAGAGCGATCCGGTGATCTCGCCGGATGGCCAGACCGTGGCGTTCACCGGTCGCTACGAGGGGCCGGCCGAGCTGTACACGATGCCGCTGACCGGCGGCAGCCCGATGCGCCAGAGCTGGGAAGCCGAGACCTCGCGGGCCACGGCATGGACGCCGTCGGGCGAGGTGGTCTACACGACGACGCACTATGCGACACTGCCCAACCCCGAGATGGTGCGACTCGATCCGGCGACGCATGTGCGTCGCGTGATCCCGCTCGCGGGTGCCACCGAGGGGAACTATGACGCCAGTGGCCGAACGCTCTACTTCGCCCGGCCGGGCTTCCACAACAATGTCACCAAGCGCTACACCGGGGGCACGGCACGCCAGATCTGGAAGTTCCGTGATGGTGACACCGAGGCGACCCGACTCACGAACGGGTACGCGGGTGAGAGCCATTCACCGATGTGGTACAACGGGCGGGTGTACTTCGTCACCGACCGCGATGGCACCATGAATCTCTGGTCGATGACCGAGCGTGGCGGGGACCTGACCCAGCTCACCCGTCACAGCGGCTGGGACGTGATGGACCCCGACCAGGAGGGCGGTCGGATCGTCTACCAGCTCGGCGCGGATCTCTGGCTCTACGACATCGCGACCAACCAGACTCGGCAACTCGCCATCACCATCGCCTCCGATCTCGATCAGCTGCGGGAGCGCTGGGTGAATGATCCGATGAGTTCGCTCAGCAGTGCGCACCTCTCGCCGACCGGCGACCGAGTGGTGCTCACCTCGCGCGGTCGCGTCTTCGTGGCACCTGCGGGTCAGGGCCGCCTGGTGCGGGCGAGTCGCGCGGACAGTGTGCGCTACCGCGATGCCGTCTTCATGCCCGACGGCAAGAGTGTGCTGGCACTCTCCGATGCCACCGGCGAACTCGAGTTCACGCGACTGCCCGCCAACGGCGTCGGCCAGGACACGGCGCTCACCCGTGACGGAACCGTGCTCCGCTTCCAGGGGATCCCGTCGCCCGATGGCGTGTGGCTCGCCTATACCGACAACAATCGCGATCTGCTGCTCCGGAACATCGCGAGTGGCGTCGAGCGCACCCTGTCAACCAACCGCAACGGTGTCGGCGACCTGACCTGGTCGCCGGACTCGAAGTGGCTCGCATTCACGGTGACCGCCGCCAACTCCTTCCAGGTGATTGCGCTCCACAGCCTCGATCAACGGACGACGGTGACACTCACCAGCGATCGCGTCAATTCGTTCGCGCCGGCGTGGGACCCCACGGGAGCGTTCATCTACTTCCTCTCGGATCGCAATCTCCAGACATCGGTGGGATCACCGTGGGGAACTCGCCAGCCGGAGCCGTACTTCGACAAGTCGATCGAGCTCTATCAGGTGGCTCTCCGTGCCGGGGTGCGCTCGCCGTTCCTCGCGGATGACGAACTGCACCCCGCCGAGAAGGGTGAGGCGAAGCCGAAGGCGGACAGCACCACAGGGGCCACGCCGGACAGCGGATCGCGCGCGCGTGTCCGGATCGACACGGCGGGACTGGCCTTGCGCCTCCGGAAGGTGCCGGTGGCTGCGGGCAACTACAGTGGACTCGAGGCCAATCGTGACGGGCTCTACTGGGTCTCGCGTGGTGACAGCAGCGCGGTGATGGCCCTCAAGTTCGGGAATGATGAGATCAAGCCGGTCGTGGTGGCCGGCGGTGCCGGGTCGTTCGAGTTGTCCCTGGATGGACGGAAGATGCTGCTCCGGCGTGGCAGCGCGCTGCACGTGATCGACGCGCGGCCGGCACCGGCGAGCAAGCTTGCCGATGCGCGGGTCGATCTCACCGGCTGGAGCTTCCCGATCGACGTGCGCCAGGACTGGCGCCAGATCTTCGTCGATGCGTGGCGGCTCGAGCGTGACTGGTTCTACGACCCGAACCTGCACGGCGTCGACTATCAGGCGACCCTGGCCAAGTACCTGCCGCTGGTCGATCGGGTGACCACACGCGCCGAACTCTCGGAACTGATCGGCTGGGCGGTGGGTGAGCTGTCGGCGTTGCACACCGCGGTGTACGGCGGCGACCTGCGCCGCGGGCCCGACAACATCTCGGTTGCCTCACTCGGCGCACGCCTCTTCCGCGATCCGACGGCCGGCGGCTACCGGATCGAGCGCATCTACCAACACGATGCCGACTACCCCGATGATCGTTCACCCCTCGCCGACCCCGATCTCGACATCCTGCCCGGCGACGTCATCACTGCGGTCAACGGGGCGGACGCACTCAGCGTGGGCGAACTGGGCGAATTGCTCCGGAACCAGGCCGGCCGGCAAGTGCTGCTCACGGTCGCCCGGCACGGCACCGCGCGGGACCGGATCGTCACCCCGATCGGCAACGAGTCGGGGCTCCGCTACACCGACTGGGAAGTGCGTCGCCGTGCGCACACCGAAGTCGCGGGCAAGGGCGCCATCGGGTACGTCCATCTCCGCGCCATGGGCGAGGCCGACATCAACCAGTGGTACCGCGAGTTCTACCCGGTCTTCAATCGGCAGGGGCTGATCATCGATGTCCGCCACAACCGCGGTGGCAATATCGAGTCGTTCATCCTCGAGAAACTGCAGCGGACGGCCTGGATGTACTGGCAGGAGCGCGCCGGCGATCCGACCTGGAACATGCAGTACGCCTTCCGCGGGCACATTGTGGTCCTGGTCGACCAGGAGACCGCCTCCGACGGCGAGGCGTTTGCCGAAGGGTTCAAGCGGCTCGGACTCGGCAAGGTGATCGGCATGCGGACGTGGGGGGGGGAAATCTGGCTGTCCTCGAACAACACCCTGAGTGATGGGGGGCTCGCGCGTGCGCCGATGATGGGCGTCTATGGCCCGGACGGCACCTGGTTGGTGGAGCAGGAAGGAGTGATCCCGGACATCGAGGTCGACAACCTGCCACATGCCACGTATCTCGGTGGCGATGCGCAGCTCGATCGTGCGATCGCCGAGCTCCAGGCAATGATCGCCGCCGATCCACGGCCGGTGCCGCCGCCCCCGCCGTATCCGGTCAAGCGGTTTGCGTATCCTTGAGCGAGAAGCGAGAAACGAGAGGCGAGAAGCGAGAAGCGAGAGGCGAGAGGCGAGAAGCGAGAAGCGAGAGGCGAGAAGCGAGAAGCGAGAAGCGAGAAGCGATGTCACGCTGAGCGTAGCGAAGCTGGGGAGTGTGGCGGGCCGTTCCCGTCGAGTCCGTTGGCGGCCGCGGGATTGCGTCGGGCCGTTCCGGCCCTCGCAATGACATGCCCCGCCAGCCTCGCCTCTCGCCTCTCGCTTCTCGCTTCTCGCTTCTCGCATCTCGCCTCTCGTTTCTCGCCCCTCGTTTCTCACGGCCCCCAGGCGACGCCATGCGGACGCACCACGCGACCTTTGGTGTCGTGCACGTCGATGCCCGGCAGGCGATCAGCGTGTGAGCCGAATCCCTCGTCGATGCTGACCTGTCCGGTGGCAGGATCGAACCGCGCCATCAGCAGCCACGATCCACTCCCGGTCAGCGCGATGCGAGTGCCTGACTTGTTCGCCGAGACCCAGTGCGCACCTTCGAAGGCAGCGCTGTCCAGCGTCAGGCGCGACACTTCGCGCGGTGCCTCGGGGTCAGTCAGGTCGAGCACCATCAACCCCGGGAGTGCGGCGACCGCCTGGATCCAGTAATCGCCAACCGTGGTGGCCACTCCGCAGGGGGCTTCGTCGATATCGCCCGGAAATGTGAACACGCGGGCCGCGGTTGGGGTATCCCCAGTGAACCCGCTCACATGATAGAGGCCGCAGCCGAAGGTGTTGGCGAACATCTCACCATTCGCTGTGGTCGCGATGCTCGAGGTCGCGACATGGCCAAGGTCGTTTCCGGAGGGCGGCAATGGCACCAGAGTGAGTGGCGCGAGGGGAATGGTCGACCAGAGCTGGAGCATGTTCACGTTGTGGTACGGATAGTCGGGCCCCATCCCCATCTCGCTCAATCCGACCAGGAGCCGATCACGCCCGGGTACCGGCGTCACGACGTACGGTGTTGCCGCGGTGTCGCCGAGCCCTGGCATCATCGCCATCGCGGATTGCACCACGGCGCCATCAGCGTCGATTTCGGCGATGCCGCCCGGACCGGTATACGCACCCGGCCCACCATTGAAGGCGACCAGCAGGTGCCCATTCGGCAGGCGCGAGAAGTCATGTGCCCATCCCATGACGCCGCCCGCCGTCCTGAAGGTGTTCGTCACGACCGGCTGCACCGGGTCGCTGAGATCGAAGACCCAGCTGGTGTTGGCCATCCAGCCATTGGCCACCAGTCGCCCACCGTCGTGGACGCGCCGCTCGATGTGGTGCGGCATCCCGTCAGGGGTATCGAGCAGGAGGCCACCGATGATCCGGCCGTACCGGTTGGAAGTGGTGTCAACATCGAGGACGAGGAGCGCATCACGCCCCAGGCTGTCGCCTGCCATGGACCAGACATACGCATGCCGGTCCTCGCTGGGGGACTCCGGTGAGTCGGCCGGCGGTGAGGAGCAGGCGGCGAGGAGAGTGGCCAGTGCGGCAAGGCGGCGCATGGGACCCCCGAGAAGCGAGAAGCGTGAAGCGAGAGACGAGAAGCGATAGGCAGGAAAATACCTCGATTTCCGCGCCTGTTATCGGGTCCGGCTGACCGTCGTCGCTTCTCGCTTCCCGCTTCTCGCTTCTCGCCTCTCGCTTCTCGCCTCTCGCTTCTCGCTTCTCGCCCTGACAGTTGCGCCAGCGCCCCGATCCTGTTGTGTTGCAGGGATGAGAAAGTCATTGATATGAACGACCCAGGGGAGGCACCCGGTGGCCCAGGCATCCCCGCCCGATGGACCTCCAGTGCCAAGAGTGGCGTCGGCACCGCCCTCGGAGAGCATGGCCGCGTCTGGTTCACGATCAGTCACGGCATCCTGAACGAGATCTACTACCCGCGCGCTGACCAGGCCTGCACCCGCGACCTGGGCCTCATCATCACCGGTCCCGGTGGATTTCTGGGCGAAGAGAAGCGCCAGGCGGTCCATGAGGTGACGACCCCGTCCGACGGGGTGCCCGCGTTCCATCTCACGAGCCGCTGTCCTGACAGCCGCTACAGCATCGAGAAGACCATTATCGCCGATCCCAGCCGCGAGGTGGTGTTGCAACGCGTGCAGTTCCGGGCGCTCGAGGGGTCGCTCGACGACTATGGGCTCTACGCCCTGCTGGCGCCCCACCTTGGCAATGCCGGTGCCGGTAACACCGCCTGGGTCGGGGAGTGCAAGGGGATCCCGATGCTGTTCGCCGAGCGCGACGGCACGGCGGTCGCACTCGCGTGCTCCACCGACTGGCTGGCGCGGAGTGTGGGGTTCGTCGGCAGTTCCGACGGTTGGCAGCAGCTGCGCGCCGATCATCGTCTCGCGCACCGATACACCCGCGCGACCAATGGCAACGTCGCCCTCACCGGTCAGATCGATCTCGATGCCACCGGTGGCGACTTCATGCTCGCGGTCGGGTTCGGTCGTTCCGCCGCCGAGGCGGGCCATCGTGTCGCCGCGTCGCTGTGGGACGGGTTCGATGCAGCCTTCGAGGGCTACACCGCCGAATGGCGTGACTGGCAGTCCTCCCTGGCGGCGCCTGCACCGGTGCGAGCGGGAACACGGGATCTGTACCGCGTCTCGACGGCAGTCCTCCTGACCCACGAATCGGCGCGCTTTCCCGGCGGCATGATCGCCTCACTCTCGATTCCCTGGGGCTACGCCAAGGGCGATCACGACCTCGGCGGTTACCACCTGGCCTGGCCCCGTGATCTGGTCGAGAGTGCGGGTGGCCTCCTCGCGGCCGGTGCCCACGAGGACGTGCATCGGGTGCTCCGCTACCTCGCGGTGACCCAGGAGCCCGATGGCCGCTGGCCACAGAACATGTGGCTCGACGGGACACCCTACTGGCCCGGGATCCAGATGGACGAGACCGGCCTGCCGATCCTCCTGGTCGACCTGGCCCACCGTCATGGCGCCATTACCGATGATGATCACGCCCGGCTCTGGCCGATGGTGCGACGGGCTGCTGCCTTCCTGGTGCAGCATGGTCCCGTCACGGAGCAGGACCGCTGGGAGGAGGAATCCGGCTACTCGGTCTACACGCTCGCGGTCGAAGTGGCGGCGCTGCTGGCCGCCGCCGAGTTCGCGGAACGGCATGAGCCGGCACTGGGCGAGTATCTCCGCGAGACGGCCGACGCGTGGAACGCGTCGATCGAGAGGTGGACGTATGTCGAGGACACCGCGCTCGCCCGCGAGGTCGGGGTCGACGGGTACTACGTCCGGATCACGCCGGCCGATGCGGCCTCGCCACTCGTCGGGACACTCACCATCAACAATCGCCGACCGGGTGAGGGCGTCATCCGCGCGGCCGATCTGGTCAGCCCCGACGCACTGGCGCTGGTCCGCTTCGGGCTCCGCGCCGCCGATGACCCTCGGATCGTGAATACCGTCAAGGTGATCGACGCGACGCTCAAGGTCGACCTGCCACCGGGGCCGGTCTGGTATCGCTACAATGGCGATGGGTACGGCGAGCACGCGGACGGCGCGGCGTTTGATGGGGTGGGGATCGGTCGACCCTGGCCGCTGCTGATCGGGGAGCGCGCGCACTACGAGATCGCCGCGGGTCGACTCGATGTCGCCGCCGACTTGCTCGACGCGTACGGGAATTTTGCCAATGACGGAGGCCTGCTCCCCGAGCAGACCTGGGACCAGGACGACATCCCCGGCCGCGAGCTCTACCGCGGCAAGCCCTCCGGGTCGGCGATGCCGCTGGTCTGGGCCCACGCAGAATACGTCAAGCTGCGCCACTCGCTGGCCGACGGCGTGGTCTTCGACATGCCACCGCAACCGGTCGCGCGCTACCAGCAGGGCCAGACGGGCACACCGTTCGCCTGCTGGCGGTTCGATCGCGTGGCGGCCACCATCCCGATGGGTCAGGTGCTCCGGATCGAACTGCACGCCGCGGCCACGCTGCACTGGTCCACGGATCACTGGGCGACCACGCACGACACGCCGACGCGCGACACCGGACTCGGCATGCACGTCGCCGACCTGCCCACCGGACACCTGGCCGTCGACACGCACGTTGATTTCACGATGCACTGGCACGATGCCGATCGCTGGGAAGGGCACGATTTCCGCACCACGATCACTCCAGCCACACCGGGTACACCATGACCGCACCAGCACGGTCCGATGCCTTCGTCTTCTTCGGCGCGACCGGAGACCTCGCCTTCAAGAAGATCTTTCCCGCGCTCCAGGCGATGATCCGCCGCGGACATCTCGATGTGCCGATCATCGGTGTGGCACGCCAGGACTGGTCGCTCGACAAGCTGCGCGGTCGGGCCCGCGAGTCCCTGGAGGCCAGCCGCGAGGGGGTCGACGAGACGGCCTTCGCGAAGCTCTGCGGGCTGCTTCGGTACGTCGGTGGCGACTACAACGAACGCGCCACCTTCGATCGCCTGAAGGAGGCACTCGCCGATGCGAAACGCCCGATCCATTACCTCGCCATCCCGCCCTCGCTCTTCCCCGTGGTGATCGAGCATCTCGGCGGCTCGAGCTCGGCCGAGAACGCGCGCGTGATCGTCGAGAAACCGTTCGGCCGTGACCTCGCATCCGCCAAGGCGCTCAGCGCCACGATTCATACCGTCTTCGACGAGCGTGCGGTCTTCCGGATAGACCACTACCTCGGCAAGGAAGCGGTGCAGAACCTGCTGGTGTTCCGGTTTGCCAACTCGTTTCTCGAACCGATCTGGAATCGCAACTACGTCGAGAGCGTGCAGATCACGATGGCCGAATCGTTCGGCGTCGACGGGCGCGGCGGGTTCTACGAGGAGGCCGGTGCGATTCGTGATGTGGTCCAGAACCACCTGATGCAGATCATCGGCTTCGTCGCGATGGAACCGCCCGCGACGAGCTACCACGAGGCGATCCGCGACGAACAGGTGAAGGTGTTCCGCCAGATCCGACCGTTGGACCCCGAGGATGTGATCCGCGGCCAGTTCGCCGGTTATCGCGACGAGGCGGGTGTGGCAACCGACTCGACGGTCGAGACCTACGCTGCGCTCCGACTCACGGTCGATTCGTGGCGCTGGGACGGTGTGCCGTTCCTGATTCGCGCCGGCAAGGAGCTGCCTGTGACCGCCACGGAGGTGATGGTGGAATTCAAGCGACCACCCCTCGCGACGATGGCACCGGGGATGGGCAACCACCTGCGCCTTCGCGTCAATCCCGATCTCCGGATCGCGCTCGGTGCCCTGATCAAGGAGCCGGGCGACACCATGCAGGGCGTCCCCACCGAACTCACTCTCGTCGATCGCGCAGCATGCGATGAGATGAGCGCCTACGAACGGCTCCTCGGCGAGGCGATGGAGGGCGATCAGACCCTCTTCGCCCGCCAGGACGCGGTCGAAGCGGCGTGGGCGATCGTCGACCCTGTCCTCGGAGCTGCCACGCCGGTGCACCAGTACAAGGCCGGGAGCTGGGGACCAGATGCGGCCGAGATCCTGGCGAGCGACGTCGGGGGCTGGGCGAATCCGAAGGCGGCCCCATGATTGTCCTCACGATCGATGTCGGTGGCAGTCACGTGAAGGTGCTGACCTCGGACCGACGGGAATCGCGGAAGGCCGATTCGGGCGACGCGATGACACCCGCGGCGATGATCGATGCGGTCCGCGAGATGACGACCGACTGGCACTATGATGCCGTGACAATCGGCTATCCCGGCGTGGTGCAACGCGGCCGCATCACGAAGGAACCTACCAATCTCGGACGAGGCTGGACGGCGTTCGATTTCCAGGCCGCCTTCGGCTGTCCGGTCACGATCATCAACGATGCCGCGATGCAGGCGCTGGGCAGCTACAACGGTGGCACCATGCTCTTTCTCGGACTCGGGACCGGACTCGGGGCGGCCATGATCATCGATGACATCATCCAGCCACTGGAACTCGCCCACCTGCCGTATCGCAAGCACCGCACCTACGAGGAGTACCTCGGTGAGGCCGGCCATGATCGGCTCGGCGAGAAGAAATGGAAGAAGCATGTCTGGCGGGTGGTCGAGCTGTTCCGCGCCGCGCTGCAACCGGAATACATCGTGATCGGTGGTGGCAACGTCAACCGACTCCACGCGCTGCCGGAGCATGTGCTCCGAGGCGACAACGACAACGCATTCACGGGCGGGTTCCGACTCTGGCAACCACCCTATCACTCAACGTCAGGATCCACGCCATGAAACTCGGCATGATCGGACTCGGCAGGATGGGCGCCAACATGGTGCGGCGACTCGCACGCGCTGACATCACCTGCGTGGTGCACGACCGCATGCCCGCCGCCGTCGATGCCCTGGTCAGGGAGGGTGCGATCGGCGCCCATACCCTCCAGGAGCTGGTCGATCAGTTGCCGACACCGCGGGCGATCTGGTTGATGGTGCCCGCCGGTGTGGTCGACGCGACCATCACGGCGCTGACACCGCTGCTCGCCAAGGGCGACACGATCATCGACGGCGGCAACTCGTACTACGTCGATGACATCCGGCACGCGAAGGAGCTTGGCGCACACGGCCTGCACTATGTCGATGTCGGTACCAGTGGCGGCGTGTGGGGCCTCGAGCGCGGCTACTGCCAGATGATCGGGGGCGAACCGGACACGGTGCAGCGTCTCGACCCGATCTTCGCTGCCCTCGCCCCACCGATCGCCTCCGCGGAGCGGACGCCGGGACGCGAAGGCAGGACCGGCACCGCCGAGCACGGCTACCTGCATTGCGGGCCGGCGGGCGCCGGTCATTTCGTCAAGATGGTCCACAACGGCATCGAGTACGGCATGATGGCCGCCTATGCCGAAGGCTTCAACATCCTCAGGCACGCCAATGTCGGTGCCACCGCGGTGGGGCACGACGCCGAGACGACACCGATGCGGGACCCGGAGCTGTACCAGTATGATCTCGACGTCGGTGAGATCGCCGAAGTGTGGCGTCGCGGCAGTGTGATCGCCTCGTGGCTGCTCGACCTGACGGCGGAAGCGTTGCATGAACAGCCCGACCTCGCTGGCTACGAGGGGCGCGTGTCGGATTCGGGGGAGGGACGCTGGACGATCAAGGCGGCGATCGACGAGGCGGTGCCGGCCCCGGTGCTGAGTGCGGCACTCTACCAGCGCTTCTCATCACGCGGCGAGGCGGACTACGCCGACAAGCTGCTCTCGGCGATGCGCTTCGGGTTCGGTGGCCATCACGAGAAGAAGGGATGACACACCAGTGATCCCGAAGGAACGCATCACCGTGCTCGCCGATGCGAACGCGGTGGCGACGCATGCGGCAGAGGCCATCGCAACGGCGGCATGGGATGCGGTGCACCGCCGTGGTGAATTCCTGCTCGCGGTGAGCGGCGGCTCGACGCCGCTGGCGATGTTCGATGCACTGGCGGAACTGGACGTGCCGTGGGCTCGCGTCCACCTGTTCCAGGTCGACGAGCGCGTCGCACCCGCCGGCGATGCGGCACGCAACCTCGCCGGACTCGAGGCGCATCTCATCTCGCGGATCGGGCTACCGGCCGATCAGTTGCACGCAATGCCGGTCGAGGCCGTCGACCGCGTCAATGCGGCCGCACTCTATGCCGACACACTGCATCGTGTGACGGGGACACCACCCATGCTGGACCTGATTCATCTCGGCCTGGGTGCCGATGGCCACACGGCCTCGCTGGTGCCGGGAGACGCGGCGCTCGAGGCCACCGAGGATGTCGTGGTGACGGCGCCGTACCAGGGGCATCGTCGCATGACGCTCACCTATCCGGTGCTGGCCCGGGCACGACGACTGCTCTGGGTGGTGACTGGTGAGGGAAAGGGCGAGGCGCTCGACCGGCTGGTCTGGGGTGATCCCGGGATACCGGCGGGGCGGGTGGCGGCGGAGCGGGCGGAGGTCATTGCGGATCGGGCGGCGGGGTAGGACCGAGAAGCGAGAAGCGAGAGGCGAGAAGCGAGAGGCGAGCAGCGTGACTGCTTGTCTCGCTTCACGCCTCTCGCTTCACGCTGATCAGCCCCTCATGCACCCGCACCATCGCCAGCGTGTCGAGCTTGCAGTAGTCGAGCAGTGCCGCGCGGTGCGCGGGGTGCGACTCCGCGGAATACTCACCCAGGTACATGAAGCCGAAGACCGCCATCGCGTCCTCACCACCACCGACATCGAGATCGCTGTACGACAAGTCGGGCGCCATCACCGGCAGCACCTTCTTGATCGAACTCTTGCCGCGGAATGCCGGATGCAGGTAGCCCTTCTTGACAACCTTCTCCAGGTCGAACAGCCGCCGACGCACACCCTCGATGCGTGGCTCGAGCTCGGGGAACCATGCGGCCAACTGGTTCAGCACCTGTGATTCATAGCTCGAGTAGACCAGGATCGATCCGGTGGTGCCAAGTGTGGTGAGCAGTGACTCGGCGAACTCGCGCCGCCAATCGCCGCCGACGGGTGCCAGATACTCGTGGTGTTCGAGTGCGACGCCCGGTGCCGGCCGCACGTGTACCGAGTACTGGAACGGATGCTTCTGGTACGGCCCGGTGCCCGGGAACCATGGCACCGCAGGTTGGATCGCCTCGAAGTCGAGGTAGTGCACCGGATACGCAATCTCGTCGAGTCGGTCGAGGACCTGATGGTCGATTGCCGGCGTCCCCGAGCGCAACACCGCGACATATGCGGCCTGGTTGTCGGTCAGCTCGGCGTCGAGTGGCAGGTCGGCGATGCGTTCACCGAACGGGATCAGTTTCTCCCAGCGCTGCACCCGGAGGCCCGGCAAGTCGAAGAGCGGGTCGGGGATGCCCACGCCCAGGCAGTCGACGCCGTAGTGATCGCAGTGGCGGCAGTCGTAGATGAGCCGGGGCTCGGGGCGCTCACCCGCGAGCCGGGTCGCGATGTCGTGCAGGTTGTCGCCCAGGAGCGCCGCCCGCTCCGCGACATCCTCGGTCGCCTCGCGCATCGTGAGCAGGTCGCTGCCGCTTCCCTCGATGTGCTCGGCGTTGATCATCACGATCTGTGCGCCGGTGATCGTCACCCCCGCCGCTCTGAGTACGGCCCAGGTGTAGGCGATGTCGTCGATGTGATCGGGCTTGACCGGCTTGTCGTCGCGGGTGCTGCCGGCCTTGATCTCGATCAGTTCCCAACCGCCGGGCGTCCGGCGCAGTGCATCGGCGCGCGCAGTGCACCCCTCGGCCTGGAACGATGCCTCGAAGAGGAGCGAGTTGGCCGGGTCGGCGAGCGCCGCCGCGGTGTGATCGAGTGCCACCCGTGTCCGCCCGGATGGCAACAGGAGGCCATCACCCAACCACACGCGCGCCGCACGCTGGACCTGCTGGCCTTCGAAGAACCGCCACTGCAACCCCACTGCCGGCGTGCCACCGGAGACGTGTTCCTCGTACCACCCCATGGTGGGGCAGGTGAGGGCGAGCAGGAAGGGGCGCTTGGTGGTCACACCGGAATAAAGAGAGAAAGAGAGAAGGAGAGAAGGTGAGTGTCTCGAGGCCGACACACTGTGTGGTGCGTTGACAACACTTTCACAGGGCGATCGACCCGGCAATGCGGTGTTGCGCGTGGCCTGCACCTTGCTCCATACCACGGTACTCCCGCCATTCCCGCTCGTTCTTGCACCGGGTTACTCGTGTGATCCGCCGTGCTTCTCGTTGTCCATGGAGATCCTGCATGCGATTCATCAAGGGTTCGACACTCGTGGCGCTCGGCGCCGCGCTTGCACTGACGGCCACGCCCGCTCCGACGGTTGCGGCACAGACCATCGATGTAGGCACCTACAGCGGCAGTGGCTGCTGCGGGGGGACCTTCCTCGGTACTCGCGGGTTCTGGTTCGTCGCCCCGGTCGCGTTCCAGATCACCGGATTGAGCCTTCCCTCCAACGGGACCAACGGTTCGCTCGAGGTGCTCCGGTTCAACAGTCCTCCGCCGACCTACTCAAACACCACGAATGATTTCACGTCACTGTTCTATTCCGCCTTCACGTCAGCCAGCGTTTCGATCAATGTCAGCGCCGGAGACATGATCGGTATCCTGGGATACGACGGTGACAACGCATTCACCCCATACTCGAATTCAAACGGTCCCTACGCGTCGTCGATCTTCGGGAACGCGACAACGCTGAACCGCCTTGGCTTCCAGTCCCTTGGGACAGCACACGATGTGTGGACTGAAGCACCGGGCACTCTCGGCTTCATCAACGTCGACTACGACGTCGCTGGCTCCACCGTCCCCGAACCGGCCACGATGACGCTGCTGGCCACCGGCCTGGTGGCGATGGGTGCCGCGCGACGCCGCAAGAAGAACGCGGCCTGAAGCACCCCGCGCCCTGTACAACGAACGGCACCCCAGTTGGGGTGCCGTTCTCGCTTCTCGCCTCTCGCTTCTCGCCCTACAACCCCACCACCTTGACCGGAGTGAGACGCTCGGTGGTGGTGCCATCGCCGAGCTGGCCAGCGTTGCCGCCCCAGCAGTAGACGCCGTCGGTACTGATGCCGCAGCCGTGGTAGAGACCGAGCGCGATCGCGCTGAAGAGTTGGCTGCCACCGACCTGGACGGGACTCATCCGGTTCACCTTCGTGCCGTCGCCCACCTGTCCGGCGATGTTGTTGCCCCAGCACCACGCGGTGCCTGCCCCGCGGAGCCCACAGGCCGCGCCACCGCGCACGGCGAGGTTGGTGAAGTCGGTGATCCCGGGGATCTGGACCGGTGTGTTGCGATCGGTCGTGGTGCCATCGCCGCGTTGACCGAAGGTGCTGTTGCCCCAGCACCAGATCGTCCCGTTCGCCTGCAGTCCGCAGGCGTGGGCGGTCCCGACCTGCACCTTGGTGAAGAGGTGTCCGCCCGCGACCTGGACCGGCGCCGCCTTGCTGGTGAAGGTGCCATCACCGAGTTGGCCGTACTGGTTGACGCCCCAGCACCAGGCGGCCCCGGCTGCCGTGCGGCCGCAGCCGAAGTTGTAGCCGATCGACAGGTCGACGACCGGAGGGGTGGCGCCGACGGGGAGCAGCGTCGGCGTGAGCACGTCGGTGCCGGCCCCCATCAACATCAGGGAATCGCGACCCCAGCAGTAGATCCTGGTCGAGAGGCCGACACCGCACATGCCGTTCCCCGACCCAGCGGATTCGATCAAGGCAAACGCTTCCCCGGGGGACGTCACGGCCGTCGGGCTCGGCTTGTCGGAAGTGCTGCCATTGCCGAGCGTGCCGTATTGGCCATTGCCCCAGCAGAACCCTGCTCCGGCCTGAGTGAGGCCGCAGGTGGACTCGAGCCCGGCGAAGAGCCGGGTAAACACGGTTCCACCGGTGACGGCGGTCGGCACGAGCCGAGCGGTCGTCGAGCCATCGCCGATCTGTCCCTCGGCATTGACGCCCCAGCACCTGGGGGAGCCGTCGCTCATCAAGGCACAGCTATGGTATCCGCCGAGCGCGAGAGAGGCGACACCGACGGTTGGGGGCGCCGTGACGGTGACCATCGTGGTCGCACTCGCGTTGCCGGCGAAGGCGCTGATCCGGACGGGGCCGCCGACGCCGGTGGCGGT
Organism: Gemmatimonadales bacterium; assembly: GCA_035703525.1. Taxonomy (GTDB): domain Bacteria; phylum Gemmatimonadota; class Gemmatimonadetes; order Gemmatimonadales; family GWC2-71-9; genus Palsa-1233. The sequence continues at coordinate 110,521 of DASSYA010000028.1, read as the reverse complement.
CACGAGCCCACCCGAGGTGACCGAGGCCACCTGATCATTGTTGGTGCTCCAGGTGTTGACGTTCACCGGCACCGCCGTCCCCGCGGCATCTCGGGGCGTGGCGACGATCTGCACCGTCTGCCCGACCTGCAGCGAGATGGTCGAGGGGTTCATGTCGATCGTTGCCACGGTCGGCTGGGTGACCGTGATCTCCGCACTACCGCTCTTCCCCTCACTCGATGCGATGATGGTCACCGGCCCACCGGGGTTCATGCCCGTGACCACACCGTTCGCGACCGAGGCGATGGTGGGAGTCCCCGAGACCCAGGTCACGGTCCTGCCGGTCAGGATGTTGCCGCTGGCGTCGCGGGTCACCGCCGAGAGGGTCGTAGTGGCGCCCTTGGTAATCGTGGCGTTCTCCGGGGTCACGGTCACCGAGGCCACATCATCGGACGGCGTGCCGGTGGCCCTGCCTCCGCCGCAGGCGGCAGACAGGACCAGCAGGGCAGACAGGAATCGGGTGGTTGGCACGCGGGCACTCCAGAGAAGGGTTCACCCGACACGCGTGCGATCCGGCGGGATCGGCTCATCGGGTCCGACGCGAGGTAGATTCCTCGTTCTTCCCACTCGCACCCCGGATTCCCGCCTCATGCGTCATTCCCACTGACCGGCCGCGGCAAGCTCCACCAGGTCCTCGGCGTCGCGTTCGGCCTCGCCGTCCTCGTCGGCAACACGATCGGTGTCGGCATCCTCCGCACCCCGGGCGAGGTCGCCCGCCATCTGCCGTCGACCGGGCTCTTATTCGCCGCCTGGGTGGTCGGCGGCGTCTATGCCCTGCTCGGCGCGATCTCGCTCGCCGAACCCGGCGCGATGATCCGGCGCTCGGGGGCGCAGTACCCGATCGTTCATCGCGCCCTCGGGCCGTACCCGGGGTTCGTGGTCGGCTGGAGCGACTGGCTCTCGACGGCGGCGACGATCTCGTTGGTCGCGATGGTCTTCGCCGAGTATGCCGCCCCGCTGCTCCCAGACTTCCGGGGACAGCAACGGGTGGTCGCGTGCGGGCTTGTGGTGTGCTTCGCCCTCCTGCAGTGGCGGGGCGTCAAGAGTGGCGATGTGACGCAGCAGGTCCTCACCATCCTCAAGGCCGTCGCGTTCGGCGCCCTCAGCGTCGCCGCGTTGGTGATGGTCGTGCCGGATCGGACGGCGTCGATCGATGTGGTGCTACCGGTCGGCACCGCGCTGGTCGCCGCGTTCATGATCGCGCTGCAGTCGGTGATCTTCACCTTCGATGGGTGGACCGGCCCGCTCTACTTCGGCGACGAGACGGTCGACGCCGGTCGGTCGATCCCGCGCGCCATGATGGGTGGCGTGCTCGCGGTGCTGCTGATCTACCTGCTCTTCAACCTGGCGATGGTGCGCGTGCTCGGCGTCGATGGGATGGCCGGCGATCCGTTCGTGGCCGCCAGCGCCGGCACGATCCTGTTCGGCGCCAAGGGCGATCTCATCCTCCGACTGCTGGTGCTGGGCACCATCCTCGGCGCGATCAACGCCAACACCATGATCGTGAGTCGGATTCCGCTGGCAATGGGCGAAGACCGCCTGATGCCGGAGCGGTTCACCTCGGTCAATGCCGGTGGCACCCCGGTGGTGGCACACTGGGTCTCCGTCGGCATCGCACTCGGATTCATCCTGAGTGGCACGTTCAACACGGTGCTGGCGGTGGCGGCCTTCTTCTTCGTCGCCAACTACCTGCTCTCGTTCACCTCGGTGTTCGCGCTCAGGCGGAAGGAACCCGAGACGCCGCGCCCGTTCCGGGTGCCGGGATTCCCGTACACCACCGGCCTCGTGCTGCTCGGTTCGATTGCGTTCATCGTCGGCTCGATCCTGAGTGACCGCGCCAATTCCTTCCGCGCGATCCTGTTGCTCGGGTTGAGCTATCCGGTCTACCGGATGGTCAAACGATTCAGGAGTCCGACATGAGCAGCACAGCGGCGTTCACCCGCGCGATCGTCTGTCCTCCCGCCGACAGCTATGCGAGTGGGCTGACCACCTCGACACTCGGCGCCCCCGATCTGACACTCGCACGGACGCAGCACGCGGCATACTGCGACGCACTCCGCGAGATCGGAGTCGCCGTGACCGTACTACCCGCCGACGCGGCATACCCCGACTCATGCTTTGTCGAGGACACCGCGATCGTCACGGCGAAGGGCGTGATCCTCTGTCGCCCCGGCGCGCGGAGCCGCACCGGCGAGGTGTACTCGATGCACGCCGCGCTCCAGCGCCTGCTCGGTCACGACGTGCCGGCGATCACCGAACCGGGAACCGTCGACGGCGGCGATGTCTGTCAGGCCGGCAATCATTTCTTCATCGGACTGTCGGCTCGCACCAACGAAGCTGGCGCCGATCAACTCACTCGCTGGTTGCACGGTCTGGGTTGCACCGCATCGACGGTGAGCATTCGGAACGACGCGACGCTGCTCCATCTCAAGAGTGGCCTCACCTGGCTCGGCGGTACGCAACTGCTGGTGGTGCCGTCGCTCGCCAAGCATGCATCATTCGCTGATTACGACCTGACAGCGACAGCAGCGGGCGAGGAGTACAGCGCCAACGCCGTGCTGATCAACGGTGTGGTCCTGATGGCCGCCGGGTATCCGGACACGGCGGCGCGCGTGACGCGTCTCGGTCACAAGGTGGTCGCGCTCGAGATGTCGGAGTTCCGGAAGATGGACGGTGGGCTGAGTTGCTTGTCGGTCAGGGTACCGTAGACGAGAAGCGAGAAGCGAGAAGTGAGAAGTGAGAAGCGAGAAGCGAGAAGTGAGAAATGAGAAATGAGAAGTGAGCCGAGCCGCGAGCATCAGTTCGCGGTATGATGTGCGACGCGGGGGAACCGTTGGGGAGGGCGTGGTATGCGGGCCGCACGCATCCCGCAGCGTCCTCGTACGAGGCACCGAGGCGCTCCGGCGCAACGATGGGGAACCGGCCGTCGGCCGCGACGCGATCACCGCGGTCGGGTGGAGCTTCATGACAGCACACCGATGCCACCCCGATCGCCTTGCGTCTCCTGCCATCCGGCCGTTTCTTCTTGGGATCCCTCCCCGCCACACCGGAGCCTTGTGACCATCGAGACGCGTGCCTGCGCCAACTGTCAGACCGCCCTGCCCGCCGACGCGCTCTTCTGCCTCAAGTGCGGCACCCCGACGCCGACCGAGCCGGGGGTGCCCGAGCGCACCATGCCGACCGGCGCCGTCGAGGTGCACCGAGTCCGCCAGGCACTGGCCGACCGCTACACCATCGAACGTGTCCTGGGCGAGGGCGGCATGGCGACGGTCTACCTGGCCGAGGACCTGAAGCACCACCGCAAGGTGGCGGTGAAGGTGATGCGCCCGGAGCTGGCCGAGACGCTCGGTACCGACCGCTTCCTGCGCGAGGTCGAGATCGCGGCGAAGCTCAACCACCAGAACATCCTCCCGGTCTACGACTCGGGTGCGGCCGACGGGATCCTCTACTTCGTGATGCCGGTGGTCGAGGGCGAGTCATTGCCCGCGCGACTCAAGCGTGAAAAGCACCTCCCGGTCGGCGAGGCACTCCGGCTCACGCGCGAGGTCGCCGAAGCGCTGGCGTATGCGCACAAGCGTGGCATCATCCATCGCGACATCAAGCCGGCCAACATCCTGATCCACGAGGGTCACGCGTTGGTCTCGGACTTCGGGATCGCGCGGGCGACCGAGGACGCCGGTGCGCTCACCAAGACCGGGATCGCGATCGGCACGCCGAGCTACATGTCACCGGAACAGGCGAGCGGCGAGACGAACCTCGATGGCCGCACCGACGTCTATGCGTTGGGCTGCGTGCTGTACGAGATGCTGGCTGGCGAGCCACCGTTCACGGGGCCCACCGCGCAGGCGATCATCACCCGCAGCATCACCGAGGAGCCGCGGCCGCTGACGCGGAGCCGCAGCGGGTTGGCACCCGCGGTCGACGCCGCCGTGTTGCAGGCACTCGCCAAGTCGCCGGCCGATCGCTACGCCACCGCGACCGATATGGCCACGGCGCTGACCCATGCCGAAGACCTGATGCGGACCGGCAGCGGGACGACGCCGATCGCAGCGGCACCCGCGCAGAAGCTCAAGCCGTGGATGCTCGCCGTCGCGGCGGTGGCCGTGCTCGCCATCGGCGCCGGTGGGATGAAGCTCTTCGGCGGTGGTGGCACTGGCAACAGCGGGTCCGCCGTGAAGAGCATGGCGGTCCTGCCGTTCGAGAATCTCGGCGCTGCTGACGATTCCTATTTCGCGGACGGCATCGTCGACGAGCTGCGCAATCGCCTGGCTCGGCTCGACAAGTTCACCGTCATCGCCTCGTCGAGTGCCGACGAATACCGGAACTCGCCCAAGGGGCCGACGGAGATCGCCAGGGAGCTGCACGTCGAGCAGGTGTTGATGGGGAAGGTGCGCTGGGCGACCAACGCCAAGGGGGTGAAGCAGTTCAAGGTCACCACCGAGCTGGTCGATGGTGCCACCGGCAAGGTCACCTGGAGCGACTCGTTCGATGGCGACCTGTCGGACCCGTTCGCGGTGCAAGGGCAGATCGCCACCCGGGCGGCTGGCGCGCTGGGTACCGTGCTGGGACAGGACGAGGCGCAGGATCTCGCGGGACGTGCCACCGACAACGCCGAGGCGTATGACCTCTTCCTCAAGGGGAAGGTGATCACCGGCACTGGAGCAGTTGCGGCGCGGGAACAGGCCGGGTACATGGAACGCGCGGTGGCACTAGACTCCAACTTCGCCGCTGCCTGGGGCTATCTGGCGGGAGCCCTCACGTCGTCGTGGGTCGGCGGCACCCGCGATCCGGCGGTGGCGCGCCGCGCCAAGGAGGCGCTCGACAAGGCAATGGCGCTGGCCCCCGACTCGGCCGCAGTACACCTCGTCGCCACGATCTACTACCGCACGATCGCCCGCGACCAGGCCGCGGCGCGGCGCGAGACCGAGGAGGCGCTCCGGCTCGATCCGAAGAACGGCTGGGCGCTCCGGAGCATGGCCGCCTACGACCTCGCCGACGGCAACTTCCAGGCGATGTCCGACAAGCTGGCGCGGGCCCGCGAGGTCGACCCTCTCAACAAGGCAAACCTCTCCTCGCTGATCCGGGCCCAGATCTACACCGGCCGATACAAGGAGGCGCTTGCCACCGCCGATGAGCTGCAGGCCCTCGGCCCGACCGACTTCGGCCAGATGCAGTGGATCGCGGGGGCGCACCTCGTGAATGATGACCTCGAGGGGGCCAAGCGGGCGGTGGCGGAATCGGCTCAGGGTGTCTCCGAAACGGATCTGGTCGCCTATTTCGCCGGCTACTTCGAGATGAGCTTTGTCCTGACCGACGAGCAGCGTCAGCTGCTCTACCGGATGAATCCCGCCTCGTTCGACAATGACCGCGCCTGGTGGGGCCAGGCGCTCAGCATCGCCGCCTGGCAGGAGGGCGACCTCGTGCGGGCGCGCGCCTACGCCGACTCGTCCCTCAAGGTGGCGAAGGTGCAGATCGACAACGCGCCGGCCGATGCCCAGCTGCGGCTGCTCAACGCACTTGCCCTGGCGATCGCCGGGCGCAAGGCCGAGGCGCTCCGCGAGGGCGAGCGGGCGATGATCGACACGGTCGGGCTGTCGGACGACAACATCAGCTACGTCCTTCAGACCTATGCACGGACGCTCACGGCGGCCGACGAGAAGGAGCGGGCCATCGACGTGCTCGAGAAGCTGGTCGGTCGACAGTACTACGTCACGCCCAACTGGCTCAGGGCTGACCCGAGCTATACCTCGCTGGCCGGCATCCCGCGCTTCGAGAGGCTCGCCAACCGCGGTGTCGGTGCGCCGGTGGATTGAGGTAGCCGAGCCGCGGGCCTCCAGCCGCACATGACGGTCCCGGCCCATTACCTTCCCACACCCGCGCACACTGCTTCACGCACCGGATCCTCAGGCCAGGGACACCATTGCCGATCCGCTCTCGCCGCAAGGTACCCCCCCAATGACCAGTACGCTCGAACAACTCCGGGCCTCCCTCAGTGATCGCTACCAGGTCGAGCGCGAGATTGGTGCGGGCGGCATGGCGACGGTCTATCTGGCGCAGGACCTGAAGCACCGCCGCCAGGTCGCCATCAAGGTGCTCCGGGGCGAGTTGGCGGAGGCGATGGGCGCGGCACGCTTCCGCCGCGAGATCGAAATCGCCGCGTCGCTCCATCACCCGCACATCCTGCCGCTCTTCGACTCGGGCGAGGCCGGTTCCGGCGAAACCGCTGGACTGCTCTACTTCGTGATGCCGTTCGAGGAGGGTGAGACCCTCCGCGCTCGGCTCACGCGCGAAGGGAAGCTGCCCGTCGCGGCCGCGACACGGTTGCTGCGCGATGTCGCCGATGCGCTCGCCCATGCGCACGCCCGCGGTGTGGTGCATCGCGACATCAAGCCCGAGAATGTGATCTGGTCGGGGCAACACGCGCTGGTCACCGACTTCGGGATCGCCAAGGCGCTGGCCGGAGGCCAGCGTCCCGAGTCGACGGAGTCGACGAGCGACCTCTCGACCTCTCTCACCCAGGTCGGTACCTCCCTCGGCACGCCGACCTACATGGCACCGGAGCAGGTGGCCGGCGACCCCAACACCGACCACCGCGCCGACATCTACGCCCTCGGCATCATGATCTACGAGGCGCTCGCCGGCAGCCCGCCGTTCACCGGGACGTCGGCGCAGCAGATCCTCGCAGCGCACCTGGCGCAGGCGCCGGAACCGCTCAGCGCCCGACGCCCCGACGTGCCCCCCGCGCTTGCCGCCATCGTGATGCGTTGCATCGAGAAGGAACCGACCGCGCGCTGGCAATCGGCCGCCGACCTCGTGACGGCCGTCGAGCAACTCGAAGGCTCCGGCGCGGTGGCATCGATCGCGGCGCCGCGGAAGCGCTGGCCGTGGATCGCGGCGGCAGTCGCGGCGGTGCTGGCGGTCGGCGGCGTGATCTGGGTGCAGGCCGAGGGACGGATGGGGACGCTGATCGGGAACGACGTGCTCGCGGCCGACGACCAGGTGCTCGTCGCGGAGTTCACGAACCGAAGCGCCGACAGCACGCTCGGGGCGACGGTGACCGATGCGATCCGGATCGAACTGCAGGAGTCACCGGTGGTGCAGGTCATCAGCCAGGCCACGATGTGGGATGGCATGACGGCGATGACCCTCACACCGGGCACGTCGCTGCCTGATGCCCAGGTGCGCGACCTGGCCGAACGGCTCGGGGCGAAGGTGTACGTGGTGGGCGACGTAGCACCGCTCGGGGGGGGGTACCAGTTGACGGCCCGGGCATTCGCCACCGTCGACGGGACCGAGGCGCTCACGGTGCGGAGCACGGCCGCGAACGACGCGGAACTGATCGGGGCCCTGAACGAGCTGGGCCAGAAACTCCGCCGCGGCATCGGTGAATCGATTCGTTCCGTTGCGGCAGCACCCGAGCTCGCGCACGTGGTGACGGCGTCGTTGCCGGCGCTCAAGGCGTACACGGCCGGTGTCCGGTTCGAGGATGCCGGCGAGCGCCCGAGGGCGATCACCCTGCTCCGCGAGGCCGTCACCATCGACTCGACCTTCGCATCGGCATGGGGTGCTCTTGGCGTTGCGTACATGAACAACAGCAATTGGCCGCTCGGGATGGATGCCATCACCCATGCCTATGATCATCGTGAGGGCCTCCCTGACCGGGCGCGCGCGTCGATCGAGCTGCACTACTACACGCTCCGTGGCGAGACCGATCGCGCGGAAGCGATCATGCGGCGCCGTACCGAACTGAACAACGAGGGGTGGACCAGCTATGCCGATCTCCTCCTCGGGAGAGGCAGGCTCGTCGCGGCGGAATCGGCGGCGGTCCGAGGGGTCATCGAGCGGCCGAAGGCGCCGGTCGCGTACTGGAACCTCGTCGAGGCACAGGTGGCGCAGCGCCGCTTCGCGGCAGCCGACTCGACCCTCGCGCTCATGGCCGACTCCTTGCCGGGCAACAGTTGGATCGACGGTATTCGGTTCGGGACATTCACGGCGCAACGGGAATTCGACTCGGCCCGGACCTTTGCGACGACGCTGCCACCAAGCCAGGCCGGGTGGGCGAACCGAGACTTGTGTGGCGTCAATATCATGACCGGTCAGCTCGGCGAGTGGCATCGCTGTCGGGACGAAATCCAGGCGACGAACGATCCGCACGCGGTGCTCGCCGAGTTGCGGCTCTCCGGGGATACCGCGCGGGCACGCCGGCAACTTGCCCACATCGACTCGGTCGGCGTCGACTCCACCTTCAGCTTCGCCATGCCGGACTTGATCGCGACGTACGCCGAGGCCGGGATGCTCCCGGAGGCGCGGCGGGTGATGGAACGGTGGCGCCGCGAGCAAGGGCCCGCCGATCCGCGCTATCGGGCCGACAGTCCGTATGCGCTCGGCGCGATTGCGCTGGCGGAAGGGAAATTCGACAGCGCGGCGACGGCGTTCCTGGCGTGGAACACGAGTCCCCACCTCGACGCCGGCCACTGGTACAATCGCGGCCTGGTCGAGGCGGGGATGGCGCTCGACCGCGCGCGGAGGTCCGACTCAGCGTTGGTGCTCTACGAGAAGGCGTTGTCGATGCCATCCATCTCTGGCGGGTCGTACTACGAGATGGCGTGGTACCCCGAGGTGCTCCGCCGCCTGGGTGAGCTGTACGAGGCACGCGGCGATCGGGACAAGGCGATCGGGTACTACAGCACGCTGAGTGACCTCTGGAAGAACGCCGACACCGAGATGCAGCCGCAGCTCAAGGCGGTACGTGCGAGGATCGCGGCGTTGGCAGGGGAGAATTAGGCGAGAAGCGAGAAGCGAGAAGCGAGAAGCGAGAAGTGAGAAGCGAGAAGCGAGAAGCGAGAAGCGAGAAGCGAGAAGTGAGAAGTGAGAAGTGAGAAGCGAGAAGCGAGAAGTGAGAAGCGAGAAGTGAGAAGTGAGAAGTGAGAAGTGAGAAACGAGCCGTCATTCCGACCGAACCGACCGCGTCGCGGTCGCTCCGGTCCGATTGACAGCCGCGAGCCCCGGTCTACTCCTCTCTCCTGATCGTCTCCCCCAACTCACCGAGTACGGCGAGGAGTGGCTGCCAGGCGCGGCGTTTCGCGGCGAGGAGGCGCGAGGCGTCATCGGGCGTCCATTCACCCGGTCGGATGAAGCTGACCTGCCCGATCGTGAGGGAGTCGTGCTCGAACGTTTCGCTTGGCCGTGCGGACATCTCCGCTCGCGCTATGGTGGTGTTGCGGATCTCCTCGGGTAGCAGGGCAACCGCGCTGGCGCCGCTCCTGGTGTGGCGGAGGAGCCGTGAGCCGCAGCCGAGACAGCGACCGATCACGCCACCGCTCGAGAGCAGACCGCCGACCAGGTAGCCGCGCAGAGGATCACCACAACCGGTGCACGCGCCGGTGAACCACTCGGGCAGGTCGCGCCAGAGGGTGAGCAGCGCGCCACTCGTGAACGGCGCGTGGTGGCAGCCGAGCATGCGGATGCCGCTGTCGGGGACGGTGACATTCGGATAGTGCGTGAGCAGGGCGGTGGCCTGACGGTCCATCGCGGCGAGGACCTGCGCCTGGAACGGTTGGAACTCGTCCTCGCGCTGCCAGCCGCGCGGCAGGGGTGCATCGGGCATCGGGAATCCTTTCGAGAGAAGCACTCGCGCATGGGTCCCGGCATTCCCGGTGGTGGGGATGACGGGCCGGCTGGGCCACCGCTGGAACTCGGGTGGCGTGCGGGTCGGGGAGCCGGTGCTCTCGCCGCACTCGTCATGCCGATCGCCACGCTGGCGATCGTGATGGGAATGTAGTGGGGGGGTGGCCGAGACGAATGGCCCGTCGCCGAAGCGACGGCTCGCCACGCCCCTCGCCGGCGCATCCCACTTGAGCCCTGCCGCAATCGGGGTAGACTCCTGTTCTCCCGCCACAAGGAGTGCACATGGCCGATGTGACCGTGGTCATCACCCCGCGCGACCGGTACACCGGGATCGGCGCCTGCATCGACAACGTCTACCGCTGCACGCCCGAGCCGTTCAAGCTGGTGGTCGTCGACGCCGGGTATCCGACCACACTGCGCCAGGAGATGGAGCGCGCGGTATCGGGCCAGGCCAACGCCACGATCGTGGACCTCGGCCGGGTGATCCCGATGGAGGCGATGGCGGCGGTGCGCGACCAGATCGACACCCCCTATGTGATGCACCTCGACAACGACTCCGACGTGACGCCGGGCTGGTTGCCGCCGCTTCTCGAGACGGCCGCCCGGACCGGTGCGGCGATCATCAATCCGCTGACCCTCGAACGTGCCGGTGTCGACCGCGGCGAGGACCTGCGCTGTCATCTCTACACGTCGGATATTCGCGTCGTCGATGTGGCAGGTACGCCGTACCTGATCGAGAACAAGCATTTCCGCCGGACGCCGCACCGGGACATTCCGCCCGAGGTGCGCGAGACCGAGACGTTCGAGCTGCACGGGGTGATGTTCGAGACCGCGGCACTTCGGGCGATCGACATTCCGCGGATGACGATCCGCGAGCACATCGACATCTCGATGCAGATGCGGGCCATGGGTCGCATCCAGGTGGTCGACCCTCGCTCCGTGGTCCAGTTCGACAACCTCGGCACCCGTGCCGCGCTGCACGACCTCGCCTACTTCAATCACCGCTGGAGCGACGAGATCATGCGCGCGTCGAGTGACCTGTTCGCGAAGCGCTGGGGCTACCGGTTCTACTCCGAGCAGTTCATGTACAACTGGGCCGTCCGCCGTCGGCTGTTCCTGGTGTTGCACCACTTCCACGTCCCGGGCGCGGTCGCGAACAAGCTCGCGAACGGGTACCAGAAGTTCTTCCTGAAGCAGTGGGAGCCGCTCGCCGACCCGGTCGGCGACTCGAAGCACTTCTACAGCACGCTGCCGGATGGCCGCCCGACCCGGATCGACACCGCGGGCGGCGTGCTGGCGTAGGGGGGGGCATCCCGAGCGAAGCGCCCGAAGGGCGACTGCGGCGGCGTTGCCGCCTCCGCTCGGGATGACAATGTGCAGCACCTGGCTCCGCAGCCTGCCCGGCTCACTCGATAGCCGCTGTTGCGGTATCTACCGAGACGACCCCACTCCACGCTCCGGTGGCGGCGAGCAGGAGCGGGGAGAGTCGCGGCAGGGTGGGCATGGACGGGACACCTGAGGTGGGAGGGGTCTCGGATAGCAAGGTGGCGGCGCCGAGGGCGGAGGCAACTTCTTACGTGACGATTCCGGCAGCTCGGGCGTCCTCTCTATCGACCACCCCGAAGTCCACTGCCGCCAGAGAGGTCCACCGTGTCCCGCTTCGTCCTGCCCGTCGCCCTGTTTGCCGCCGTCGCGGTGACCGCCTGTTCCAATGATCCGGCTGGCCCATCCATCCCGGACCCGCTCGCGGGCCTGATTCAGGCCTCCGCCCACGACAGCACGGGTGCCGCGATCCCGCCTGGTCCGGCGACCGGCACCGGCGAGGTCAGCGGCACGGTGCTCGGGCCGTCGGAGCCGGGCGCGGGGAACGACTCGCTCCGGACGGCCCCCCGGGTGTTCGGTGCCGTGGTGACCGTGTATCCGGTGACGAGTGACGCACCGCTGGTACTGGGTGACGCGGTGGGCACGACGATCACCGGAGTCGACGGCCGTTTCACGCTTCCCGTGTTGCCGTCGGGCGAGTATGTCGTGACGATCGAGCCGCCGAGCGGCAGTCCGTATTATGGTCAATGGATCCACGGGATGATCCATGCGGGGAGTGGTGAGCATCCGTGGTGGGTGGTCCTCGCGAAGAAGTAGGGGCGGGGGGGGACCCCGCATGTTCAGAAGGGACATTGCTCATGAGGCAGCAACAGTTGGCGCGGGTCGTTGGCATTGGGTTCGCGCTCGTGGCGTGTGGCGGCAGGGCGCCGACCGCGGCGTCGACGGATGCCCCGTTGACCGTGACCGGCGGCAGCCAGCGTGTCGTGCTCGCGGTGGGTCAGGAGCTTGAGGTCGTGCTTGGCACGGTTGGTCCCGGCATGTTCGACCCGGCTCCCGACATCTCTCAATCGCACCTGCGGTTCGTGGATATGGCGGTGATCCCCCCGTACACGCCCGGGGGTCCGACCCAACGCTTCCGCTTCGTGGCGGTGACGGCCGGGCAGGCGGTGCTCACGTTCCACCAGGTCGATCGCCCGGAGGGGATGGACAGTCGCACGGTGAGCGACACGGTGGTGGTGCGGTGAGGATTCCAGAGCCCGTCCGGCTCGCGGATAGTGCCTCACTTCATCTTGGCAGAGAGGGAACCCTCTTGCGACGCAGAATTCGGTACCGCGTGTAGCCACGCCCCCTTGTTACAGTTCAACATGCCAGCGCCACTCTGCCTTTTCGTCTACCTCTACCGCGACGCCAGCAACTACAAAGGGTGGGGCTTCCTCGAGCTGCGCGGCGAGGCAAGCGAGGCAAACGAAGCAGCAATCCGTGAGGTCCTTATCGACGGGATGTGGTTCGACCCGGAACGAGCAGGGATACCGACGGTTTTTCACCTCGCCGCCGGCCCCGGCGGATTCGACCCACGTCTGGATCACCCGCTCCACGAGTTCATAGGACTCGAAGTCCCTGAACCGAACCATCACGGCGCAGATGAGTCGGATCTCACCATCGAACAGTTCATCAAGCGTCTTCGGGAGGCGCGGGGATAGCGGGGCTATACTCCTGGCCAACCCGCTTCCATCGGGCGGTCAGGTGACACCCATTCGCGTTCTTGCCGCAGTCTGTATCCGTGACTCGCACTACCTCATTGCCAAGCGCCCGTTGCATAAGCGGCACGGCGGGCTGTGGGAGTTCCCCGGTGGGAAGTTCGAGGTGGGCGAGTCGCCGCTTGAGACGGCGCGCCGCGAACTCACGGAGGAGCTCGGCGTGGCCGTGGCATCCGTTGGTGGGGTCATCTTCTCGACCCACGACGACGGCTCGCCGTTCGTGATCGAGTTCTACCCGGTGACCTTCGACGGGGAGCCCGCTGCCCTTGAGCATGCTGACCTGCGCTGGGCAGCGTTGGAGGAGATTGCCAAGTTGCCCCTGGCGCCGACGGATGCCCGCCTGGTACACTACCTCCGGCAACGACACTAGTCCGGAGACTCCCCACGATGGCCTCCCAGGTTCCGATACATGATCTCGATCGCGATTGGCGGATCCGCCTCGAGGCGTTCGACCACATTCGGAGGATCCGGGACGAAGCGCATCGCGTGACCTGGACCCAACTGACTCAGGGCTTCGCATTCGAAGGCGAGACGGTTCACCTCGTCAGTCAGCAGGGGATCTTCAAGCCGCGGCAGCTCGAGATTGCCCTAGCGATCAGGACGGCTGCGCCGAAGCGCGGACGGCCAGCACCATACGACGACCAGGTGGACCCCGCGGAAGAGTTGGTGGTCTACAAGTACCGCCAAGGTGGGGCAGGTGCGCATGACAACAACGTCCTCCGCCGTGCCGCGGAAAAGAAGCGCCCACTGATCTGGCTGTATGGTCTCTCCGAGGGAGTGTACCAGGCGGAATTCCCGGTGTGGGTCGTGGATGATGACCCCGCGACCGAGTCATTCCATCTCGCGATCGAAGACGACATCACCTCGTCCGAACGCTTGCTGAGCGGTGGGCTTCCACCGCTGAAGAAGGCATACGCCACGACGCTGGCCAAGCGACGGCTGCATCAGGGCCGCTTCCGTGAGATGGTCATCGGCGCCTATCACCAACAGTGCACGGTCTGCACGATCGGTGTGAAGGGTTCCCGTACGAACCCCGTTGCTGGCAATCGATTGTTGCGACTGCTTGATGCCGCGCACATACTCGCTGATCGGGACCAACAGGGCCGTCCGGAGATCCCTAATGGCCTATCGCTCTGCAAGATCCACCACTCGGCCTACGACTTGAACATCCTTGGAATTTCGCCCGATCGCATCGTGCATATCCGTGAGGACATTCTCAACGAGGTGGACGGTCCGATGCTGCAGCACGGCATCAAAGAGATGTCAGGCCGCCTGCTGCACTTGCCGAAGCGCTTGGACGATCATCCGAATCGCGACTATCTGGCGCTGCGCTTTGAGGAGTTCATCGCGGCGTAGGCCTACTCCGCTCCCTGTCGGTCACTACCATCGGCACTGAGGCGCGGGCTCCAACGCGTCGGCCACATAGCGCATCTGAGCACGCCATCGAGAATCAGGGACCAAGCTTCGGGGGAAAGAGACCTCCCAGTCTACGACCCGCCGAGCGGCGGCGCCAGCACTGCCCCGCGGGCCACTGGCAGGACAGCACCCTCACCGTCGCTCGATCCGGCTCGTCTGCTCCTTCATCAGGCGGTCAAACTTGACCCAGCCGATCTTGTGCCCGTTGGTCGTCGACCGCGGGAACCAGACCAGCGAACCGTTGGAAACGGTGAGCGTTCCCAACAGCTTGCCGTTCTTGTGAACCACAAACTCCACATCGGCTCGCCCGAGCGGACGAGTGGGGACCGTGAACTCCACGCCGTGTGCCATGGTGCCTCCGTGTCGAATGAATTGTGGCCCAGCACCAGCTAGTGTCGCACCCCATACACCCCAAACCTCACCACGCCATCCTCGTCGACCTCCCGGACCATGACCCGGTCGCGGCCGAACCAAACCGGCCCGATGCCCAGCTGGTCGCCGCGCCGCGGACCGACAAGCCGACCCACGATCGTGCCATCGACCCGGAATCCGGTCGCGGCCCAGGTGGTGTCGCTGGGCAGGACATAGTCGACGACCCAGAACACGCCATCCGCACCTGGCAGCACCCGCCCATACGCCGGCAAAGTATCGGCCGTCGGCGCCTCGACAATCTGGCGCCGGGACTCCTCATCCGTGATGGCTCGCTGCTCACCACTGCCCGATCGCTCCCGGAATTCCTTCAGTTCACGGTCGATCGCGAGTTGCTTCAATGCATCGGTCACAAGGCGCGCCGCGACGGGGATCACGATCCGTCCGGTCGGCCGGCCCTCCGGATCCATCAGTCGCAGGACATAGCCGCCCTCGCCGCTCGCCACGACAATCGTCGAGTCGAGCGCGGTCACCGTCGTGAACTGCCCGAACCGGAGCGGCTGCTGGACGTCGAACCGCCTGCTGCCCTGGCGGATCTCCATCGTGCCCATGCGGTAGCCCGGGACAAGGGCGATCGTGTCCGATTCGCTGAAATCCGGCGTGTGACGCAGCAGCGGCGTCCCGACACGCGGCGTCCCGTCCCGATCCGTCTGGTTGTGTCCACAGTTCCCAACGCCAACCAGCCGACCGTCAGCCAACTGTCCCGTGCCGCCGAAGCAGCCCGACAAACCATCCCCCGTGCTGCGGGCAGTGCGGATCAGACCCGCGTCGGGATGAATCCAGTTGACGCTGCCGTTGGCATCGTCGACCACGAGGAGCGTGTCACCGCCGACCAGAACGGGCTGGGTGGGCCGCACCAATTCGCCCGGCCCGGCCCCCGTACGCGCCAACACCCGCTCGGGCTTGCCATCGGTGCCGAAGAGCACCAGCTGTGCACCACCAATATTCCGGAGCACCGCGAAGCGGCCACCGGAGAGCGGGACCGGCGTGTAGACAGAGGTGAGGTCGAATGCCTCCCCCCCATCAATCACCACCATCGGCACACTGTCGAGCATCCACTCTGGCGCGCGTGCAAGCGCATCGGCCGGGTGACGCATCTCGAGCACGCCATCCACAGTCTGTGTATCCGGAACCAGCGCTACGCCGCGTGGGCCACCGGCGGGTGCCGCGCTATCGGCGCCGGAACCGCAGGCCACCAGCGCGATGGACAGGGTGAGCGTGAGGAGTCGGGTCAGGGTAGGGCTCCGGAGAAGGCGACTACACAGTCTACGATGCGCCGAGCTGGGGCGCTAGCGGAGCGTGGCGACTTCGTCGCTGACCTCGCGATTGGCTCGCAATCCTACCACCCATCCGGCTTCTGGATCGTGGTCCCCGGAATGCGATCCGGGAACTGTGCCGCCGCGAGTCGAGCCGGGGTGACAAAGCGACAGAACGACGCAACTCGTGCCAAAGAGGTCGCAGGCCGCTTCGCCGGGCAAATCAATCCGACAGGCTTGCCGATCTCCTCGACAACCATGCGGATGGGTTCGACCAGGTCGGTGTCATTGGACACGACAACGGCTACATCATATTCGTCCCGGAACCCGTCCCTGACCAACCAACTCGCCAGGTTCACGTCGGAGCCCTTCTCCTCCACTCGAAGAATCGAGACGACCTCGGGGATTGGACGGAAGTGGGCAGTCGGAGATTTGGCCAGACGCGCCCAGCGCTCGTGTGCAAGGAAACTTCCCAGGTGAACGTGGAGCGCCGGGATCGTCGCAAGCGCTCGCAAGTAGGCCTGTTGGCGGAGGACCGCACCTTGATCAACTTTTCCTGAGACACGAGCCGTGAAGTACTGAATCTTCAGGATGTCGTTGGTCGGCCGGAGGACATCGCGGAAGAGCGTCAGGTAGTCCAACCACTTGTACGGGCCTCCCCTGACCGCCCGGTAGTAGAAGTTGAATCCGTCGACATACACGAACGTTCGTTGACGAGGCGAGCCGTCCTCGTTGCGGTGGGCCACGATACCTCCCCAGAAAAAGCGAACACCACCTTCAGAGTTTCCTCTGTCAGTGGCGTTCGAGCCGACAGCTAAGCTGTCGGGGAGTTGTAGCTACAAAGAAGCGAGCGGCCCACTCGCGTGTCAACCCCTTGACGCGTTCGTTAGTACCGCGCTGCGGTCGATGTGCAGGGATGTCCGACCCCGGGCAGCGCGGACGCGACGAGATTGCTTCGGCCCTTCGGGCCTCGTAATGACAGGGTGACCCTCATCGCCCCTCCATCCGATACACGCCAAACCTGACCACGCCGTCGTCGTCGATCTCCCGAACCATGACTCGGTCGCGACCAAACCAGACGGGACGACGCCACCCTTCCCCACTCGACAGAGGACCAGTCACCCGACCGACAATCGTACCATCCAGGTGAAACGCGGTGGCCGTCCAGGTCGTGTCGCTCCACAGGAGATAGTCGCGAACCCAGAACTCTCCGTCCTGACCGGACGTGACTTCGGCGTACGAGGGGAGAGAGTCGGCCGTTGGGGCCTCGATGATCTGCCGCCTGGCCTCCGCCATGGTGATCGCCATCGGCTCGGTTCGCCGCCGCGCTGCCAGTGCCTTCAACTTGCGATCGATCTCCGCCTGCCCCATCGCGTCGGTCACCGGCCGACGAGGTACCGGGACCACAATGCGCCCAGTCGGGTGCCCAGCGGCAGTCACCAGTTCGATCACGTACCCGTCCTCGTCGCTCGCGAGCACGATGGTCGAATCGACGACCGTCACGGTGGTGAACTGACCGAACACCAGCGGTGGTTGCGTCGGGATTACGTGAGCGCCCTGTCGCACCTCCATGATCCCGATCCTGTGGCCACGGGCAAGCGCCACCGTGTCGACTACGGCAAAGTCAGGAACAACGCTCAGGACCGGAGTGGTGTCACGGGCGGTCCCATCGGGATTTATCCGATTCTCTCCACAGGAGTTCACCGCGACGAGGCGACCGGACTTGCCGCATCGCGTCGCACGCGCCGCGCGTAGCAGGTCCCGCAGGGCAATGAGGGGGCGGGGCTCAGATTGAGCTCCGCCCCCTCTTCGTGAGCGCATCGCGCCGGTTTCCTCGCTGCAGCCGAGACGGTATCCATTACCGGGAGTCCTCAGGTAACCTTATGACGAGTATGGATAATGAGTGGGACTGATGGAACCGTTCTGCCCACGCCGGCTACAACTCCTGCACTCGATCCCTTCCCGGCCACTCCCGAGGCAGCGTGTATGGCCCCCACGGGTCCGCCTTGAGGGGGATGAGCTCGGTCGAACCCGGGGTGAACTTCACGCGCATCTGGCGAACCCCGAGTCGGCGCAGCCGCGCCTCGAGTCGATGCAAACCCCGAACCCACGGGCGCTCGACCCAGACTCTCCAGCGGCGCGTGCCGATCACGATGAAATACTGCCCGTCCCTCGGCCGAAAAATGTTCAGGGGATGACGGGCAAATGCATGCGTGGGATCAACGCGCCATCCCAGCACGACCGTGCCACTCTCGCGGCACTGATCCTCGATGAGCGCGTCGGGCGGGGCATCCGGCGGGGACCAGTCCTCCTCCACGCCGACCGCGATCCCCGACCCGCGGAGTGTGTAGCGCCCGCGACCGAGCCGACGAAGCATCGGACTCCTGCCCGCGAGTTGACTCATCTGGTTGCGCGTGATCCCCTCCGCCGCACACCGCTGCAGCATCTCCGTCCAGGTCAGCTCATGATCGACCCCCCGAAGCGCGCGAATGATGGCCGCTGAGCGGGTGCCGGGCTCGGGACCAGGCTGACGTGTCCCGAGCCCAACCATCCCGTGCTCGTCCACGTCGAACCCCGCTGTCCGGAGTACCGAGGGCAGTTGCTCGACCGTGGGAAGCGTCATGCGGCGGCGGGGGTCGTCGTCGACGGCGATCTGGATTCGCCGAAGCCCACCACGGAGCTCGTCGACCGCGAGGGGACCCAACGCGGTGAGCAGCCGCCGTGGAGCCCTGGCACCGTTATCCGTACCGTCGCCTGGTCGGCGCACCCACCACCCGCCGGGCGATCGCGCGAACCGTGTCCGGTGTGCGCGCAAATAGCGGACGGCGAGGGCGTGGTCGGGCGGGGCGATCGGCGCGAGCGACGGCGGTAGCGCGAATCGGCGTGTCGCGGCCTTGCACTGCGACGCGATCCGCTCCAGTCGTGCCTTCAGATCCGGGGCGCTCGGCGCGGCCCACTCCAGGCCCTCATGTTCGACCCACGCGACCGGTACCATCCCCGTCCAGTCATGCATCCGACGCACCACTCGCAATTCCCACCAGTGGGTCGGCGAGGTCGCGCGCGGGAGCGACCGATGCCACTCCTGCAGGGGGAGTGGCTCACCGGCCTCCAACAGCAGGCGGTAGGCCTGATGGAGCAGTGGCAACGGCTCGCGCAGCGCATGGAGTGGCTCCCACGCCCTGGCCACCAGTTGCCGCCCACGCTGCGGCGTGAAGCCGTGCGCTTCGGCCATCTCGGCGAACGTGCGCGGCGCCCGCTGCCGGAAGCCGTAGCGCTCCGAGAGCATCCCCCGGTGCCGGGGATTCTTCCAGAGGTGTCGCTCCAGTTCGTCAAGCAGCGAGGCCGACGTGTCGTCGACGGGACGATAGCGTTTGCACCAGTATTCCAGCAACTGGTCGATCTCGCGGGGCGGCATCTGCTGGCTCCGGAGGACCAGGACCAGTGGATCGTCCAGCATGCGCCGCATGGCGAGGCCGGTTGGTCCTGCCGGGCTGACACCGATGGTCTGGTCGACCAGCTTCGCCGTGCGCGGTCGTAAATGGACGCGCAGGGGCAGCGTGGCATGCTCGTCCAACCAGTGCACGAGGGCCAGGAGGTCCTCCTCCGTCTGCGACATGAGCCGCCGCTCGAACCGATTGAGCTCGCCCAGCGTGAGATCACCCGAGCTGCCCAGCTCCGTCCAGGTGGTGTCGGTGAAGGGCGCAACACCCCGAAAGACTCGGAGTGGCAGTGATGCAACTGATGCCGGGAAGGAGCCAGACAGGAACATGGGTATCTCCAGCGCAGGGGCGTCCCTGATGATACATCCGGTTTCGGGCGACGGGGATTGGTGCTACTCTCCATTGTCCCGATTGCCGCCACGACCCGCGGCGGGTGGAGTTGCTCGATGATCCGAATGTCCACTGTACGTCGGCTGCCCGGCATGATCGCTCGTCGCGTGCTCCTGCTGGTGGTGTGGATCAACCTCGTCGTGCCGTTCTCGTTCGGCTGGCTGGATCGACCGCGCGCCGAGCCGGCAGGCCAGGAGGCGATCACTGCCAGGCGCGGGGCGACTCGCCGCTATCTCGCGCTGCGGGATCCCACGGTCGACCTGATGCTGCCCGAGGGTGTCGGTGGCACCAGGATCGTCGACGTGCTTCCCGACAGCGTGGATGGCGTGGCCTATGCTGATCGTGCGCTGATCGAGATCGTGGTGGCCGCGGTCGGGGATTCCACGCCGCGCGGTGAGGTTCGTCGTGGCGACATCGTCGAGATGCACGAACGTGCGCACCTGCTCGATGCGGCCGCGCCGGAACTGGTCGACGACCTGATTGCGCTGCTCCCACCTCCCGACCCGGAGAGTTACGCCGCGACGAATGATGGTGAACACTTCGCGGAGATGCTCGCGCACGCCTGGGAGATCCTTGCCCTGCAGCGGGTCGACGGGTTCTGTGCTGACCTCACCGGTGCACTCCAGAGCGCGGAACGCCAGGTGCCGGGCACTGCGGGAGCGGTGCTCTGGCTCAGGCCGACGTGGGAGCGCGCACATGGTCCGACGGATACAACGCTCGTCCGCACCGCGACGGCCCTGTCGCAGGGAACCGGTGATGCCTGGCAGGCGATCGCCGCCGTGGTCGAGCATCGTCGCCGAGACGATGGCCGCTTCACACCATGGTCGATCCCGACTCGCGCCGACGCGGTTCGGAGTGCGCGGATCCAGTTGCTGCGTGGGCCGCACCTCTGGGAACGAATGCTCGGGTGGGTCCTGCTGCCGGCCGCCACGGTGGCGGGGTTGTTATCCTGAGCGAACTGTCACCTTGAGCGAAGCGAGGGGGCGGAGTTTGAAGCCTCCGACGTGCCTGGCCAGAACCAGTGACCGTCCTCGCTTCGCCCCTTCGCTGCTCCTTCGCTTCGCTCAGGATTCGCTCAGGGTAACAACCTGCGCTCAGGGAGGCAACGTGCGTTCAGCGTGACACCCGCAGCCGCTCCGGCAGCTCCGCCACCACGATGTACCGCTCGCCGGCGTCGCCATTGGTCGGCACGTGGATCCGGTTGCCACGCACAACGGCTGGCAATGCCTCGGACGCCTCGACAGGACCCCGCAGCGTCGCCAGGAAGGCACCATCGGGGGCGAACACATCCCATCGCGCGGACTGCTTCTGGTCGACCACGCGCCGCACCCAGAGCCGCTCGTGGTCGTCGACGAAGAGCTGCATCACGAGCGCCTTGGTCGCGGGCATGTGGTCCATCATCCCCGCCGTGATGCCGGGTGCTTCCGGTTCGAGGCCGGCCCACCGTTCCTTCCACGCCGCAAGCTCTCCGGGCAGGATGGGCAGTCCGGCCTCGACGATGTTCAGGCTCAAGGTGGTGTCGCCAGCAATGTCGAGCCGAAACAGCGTGTAGTCATCGGACCGTGCGACCCAGATCCGCCGGTGCCGATCCATCACCGCGAGTTCGGGTCCCCTGAATGGCAGCTCGGTCAGGATCTGGTTGTTGCCCTGGTTGAAGGAGACGCCATACTCGCGCGCGGTCCACGGACCGACCGCGATCGAATCGCGGGCACCCGAGGCGGGATCAAGACTGAAGAATTGCCGATCCAGTTCTCGCTCATGAAGCCCGTTGATCCCCATCGTACTGCCGCCAGAGACCTGTCGGTTCTTCAGTTCCCAGAGCACGCCGGCGGTATCGATCACAACGTCCCAGGCGAGTCCGGTGCGCGTGGTCAGCTCGGGAACGCGGACCCGTTCGGTGCCGTCGGGATCGATGGCCAGGACCATCCGCTTGCCGTTGTCGTTGACCCAGAGTGTGCCATCGGGCCCGAGATGGATCCCGTTGGTGCGCGAGAACTCACCCGGCCCCTCACCCCGCCTCCCCACGGTCCCGATTCGCTTGCCCGCGGAGTCGAACACCATGACCTCGGTCGGCCTGACATCAAGGGCATAGATCCGGCGATCCGGCGACACGTCGACATCGAACAAGTGCCCGAAGATCTCACTCGAATCGTCGACGTACTTGCCAATGGTGAACAGCGGAATGAGCGTGTCTTCGCCGGCCGGCAGCCCCGCGGCATACGACACGATCTCGCGGCCATCGGGCCCGGTTTCGCGCGTGAATCCGGGTACGTCGCCGCCGCCGCTGCACGCGACGAGGAGAAGCAGGGCGGCACCAAGGCGGGGGAGTGGCATGGCGGGGCTCCGGGTGGGGGTGGCTGATATCCAGGGAATATGTCACCCGGGGCGCGCCTGTCACCCTTCGCGACTCCTTCGCTTCGCTTCGCGTGCCGTTCGGCGTGACAGTCCCCGACCCAACGCCTGGCCCCCTGGGCGGCTGTCTTTCGACTCACCCCCGATAACTTTCCGGGTGCGGTGGAGCGTCCACCCGATTTCCTCCATCAGGGGTGGTTGCGCAGGTGGCCCTCAATCCCACGACCATCGAACCGCTGCTCCGAGCGTGGACGGCCGGTGATCTCGCCGCGCGCGACGCGCTGCTGCATCAGGTCTATCCCGACCTGAAGCGCATTGCGAGCCGTCATCTGGCACACGACGCAACCGGCCACACCCTCAATACGACCGCCCTCGTGCACGAGGCCTACGTCGATCTCATCGGGCGGGATGCTCCCGCGTGGCAGGGCCGGGCCCAGTTTTTCGCTTTCATGTCGACCGTGATGCGTCACGTGCTGATTGACCATGCCCGCCGCCGCACCGCCGACAAGCGCGGTGGCGGGGCGGTGCGCGTGGCGTTGAGCGACGACCTGGTGGGTGGCGAGTCCGCCACCGACCTCGCCGCGATGCTCGACCTCGATGCTGCCTTCGACCGCCTCGCCGTGCATGCCCCCCGCCTCGCGCAGGTCGCCGAGTGCCGACTCTTCGGCGGGATGACCGATGCGGAGATCGGCGAGGCGCTCGAGACCTCTGAGCGCACCGCTGCACGAGACTGGCAACGTGCGCGCGCCTGGTTGCGGGTTGCCCTGACGGAGGATGCTGGTGACTGATCCGGACCGAATCACCGACTGGTCACGCTGGGCCGAAATCGATGCGCTGTTCGATCGCGCGCTCGATGAACCGGTGGACCAGCGCGCCGCGTTCGTCGATGCCGCCACCACCGATCAGGCGCTCCGTCACGCGGTGCATCGGCTCCTCGCGGCCCTCGCCGAGCCCGACGCACTCCCCGCACAGATCAGCAGCAGCGCGCGTGCGGCCTTCGACGCGCTGGAGGAACTCGAGCCGATCCTGGAGGCAGGTCCCTGGCGCATGGTGAGCCCGATCGGCCGCGGCGGCATGGGGTCGGTCTACCTCGCCGAACGCACCGACGGCGCGGTCGAGCAGCGCGTGGCCCTCAAGGTGTTGCGACGCGGCCTGGACACCGACGATGTGCTGCGCCGATTCCGCGACGAACGGCGGATTCTTGCTGCGCTCCGGCACCCGCACATCGCGCGACTGATCGATGCCGGTGCCACCGCCGACGGGCGCCCGTGGCTGGCGATGGAATACATCGATGGCATCGAGGCCGATCGCTGGTGCGCCGAACGTCACTCTACCACCCGGCAGTGTGCGCAGCTGGTGCACCTGGTCGCGCAGGCCGTGGACGAGGCGCATCGCAGCCTGGTGGTCCACCGCGACATCAAGCCGTCGAACGTCCTGGTCAACGCCGATGGAGTCCCCAAGTTGCTCGACTTCGGGATCGCCAAGCTGCTCGACGACCAGAGCACCGAGCACACCGGGACCGCACAGCGCGTGCTGACCCCGCGCTACGCCGCCCCCGAGCAACGCGATGGCGGCAACATCACCACCGCGACCGATGTCTATCAACTCGGTGCGCTCCTGGTGGCACTCAGCACCGGTGCACCTCCAGAGGCTGCGCTCCTCGCCGATCCCGCCCGCCATCCACGCCTCCGCGGCGATATCGGGCGGATCCTGGCCAAGGCGCTGCACGCCGATCCCGCGCGCCGCTACGGCACCGCCGGAGCCTTTGCCGATGACCTCGAGCGCTGGCTCGCCGGGCGACCGGTGGCCGCT
This sequence comes from Gemmatimonadales bacterium, assembly GCA_035703525.1. Classification (GTDB taxonomy): domain Bacteria; phylum Gemmatimonadota; class Gemmatimonadetes; order Gemmatimonadales; family GWC2-71-9; genus Palsa-1233. The sequence continues at coordinate 86,680 of DASSYA010000028.1, read as the reverse complement.
CGGCCCGATACGCTCCGCTACCGTGGTGCCCGCTTTCTCGGGCGCCATCGCTGGATCGCCCCCATCACGCTGCTCGCCATCATCCTCGGCGGTGCCTGGGCCGTCTCGGCGGTGCGGCACGCACAGGAAGTGACCCGCGAGCGCGATCTCGCACGCGCCCACGCGACACGTGCCGAAGCGGTGCTCGCCTTCGTGGTCAATCTCTTTCGCTCCGCCGATCCCTACACGGCACGGAGTGACGGTCTGCCCGCCGAGATGACGGTGGTCGAAGCGATGCAGCAGGGCGCGACCCGCGTGCGCCTCGAGCTCGATCACCTCCCCGACGTGCAGGCCGAGCTGCTCGGCACGATCACCGATGTCCTGATCGCGCTGGAGGCGCCGGCACCGGTCGATTCGATGGCGCAGGATGCGCTCGAGCGGACGGCCCGCGCGTTCGGTGACACCGGCGAGGCCCATGCCCGGGCACTGTTGCGCGTCGGTCGGGCGCAGGCGGCCACCGGGTCGACCACAGCAGCGGAGGCCACCTTCGCCGCCGTGCTTGCGCATCGGCAGCAGCAGACGGGTGACCTCGACGTTGTTGCCGCGTCGGCCTTGGCCGAACTCGGGTCACTCCGCGCTGACGCCGGTGATCTGCGCGGCGCACGCGAATACCTCACCCAGGCCGACTCCCTCTTCGGACGGCTCGGCGGCATGGCGGATGCCGCCGAACAGCTGCGCACCATCGCAGCGCTCGGCAATGTGCAGACCGGGCTCGGTGAGGCAGACGTCGCGGCTGCGACCTACGCGCGCGCACTCGACCAGGCCCGGCGCACCGTCGGGCCACGTCACCCGCAGGTGGGCGTGGCGGAGGTGAATGTCGGCAAGGCCCTGTCGGCGATCGGCCGTCACGACGAGGCCGCCACGCACTTCGCCGCGGGGCTCGCGATCCTGCGCGCGACGTTCGGGCCGACCGCGTCGACCACGCTGGCCGCGACCAACAACCTTGCGAACGCGACAGCCGCCGCTGGTCGATTCGATGAAGCGGCGGCAGCCCATCGGGAGCTGGTCCGTGTCCGCCGGCAACTGAGTGGTGGTGTCCCCACCGTCGACGTGGCGTCGTCGCTCCAGAATCTCGCCGTGGTCGAGACGCAACGGGGCGACACCGTCACCGCGGAACGGTTGCACCGTGAAGCGGCGGCGACCTATCTCGCCGCGGGGGTCACCGGCGCACTTCCTGCCATGCCACTGCTCTCCCTCGGCGGCCTCCTGTTGGCTCGGGGCGAGGCGGACAGTGCCGCAGTGGTGCTGCGGAGGGCGCGTGCACGACTGATCGCGACCCTGCCGCCGACCCACGTCGCCGTGGTGGTGGCCGACTGCCGACTGGCGCGGAGCGCCGGTGCCCGGCACCCCACGAGCGCCACCGTCGCGGCGCTGCGCCGGGCCGTCGACGCGCTCAGCGACCCACGTGCCGCGCCGTATCGCGCCGAATGTGCGGCCGCGTTGGCAGAAATGGAGGAGCGTTTGCGCTCTAGGGGGTGAATCCAGTCTTCCCCAAGGAGCACGCCATGTCGCACCTCGCTCGCCTGGTGACGGTTGTCGCCGCTGCCGTCCTGACCCTGCTCGTGGCTCGACCGGCCCCGGTCGAGGCACAATTCATCAAGAAACTGAAGCGCACGGCCCAGAACGCCGCCGAGTCGGAAGTCCTCCGCAAGGTCGACCAGACGGTCCGGGCGTCGGTCCGATGTGCCCTGGATGATCCCGCCTGCATCAACGCCGCGAAGGAACGCGGCGACGAGGTCGTGCTGGTCGACGAGGGCGGTCAGGTCGTCGACGAGAAGACGGCCGAGCAGCGGGCTGCGCTCAAGCCGGGCGAGGGGGCGTGGGCCAACTACGACTTTGTTCCCGGCGACACGGTGCTCTTCGCGGACGACTTCAGCACGGACAACATCGGGGATTTTCCTCGTCGCTTCGAGCTGATCGAGGGCAACTTCGAGCTCGTTGATTGGCAGGGGGTTCGTCTGTTGCGTGCCACGGCGGATGGTTCCTTCAGGATCACGCTCCCCGAGGTGCTCCCGGAGCGATTCACGATCGAGTTCGACGCCATGCTGAAGCACGGCAACTCGTGGATCCGCGTCACCAGCGCGCCGTACTACTTCGGTCCGAATCGTGGTGCCTACGCCGGCAGCGCCATCGATCTGCGAGCCGTGAGGGCGGGACTCTTCCCGATCAAGGACCAGGGACCGAAGATCGAGACGCAGATCGGTGGCAACCGGATGACGGAGACGCTGGTGCCGGTGCGGATCATGGCCGACGGCGACTACATGAAGGTGTACATCGGGGAGAAGCGGGTCGTGAATGCCCCGAACGCCGTCTTCCCACGCACCAACACCCTGTATGTGGGCTTCGACTGGGCGCTCGAGGATGAGCCGCTCTTCATTGGTCCCATTCGCGTCGCCGCCGGTGGGCGCGACCTCTACGACCGCCTGGCACGGGATGGTCGGGTGGCGACGCAGGGGATCTACTTCTCGACCAGCAGCGATCGACTCCGGCCGGAATCCACACCGACCCTCACGGCGATCGCCACGATGCTCACGGAACATCCCACCCTCACGCTGCGCATCGAGGGGCACACCGATGCCACCGGTGATGAGGCCACCAATCAGGCGTTGTCGGCGCGCCGCGCGGCAAGCGTTCGCGAATGGCTGGTCGAGTCCGCCGGAATTGCCCCGGGACGACTCACCGCCGCCGGACTCGGCGAGAGCAAGCCGGTCGGCAGCAATGACACGCCGGAAGGCCGCCAGCAGAATCGCCGTGTCGAACTGGTGCGGGTCGAGGGCTGAAGATGCAGACACGGCCCCGCTGGTTCCGCCACATCGTGACCCTCGGTGTCGTGCTCGCCGCCACGGGGTGCGACGCACGGCCCGAGGCGGCGGGGGCAGCACCCGTCGGCAACCGCGTGGTCGAGTCGGCCGGCTTCGTGGCCGACTGCGTCCGCGATGACTATCCCTGCACCTGGGCAGACGTCCCGGACAGCACGCGCGCGCGCAGCTATCGCATCGGTCAGTTGGTGGCCGACTTCCTGGCGGTGGCCGACTCGATCCCGCAGGTCGTCGCGGTGCTCGACAGCATCGACGGGATCAGCGAGGTCGCGGCCAGTGAGCTGGGTATCCGCTTCCGCCTGGCCGGATCACGTGCGATCTGGGTCGCGTTGCCGAACGACTCGACGGCCTACCGGCTGAGTGCACCGCTCGCTCCAGCACCGGGGGCGCTGCGACCGCTTGCCGCGCTTCGGCCGGCGATCCTCCCGGTGGTGCAGGGTGCCGGTGAACGTGCGGGCGTCACCGGCCGGCCCGATTCGATGAAGCAGGCGCTCTTCGTCGCACCGTATGCCTGGGAATCCGGGATCTACGACGGCGCGGTCGGGGAGGAGTTCGCCAACGAGCGGGTCACGCTGGCCCTCGCGCTGCAGCGGGGCAACCTCGAACTCCGACGCCGGATCAGTCGCGGGCAGGACGTCGGCGCGCGATCGCGCTTCACCGATGATCCGGACGAGGCGATCAACACGACCATGGGCGACGCGAACGTCTCGCTTGCATCGTTCAAGAGTTGGGACGACTACAGCTATGTCTACCTGACGACGCACGGACTCATCGCGACGCGAGATGGCGTGCGGATGACCTATCTCTACGCCGGTCAGGTGGCAGGAGATGTGGTCCCGAACCATCTCGACCCCTACCTCGGCAGCTCCCTCTACCGGGAGGCGCTGGGCGAGCCGGGCGTCGAGTTCTCCTTCGGTGGCCGCACCGGCATGATCAGCGGCGCCGGTGGATTGACACCAGGCGAGATCCAGAACTGCCTCTTCCAGGACTTTGTCGCGAGAGCGCAACAGATCCGCGATGCGGCGGGCGACCTGCGCGCCTCGGAAAGCGCCCCGGGCAAGGCCGATGGACCGCGCTGCTACGTGAACATCGATCCGACCCTGCAAGTCGGCTTGACGACGGAATTCTTCCGGCGGCACTATCCGCGTGGGGTGACCAATACCTGGATCTTCCTCGTCGCCTGCGAGTCAATGGCGCTCGGTGACCTCGGCGACGTCTTCACCAACAACGGCCGCAACCGGAACGTCGCGGTGATGGGCTTCAATCGTCCGGTCAGCTCGCTCTTCGTGCGGCCGCTCTCACGGGTCTTCACCTGGATGGTCGGCGCGGGCTACGGCATCCACACGATTGTCGACAGCATCCGGACCGCCTTCCCCAATGACCAACTCGTCGGCGTGATGCTCGGGAAGCCAGGCGCTGTCTCGGCAAGATTGACCCCATCGATCAGTAACCCCTCCTTCGCACCGGACGTCGTGTCGCTGGTCGACCCGGCCACCGGGCAGGAAGTGGTCGACGGCGGGCACGTCCAGCTCGCCGGCACCGCGGGCGATGGTGTCCCCGACTCGTTGCGATTGGTCCGACAGATCGCGCTGCTCGATCAGCGAGTTGCCGCCGACGCCGTCAAGCTCCGGGTCGAGGTGGCAGGTCGCGGGAAGGGGACCGATCTGGTGCCGACCATGCCGGGCAACGCCGAGCACTTCTTCCGCGTCATGCCCGACGCCAGTGATCTGGGATTTGATGTCAGGAAGAATGAGCGACTCGACCTGACCGTGGTCGCGACCTTCCCGGGCGGTGGTGAGAGCCGCTGGACCTATCGTGATATCTCGTTCGCCGGGTGCTCCTGGTCACTCAACGTCGCGGGGAGTTCACGGAACGGCACATACCGCGGCTCGCACGCGACCTACATGGATCTGGGTGGGAAGATCGTGGTCAACATCGGTGGCACTGGCGCGGACGGGAATGTCATCACGCTTGCCATTCCGGGGGTCCCGGCGGGCGGCAGTCGCACGGTGGAGATCGGTGCCAGGTCCTCGGAGACCATGGCGTCGTTCGGATTCGGGGATCCCGGGAACGGCAATCCGACCCAGATGATGTTCGTCTCTGGCGATGGTTCGGCGATGCGGGGCCCGAACGGGAACGTGGTGGATCATCAGCCGGGTCCGTCGACGCTCACCGTGCGTCGCAGCGCGGACGGCACCCTGACCGGCCGGCTCAGCGGGCGGGCGTGGACCCAGAAGAGCATGCAGGACTACACGCTCGACAAGCCCGGGGTCGAGTTGCGGTTCACGGCACAGGAGTGGATGTCGATGGCGGTGTTGGGGGGCAAGCGCGACGTGGGAATGGCGGACATCCAGAAGCTGATGGCCGAGGAGCCGTGCTGATGGGGCGCAGGCTCCGCGGGCGGCGAACCAAACCGCGGCCTGACGGCCGCGGCTCGGCTGCGCGTCACGCTTCTCGCTTCTCGCTTCTCGCGAGAATCCTCGCCGTCACCTTCCCCACCGTGAGCCCCTGCACGATGATCGAGAAGCAGACGATCACATAGGTGATGGCGATCAGCTTGTCGCGGTAGAGCGAGGCCGGGAGCGAGAGCGCCAGTGCCACCGAGATGCCGCCCCGGAGGCCGCTCCAGGTGAGGATCGCCGCCGCGCCGCGCGGCAGGCTGCGGCCACTTGGCAGGATCGCCACCGGAATCGCCACCGAGATGAATCGCGCCAGCAGCACCAGCGGGATTGCCAGCACCGCCGCGACGGGCACCTTGTCGCTCACGTCGAGGATCACGACCTCCAGGCCGATCAGCACGAACAGCACGGCATTCAGGAACTCGTCGACCAGCTCCCAGAACTGATCGAGGCGATGCCGCGTGGTCTCGGACATCGCGTACTGCCGACCGCGCGTGCCGATGATCAATCCTGCGACCACCATCGCGAGCGGCCCCGAGACATGGAAGACGTGGGCGAAGGCGTAGCCGCCCGTCACGAGCGCCAGGGTGAGCAGGATCTCGACGGCGTAGTTGTCGACCGCGCGCAGCATCCGGAAGACGACGTAGCCCAGGATCGCGCCATAGACGAGTCCGCCGATGACCTCGACGGCCACGAGTTTCGCGACGGTGGCCGCCGTGATGGCCTCGCCGCCAAGCAGCTCGATCAGCAGGATGAAGAGCACCACGCCGACGCCGTCGTTGAAGAGCGACTCGCCGGTGATCGTGGTCTCGAGTTCCTTCGGCACACCGACCCGCCGGAGGATGGCGCCAACTGCGATCGGGTCGGTCGGTGCGATCAGCGCACCGAACACCAGCATCCACGAGAGCGGGATCGTGAGGCCGAGCGCGGTGAAGAGGTACCAGCCGCCGATGCCGACCACCGCGGTGGTCATCAGCACGCTGACCGTGGCAAGTGTGAGGATCAACCCCTGGTACTTGATCAGCTTGGCGCTGTCGAGGTGCAGGGCGCCCGCGAACAGGAGGGCTCCCAGCATCCCGTTCAGCACGGTGTCGTCGAAGTTGATCGCCTGGACGAAGTCGGTGAGTCCGTCGATCGGCACGACCCCGAGGCGGCCGGCGATGACGATCACCAGTGAGCTCACGAGCGAGAGCACCATCAGCCCGATTGTCATCGGCAGCTTGACGAAGCGATAATTGGCCCAGGCGAGAACTGCCGCAATGGTGGTCAGCGCGGCGATGAGGTCGAACACCGTCACAGGCATGGCTCCGGGTGGCAGATTCCTCCAAGATACTTGCCGAACCCCGGTGCCGGGTGAGATTCAAGGGATGACACTCCGGCCCCTGGTGCTCTCGCTCGTCGCGGTCCTCAGCCCCCTCGGGGCCCAGGGTCGGACAGCGATCCCGTCCGCCCCGGACACCGTGTTTGTCCGGGACACGACCCCACGCCTGCCCGCCGGCGCGCCGGTCGTGATCGATGGCGATACCGTGCTCCGGGTCTACGCTCCGCTCGGTGCGATGTCGCCGAAGGAACGGGCCGACGCGATCGCGGCCAGGATCAGTCGTCTCGAGGCGGAGCTCAAGGGCAGCGGGGACTCGATCACCGTGCTGACCGAGGAAGGGCGTACCCTGGTCATGCTCGGGGAGCGACCGCTCATGACGGTCCTCCCGGGTGATGCCGATTCGGCCGGCGTGCCGGCCGCCACGCTCGCGGGCAGGTATCGCGATGCGCTCGCCGTCGCCTACACGAGCAGTGCCATCAACTGGCGCTGGGAACAGATCCTCCGCGGCCTGCTCTACACCCTGCTCACCACCGCCGTCGCCTTCCTGCTCGCCTGGCTGATCCGCCAGATCGTGATCCGCGCCACCCGACTCCTCGGCCTCCTGCGGGCATCGAGACGCCTGCCGTCGGTCAAGTTCCAGCGCCTCGAGTTGCTGTCCGCCGAGCGGATCGCCGACCTGGGCACGCTGATCCTCGGCGTGTTGCGCGTCGTGGCCTGGGTGCTGCTGGGCTACTTCTATATCGTACTGGTGTTGTCGTATTTCCCGTGGACCCGCGAACTCTCGAGCCAGATCCTGCAGTACGCCACCGCCCCGCTCGGCGCGGTGGCGCGGTCGATCGCCGACTACCTGCCGAACATCTTCTTCATCGCCGTGATCGTCGTGGTCACCCGCTGGGTGCTCCAGCTGATCAAGTCCGTCTTCGGGGCGATCGGCAACCGGACCATCACGCTCGGCGGCTTCGAGCCCGACTGGGCCGAACCGACCTACAAGCTGGTGCGCGTCCTGGTGATGGCGTTTGCCCTGGTGGTGCTCTTCCCGTACCTGCCCGGGGCGCACAGCGACGCATTCAAGGGTGTCTCGATCTTCATGGGGGTGTTGTTCTCGCTCGGGTCGACCGGTGCGGTGGCGAACCTCACCGCCGGGACGTTGCTCACCTACACCCGCTCGTTCCAGATCGGCGACCGGGTCCGGATCGGGGACGTCGTCGGTGATGTGGTGGGTCGGACACTGCTGGTGACCAAGCTCCGCACACTCACCAATGTCGAGGTGTCGATTCCCAACAGCCAGGTGATGAGTGGCCACGTCTACAACTACACCGCACTCGCGGCCTCGCAGGGCGTGGCGCTCCAGGTGACGATCACGATCGGCTATGATGTGCCATGGCGACGGGTGCACGAGCTGCTGCTGGCCGCTGCCGCCGCGACCGAGGGGATCGAGGCGGCGCCGGCGCCCTTCGTGCTCCAGACCGGCCTCAACGACTATTACCCCGCCTATGAACTCAACGCCTACACGCACGACGCCGCGCGGATGCGCTTCACGCTCTCGGCGCTGCATGCCGCGGTGCAGGATCACTTCGCGACGGGTGGCGTCGAGATCACCTCGCCGGCCTACATGGCCATGCGGAATGGTGATGCCAGCACGATCCCCGAGCTGCCCGCGTGAACGAGCTCTGGGACCGGATCGGGAGCCTCGATCCGGTGCTGCGCGGTCGGGTCGCCGAGACGATCGCGATCCTGCTGGTCCTGATGTTCGTGCGCTGGCTGCTGTTCCGATTCGTGGTGCCGCAGGTGACCGACACCAGTGCCCGGTTCCGGATCCGGAAGGTGATCACCTACATCCTGGTGATCACCGGCCTGCTCCTCGCGGCACGCGCCTGGTCCGGAGGCCTGGCACAGATCGGAGCCTTCTTCGGCATCGTCACGGCCGGCCTCGCGATCGCGCTCAATCAACCGCTCACCAACCTCGCCGGCTGGTTGTTCATCCTGTGGCGCCGCCCGTTCCGGCTCGGTGACCGGATCCAGATCGATCAGTATCTCGGCGACGTCACCGATATCCGGTTGTTCCAGTTCGCGATCCTCGAGGTCGGCAACTGGGTCGACGCCGACCAGCACACCGGCCGCGTGATCCATCTCCCGAACGGGCTGGTGTTCACCAGGGCCCAGGCGAACTACACTACCGCCCTCGGCCTCCTCTGGAACGAGATCATGGTGACGGTGACGTTCGAGAGCGATTGGCAGGCCGCGAAGGCCATCCTCACGGAGATCATCGGACGCCATACGCTGCAGGGGCGGGAGGGAACCATGCGCCCCCCCCCCCCCGCCAGGCGGTGGGCCGCATGTGACCGCACGCCTCGACGGGGCGCCCGGCGTGATCACCTCGGTGATGCCCAATGGGGTGGTGCTCACCATGCGGTATCGCTGCCGCCCGGACCAGCGTCGGTCGAGCGCCGAGAAGATCTGGGAGGAGTTGCTGCCGGCATTCGCGGCCAATGATCGGATCGAACTCGCGTATCCGACGACGCGGTTCTATCAACGTGAGACGTGAGACGTGAGAAGTGAGAAGTGAGAAGTGAGAAGTGAGAAGTGAGAAGCGAGAAGTGAGAAGCGAGAAGTGAGAAAGGTCATTGGGAGGCGCGAAGCGCCGAAGCAATGACTGTGCGCGTTACCACACCCCCAGGTCCCGCCCCACCTCCACCTGTCCCGTATAGCCACCGGCGCGTACCCCCGCGATCAGCTCCTCGTCGGTGCCACCCATGCGGATGATGTGCGTGAGCAGGAGCAGCCTGGGTTGGGCGCGGGCGGCAATCTCGCCGACCTCGACGTCGCTGGTGTGGAAGGCGCGCATGTAGGCCGGCCACTGCTCGCCGCCGGGCCGGTCCTCGGGTCGGAGGTGTGCCGCACTGTACACCTCGTGCACCAGGACATCCGCTCCCCGGGCCGCGCGCTCGATCTCTCCGTTCGGCGCGGTGTCACCCGAGATGACGATGGTGCGGTCCGGGGTCACGATCTTGTAGCCGTAGCTGTCGGGGAAGTCGCCGTGGGACACCCGGATCGCGGTGACCACGACACCGGCACTGTCATGGATCACACCCGGGTGCGAGAACTCACGCACGGTGACGCGCTCACCGCCGGCGATCTCCTGTTCGAGGCCCTCGGTCCGGATCCGGATGTCGGTCGCCCACGCGGCATGCACGAGTGAATCGAAGCGTGCCGTGCCCGGTGGACCGTACACCGGGAACGCATGTCGGCGACGCATCACCCATGAGGTGAGCACGAGGTCAGGGTAGCCGAGGGTGTGATCGCTGTGCAGGTGGGTCAGGAAGAGGGCGGTCGGGCCGCTGATCGGCAGTCCCGCGGCCTCGAGTTGGCGCATGACGCCGGGACCGGCATCGAAGAGGAAGAGGCGGTCACCGTAGGTGACCGCGGTGGCGGGACCCGAGGCCGCAGGGTTCGGGCGGGGCATCCCGGTGCCGAGCAGAATCACGCGGGTCGTGGGTGCCTGGGCGGCAAGCGCGCTCGCGACGCACGAGGCGACCGCGAGGGCCGCCCATCGCCTCATGTCGGTACCGCCAACTCGTGCTCCGTGGGCGCGATGTTGAGCAGGTGCGGATCGAAGCCCACCTCGAGCGTCGGCTTGATGATCTGGAAGTAGGGGGAGACGTCGAAGTCGCGTGGAGTGAAGAGCGAGTAGTGTCGGATGTGGAGCACCTCGCGCGCCTCGTCGCGGCCATCGACGCGCTGGATCAGCTGCTTGACATCGGGCAGGATCGGATAGCGCTCGGCCTGGTACGCCTCCGCGATGAGAGACGAACAGATCGCGCGCGTCGGATCACCGCTGCCGAGCGCCAGCAGCCGTCGCCGATACTTGTCCGGTACGGGTGGCTTCGGGACCAGGTAGCGGGCGAGGTCGACGATGTGCTTCATGTCGTAGCGGTGACCCAGCCGTGCCATCGCGTGCTCGAGCACGTGCTGGATCTCCTCCCTGCTGAGCCCGACGGGTCGACAGATCCGGGTGTGCAGCCCGGCGTACTTCGAGAGCGGTACCAGGCGGACGCCTTCGCTGACGTCGGCCTCGAGGAGCACGTTGGGATCGAGGCCCTCGGGCGCGTCGGGATCCGGTGTCGCCACACAGAGGGTCGAGTGCGACCAACTCGATTGGGTCAGATACTTGATCGCGCTCGAGATGCGGGACGAACCCTCGACCAGCAGCACGTCGCCGGGGCGCAGCGTGCGGGCGAGCTTGCCCGGCCCGCTCGTCGCGACTCGTGCCTGGGCGCGGCGGGGCGAGTTCAGCCAGCGCGCGAAGCGGCGGCCGACTCCATCCAACGCCCTCACGGACGCTGCCCAAGCGGGCGGATCCACAGATTCCGGTAGCGCACCGGCGAACCGTGGTCCTGCAGTCCGAGCGGCAGACGATCTGCGTGCCTGACGTACGGTGGTCGCTCGTGGTGGCCGGTCGGTCCGGTCAGCGTCACGTTCGGCTGCACCAGAACGCCGTTGTGGAAGACGGTGACCCGAGCGGGCTCGGTCACCGCCCCGTCGGCCCCGAACCGTGGTCGACGGAAGACGATATCGTAGCTCTGCCAGCTCGCGGGCGGCAGCGAGGCGTTCACGAGCGGCGGGTATTGCCCGTAGACCGCGGCGGCCTGACCGTCGGCATAGGTCTCGTTCTCCCAGGAGTCGAGGACCTGGATCTCGTAACGCCCCATCAGGAAGATGCCGCTGTTGCCGCGATCCTGGCCGCTGCCGGTGACCGGAGTCGGTGCCATCCATTCGACGTGCAGCTGGGCGTCGCCGAATCCCGCGACGGTATGGATCCCGCCGCTCCCGGGCACCACCTCCATCGCACCGTCAACGATCCGCCACGGTGCGGCCGCATTCGAGTCGAGATCCGAGCGCCAGCGCTCGAGGTTCCGGCCATCGAAGAGCACCACCGCATCGGCCGGCGGCGGCACGACCGCGGGGCCACCCGGGTGGACCACCATCGGCTTGGGACGGTCCAACGCATGGATGGGCCAGGCTGGCGACGGGGACGTATTGGCCTGTGCGGCGAGGAACGCTGGCAAGGCGAGCATGAGCACGAGGGCCTGACGGAACACGAGGACTCCCGGGTCTGGCATGTGAGACTGACGGACGGGTCGAAGTCTAAACGAGAAGCGAGAAGCGAGAAGCGAGAGGCGAGAGGCGAGAGGCCAGAAGCGAGAGTCGGGATATCCCGAGCACAGCGCCTTCGCTCGGGAGGCCACCGCTTCTCCTCTCTCGCTCCTCGTCTCTCGCTCCTCCTCTCTCGCTCCTCCTCTCTCGCTTCTCGCTTCTCGCTTCTCGCTTCTCGTGCCTACTGCACCTCCAGCAGCTCGACCTCGAACACCAGCGTCGCGTTGGCCGGGATCGGTCCGTTGGCGGCGGGGCCGTAGCCCAGCGATGGCGGGACGATCAGCGTGCGCGTGCCGCCGACCCGCATGCCAGCGATGCCCTGATCCCACCCGTCGATCACCTCGTGCGCCCCGATGGTGAACGGGAACACCCCCTTGTCGAAGCCGGTGCCGTTCGGGAGCTTGCCGTCGTATTGCACTCGCACGCGGCTGCCGATCCGGGCCTCCTTGCCATCGCCGACCTTGTGGTCCTTCCAGTAGAGTCCGGCGGCGTTGTGCTCAAACTCGCCGATGGTGATGCCGAATGCCGGCGCGAAGGTCGCCGTGGCGATCGCATCGGGCGAGTTGCTGATCGCGCTCGGCGCTGGGGCCGTCGGCTCGGCCGGGGCCGGCGCTGTGGCCGGATTGCCGGCGTCGGCCTGCTCGGGCGCATCCTTGGCTGGGGCACAGGCGGTGACGAGCAGTGCGGCGACGAGCAGAGGACGGAACATGGTGGAATCCTGACGGATGAGGGTGCGAAGGTGAACGCTCAACGCTACACGGTTGCGGCGGATCGCTCAATGATATCATCCCGACCGGAGGCCGCGGAGCGGCCGAAGCGGAGGGGTCTGCACTGCAGGGGCCCGACCTGCGGGCCTCTCGCTTGCGCGGCTCGCTGGGCCGCTCCGCTCGGGATGATTCTTCCCACATCCCATTCGCCATCAACCTCTTCCGGCCTTCGGGCGTACATTGTGTCGTTCCCCCAAGTTCCCCTCACCATCGGAGTGCTCCCGATGCACCTGTCTGTCCGCCTCTCCGGCGTGGCGGCACTCGCGGTCCTGTTGGCACCGCCGAGCTCCGCTCAACATCCCGCCGTCCCCCCGACCACCTGGGCCATCACCGGCGCGCGCATCGAGCCGGCGTCCGGTCCGGTCATCGAGAAGGGGACCATTGTCATTCGTGACGGGCTGATCACGGCCGTTGGCGCCGATGTGCGCGCCCCGGCAGATGCCCGGATCGTCGATGGTGACGGTCTCACGGTCTATCCCGGTCTGATCGACGCCTCCACCTCGCTCGGGATGCCGAGCCGTGGCGGTGGCGGGGGTCGGGGTCAGGCCGCCACGCCGCAGCCGAGTGGCGCGCCGAACTCCAATTACGGGCTGGGGATGCAGGCGGAAATCCGGGCCGCGACCGAGCTCGAGCCAGCGGCCGATGGATTCAAGGCCGCGCACGGTGCGGGATTCACGGCGGCACTGACCGCTCAGGGCAGCGGCATCTTTCGCGGGACCTCGGCGGTGATCACGCTCCGGGATGCGCCGGTGCCGGCGCTGGTGGTCCGCGACGGCATCGCGCAGCATATCGGCTTCTCGCGCGGTGGCGGTGGCGGCTTCCCGGGCTCCCTCATGGGGGTGTTCGCGCAGCTCCGGCAGGAACTGCTCGATGCGCAGCACTACCGGGACCTGAAGGCAGCGTATGCCCGGAATCCGCGGGGCATGAATCGGCCCGACCACGATCCCACCCTCGAGGCGCTCCAGCCGGTCCTGGCGGGGACGATGCCGGTGGTGATGGCGGCCAACAGCGAGCGGGAGATCATCCGGGCACTCGACCTGGCCAAGGAATTCGGGCTCAAGCCGATCATCGCCGGCGGACGTGAGGCCTACAAGGTGACGGATCGCCTCCGTGCCGAGAATGTCGTGGTGTTGCTCGACATCGACTTCCCGCGTCGGACGGCCCCGACCGGCGGCCGTGCGGCCGCCAATGAAGATCCGGTCCCGGAGCGGATGGACGTGCTTCGCGATCGGGTGGAACTGCCCAAGAGCCCGGGGCGCCTGGCCGGGGCAGGGGTCCGGTTCGCGATCGCCTCGGGGAACGACTACACCAACTTCCTCGGCAATGCGCGCCATGCCGTCGAGGCAGGACTTGATCCGGTTCGCGCATTGAAGGCGATGACGATCGACCCCGCCACGCTCTTCGGCGTCAGTGATCGGCTCGGCTCGATCGAGGTCGGCAAGATCGCGAACCTCACCCTGGTGAAGGGCGGACTGTTCGACGAGTCGGCGAAGATCACGCAGCTCTTCGTCGACGGCAACCGGATCGAGATCGCGGCAGCCGCCGCACCGTCAGCCGGCACCGGCGAGACGCCGCGTCGCGGCGCACCAGGCGATGACACCCGGACCGAGCAGGCCAATGCCAGCCACGATCACTAGCGCCCTCCGGCGCCCGACCATCGAGGAGCAGATGAAGCGAACCACTCTCGTGGCGGCATTGCTCGTGGTGGCGACCGCGGCTTCGGCCCAGTCCCCCGCCCGGCAGGCCCCACCAGCGACCCTGATCACCCACGCCACCGTGCTCACGGTGACCAAGGGAACCCTCACCGATACCGACGTCCTGCTGCAGAACGGCAAGATTGCGGCGATCGGGAAGAACCTGACCGCACCAGCCGGCGCCCGCACGATCGACGCCTCGGGTGAGTTCCTGTTGCCCGGGATCATCGACCCACACTCGCACATGATGAGCGATGCGACCAACGAGGGCTCGCTCTCGGTGACCTCGATGGTCCGGATCGCCGATGTGCTCAATCCGACCGACGATCACATCTACGATGCACTCGCCGGCGGCACCACCACGCTCAACATCCTGCACGGCTCGGCCAACACGATCGGTGGCCAGAACGCCGTGGTCAAGCTCAAGTGGGGCCGTCCGGTCTCCGAGATGCTCTTCCCCGGCGCGATGCCGGGGATCAAGTTCGCGCTCGGCGAGAACGTCACCCGGAAGAACAGCGGACGCTTCATCGTGATCGGTCAGCCGCAGCCGCAGCCGCGCTACCCGACCACGCGCATGGGCCAGGAAGAGGTGCTCCGCGACGCCTTCACGCGGGCCCGCGACTACCAGGCCGAGTGGAATGACTACCGGGCCAAGGTGGCCAAGGGCGACAAGAACCTCGTGGCGCCGCGCCGCGACCTCGAACTCGAGCCCCTGGTGGAGATCCTCGAGGGGAAGCGCTGGGTCCACGCCCACAGCTACCGCGCCGACGAGATGCTGATGCTCCTCGATCTCGCCGACGAGTTCGGGTTCAAGGTCCGGACGCTGCAGCACGCACTCGAGGCGTACAAGATCGCGCCCGAGATCGCGGCGCATGGCACCGGCATCTCGACCTTCGCCGACATGTGGGGCTACAAGATCGAGGCCTACGACGCGATTCCCTACAACGTCGCGGTGACGATGCGGGCGGGCGTGCTGTCCACGATCAACTCCGACGACGATGGTCGCGCGCGTCGACTCAACATCGATGCGGCCAAGCTGGTGCGCTACGGTGGCCTGACCGACGACGAGGCGCTCGCCACGGTCACGATCAATGGCGCGAAGCAGCTCGGGATCGATGCCAAGGTCGGCTCGATCGAGATCGGCAAGGACGCCGACGTGGTGATCTGGGATGCGCATCCGCTCTCGGTCTACTCGCGCCCGGTGACCACGTTCATCGATGGCGAGATCTTCTTCGACCGCGATCAGGATGCGGCGATGCGGAAGTCCCTGGCGGAAGAGCGCAAGACGCTCGAGGCCGCCGAACCCAACAAGCTGCCCCAGAGCGGGCGCGGCGCGGGTCGTGGCGCAGCACCGGCCGAGACGCCCGCCGAGGAGGATCACCGATGACCCGCAGCGTCAAGCTCGCCAGTCTGTTCGTGCTGGCCGCCCTCGTCCCGCTTGCCGGCGCCAGTGCGCAGCTCGGTTCCTACAATCCGGAGCCTGGCCCGCGCGAGACCGTGGCGATCCGTGGTGCACATCTCGTCCCGGTGAGCGGTCCCGATATCGCCAACGGCACGATCGTGATCAGCGACGGCAAGATCGTGGCCATCGGCAGCAACGTGACCGTGCCCTCGGGTGCGCGCGTGATCGACGGCGCCGGACTCTCGGTGTACCCCGGCATGATGGACGCCTCGACCGCAATGGGGCTGGCCGAGATCACGCAGGGGGCGGATGCGACGGTCGACAACGCCGAGACCGGCAACTGGAACCCGAATGTCCAGGCGCTCTGGGGCATCGACCCGCACAGTGCGCACATCGGTGTGACGCGCGTGGTCGGCATCACGCATGTCATCTCGAGTCCGAGTGGCAGCATCCTCGCCGGACAATCGGCGCTGATCAACATGGCGGGCTTCACCGCACCTGGCATGGCGGTGGTACCACGGATTGCCACCGTGATCCAGCTTCCCGGCAGCGGTGGCCGGGGCGGCGGACGGTTCGGCGGCGGTGCGCCGGCGGCGACACCGGCGGCTGGCAGCACGCCACTCGATTCGCTCAAGCAGATGCTCGACGATGCCCGTGCCTACAAGGTCGCCACCGAGGCCTACGCCAAGGACAAGACCTTGCCGCGGCCGACCACCGATCTGGCGCTCGCGTCACTCGGCCCGGCCGTCTCCGGCGAGATGCCAGTGATCTTCCCCGCACAGAGTGTGGCGCAGATCAAGGAAGTGGTGAAGTTCGCCGAAGAGCAGAAGCTCACGCCGATCGTGGTCGGCGGCCGTGATGCCTGGCGGATGACCGACTACCTCGTCGAGCACAAGGTGCCGATCATCTACACCAACACCCTCGGCTTCCCGACGTATGAAGACGACGGCTACGATGCGGCGTACGCGGCACCGGCCAAGCTTCGTGCGGCCGGCGTCACGTTCGCCATCTCGGCGGGCGAGTCGAACCCCGATGTCCGCAACCTGCCCTACCACGCCGGCATGGCGGCGGCGTTCGGGCTCAGCCACGAGGATGCCCTCAAGAGCGTGACGCTTTGGCCGGCCCAGATCTTCGGTGTCGCCGACAAGCTGGGCTCACTCGAGGTCGGCAAGATCGCCAACATCGTGGTGACCAACGGCGACATGCTCGAGGCGCGGACCGACACGAAGTATCTGTTCATCGATGGCCGCAATGTACCGCTCGCGACCAAGCATTCGGAGCTGTACGACACGTTCAAGGATCGGAAGTAGGCGAGAAGCGAGAGGCGAGAAGCGAGAGGAGAGATCCCCCGCCCGCGGCGCGCAGCGCCGTGCGGCGGGGGCTCCGAGGTGACACCACTCGGGCCCCATGCCTGGCGATCCACTCGGTGTATGCAGCCCCCTGAACGGCGACGCCGTCCGGGGGGGACTCGCGTATCCGGGAGGTCCCGGATTGTGGGTGGAGGCATGGAGGTGGCAGGATGTGGACGCAACGCGTCCCGCCCGGGAGCCGTATTCTAGGGGAACCTCATCGTGGATATGCCGTGCCCGATCGCATCGCCGTAGGCCGGACCCTGCTGGCCCTGCTCCTGTTCGGGGTTGGGGGCACGCTGGTGGAGCTGCTCCTCCTGGAACATTGGGACGGCTGGAAGCAATGGGTGCCGCTGACCCTGTTGGGGTTGGGCCTCCTGGTCCTCGGCTGGGCGCTGGTCCGTTCGCGGACCCGAGCGCCGATCGGTGTGCGGCCGCTCATGCTCCTCTACGTCGTGAGCGGTGTCGTCGGGACCTGGTTCCACTACTCGGGCAACGCCGAGTTCGAGTTGGAGATGACCCCCGACGCGCACGGCTGGAGCCTGTTCAAGGAGGCCGTCACCGGAGCCACCCCGGCGCTGGCACCGGGGACAATGGTCTGGTTCGGCCTGCTGGGTCTCATCGCCTGGAAGTTATTGTCCACTGATCGCTCATCTGTCATACATCCGGAGTGAACACCATGCATCGCCTCTCTGCAGTCGCCCTGCTCACCGTGCTCGCCGCGTCACCCGTTGTGGCGCAGGTCGGTGCACCAGTGAGCATCGTCAATGCCAATGTCGCCACCGAAGCACAGCTGGCGGCCGTGCCCGGGTTCACGCCGGCGATCGTGAAGGCCGTGATCGCCGCGCGGCCGTTTGCGCGCCAGTCGGCGTTCGACGCCTTCCTCGCCCCGCACCTGGGCGAGGCGGCACGCATGGCCGCCTACGCCAAGGTCTTCGTCCAGATCGACCTCAACGATTTCACCAATGCCGAGGTCTTGATGATCCCGGGCGCCGGCGCACGCATGGTGCGGGAATTCAACGAGTACAAGCCGTATCGCGCGCTGGCAGAGTGGCACCGCGAGATCGACAAGTACGTCGATGACGCCGAACTGGCTCGGTTGGAGCAGTATGTCTTCGTGAAGATCGATCTCAACACCGCGACCGACGAGCAGATCCTGAGCATTCCCGGGATCGGCGCACGGTTCCTGCGCGAGTTCAAGGAGTACCGTCCCTACAAGGCGATGGCGCAGTTCGAGCGCGAGATGGGGAAGTACGTCGACGCGAAGGAAGTGGCGCGGATGGCGCGGTATGTGGACGTGAAGTGAGAAGGGAGAAGTGAGAAGTGAGCCTGCCTGGTTTTCACTTCTCACTTCTCACTTCTCACTTCACTACCCGTTGAAGAACGCCGCGCAGCCGGCCTGCTGTGCCCGCACCGTCGCGAAGAAGCCTGACGGCTGCATGATGACGCCCGGGAGGAGATGCGTGAGCGCTTCCTTCCGGGCGTCGGCGTAGGAGACTCCGTCCTTGCGATACTTGCCGACCACATAGCCGCCGAAGGCCTGGTTGCAGGCGAGCACGATGCCGCCCATCGCCTGGAACCCTTGCAGGGTGTATCTGGCGGCGCTGGGGCGTGCGTCGGCGGCGGGTGGACCGGCCGGATTCCGGGTGACCCAGTTCCCTTCGCGGTCCTTCATCCCCGATGCCTCGCCGACGCCATCCTTCTCCCAGTGGCTGTGGTCCATCGTGAGGATGATCGCCTCGTGGCGGAGCACCAGGACCGCGCCCATCTCGTTCGGGTAGGTCCCGAAGACATCCTTGTACTGGTCCATCAGCGCGATCGCACGCCAGAGCCCGCTGTTGTCGTCGATGGACGCTGCATCGATCACGAACTTGTGGGGCTTGGCGATCTGATCGACCCACGACATGTCGTAGTCCGCCAACACCGGCGGGAGCGACTCGGTGGTCGGGAACGGCGGCAGGATGGCCGGCAGGGCCGCGCCCGCACCAAGGAAACCGAGGAAGTCACGTCGATTGGTCATGGGATCCAAACTGGCAGTGGCGCAACCTGTTGCGCCCGTCCTGGTGAATGTGATGGTGCTTGTTCAGGCGCACCGTGGTGCGCCCGATCTCGTGAACGCTTCCCGGGACCCGCCAATCAGGTCACTCAGCGGCGGAGGCCGGGATGTAGCTGCAGCCGGCACCCTGGGCCACGCCCACGGCGAAGACACCGGAGGGTTGGAGGATGATCCCGGGGAGCATGTCGGCCTTGGCCGCGGCGTAGGCAGCGTCGGCCGCCATCCCGGCGGCGACATACCGGGGTACTACGAGGAACTGGAGCGCGAGGTTGCAGGCGAGGACCTGCCCACCACTCTGTTGGAATGGCTCGAGCATCATCTGCCGGAAGGGCGCCGGGATCGCGTCATTCGGGGCACGGACCGGATTGTAGCTGACACCCGAGCCATCGGCGCCCTTGATGCCGCTGGCCTCCCCGAGCTTGAAGCGCTTCCAGTGGACGTCGTTCATCGCGAAGTCGATGGCGTGGTGTCGGAGGACCAGCACCCGGCTGATCCGGGAGAGCGGGTCTCCGAACACCTCGGCGTACTGTGCCCCGACGCCGTTCGCCCGAACGACGGGGAGGCCGCCCTCGAGTTCGGGGGCATCAAAGACCAGCTTGTGCTTGCCGGTGATCCGCCGGGTCCAGGACATGTCCCAGTCGGCGGCACCCGTCGGCACACCGGGCGATCCGGTGGTCGGGAGCGGGCTGGCGGTGAGGATGGAGGGTGCGGTCGCGCCGACAAGGGTCGACATCCCGATCCAGCCGAGAAATTCACGGCGAGGGGTGGTCATGGAGGACTCCGGGTTGAGGTTGCCTCTACCCTACGTCCCGGGACGTCTTCCTGCCACCCCCCTCACGGGATTCGTCCGCGCTCGGGGCTCGAGGCCGTCGCTCCACTCCGGATGATGAACCTCGCCGGTGCGCCAATCGGCACCCAGGCGCTGCCACCGGTCAGTGTCACCGCATCGGGCATCGGATGCAGGAACTTGCCGGTCAGGTCGAGGGTGTCCATCGCCACGGCCGTTTCGAGATCGCCCACCTCACTGATGTGACCACCGGTTCGGGCCACGGAGTCATCGAAGTTGATCGCGACGTCGGCACGGACGGCCCCGACACCGGGCACGACGAGGGAGCCGCCTCGGATCAGCAGGTCATACGCTCCACCACGATTGAACGGCAGGGATTCATAGGCGTTGGTGTCCGCCTGCGCATACGCCCTGGTTGCGATGGCATCGAGGGCGCCGATGATTGCTGCGGCATTGTAGGTCCGGAGCCGTTGCTTCTGCGGGTCGCCCGGCAACGAGCCGCTCTCGATCAGGACGGTGCTGGTGCCCCAGGACTGCATCGCGTCGCCGAAGGCACGCGGGTTGAAGGTGTCATCGTACCGGGCGATCCGGCCGGCCACGGCATTGCCGAAATCGGTGGCCAGCCACGAGGCCACGAGCCGGGCACGGCTCCGCACCGGCCCGTAGCTCCTGGTGGCCTCTTCGGCGGGTGGCAGGAGCGCGATGGCGGCCTGTTCGCCATTGCCGACGCGCGTGCGCGCGCTCTGGTCGTGCAGGTTGAATCCGAAGTCGGGGGTGATCCGGTCCCGAGTCGCCTTGAGCGCCCGCGCCTCGGGCGAGGCGAGTCGGCGCACATCGCGATTGATGTCGATCCCCGCCGCATTGTGGCGTTGGAAGATCTCCGCGCCGTCGGGATTGAGCATCGGCAGGAACGTGACGGTGAGCAGCGCGCCCATCCGATCGCGCATCGGATCGGGTGCCGAATCCGCCAGCCAGGCGAAGATATCGGCCAGCGCCATGGTCGCGGTCGCCTCGTCGCCATGCATCTGCGACCAGAGGAGGACCGTGGTCGGTCCGTGGCCGAAGGTGACGGTCCGAAGCGGGCGCCCCTGCATCGAGCGTCCGACCTCCGCCACCGCGAGGCGAGGTGACGCCAGCGATGGAGCGACCGCCGACCAGAACTGATCGTCCGTGAACCGGCGCGTCGTGAGGGCCGCAACCTTGTGGGTCTCCGCAATCCGCAGTCGATGTTGCCAGGATGTGACCTCGGGCTGTTGTGCCATCACGGACGCGGTGGTCGAGCCCAGGGCTGCGGTCAGCACGAGGGCAAGGAACGTCGAGCGTGTCGGCACCATCACCTCGTGGCGAAGAGTTGGGAGATATCGCGGAACGCCTTGAATTCGAGGGCGTTGCCGGCGGGATCGAGGAAGAACAGTGTGGCCTGCTCGCCCGGCAGTCCCTCGAACCGCACGTATGGCTCGATCACGAACTCCGTGCCCGCCTTGCGCAGTCGATCGGCCAATCGCTGCCAGGCGTCCCACGGCAGCACGACTCCGAAGTGCCTGACCGGGACGGCGTGCCCGTCGACCGGGCTGGTGGCTCGCCCGCCCACCTCATCGGGCGCGAGGTGTGCCACGAGCTGGTGGCCGAAGAAATCGAAGTCGATCCAGCGGTCCGAGGAACGTCCCTCGGCGCAGCCGAGCACCGTGGTGTAGAAGGTCCGCGCGGCGTCGAGGTTGTCGACCGGGAAGGCGAGATGGAACGGTGAGAGGGTCGTCATGGTGAGTCCGGTGAGGGTCCAGGGACCGCAGATGGTCCGGTGTCGGGTGAATGCAGTGCTTCCTCGAGGGTGGTCGTGACACCCATCGGGCCGAGCCTGTCGAGCAGGCCGCTCCGATCGAGGGCATGGTGCGGTTGTGCCTGCAACTCGGTCAGCACCACTCGCGTGCCGTGCTTGTTGGCTCGGGCGACCACCCGCGTCAGGGCGTGGATCCCGGTGGCATCCATCGCCGGGGCATGGCGGAGGCGGATCACGAGCAACTTCGGCAACGGGGTGATGGTGCCCACCGTGTTGCTGAACTGTCCTGCCGCACCGAAGAAGAACGGTCCATTGATCTCGTAGACCTCCACGCCATCCGGCAATCGTCGATGCCCGATCTCCTCGTCCTCGACATCGGCATCGGTGACGAGCGTGACGTTGGTCACGTCGGCCATCCGCTTCATGAACAGGAACGCGGCGAGGACCATGCCGACCTGGATCGCGACCGTCAGGTCGACGAGCACCGTGAGGAGGAACGTCACGAGCAGGACCGCGACATCGCTGCGGGGGGAGCTCAGGATGTCCCGGAAGGTGCGCCACTCACTCATGTGCCAGGCCACCACCACCAGGATGCTGGCCAGTGCCGCCATCGGAATCAGCGCAGCCCACCGCCCCACGAACAGGGTGATCACCAGCAGGGTGAGGGCGTGGATCATGCCGGCGACGGGCGTGCGGCCGCCGTTCTTGATGTTGGTGGCGGTGCGCGCGATCGCCCCGGTCGCCGGGATGCCACCGAAGAGTGGCGATGCGATGTTGGCGACACCCTGGGCCACCAACTCCATGTTCGATCGATGGCGTCCGCCGATCATGCCATCGGCGACCACGGCAGAGAGCAGCGACTCGATGGCGGCGAGTGCCGCGATGGTGAAGGCCGGGCCGATCAGCGCCCGCATCTTCATCAGCGAGATCTCCGGCAGGTGGGGCATCGGCAGGCCGGCGTGTATCGCGCCGAATCGTGAGCCGATCGTCTCGACCGGAAGTTGCCAGATCGTCACGACGGCGGTCGCGACGATCAACGCCACGAATGGCCCCGGGACGCGATGACTCAGGCGTGGCCAGAATCGGATGATCAGCAGGCAGCCGGCCGCCACCGCGCAGGCCCACAGGTTGATGGCGCCGAGGTGACTGGCATATTCGCGCCACTTCTCGAGGAAGTCGGTGGGGACCGGACCCATCGCGAGACCGAGCAGGTCCTTGACCTGTCCGGAGAAGATGATCAGCGCGATCCCGCTGGTGAAGCCGACCGTCACCGGGTACGGGATGAACTTGATCGCCGTGCCGAGACGGGCGAGGCCGAACCCGATCAGGATCACGCCGGCCATCATCGTCGCGAGCAGCAGGCCCTCGACGCCGTGTTGCTGCACGATGCCATACACCACCACCACGAACGCGCCGGTGGGCCCCCCGATCTGGACGCGCGAACCGCCAAGCGCCGAGATCAGGAACCCGGCGATCACTGCGGTGAAGAGCCCGCGGTCCGGGGTGACACCGCTCGCGATGGCGAATGCGATCGCGAGTGGGAGTGCCACGATGCCGACGATGACACCGGCGGTGGCATCGGCAGCGAACTGGGCGCGGGTGTAGCCGCGAAGCGAGGAAACCAGCTTGGGGACGAGCACGAGGTCCGGGGTGATGAGTGGCCCGCGAAACCCGAAGGGTAACGGACATGGGTCGAAGCGGAAGTCGCCCTCGCCGGCACATGGTCACGACCGGGCGCCGTTGCTATCCTCCGGGATTCCCCCGAGCCACTCCTGCCTCGACCCGGAGTCACCCATGCGACCCACGCTCCCCGCGCTCCTGCTGGCCATGACACTGGCCGTACCCGCTGGCGCGCAGGAGGGAATGGTCCCCGCCGCGCGCACCCGTCTCACCACCTACCTCGACGGCGTGGTCGCGCGAGGTGAGGCGGCAGGCATCGTGGCGGTAGTGCTCCAGCATGGGCGCGTGGTCTACACCCACGCGACTGGCAAGGCCGACCTCGAGGCATCGCGCCCGATGACGCCCGACCAGCTCTTCCGGATCGCGTCGCAGACCAAGGCGCTCACCACGACGGCGGCCCTCACGCTGGTGGAAGAGGGACGTCTCGCCCTGAGTGATCCGGTGGCCAGGTACCTGCCGGAGTTCGGTGGTGCCACGGTGGGCGAGCGATTCGATTCGGCGGGGGCGACGCGATGGCGTTCGGTGCCGGTTGCGCATCCGATCACGATCCGCGAGTTGATGACACACACCGCCGGCATGTCGTACGGTCGCGAGTCCTGGCTCCAGGACGCCTACGCCGCCGAAGGTCTCGGGCCCGAGGCCGGCCACGGCTGGTACTTCGCCCACAAGACGACCGACATCTGCACGGCGGTGATGCCGCTCGCGCACCTGCCGCTCGCGGCCCAGCCGGGCAGTCGGTTCGTCTATGGCTATGCCACCGACGTGCTCGGCTGCATCATCGAGCGGATCACCGGTCAATCGCTCGCGACGGTGATTGCGGAGCGCATCACCGAGCCGCTCGGCATGCACGACACGAAGTTCTGCCTCCCTGGTGCGGAGGCCGCACGACTCGCCACCGTGTATGCCCTCCGCGGTGGCATCCTGACGCGGGCACCCGACGGCCCGCTCGGCCAGGGCAACTACGTCGATGGCCCGTGCACGGCGTTTGCGGGTGGAGCCGGCCTGCTCTCGACCGCCAGTGATTACGCCACGTTTCTCGAGATGATTCGACAGGGCGGGACCCTGCATGGCCTCCGGATCCTCTCGCCCGCCACGGTGGCGCTGATGACCCACGATGCCATCGGGACAACCTACCGCGCCGACGGCGAGGCCGGCTTCGGGCTGGGGTTCGAGATCTGGCACGATCCGGCGGCGGTGGGGCGCTACGGTGCCCCCGGGCAGTTTGGCTGGGGGGGGGCGTACCACACGAACTACTGGGTTGACCCGGCGTATGACCTCGTGGCGGTGGTGATGACCCAGCTGTTGCCGGCCGACGGCTCCACGCTGCACGACCGGTTCCGGACGATGGTCTATCAGGCACTCGGGGCACCAACGCACGACGGCCCGCCACCGGAGTGACGGGCCGCCGATCGAACGCGGGATGGCGTCCTAGAACAGGATGCCGACCGTCGCCATGAGGAACGAGGTCTGGACATCATCGAACAGCGAGGCCGTCATGTAGCGCCCTTCGATGTAGATCTTGTTGAAGCTGACGCCGGCACCACCACCGAAGCCGATGCCGCCTTCGGTGGTGTTGGTGTTGTTGAAGCTGATCTTCTGGGAGAGGTAGCCGACCGCACCGATCAGGTACGGCGTGGTGGTGCTTCCGGCGGTGAGATTGTACGTGACCGAGCCGAGTCCGCCCATGATGGTGCTCTTGGCGTCGGACGTCCCGTCCACCTTGTTCTGCCCGTAGAGGCCCTCGGCCCAGAGGTTGGCCCGTCCATTGGCGAAGGCCTTCACGCTGACACCGGCGTTGGCCATCCAGCCCGCCTTGTAGGCATCGCCGAAGTCGCCGGAGGGCAGCGTGACACCACCTGCCACGAAGAACTGGGCATTGGCCGGGGCGGCCGCGAGCACGAGGCCGAGCGCGAGCGAAGAGATACCGATCAGGGAACGTCGCATGCTACCTCCTGGAGAGTGAACCCGACCCCACCCGAACGGTGCGAGGCTGCTTCCAATATGGAAAAAGATCGCCCGAACGCCAGCGCGAGGACCTGCCGACTATTTTCCACGGAGCTGCCAGGGGCATCATGTGCCACGTCGGGCGCGCGATTGAGAGGCACCCTTTGAACCTGACTCGGTTGATACCGGCGGAGGGAGGCAGCACGACCCGGAGCTTGCCATGACCACGACCATGCCCCACCTGCACGCGACCTTCGAGGACGCCTTTCCCTGCTCGACGAAGGTGTTCGTCGAGGGGCCGGCCGGCGTGCGCGTTCCGATGCGCGAGATCACGCTGAGCGATGCGCCGGATGGCACGCCCAATCCCCCCGTGAGGGTCTACGACACCTCGGGACCGCAGGGGTATGACGTACGCGAGGGACTCCCCTGCCTGCGCGCGCCGTGGATCGCGACGCGCGCGGTCGAGCAGCGGCCGGAGCGCGATCAGGCCCTGGGTGTCCCGATGCCTGAGGGACTCCGCCGTACCGTCCTGCGCGGCACGGGCACCGTGACGCAGTTGCATTACGCCCGTCGCGGGGAGATCACCCCCGAGATGGAATTCGTGGCGATCCGGGAGGGGGTCGCCGCCGAGTTCGTCCGGAGCGAGGTGGCGCGCGGCCGGGCGATCATCCCCGCGAACATCAATCATCCGGAACTCGAGCCGACGATCATCGGCCGGGGATTCCACGTCAAGATCAACGCCAATATCGGCAATTCCGCGGTCGTCTCCTCGATCGAGGAAGAAGTCGAGAAGCTCCGCTGGGCCACCCTCTGGGGCGCCGACACGGTGATGGATCTCTCCACCGGCGACGATATCCACGAGACGCGCCAGTGGATCATGCGCAACTCGGCCGTGCCGATCGGGACCGTGCCGATTTATCAGGCGCTCGAGAAGGTTGGCGGCGTCGCGGAGGACCTCAGCTGGGAGGTCTACCGGGACACCCTGATCGAGCAGGCCGAGCAGGGCGTCGACTACTTCACGGTGCACGCGGGGGTGCTGCTTCGCTACGTGCCGATGACGGCGAACCGGATGACCGGGATCGTCTCGCGCGGTGGCAGCATCATCGCCAAGTGGTGCCTCGCGCATCACCAGGAGTCGTTCCTCTACACCCGGTTCCGCGAGATCTGCGAGATCATGGCGGCGTACGATGTCGCCTTCTCGCTCGGCGACGGGCTCCGGCCGGGCAGCATTGCCGATGCAAACGACGAGGCACAGTTCGCGGAACTCAAGACCCAGGGCGAACTCACGACGATCGCGTGGGAGCACGATGTGCAGGTGATGAACGAGGGGCCCGGTCACGTGCCGATGCACCTGATCAAGGAGAACATGGAGAAGCAGCTCGAGTGGTGCGGTGAGGCACCGTTCTACACGCTCGGCCCCCTGACAACCGACGTGGCACCCGGCTATGATCATATCACCAGCGCGATCGGCGCCGCGATGATCGGCTGGTACGGCACGGCCATGCTCTGCTACGTCACCCCCAAGGAGCACCTCGGCCTGCCGGACCGCGACGACGTCAAGACCGGTGTCATCACCTACAAGATCGCGGCGCACGCCGCGGACCTCGCCAAGGGCCACCCCCGAGCCCAGCAGCGTGACGACGCGCTCAGCAAGGCGCGGTTCGAGTTCCGGTGGCGCGATCAGTTCCACCTGGCACTCGACCCGCAGACGGCGCTCGCGTACCATGATGCGACGTTGCCGGCGGAGGGCGCGAAGATTGCACACTTCTGCTCGATGTGCGGGCCGAAGTTCTGTTCGATGCGGATCTCGCAGGATATCCGTGACGCGGCGCGGGCGGCCGAGGTGGAGCAGGGGATGGCGGCCAAATCGGCGGAGTTCCGGGCCGCCGGGGCGGAGATCTATCTCTAGACGACGAGGCAGCATGCTTCAATGGGAAGGGTACCCCAGCGCATGATACCGGGTGCGACGGGCGAGTTCGTGTATGTCACACTCGTGGGCCATGTCGTCCACTGGCTGACTGCCCTGCTCGTGCTGGGGTTTTTCCTCTTGTTACCGCGATTCGGTGCTCATCGGCGGTTGCTCACCGCCTGGGTCGCCGCGTGGTCGGCACTCGTGGCAAGCACGCTCCAACTCGCTTTGTCATCGCTCGGGTTCCTGGTCGGGCGGAACCTGATCCCCCCGGATCTGGGTGTCTTGCTCGATCTGGTGCTGATGCCGGCGCGCTTCCTCTTCCTGCTCTTCGTCGTGGTCGCCGCTGTGCAGGCAAGCGGGCGATCGATCCGTCAGAGCACGTTGCAGGCCCTGGTTGTCGGGGTGACGGTGCTCGGGCTCTTCCTCGGCACGACCGATCACTACAACCGCACCAACCAGATCCTGCTCCTGCTCCTCCCCGCACTCTTCCTCGGACTCGCGCTCCTGATCCTCGCGGCGGCCGATCGGCAGACCTCCAGTGGCAAGACATACCTCGCCGTGGCGATGGGGATCTTTGCTGCCGGCACCTCGCTCTTCGCGCTTGCTCCGACCTCAGGCTTCGAGCGGCTGGTCGGCATCGACTTCGCCGCTCGCCTCATGGCGGCCGACAGCTTCGGGTCGGCGCTGATGGTGGCGGTGCTCGGTGCGGCCGTTGTCGTGCTCGTCGTGCAGGACTCGTTGCTGCTGGTCGAGCAGACCCGGGAGTCCCAGGTACGAGAAGCCGGCGAGGCCGAAGACCGGCTCCGACGGATCATCGAGTCGGCGGGAGAGGCGATCGTCACCTTCGACACCGAGAAGCACGTGGTGCTCGCCAATGCCGCGGCGGGGCGGTTGTTCCGGGTGCCGTCACGCAGTCTGGTCGGTCGACCCCTTTCCGGGCTGCTCGATGTCATGGGACCCCTGGAGCGCTCGGACAGCTCCGGGGTCACGGGTGGCATGCGGGTCGGGCGTCGACCCGATGCGACCACCTTCCCGGCCGAGATCGCGGTGGGTGCCTTCACCGAGGCCGCCTCGGCTTCGGGCGGGGTGGCGATCATCAGGGACCTGACCGTGCAGGAGCAGGAGCGCGCGGAGCGCGAGCGATTCGAACGGCAGGTGGCGGAATCCGAGAAGATGCTGGCGATCGGCCGTGTGGTCTCGGGCGTGGCGCACGAACTCAACAACCCCCTCATGGTGGTGCTGAGCCAGAGCGAGCAACTCGGTTTCGTCCGGCACGATGCCGAGACGGAGAGCGGGATTCGAATGATCAAGGAGCAGGCACTCCGGGCTCGGCACATTGTCCGGGACCTGCTGGCATTCGTGCGCCCGGCACCACGAGTCCCGGCACCGATGGACCTGGTCGAACTCGCAGAAGACATGACGGCGGTCCAGGCTCCGCGCGCCGGGGGACGGGGGTGTCAGATCGTGCTGCGAGTGCCGACCGAGCGGGTGGTGGTGCTCGCCGACCGGCTCGGCATGGAGCAGGTGGTGACCAACCTGATCGAGAATGCAGTCGATGCCACCGGCGCCGGTGGCACCGTGACTGTCGCCGTCGTCTCGCACGGCACGAACGGCGAGCTCACGGTCGAGGATTCGGGGGGGGGGGTCGAGGTGCAACACCTCGACCAGATCTTCGAGCCGTTCTTCACCACCAAGGGGGTGGGCCAGGGGACCGGGCTCGGGCTCCCGGTGTCGCGTGGCCTGGTCGAGCAGGTGGGTGGTACGATGCGGCTCGAGAACCGACCCGCCCAGGGCATCGGCGCACGATTCGTGGTGTCGTTTCCCTTGACCGATCCGGCGACACTGGTGAGCCAGGCACCGGA
Source organism: Gemmatimonadales bacterium (assembly GCA_035703525.1). Lineage (GTDB taxonomy): Bacteria > Gemmatimonadota > Gemmatimonadetes > Gemmatimonadales > GWC2-71-9 > Palsa-1233. Next base: position 57,718 of record DASSYA010000028.1, on the reverse strand, counting down.
GCAGGCGCAGGCGGCCGCCGGGATGCCTCAGGTGGTTCGGGGACCGGACGGCGCTGTGTTGCCTGTGGTGATCATCGACGACCAACCGGCGGTCCGCCGGACGATGCGGGCGATCTTCGAGCGCTGGCAGTGGCCGGTCGTTGTCCTCGAATCCTCGCCCGAGGCGCTCACCTTCCTGACCAGCCCCGATGTCGGCCCAGACTCGGCGGCCGTGATCGTCTGCGATCTCAGGATGCCGATCCTGAGTGGTCAGGAGCTCTTCAGGCAGGTGGCGGCCACGATGCCGGAGCTGGCCGAACGATTCGTCTTCGTGACCGGCGACGTGGTCGAACCTGAGACGGCGGCCTTCCTGACCGAGGTGGGCCAGCCCGTGGTCGAGAAGCCGTTCACGTTCGAGGAACTGAGCCGCGCCGTGCAGGAGATCACCCAACCGGGTCGAGTGTCAAGAAACTAGACAATCCGCTCCAAACGACGGTGTGGAACTGGTGCGATGAAAAGTCGAGGCGTACACTTGCGGCCGAGCCGTCCGGCTCGAACGCCAGGAGTGGCGTCAACGCCTCGCTTTTCTCACATCAGGAGCACCTCCATGTCGAAGTTCACCATCGCCATTGCCTCCACCGCTGTCCTCGCGATCGCCACTGCCAGCGCGGTCCAGTACGCCTCGGCCGCCCCGGTCCCGAGCGATCACATGCGCTGCTACTACAAGGACTACTACTGCTCGTACCCGGGGACCGCCTACTGGAGCGGCTGCAACCCGACCTTTCCAGACGGTTTCATTCGGACCGATCTCGCACAGTCGATCTGCACCACCTTCCACGAGGGAACCGCGTGGTGAGTGGTTGGACGCAGAGGTGTGGCTGGACGGGCGTGATGCTGCGCCCGTCTGGCGGCACGTGGGTTGCCGGCGGGCTGCTGCTGGGTGCGGTGGTCGGCTGCGGTGGAGCATCGGGGGAGAAGGCTCCCCCGGTGCTCGCCGAGCTGCCGACCCTCGTGGCGGTTACCACGGCGGTCGGCCAGCCGGGGCTCTCGACGCGCTCCGCGATCGCGATCGGCCCCGACGGCTCATGGCTCTTCGCCTCGCCCGACCAGACCGGTTCGGCGGTCGTGCTGGTGACGGACTCCTCGCCAGGTGGAGTGCCGATCGGTGGGATAGGAGAGGGGCCCGGCGAGGCACGCATGCCGGTGCCGATGATCGTCGACAGCGCAGGTGTCTCGGCCTTCGATCTCGCGGCGGCCCGCTTCACGACCTGGGAGCGGGCGGGAGAGTTGGTGTCAACGCACTGGATGCCGCCATCGGTCATGCCGGTGGTGGCGATGCCCGACGGGCGCCTGCTCGGCGGGCGGAGTCAGGCGGGAGGCCGGATCCCGGTCGTGGTTGATCCGGCAACCGGCAAGACGACCGAGGTGCTGGCACCTTCCGACTCCCTCTATCAGGCACTCTTCGAGACCCGTGGCACGCACGAGGTCGACGTACCGGGACTCAAGGTCGTGCTGGGGGTCTGGTCGGGCGGGGTGGTGATTGGCAATGGCGAGACATTCACCTTCGGGCTCTTCGATCTCCATGGGGAACGGGTCGCCCTCGCCACGCTCGACCTCCCACCGCGGTATCTCGGCCCGGCCGAGCTCGACCGGGAACTCGACCGGCTCGAGTCGGCCGGCCTGCTCCGACGTGATCCCGCGCGGCGTGCCCAGGCGCGTGCGCGACTCGCAGGCGAGCAGTTGCCATGGGTGAGTCACGTCAGTCCGCCCCGGTCCGATGGCGCGGGACGGCTCTGGATTGTCCGGTGGGGCGGCACCGATTCGGTCGTCGCTGAGCTGTTCGCAGGCTCACGACATCTCGGCAGCCTGCCGTTGGCCTGCCCGGACTACGGCGGGGAATGGGCGCTCGCCGGTGATTGGCTCGCGCTGGTGTGTGGCCCGAGCGATCCTGCGGACGACCACGATGCGGTCGTTCATCGGTATCGGGTGCGGGATCGCGGGTCGCCGGCACAGTGAACCAGCCAGCACGCCGCGTCCGTGCAGCTGCGAGGACACCGCGGCTGGCGCAGCCCACATCGATCACTGATCTTGCCCTCGTTCCCGACCCCTCGCTTGTGTGCCCCCCTCCGCTCGGAGACCACCGATGATGCGATTCCTCGTTTGCGCCTGCACGCTCGTGTGCCTGCCGCTCGCCGCCCAGGCTCCCGACTCGACGATCCCCGATCTCGATGCGCTTCGGCGTCGCCCCATGAGCGAACTGGCGACGTCGATCAGTCGCTGGTCGAGTGATCGCGGAGCCCTGCTCCGGCGCTACGATGCCGAGTTCTCACCGGTGCGTCGGGCACGGATGCGTCGACTCGATACCGGATGGCTGGCGGCACTCGGCGCGGTCCCGTTCGATGAGCTCGGGCGCGAGGCGCAGGTCGACGCGATCCTGCTCCGGAGCAGACTCACGCATGAGTTGTCCCTGCTCGATCGCGAGGAACAGCAAGCACAAGAAATGGCCGCGCTCCTCCCGTTCGCCGACACACTGTGGCAGATGCTCGAGGAGCGGCGCGAACTGACGCGTCCCGATCCGGTGGTGGCATCGCGACGGCTCGCATGGATGGCCGATACGCTCGCGGCCACCCGCCGCGCATTCGAGCGGGAGCTCGCGGCAGGTCGCGCGCCGGTGAGTCGCAGCGTGGCGCTGCGTTCGACGGAGGTGATCGGATCGCTGCGGCGTGACCTCGAGGCGTGGTGGCGCTTCTACAAGGGTTATGACCCCGAACTCACCTGGTGGCTCACCGAGCCGGCCGATCGGTTGCTCAAGGGACTCGACGGCTGGCGCACCTTTCTCTCGGAACGCGTGGTCGGCATCAAGGAGGGTGCGGATGCCCCCATCGTCGGCGACCCGATCGGCCGGAACGGGCTGCTCGCCGATCTGGCCAACGAGATGATCCCGTACACGCCCGAGGAATTGCTCGCCATCGCGGAGAAGGAGTTCGCCTACCTCGAGACGGAGGCTCGTCGCGCCGCCCGCGACATGGGTCTCGGCGACGACTGGAAGGCCGCACTCGAGCGCACCAAGCAGGACTATCCGCCGGTCGGCGGGCAGGTCCCCGCCGTCCGCGACATGGCGTACGAAGCGATCGACTATGTCATGTCACATGACCTGGTCACCGTGCCGCCGCTTGCGCGTGAAATCTGGCGGATGGAGATGATGTCGGCGGAGGCACAGAAGACCAATCCGTTCTTCCTCGGCGGGGAATCGATCATCGTGGCGTCACCGACGGACGGCCAGACCGAGGCCGAGAAACAGATGGCGCTCCGGGCCAACAATCGACACTTCTCCCGGGCAACCGTCTTCCACGAGCTGATCCCCGGCCACGAACTGCAGGGCTTCATGGCGAGCCGGAGCAACAGCTACCGCGGCCTCTTCTCGACCCCGTTCTACGTCGAGGGGTGGTCGCTCTGGTGGGAGATGCACCTCTGGGACCTGGGATTCCCGACAACCCCGGAGAATCGGATGGGGATGCTCTTCTGGCGGATGCACCGGGCCGCGCGGATCATCTTCTCGCTCAACTTCCACCTGGGCAAATGGACACCCGAGCAGTGCATCGACTTCCTCGTCGATCGTGTCGGTCACGAACGCGCCAGCGCGACCGGGGAGGTGCGCCGCTCCTTCAACGGCACCTACTCACCGCTCTACCAGGCGGGCTACCTCCTCGGCGGCATGCAGCTCCGGGCGCTGTACACGGAACTGGTGACCAGTGGCCGGATGACCGAGCGCGCGTTCCACGACGCCGTGCTGGCGACCGGACCGATGCCGATCGAGATGGTGCGGGCGCTACTAGATCCACGGATCCCGCTCAAGGCCGACTACGCGCCGCAGTGGCGGTTCGCGGATTGAGCAGGCACGCTGCAGGATGGACGCTGCAGGATGAATGACGGCCATCCGTCATCGTTCATCCTGCAGCGTGCCTCCGGTCGTCATCCCACCTCGACCGGAATCTTCCGCGCCTGGGCCTCGGCACCCTTGGGCAGGTGCAGGGTCAGCACGCCGTACTCGAGTGTCGCCTTCATCCCGCCGAGATCGTACTTGGTCCCGATGGTGTACTGCCGGGTGAAGTTGCCGCGGCCCTCGCGCTCGACCTGGATGGTCAGGGTGCGGTGTTCGACACTGACGTTGATCTGTTCGGGCTTGACGCCCGGGACATCGAGGCGGAGCACGGCGTGATCCTCATGCTCCTCGACGTCGATGTCGGCGCCCCAGCGACCGCCGAAAGCGTCGCCGAGCAGGTGGTCGAACGTGGGAACACCCTGGAGCGACCCGGGGCCGTGGAGGGAAAGTGCGTTGCGTGGCATGGTGTCCTCCTCAGGAATGGTCGGTGAATCGTTGTGCAAACGGCGGTGCGTCCCCGCCGGGTAGCCCTTCCAAGGGCACCGGTCGTGCCAGCGTGAATCTGCCACCCGTGGCAGACGGCGTGGGCTCCCGGCCGCATGGTTTGCCGAGTTGGCAAGCGGGTGTGCCAGAGTGGCCGACGCCGGACAGGGCTGGCGGATTCGTCACCCCGCGACCATCCTCAGGGGATGCGTCGCCTTCTCACCATGGTGTTCCTCGTTGCCGCGTGTGCACCCCGCGGCGGCGCGCCGGCTCCCGCGCCCGAGGCGTCGGGCCCTCCCTCGATCATCCTGATCTCGCTCGACGGTTTTCGGCCAGACTACCTCGGTCGCGGCTACACACCGGTGCTCGATTCGCTGGGCCGGGCCGGTGTCCGCGCCGAATGGATGGAGCCATCGTTCCCGACGAAGACCTTCCCGAATCACTACACGATCGTGACCGGGCTCCGGCCCGACCACCATGGCATCATCGCCAACAACGTCCGCGACAGCGTGCTCGGAACCTTCGCCATGAGCAATCGTGCGGCGGTGCAGGACGCACGGTGGTGGGGGGGGGAGCCGATCTGGGTGACCGCCGCCAAGGCGGGCCGCACCACCAGCGCGATGTTCTGGCCCGGGTCCGAGGCGCCGATCGAGGGGATCCATGCCACGCACTGGATGACCTTCGACAACGGGCTGCCGTTGGCCGCACGGGTCGACTCGACGCTCACCTGGCTTGATGTCCCAGCGGCCAGGCGGCCGGCGATCCTGACGATCTATGCCAGCCAGGTGGACGACGCGGGGCATCACTTCGGTCCCGGGTCGCCGGCGATCAACGACTCGGCGGCGGTGGTCGATGCGATGATCCGGCGGCTGTCGGATGGGTTGCACGCGCGGGGCCTTGCCAGCTCGGTCAACCTCATCGTCGTGAGCGATCACGGGATGGCCCCCATCGGGCCCGACAAGGTGATCGTCCTCGACGACTACATCTCGCTCGACGACGTGACGGTCAATGACTGGGGGCCCGCCGTGATGCTGGCGCCGAAGCCTGGCCGCGCCGAGGCGGTCTACCAGGCGCTCACGGGAGCCAACCCCGCGCTCACGGTCTACTGGAAGCGCGATCTCCCGAAGCGGCTCGCGTTCGGCAGCAATCCACGTATTCCCGAGATCGTCGCGATCGCCGCCGAGGGCTGGACGGTGACATCGCGGGCTCGCATCGATCGGGTGACGCCGGGTGGCAACCACGGCTTCGACAACGCGTTGCCGTCGATGCGGGCGATCTTCATCGCGAGCGGGCCGGCCTTCCGTCACGGTCTCGTCGCGCGACCGTTCCCGAACGTCGATGTCTACCCGCTCATGGCCGACATCCTCGGGCTCACCCCGGCACCCAACGATGGCCGTCTCGCCGACGTGCGTGGCATGCTGGCACCGTGAGCGTTGATCGTCGGACCTTCCTGGCCACGAGTGCGGCGGCGCTGCCCCTGCTCCGGCGGTCCGTGCTGGTCGGCTCCCCTGACCGGATGGCATGGTGGCGCGAGGCCCGGTTCGGGATGTTCGTGCATTGGGGCCTCTACAGCATTCTGGCCGGGACCTGGCGCGGTGACGAACGCTGGGCCGAGTGGATCCGCAACAATGCCGAGATCCCGGTGGGTCAGTACGATCGTCTGGTGGCGGAATGGTCGCCGACCGGATTCGATCCCGACCGGTGGGCCGAGCTCGCGTGGCGTGCCGGCATGCGCTACGTGGTGCTCACGACCAAGCATCACGACGGCTTCTGCCTCTGGCCATCGACGGTCGGCAGTTTCGATGTCACGGCGACGCCATCGCCCCGTGACATCTGCGCCGCCCTCGCGAAGGCCTGTCGGGCGCGTGGCCTCCGGGTCGGCTGGTATCACTCGATCATGGATTGGCATCATCCCGACTATCTGCCCCGGCGGCCGTGGGAGGCGGAGTCGCGTCCCGTCGGCAACGCCGACTACGCGCGCTACTTCCGCTATCTCACCGCACAGGTCGAGGAGTTGCTCACGGGCTATGGCCCGATCGACGTGCTCTGGTTCGACGGACAATGGGAATCGACCTGGACCCACCAACTGGCGCTCGAGCTGCAGGGCACGATTCGTCGGCTCGCGCCGGGGTGCCTGGTCAACGACCGGATCAATGGCAGCGGCCGCCCCGACGGCGTCTCGCTCGGTGACTTCGGCACGCCGGAGAACGAGATCCCGGAGACCGGCACGCCCGGGAAGGACTGGGAATCGTGCGTCACGATGAACGACAACTGGGGCTACAAGCAGCAGGACGACCAGTGGAAGTCGCCGCGTCGGTTGGCGCTGATGCTCATCGAAACCGTCTCGAAGGGCGGCAACCTGTTGCTCAATGTCGGTCCGATGGGGAGCGGGGCATTCCCCGTGGAATCGGTCGAGCGGCTCGAGGCGCTAGGCGCGTGGATGGCGGTGCACGGAGACCTGCTCCGCGGCAGCTCGGCGTCGCGGTTCGGCGATGCCGCACGATTCCGGAGCACCACGCAAGGGCGGCAGGCCAATCTGTTCGTGCACGATTGGCGGCCGGGCCCACTCTTGCTCGAGGGGCTCGCCCCGGCGCCGGTCGAGGCCGTGCTGTTACACGGGGATGGGAGGTCGGCACCGCTCGAGATCCAGGCGTGGCCCGGTGCGGTGGCGGTGATCCTCCCGGCGGAGGCACCGGCGTCGCTGGTCCCGTGCATTCGGCTCCGGTTCGCTGAGGAGTGGCGGGTCGGGGTGTAAGGTCTCGGGCTCGTCACGCCATTCCTCTCTGGACCCCAACCGGAGCATCGACCATGCGGCTGCTCGCGCTCGCCCTTCTCACGCTACCCACGATCCCCATCTCGGCCCAGGCACCCACGACCCCGACCATGGTGGTGGATTTCGGTGGGGCCGTTGACGATCCTGCGGCCGAACTGCTGCAGGTGCGTGGTGTGGTCCGCACGAGCACCGGCCAGTTCGCGGTCGCCAACGGCAAGCCATCGGAGTTCCGGCTCTACGATGCCCGCGGGAATCTTGTGCGGGTGCTGGCGCGGCGTGGCGGCGGGCCCGGGGAGTACGGGTACGGCATCACGCCTCGCCCGTGGGCCGGTGACTCGGTGGTCGGCTTCGGCCAGGGCAATGATCGCTGGATGCTCTTCTCACTCCGGAATGGATTTGTCCGGGACTGGGCTCCGTCCGAGGCGACGCCACAGCCCGCGACCTGGCCACTCCTGCATGGCAGCGCCATGATCCGGCGCAGCGTGGTCGGTTCGGCCGGTTGTCCGAGTGCCGCGATCGAGCGGTTTGCGCCTCGCAGTGCCGCTGACCTGCAGGAGGCGATGAGCGATCCGGCGGGGCGACTCTGGTTGCATCGGTTCGGAACGCGCGACTGGACGGTTCACGAGCCGAGCGGCAGTGTGGCAGCACGTTTCCGACTTCCGGCCGGCTTCGTGATCACGCACTTCGATGGCGACCGCGTGGTCGGGGTGTACCAGGACGACGACGGCTTTCCGCACGTGACGATGTTCCGGACCGGCTTGCCGGTTCGGAGTGCGGCCTCGACGGCCGATTGTGCCTCGATCCCGATTCCGGTCGACAAGGTTCGCGCGGCCCAGATCAAGACCGCGATGCGGAATGCCATGACCGTCAACGAGGCGTACTACAGCGACCACCGCACCTATCCGACCAAGGCCGGTGACTATCCGTCGGCGATGATGGTCTCCGGGACCGAGTTCACGGTGCAGGGTGCCGATGCGGAGTCCTATGCCTTCACGATCACGGACAAGGCGACCGGGTGGCGCTGCATGGTCCGGGTCGGAAGGGCTGATCCCGAACTCGATGGGGTGCTGCTGTGCGGGACGTGAGGGGCGCCCTGCCGTGGATTCGGTGCGGGGCCCTCGCAGGGACCTGCTGGTTGGCGCCCATCGCACTCGTCGCCCAGGGAGGCGCCGTGATCCAGTCCAAGGTGCTCGTCTCGTTCGGTGGCCTGAGTGATGATCCACATCAGGAGCTGCTCGATGTCCGACGGGTGCTCCGGATGCCATCCGGCGAATTCGTCGTGGTCAATGGCAAGCCGCTGGATCTGCGTCTGTTCGACGCAGACGGACGGTACGTCCGTTCGTTCGGTCGCGCGGGGTCGGGCCCCGGTGAGTTTCGCTTTGTCGTGGATGTCTTCCCGGGAGCGGGCGACACGGTGCTCGCATATTCGGCGGTCAATCGCCGGTGGAGTGAATTTGATCGCGACGGCAGCCTGCTGCGAGAGTATCCCGTCGAGGGTCGTGCCGTCCCGTCCAGCGGGATCACCCTCCGCGCTGGCTACTTCGTGCGTCACTACCTCCCGGGTTCGCGCGGCTGTGCCTATCCGATGCTCGGGGGTTTGCCCCCATCACGATCGGACCTGCCAACCGAAGTACTCACCGATCCTGCTGGCCGACTCTGGGTCAGTGATGTGACACGCCCGGGGCAGTGGCGGGTGACCGATCCGGGCACCCGGGCAGAGCATGCGGTTCAGCTACCTCGGCGATTCCAATTCGAGCAATTCATTGGCGATCAGATGGTTGGCCTGACGATGGACGCGGACGATGCCGATCACGTGATGCTGCTGACGGTCCCGCTCCCGCCGCTCCCGGCGGCGCCGCCACGATGCGACCCGCCGCCGGCGGTGGAGCTCCCGATCTTCAAGGATCTCAAGACCCATACGCGCAACGCCTCGACGGCGATGGAGGCGGTCCGATCCGATCTCGGGAGGTATCCCGATTCGGTCGACCCGCTGCTCCGATACCTCAAGCTCGATGACAACACGTCGCTCCGGATACTGGCCAGTGGGGCATCCGGCTGGGGCTTCGAGATCAAGGATCGGCCGTCCGGTGCTCGCTGCGTGATGTCGGTGGGGCGCCACGGGATCCCGGGGTGGAACTCCGGGCACCTTGTCTGCGAGGCTCCCCCCCCACGACCTCGCTGACCTCCCGAAACACCCGCCACCGTGGTATCGTCGGGTGAGGAGTCAGTCACCCCGACCGGAGTCTGCATGCGTTCCCTCATCCTTGCCGCCGCCGTTGTGCTGCCGGCCCCGCTCCTCGCCCAGTTCCCTGCACCTGGTGCCTACAAGGTGACCATCCAACCGGTCGGTCAGGAGAACACGATCCCGGTGACGCTGACCGTCACGGCGATCGGTGATTCGACGGCGATCGCGCTTGCGCAGGGCCCTGGACAGGAAATCCCGGTGCCATCCTACGGGGCGACCCGCGCCGGCTTCACCTTCTCGATCGCCGGTCAGATGACCTGTGACCTGGTGAAGGGCGAGAAGGGATGGGATGGCCTCTGCAGTGATACGTGGGAAGCCCCACTCTTCACCGTGCATGTCCCACCGAAACCGGAGGAGCCCGCCCCACCGAAGTGACGTCTGGCCGCCTCGGCGGCACCCTTGCGTCCTGCCCTGCTTCCGGAGGTTGTCGTGGGCCTCGCCTGCCGTCCCCGAATCCGCCATGGCGAAGGTGATGTCGCCATCCTGCGTGCAGAGCTTGCCGGTGTGACACCCCGCATCTGGCGGCGCCTCGCGATCTCGACGCGTGCCTCCCTCCTCGAATTGCACGCCGTGATCCAGGGCGCGTTCGGACAACCGCCTGCTGTGGAACATGCATTCGAACGCGACGGCGTCCGGTACCTCGACCCCGACGGCGCCGACCACCTGAGCCACGCGACCGATCACACGGCGCTGTCGGCACTCGGCCTCTCTCCCGGTAGCCGATTCACCCACGAGGCCGCCACGCTCAATGATCCATGGCGACATGTGCTCACGGTCGAGCAGGTCACCCCACGGCTCGTGGGCCAACGCGTGCCGCTCTGCCTCGAGGCGTTCGGCGCACCACCGCCCGACGACTGCGACGGCCCCACGCGCTACCGCGAGCTGCTCGCCGCCCTCGACGCCCCACTCGATCCGCGCGCCGCGGAACTCCGCGAGTGGCTGCCAGCCGACTTCGATCCCGGCTACGCCAACCTGAATGCGATCAACGCGCAACTGGCTCGATTGCCGAAGCACCGGCCGGCGGCGTAAGAAGTGAGAAGTGAGAAGTGAGAAGTGAGAAGCGAGAAGCGAGAAGCGAGAAGAGAGGAGAGAGAAGTGAGAAGGATCGACGGCGAATCGGGTAGTATCTTCTCGTGTCCTCACTTCTCACTTCTCACTTCTCTCCTTCCGAGCCTCCCATGCGCCGACTCCTCTTGCTCTCATCACTCCTGGCCGCCTGCGGTGGTGGCACGTCGTCGCCCGTGGCCGATCTCGTGCTCCGTGGCGGTACCATCTATTCCGGCCCGTCCAGTTCGGATACCGTCGGTGCGGTCGCGGTCAAGGACGGCAAGATCGTCTGGATGGGTGCCAGCGCCGATGCTGACGTCTGGATCGGTGAGGGGACCACCGTCCGCGATGTGACGGGACGGTTCGTCTATCCGGGATTCGTCGATGCCCACGCGCACTTCAGCGGCATCGGTGAGCGTGAGCTGACGCTCAATCTCGAGGGCACCCCCACCAAGGACGCCTTCCTTGCGAAAATCGAGGAGGCGGTCAAGAAGACCCCGAAGGGCGAGTGGGTCACCGGTCGCGGCTGGATCGAGACCTTCTGGTCGCCGCCGGTCTTCCCGACGCGTCATGACCTTGATCGCATCGCTCCCGACAATCCGGTGATGCTGACCCGCGCCGATGGTCATGCCTCGGTGGTCAACTCGGCGGCGCTCCGCATTGCCGGCGTCGATGGCAGCACACCGCCCCCCGCGGGCGGCGCGATCAATCTCGATGTCGACGGGCAGCCGACCGGCATGCTGATCGACCGTGCCCAGGGGCTCGTCGGTCGGCATGTGCCGGGCACCTCGACTGCGCAACAGGAGCGCGCCATGGAGTTGGCGTCGGCGCGCGAGGTGAGCCTGGGGTGGACCCAGGTGCAGGACATGCACGGCACCTGGGGTGAGGTCGCCATGATGCGGAAGCTCTATGGTGAGGGGCGCATCAAGGTCCGCCTCTACAAGACGATCACCGGTCCCGGGGCCCAGGCCGACTCACTGATCAAGATCGGTCCGCAGCCGCCGGAGTTCGATGACCGCTTCGAGTTGCGTGCCATCAAGATCGTCTTCGATGGCGCACTCGGCTCGCGCGGCGCGGCGATGCTGGAGCCGTACAACGATGATCCGAGTACGCGTGGCCTGATCACCACCGACACGGTGGCGGTCGCCGACATGTTGCCTCGTGCCCTTCGGAGCGGTATCCAGGTTGCCGGACATGCGATCGGCGATCGGGCGAACCGACTGCTGCTCGACATGTACCAGCATGCGTTCGAGTCGGTGCCTGCCGCCGAACGTGCCGTCGCCGAGCCGCGCTGGCGAGACGAACACTCGCAGATCATCCAGCCGGCCGACCTGCCGCGCTTCAAGGAGCTCGGCATCATCGCCTCGATGCAGCCGTCGCACGCGATCGGCGACCTGCACTTCGTGCCGAGCCGGATCGGGCTTGATCGCACCGCGGGTGCGTATGCGTGGCGTACGTTCCTCGACATGGGTGTGGCCGTGCCGGGTGGCTCCGATGCACCGGTCGAACGCGGCGAACCGATGATCGAGTTCTACGCTGCCGTCGCGCGGAAGGACCTGCAGGGCAACGACGGACCGGGCTGGCACCCCGAGGAGGCCGTCACTCGGCAGCAGGCACTCCGGATGTTCACGTGGTACCCCGCCTTCGCGGCGTTTGCGGAGGATCGCGCCGGCACGATCGAGGTCGGCAAGCGCGGCGACTTCACGGTGCTCGATCACGACATCATGACGATCCCGGCGCCCGAGATCCTCGCGACGAAGAACGTGCTGACGGTGATCGGCGGCGAAGTGGTGTACGAACCCTAGAAAGAGAGAAAGAGAGAAGGAGAGGAGGAGAGAAGGAGAGAAGGGGAGAGCTGTTCTCTCTTTCTCTCCTTCTCGCTTTCTAGGACTCCCCGAGCAATCCTTCCTCGAGTGCCAGTTTCGTGAGGCCGGCGATGGTGCGGATCTCGAGCTTGGCCATGAGTGATTCGCGGTGCGTCTCGATCGTGCGCGGCGAGATCGAGAATTCGGCGGCGATTTCCCGATTGGTGCGTCCGCGCGCGATCAGGGTGAGCACTTCACGCTCGCGTGGGGTGAGCCGGTCGAGCGGTGAGGCGGCGGTGGCGCTCGCGAGCCCGCTCGGGAAGAGCTGCATGCCGCGCTGCACATCGAGGACAGCGCGCCGGAGGACCGCGGGCGCGGAATCCTTGAGGAGATACCCGCGTGCGCCGGCGCGCTGCGCCGCGAGCTGATACTCCGGGCCATCGTGCATCGAGAGGATCAGCACGCGGGTGCTGCTGCCGCGCCGTGTGAGCTCGGCGGCGACCGCAATGCCGGTGCGCCCGGGCATTGCGACATCGGCCACGAGCACCTCCGGCGCGAGTTGCTCGACCATGGCGAGCGCCTGATCGCCGTTGGCAGCCTCCCCCACGACCCGGACCCCGGGTTGTCCTTCCAGCACCCGTCGGATTCCCTCGCGCACGACCGCATGATCGTCCGCGATGCAGACGGTCACCGAGGCATCACTCATCTTCCCTCCATGGGGACTTCGACACGTATCGTCACGCCAGGGTCGCCTCGCACCGTGACGGAGCCGCCGAGGGCTCCGATCCGTTCGCGCATCCCGACCAGCCCGAGCCGACCCTCATGTTCGAAGGTGGCGAGGTCCTGCCCGGGGGCAAAGCCGCGACCGTTGTCCACGATCGTGATCGCGACCCGATCATCCGCCGCGGCGACCGTGACACTCGCGGACGAGGCGTCGGCGTGACGGATGACGTTGGCGAGCGCCTCCTGGGTGGCTCGGAAGAGCGCGAGCTCCCGATCGCCGGTCATCTCCGGGAGCATCTCCGGTAGCGCGAGCCGGATGCTGGGCCCGCCCCTGGCCTCGGTCTCGAGGGCCAGCGCGCGGATCGCCGCCAGCAGGCCGAGGTCATCAAGGAGCGAGGGACGGAGGTCGTTGATGACGCGCCGGACGCCCCCGATCCCGCGGTCCACCAGGTCGAGGACCCGGTCGAGGCCGGCCTGGGTCGGCCGGTCGACCCGCTCCCTGAGCATGCCGATCTCGAGGCGGACCGCGGAAAAGGTCTGAGCTGACTCGTCGTGGAGATCGCGGGCGAGCCGTCGGCGCTCGCCTTCCTCGGCGGTCACCTGTCGGGCCTGGAGTCGGGCGATGTCCTCGCGGCGCTCGTCGAGGCGACGGGCAAGGTCGGTCAGGACCATGAGGCCGAACCCCACGCCGATCGCCAGCTCGAAGACGATGTCGAGGAAGTAGCCCCACGGGGCCCAGGCGCCTCGCGCCCTGAGAAATGGGTAGTCCAGGTGATGGAGCCCCCAGAGGGCGAAGGCGATGGCAAGGAACCGTGAGCCAACCGAGCCGGTGCGACGGCTATGCTGCCAGAACACCCATCCCGTCCAGAGGGTGGCGCCGCTCAGGAGCATCACCATGGGGATCGCCACGGCCGTGAAGCGGTCGAGGCCGTTGATCGCGATCCACCCCAGGACCAGCGGGAAGGCGGCATACGCCAGATAGGCCGGTCGCCACCGGGCATTCCGGGAAAAGACCAGGGCGGCCCAGAGGATCGCGAGGGCGACCCAGCCGGTGATCACCTGATGCCAGTAGAGCCAGATGAGGTCGCCGGAGTTGAGGAAGGCGATGATGGCGAGGAGGCGGACGACATACAGCGCCCAGGCGCCCGCCCACCAGGCGAGCCAGTGCTCCCGCAGCCAGCGATGGAGCGCCAGGGCGAGACAGGCGAGGCCCGCAGTGATCGCGGCCTGAAAGATCGCATCGGCCATCTCGGTCGCGGCCGCTGGCGGAAAGAGCTCCTGCATGAGCCCAAACGTAGCCCGGCGACCCCGGTTCGCTCTCCCGAATGGTACGGACCCGGACTAGTTTCCCCGACCCGCGATGACCGCGGAGGGGGAGAGTCTGGCGATGGTCTATTATCTCGGCATGATCCTGGCCGGCCTCGGTGCCGGTTTCCTGATTGCCGCACTGACGTACGTGACGCTGATGCTCACGGTGGTGATCTTCTCGATGATCGCGTTCACGAGCGCGCCGCTTCTCGACAAGGTCTTCAAGGAGTAGCCGGCTCGCTCCCCGGGTCCGGATCCGCCGCCTCGGGCTGGGTGGCAGCGCGCACGGCCCCGTCATAGTTGATCTTGGCGCCGGCCAGCATCTCGCGCAGACCGCGGACCTTGGTCTGGTGTCCCCCGGAGCGTCGCAACATTGTGGCCATGATTCCGTAGGCATCACCGAGGGGTCCGAGCCCGAGCTGCGAGGCCTGCGACTTCATCTCCTCGAGCAGGCGCTGGGTCTGGCGGACCAGGGCATCGTCGGCCTGGTTGGTCGAGAGCTGCTCGACGGCACGGACGAGTCGCTCGTACTTCCTTGGCACGGTCTCCAGCCAGGCGAGTTGTGCCTGCTGGCGTGAGCTCAGCTTGATGGCCATGCGGGTCCCCGATTCCAGTGATGCAGCATGAACACCCCGCCGAGTTGTCCCGGACATCGATTCGGAGCGGCGGGGATTCCTCGAAGATAGAGTGGTGGCATGCAGCTTTCCGATCTTTCCATTCGCCGCCCCGTTTTCGCGGCGATGCTGTCGCTGGCGTTGGTGTTGTTCGGCATCCTGGGGTACCAGCGTCTCTCGGTACGCGAACTTCCCGATATCGACCCCCCGATCATCTCGGTCACCACGGTGCTGCGCGGGGCCAACCCGCGGGTGATGGAATCGTCGGTGACCGACGTGCTCGAGGAGGAGCTGAGCACGCTGGAGGGCCTCCGCACGCTCACGTCGAGCAGTGGCGAGCAGTCGAGCAACATCGTGCTCGAGTTCACCCTCGATCGTGACGTCGAGACGGCGGCGCAGGATGTCCGGGACAAGGTGTCCCGGGTCCGCGGTCGCCTGCCACTCGACATCGAGGAGCCGGTCATCGCCAAGCAGGACGCCGACGCGCGTCCCTTCTTCTATCTCTCGCTTTCGGCCCCCGGGATCGATCTGCTCGAGCTGAGCGATATCGCCGACCGCGTGGTCAAGCAGCAATTGCAGACGATCCCCGGTGTGGGCAGTGCGCAGATCCTGGGGCAGCGGAAGTACGCGATGCGCGTCTGGCTCGACCCTGACGCCCTGGCCTCGCACGGCCTGACCGTGCAGGAGGTGGCGCAGGCCATCCGGACCCGGAACGTCGAGGTGCCGGCCGGCCGGATCGAGTCGAGTCAGCGCGAGTTCACGGTGCGCTCCCTCGGCGAATTGCGGACGGCCGGCGAGTTCGCCGATGTGGTCGTCTCGAGCGCCGGCGGGGTGCCGGTCAAGTTGCGCGACATCGCGCGCGTCGAACTCGGGGCCGAGAACGAGCGTTCGCTCTTCCGGTTCGACGGGAGCCCCTCGGTCGGCATCGGGGTCGTGCGGCAGTCGAAGGCGAACCAGCTCAAGGTGTCCGAGGCGATCTACGAGGCGCTGCCGGCAATGCAGGCGGCCTTGCCACCCGGCATGACGCTGCAGCCGGCCTTCGATGGCTCGGAGTTCGTCAAGCGCTCGATCCACGAGGCCCAGCGCACCCTGGTCGAGGCCGCCGTGCTCGTGGTGATCATCATCTTCCTTTTCCTCAGGAACCTGCGCGCCACGCTGATCCCGGCGTTCGCGATCCCGGCCTCGATCATCTCGGTCTTCGCGGTGATGTTCTGGCTCGGATATACCATCAACAACTTCACCCTGCTGGCCCTCACGATCGCGATCGGGATCGTGGTCGACGATGCGATCATCGTGCTCGAGAATGCCTATCGCCACCAGGAGGAGTTCGGGAAATCGCCGGAGCAGGCGGCGCGCGAAGGCACCAGCGAGATCGGCTTCGCGGTCATCGCGACGACCGCCTCGCTGATCGCGGTATTCGTCCCGCTGGCGTTTCTCGAGGGCAACACCGGGCGGTTGTTCAACGAGTTCGGCCTGGCGCTGGCCGGCTCGGTCTTCCTCTCGGGTCTGGTCGCGCTGACGCTGACACCAATGCTTTGCGCGAAGATCCTGCGGGTGCCCACGTCACACGGCCGGATCTACCGGGCCCTCGAGAGCGGCTTCGATCGCCTGGCCACCGGGTATGCCGCCCTGCTGCGGCGTGCACTCGCCCATCCGCTCCCGGTCATGCTCCTGACCGTGGCGCTGCTTGGTGGGGCATGGGCGGTGTTTCGGACCCTGGAGCGCGAGTTCATTCCGGCCGACGACCGAGGCATCCTGTTCGGTGCGGTGGTTGCGCCCGAGGGTGCCACGCTGGCCTATACCGACCGGTACCAGAGCCAGGCAGAGCAGATCCTGCTGGCGGACTCCGGGGTGGCCCACGTCTTCTCGTCGGTCGGCGGCTTTGGTGGTGGCTCGCCGAACAGCGGCTTCGTCGGTGCCTTGCTCACACCGATCGAGGACCGGCCCGACGACGATGCCGAGACGATCCTGGCCCGCCTCCGACCCAGGTTGGGGGGCGTGATCGGGGCATTCGTCTTCCTCCAGAACCCGCCGGCCATCGGCGGATTCGGGTCGCCCGTGCAGTTCATCGTCCGCAATCCGAACTACGATTCGCTGCTGGTCGCGAATGACAAGCTGCTGGCGGCCGCACGCGGCGTCACCGGCCTGATCAACGTCGATACCGATCTCAAGGTCAACAAGCCGGAGCTCACGGTCGCCTACGACCGGGATCGCGCCGAGGATCTTGGTGTACCGGTGAACGACGTCGCCAATACGCTGCAGACCCTGCTCGGGGGCACGCGCGCCGGCACGTTCACCCGGCAGAACAAGCTCTACGACGTGCTGATGCAGCTCGATCCGATCAAGCGGGCCACCCCGTCGGACATGGATAACCTCTTTGTGCGTGGTCGCGGCGGGGCGCTGGTCCGGCTCGACGCCATCGCCGGGATCTCGGAGACCACGGGGCCGCGCGCGATCTCGCATTACCAGCGAGTCCGCAGTTTCACCCTCTCGGCAGCCGTGACGCCCGACTTCACGCTCGGCGAGGCGGTCGACACGTTGAACGCGCTCACCGCCGCCGAATTGCCCGCGGGCACGACCGTCGCTCTGGGCGGGCAGGCGCGCGAACTGGAGGAGAGCGGTGGCGAGCTGGTGTTCGCCTTCGGACTCGCCATCCTGGTGGTGTTCATGGTACTGGCCGTGCAGTTCGAGTCGTTGCTGCATCCGCTCACCGTGCTTGTGGCCGTGCCTCTCGCGGTGATCGGCGCGATCTTCACCCTCAAGCTGATGGGCGCCACCATCAATCTCTATTCGCAGATCGGCCTGATCCTGCTGGTCGGGTTGGTCACCAAGAACTCGATCCTGCTGGTGGAGTACGCCAATCAGCAACGTGAGCGAGGACGGGAACGGTTGGAGGCGATCCTCGAGGCCGGCCGAATCCGGTTCCGACCCATCCTGATGACCACCGTGGCCACGATCATGGGTGCCCTGCCGATCGCGATCGGGCTCGGCGCCGGCTCCTCGTCGCGTCGTCCGCTCGGCTACGCCATCGTGGGCGGGGTCGCCTTCTCGGCCGCGATGACCCTGCTCGTCGTGCCCGTGGTCTGGGCCATGGTCGAGCGACTGCGTTCCCGGCGGACACCGCAGCCCGGGGGGGATGGCGCATGATCTCCACACTGCTGATCCTCGGTGTGCTCGCGCAGGGCGTCGGTCCGCACGGCATTGGTCCGGATTCGATCCCGGTGGTGACCCTCGCCGAGGCCCTCGAGTCGGTACTGGCCGTGAGTCCCGACTATGTCCGAAGCGTCGGACAACTCGAGAACGCGGAATGGGGGCGCCGGGCCGCTCGCTTGACGTTCTTCGTCCCGACCGTCACCGCGAGCGCCAGCTACCAGCAACTCTCGACCTCGCAGTTCAACATCGGCATCGGGCAAGCGGCGAGTGCCATCGGCTCGGCGAGTCTCGATGCGCGCTACGAGTTGTTCGCGGGTGGTCGGAAGTGGCAGCAGGCGAAGCAGGCCACGGCCGAGTTCGATCGCGCCGAGGCCGGCGAACTTGGCGCGCGATTCCTCGCGGCGCTCGAGACCGAGCGTGACTACTACGGCGTGCTCGGTGCCCGGGACCTGCTGACCGTGGCTCGCCAGCGCCTCACGCGCGCCGAGAGCCAGTTCGCCCTGGCCCGCGCCAGGGTGCAGGGGGGGGCGACCGTGCAGTCGGATTCGCTGCAGCTGCTGCTCGAACGTCAGCGAGCCGAGACGGCCGTCCTCACCAGCGAGGCGGCACTGGTCGTGGCGCGACTGCAGCTCGGGCGCCGGATCGGGCGTGCGGGTCCGGTGGACGCGGCCGAACCGACCGACACCGTGCCACCCGCCCTGACATTGTCACTGGAGGAGGCCGTGCAGCTCGCGGCCTCCGAGGGGCCGGCGTGGCGGGAGGCGCGTGCCAGCGAGCGTGCCGCGGTGGCCGCCCTCAAGGCGCAACGGGGCAGCTACCTGCCGTCCGTCACGCTCAATGCGACCTGGTCCGCGTTCGACAACAAGTTTTTTCCGAGCGCCACGAGCCGTCGGTCACTCGGGATTTCGGGGTCGTGGGCCCTCTGGAACGGGGGCCAGCGCGAGGTGCAGATGCAACAGCTCGCCGCCCAGCGCGACGTCGCCCGGGTCGTGCGCGAGGATCTCGAGCGGGGGGCGCGGCACGATGTGACCGAGGCATACAGCACGTACGAGGTGGCACGCCGGACCCTTGCGATCGCCGAGAGTGCCGTCGGCGTGGCTGCCGAGGTGCTCCGAGTCCAGGAAGCCCGCTATCAGGCCGGGGCCTCGACCGTGCTCGAACTGCTCGATGCCCAGACACAGCTGGCGGTGTCCGAGTCGGACCTCGTGCGTGGACGCTACGAGGTGCGTCTCGCTCGCGCCGCGCTCGAAGCCATCCTGGGAACCAGACTTTCACCCGTATCCGATCCGAGTCGCCCGTGAACCCGAAGCTCTCTAGTGCCATCGTCCTCGCCTTCCTCGTGGCCTGCGGGGGCGATGCTCCCGAGGGTGGTGCCCAGGCTGGCGGCCCGCCACCGGCCGCGGCCGTCGAGGTCGCCGTGGCGTTCGCCGACACCGTCGTGGATGCGATCATTGCAACGGGCGAGATCGAACCCTTGCAGCAGATCAGCCTGAGCGCAGATGTCGAGGGCCGGGTGACCGAGATCCTCTTCCGTGAGGGCGCTCAGGTCGCCGCCGGCGCGCCACTCATCAAGGTCGATGACGCCGAACTCCAGGCTCAGGTGGCGCGGGCCACCGCGGATCGGGATCTCGCCCGTCAGAGTCTCGAGCGTACTCGGGTGCTTCTGGCCAGCAAGGCGGCCGCCCCAGCCGATCTCGAACGGGCCGAGGCCACCGCCCGCTCCGCCGAGGCGTCCCTGGCGCTGCTCCAGGTCCGGCTGGATCGTACCACGGTGCGCGCCCCGTTCGCCGGGGTGATCGGGGCACGACAGGTCTCCGTTGGCGACTATGTGACGCCCCAACGGCCGTTGCTCACGCTCCAGACGGTCTCGCCACAGCGCGCCGTGTTCCAGGTTCCCGAGCGCTACGCGACGGAACTTCGCCGGGGACAGGAGGTCACCTTCCGGGTTGCCGCGCTGGCCGATCGGACCTTCACGGGCCGTGTCGACTTCGTCAATCCGGTGGTGACGCTCCCCGGCCGGAGCATCACCGTCAAGGCCCTGGTGGAGAATCGAGATGCGGCACTCCAGGCCGGGATGTTCATCGAGGCTCGGCTCGCCACCTCGACCCGCACCAGCGCCACGGTGATCCCCGAGGAGGCGATCTCGCCGGCAGCCGGTGCCTCGTTCGTCTGGGTCGTGATCGAGGGGAAGGTGACCCGGCGCGAGGTCGAGATCGGGGTCCGGACGCCCGGATTCGTCGAGATCCGGAAGGGGGTCGAGGTCGGCGACCAGGTGGTCGTTGGGGGGGGGGAGCGGCTCTATGAAGGCGCCGCCGTGCGCCCGACGATCGTCGATCGCCGACCCCGGGGGGCCCGGGAAGGGTGAAGGCCCTCCTCGCCGCCTGCGCGATCGGGGTGGCGATCAGTGGCGTCAGGGCGTCCCTCCCGGCCCAGGCGCTGCCGACCGGGCGCTGGGCGGTGCGCGTCCACGGCGAGATGCTCGAGGATCGGGGTGACCTCCGCCTCGACGCCGACCGGGGCGGGCTCCTGCTCGAGAGCCGGGACAGCGCGTGGCTCCCGGTGGATCAGGTCGAGTGGCAGGGCCCGTCACTCCGGTTCCGGATCTCGGGGGGGGGATTGTTCGTGGGCACCCTCGCGGGAGATTCCCTGACGGGCCTCTGGCACGGCCCCGCCACCACGCCGGCCCGCTTCGAGGCGCGTCGCATCCCGCCCGGGAGTGACGAGTGGCCGGTCGGCCCGCGGATCCGCTTTCGCGAACTGGTCGTCGGCAGTGACGCCACCTCCTCGCAGTTCCCGGATGCCTGGCGGGCCCGGCTCATGCCGCGGGAGACGCTGCTCGCGGAGCACGCCCGCCTCGCCGCCGCGGTGGGCATGCCCCCGGCCGGCGTGGTCGGCATCGTCCAGCGCGCCCAGGCCCTCGTGGTGGGCGAACGACCCGAGGGTCGTCGCCTCGCCGCCGAGATGCTCGACCGCATCGCCGCGGGTCCGGCCGCCGATGCCGACTTCCGGCGCATCTTCGGCCGACCGGGCGCCTGGCGCCTCGACATGCATCAGGTGGCCTGGGAACTGGCGGAGGGGCGGGTCGGGCCGGCTCACGTCCGCCCCGAACGGCTCGCGGCTGCGCTCCAGGCGACCGCGGTGCTGCCCGCCGGCGACATCGACAGTGTCCAGGTGCGCCGCACGCTCTGGGAACTGGCACGACGCCGGTACTATCTGACTGGGGGGGGGAATGGCGCCGGGACATTCGAGACGGATGCGCGACTCATCGGGGCCCGGGCCATTGTCGACGCCTACGTCGATGCCCGGCGCTGGTGGCTGGAGGCCGTGACCTGGTTGCTGGAGCGGGCCTGGGTCGAGACCCCCGACGGCTATCGCTCACCGCGCGCGATGGTCGCGGCCTTCTGGGGCACGGATTCGCTGGTGACGCCACCCACGGTGCCGACCAGTTTCGGCGCCATGCAGGCGGTGCCGGTCGTCGGACTCGGGGCCCTGGTGCCGCAGCTGGTGGAACCGGCCAATGCCGTGGCTGCCGAGTGGCTGGCCACGGGCGACGGGCTCGGGGAGGCCTTCGAGACCTGGCGGCGGATCGAGACCCGGGGCGTACCGTCGTTGCCCGTGGTGGCCGGGTCGACCTCGATGATGCTCCGCGACCCCGGCGAAGTGGTCCGGAGTCGACTGGGCGGCTTCGTCGGTGCGACGGACCGGATCCTGATCGATCCGACGATCCTGCCGCTCTTCGCCGTGGGCACCGTGGTGCACGAGTGGCAGCACCTGCTCTTCAGTTCGGCACGGCTGGGCGATCCGGCCGCCCGGGCCTGGCGACGCCATCCATGGGGTATCCACCTGCTCGATGGCGATCCCTGGCTCGCCGAGGGGGCCGCCGAATGGGCGACCGAGCAGGTCTTCGCCCCGGCAGCCACGACGATGCCGCTCTTCCAGTTCATCGAGGCCGAGAAGCGTCTGGCCCTCGGTGCCGAGCGACCTGACGATACGCACGTGCTTGGCTACCTTCTGGTGCGGGCGCTGGCGGACCGTGTCATGGGTCCGCGACAGGTCCGTACCCTGCTCGTCCGGCATCTCGCGGAACCACTCGTCCTGGCGGATGCGATCGGGTTGGGCGGTCCGGTCTCGATCGGAATGGTCCGGCCGAATACCCTGATGATCATTCCGGAGTTGACGTTCGTTCCCGATGGCGGCGTGAGTCGCGAGCTCTCCCGCCGCCTGCTGGTCCCCGATTTTCGAGAGGAACTCGATTGATGCGCCGCTTCACCGTGCTTGCCTTGCTGGTGCTCCTCGGACCCCCGCTCGGGGCCCAGTCGACGACCGCGGAGCGCACCAATGCCCAGCGGACTTCGTCGCATGCCGATGTCCTGATGTTCCTCGACTCCCTCGCGGACCGGGGCGCGGGGATTCGAGTGGGGACCCTCGGGACCTCGCCGCAGGGGCGACGCATCCCGTACGTGATCGCCGCGCGACCCCTGGTGGCGGATCCCGGCGAGGCGCACCGGAGCGGCAAGCCGATCGTCTACATCCAGGCCAACATCCATGCCGGCGAGGTCGAAGGGAAGGAAGCGCTGCTGCAGATCCTTCGGGATCTCACGCTCGGCTCGCTCCGGCCGCTGCTCGACAGTGTGATCGTGCTCGCGGTGCCGATCTACAATGCCGATGGCAATGATGCGTTCGGCGTGGCCACGCGCAATCGGCCGGGACAGAACGGTCCCGATACTGTGGGACTGCGGCCGAACGGGCAGGGGTACGACCTCAACCGCGACTACATCAAGCAGGATGCGCCCGAGACGCGTGCGTCGCTGGCGTTCGTGCGCCGGTGGGATCCGGATGTCTGGATGGATCTCCATACCACCAACGGCTCGTACCATGGCTACAACCTCACCTGGTCGCCGGGCCTCAATCCGAACCCGACCGTGGCGAATGCCTGGGTGCAGGACACCGTGCTCGAGCAGGTCCGGGCGCGCCTGCGCCGTCAGGGTGTCCAGACCTACCCGTACGGCAACTTCATGGATCAGACGCCCGACTCGCTGGTGAAGGGCTGGGTGACCTACGAATCCGTGCCGCGCTTCGGCAGCAATCGGATGGGGATGAGTCGGCTCTCGATCCTGAGTGAGGCGTACAGCAACGATCCGTTCGCCAAGCGGATCACCTCGACCTACGCGTTTGTGGTGGGCACGCTGCGCTGGCTCGCCGAACATCCGGCCGCCGTGCGGGAACACATGGCGAAGACGATTGCGGCACGGCCCGACTCGGTCATCGTCCGCAGTGCCTTCGCCCCGCCGAGGATGGATACCGTGGTGGCCGAAATCTCGCTGGCCAGCGGTGAAGGGAGCGGCGGGTTCGCTCGTCGCCAGCGCACCGGGGAGTTTCGGTCGGTCCTGATGCCGGTGATCGACCGGTTCGTCGGGACGCGCTCGGAGAAGATCCCGGCGGCCTATGTGCTCGACCCCGAATGGCCGGAAATCGTGACCCTGCTCCGGAACCAGGGAGTGGTGGTCGAACAACTCGACGCCCCATGGGCCGGGGCGAGCGAGAAGTTCCGGATGGACTCGGTCACGGTTGGCCGGACCTTCGAAGGCCACCGGCTGGTTTCGGTCGATGGGGCCTGGGGGAGTCCGACGCCCGACTCCTTGATGGTGGGGAGTTACCTGATCTCGACCGATCAGCGGGAGGGGCTGCTGGCCGCGTTCGTGCTCGAGCCGGCCTCGGAGGACGGGCTCACCACCTGGAACCTCTTCGATCGCGCCCTTCGGCGGCGCGGCATGCACCCGGTGCGGCGGCTCGAGCAGCTGCCGTCCGTGCCTCGCCACCTCGTACCCTGACCTCCGGAGGATTACGGATGCTCTCAGTCGGTGATCGCGCACCATCTTTCGCGTTGCCGGATCAGGACAACACGATCGTGCGCTTGAGTGATTTTGCCGGAACTCCGGTGGTGCTCTACTTCTATCCGAAGGACGACACCCCCGGATGCACCACCCAGGCGTGTGGGCTGCGTGACAACTGGGAGCGGGTCAAGGCGACCGGTGCGGTGGTCCTCGGTGTCTCGCCGGATACACCGGCAAGCCATGTCGCGTTCCGGAAGAAGTTCGACCTGCCATTCCCGCTCCTTGCCGACGTCGATCATGCGGTGGCGGAGGCCTACGGCGCGTGGGGTGCGAAGTCGATGTACGGCAAGACGTACCACGGGATCCTGCGGACGACCTTCATCATCGACGGTGACGGGGTGATCCGCCATCTGTTCGAGCAGGTCAAGCCCAAGGGGCACGCCGACCAGGTCCTCGAGGCCCTGGCGACGTGAGTCCCGTTCATCTGGAGGATCGACCCATTCCGTTCCCTGCGACTGTCCGAATTGCCGGCCTGCTGGCGCTGAGCGCCTGTGCCGGTGCCAACGCCGACCACGCCCTGCCGCCGGGGGAGGCGACCACCTCGGCCTCGACCACCTATGTGACCCCGGTCGAGGGCGAAGTCCATCTCGCCAACATCCGCCAGCTCACCTTCGGCGGGAACAACGCCGAGGCGTATTTCTCGAAGGACGGCACGCGACTCATCTTCCAGCGTCAGGACTCCGTGTCGAGCGGCTGCGATCAGCAGTATGTCATGAACATCGACGGCTCGAACATGCGACGGGTCAGCAACGGGAAGGGCCGGACCACCTGCGGGTACTTCATCCAGGGCGACCGTCGGATCATGTACGCCTCGACCCAGGCCGACAATCCGGCCTGCCCGGCGCCGGTGGACAAGTCGATGGGCTACGTCTGGCCGCTCGGGCACCTCGAGCTCTACACGGCGAACCCGGACGGCACCGACACGCGCCAGATCACCGACAACGGTGCCTACAATGCGGAGGCGACCGCGAGCCCGGATGGTGAGCGGGTGATCTTCACCTCGACGGTCGACGGCGATGTCGAGTTGTACACGATGAACGTCGACGGGACCGATCGGCGTCGGATCACCCACCGGGTGGGCTATGACGGCGGCGCCTTCTTCTCGCCGGATGGCAGCAAGATCATCTGGCGTGCCCAGTATCCGACGACGGCAGCCGACTCGGCCGACTACCTCCGGCTGCTCGGTGAACGTCTGGTGCGGCCCTCGGCGCTGGAGCTCTGGATCGCCAATGCCGACGGCAGCGACCCGCGGCAGCTCACCTCGCTCGGCGGCGCGAATTTCGCCCCGATCTTCCTGCCGGACGGCCAGCGGATCATCTTCTCGTCCAACCATGGCAGCGCCGATGGTCGGACGTTCGAGTTGTACCTGATCAACATCGACGGGACCGGGCTCGAGCGCGTGACCTACTCCGACGACTTCAACAGCTTCCCGATGCTGTCACCCGACGGGCGCAAGATCGTGTTCGCCTCGAATCGGCACGGCAGTCAGCCGCACGAGACGAACCTCTTCATCGCGGACTGGAAGGACTGAGCCGTGACCGCACCAGCGCGGAGTCGCGGTCGCTCGGCCGGTCGGTGGTTGTTCGACTGGCTCAAGTCGATCGTGATCGCGCTGGTGGTCTGGCTGTTCCTGCGGACCTTCCTCGTCGAGGCCTTCAAGATCCCGTCGGGGTCGATGCAGAACACGCTCCAGATCGGTGACTTCCTGTTCGTCAACAAGTTCCTCTATGGCGCGGAAGTCCCGCTGCTGCACACCTGGCTGCCGGCCATCCGCGAACCGGAGCACGGCGACATCATCGTCTTCGATTCGGTCGATGATCCGGACATGAAGATCGTCAAGCGGCTGATCGGCACGCCCGGTGACACGCTCGAGATGCGGGGTGGCGTGATGTACCGGAATGCGGTCCGGCTCGACGAGCCGTACACCACCCCGGTCGACCTGCGCCGGACGGAGAACCCGGTGCTGCGGGCCCGGATGCGGGAATGGCAAGTGGAGCATTTCGCCGGGCCGGTGCCGGCGCGGTATGCGCCCGACATGCACGACTGGGGTCCGGTCGTGGTCCCGCCGGATTCGCTCTTCGTGCTCGGCGACAATCGGGATGACTCGCTCGATGGCCGCTACTGGGGGTTCCTGCCGCGGCGGAACGTTCGCGGGCATCCGATGCTGGTCTACTACTCGTTCAACATGATGAGTTCACTCGACTTCGCATTCATGCGCGAAGTGCGCTGGAACCGGGTCTTCACCGTTCCGCACTAGCCGGGGAGGCGGTCCGCAGCACGCTCGCCGACCCGAGGGTCAGGATCGCCGCCACCAGCGCGAGCCCGGCCGCGGAGAGGAACGCGTGGCGCGCGCCGATCCACGTCATGGCCAGGCCCGCGACCACCGGCCCCACGATCCTCGCCAGCGAATTGGCGCTCTGCGCCACGCCGAGCACCCGCCCCTGCCGGGAGCCATCGCTGTGGCGCGAGATCAACCCGAGGAGCGGTGGACCCGCGAGTCCGTAGCCCGCTCCGATCACCACCAGCACGAGGTAGAACTGCCAGGGTGATCCTGCCGTGCTGAAGGGCAGGATGCCGAGCCCGAGCATGAGGAGCAGGGCCCCGCTGCGGGCCGTGCGCGCCTCGCCGAGCCGCGCCACCAATCGTCCGAGCAGGCCACCCTGCACCCCGGCCGTGATCAGGCCGATGAACGCGAACCAGTATCCGACCGTGCTCCGGTCCGCCCCGAGGATCAGTTCACCCCAGAGCGGGAAGACGACATACATCACGCTGAAGGCCAGGGTCGACAGGAACAGGATCAGCAGTGGCAGGGCGAGCGACATGGGGGGGGGAGTCGCTGCGGGACGTCGCGGTGGCTCGCGCCGTGGCGGTGCCGCGGGGAGCGCGATGGCCGCCACCAGGAGGTTGAGGAAGGTGATCGCGGCGGCGATCCAGCCCGGCAGCGCACTGCCACCGGTCGAGCTGAGGCCCCCCAGGATCGGACCGACAATGAAGCCGGCCCCGACCGCCGCACCGACCTGACCCATCGCGCGGGTCCGGCGCGCCGGGACGGTGCCATCGGCGAGCCAGGCCTGCGCCACGTTGGTGGTCGCACCCGAGCCGCCGTCGATCACGCGCGACAGCAGGAGCCACGGCCAGCTCCCGGCGAGGGCGAAGACGACGTACGAGACCACGCTGCCTGCGAGGCCGAGCAGGAGGACCGGACGGCGGCCGATGCGATCGCTGAGGCGCCCCCATGCCGGGGCCAGGACGAGTTGTGCGGCGCTGTACGCCGCCACGAGCACACCGATCAGCGCCGGGCTCGCGCCGAGTCGGGTCGCGGTGCCGGGCAGGATCGGCAGGATCATCGCGAGGCCGATCACGTCGACAAACACCGTCAGGAGAACGAGGCTCGTGGCACGCGAGGAATGAGGAACCGGGGTCGACATGCGGGGAGGATCGTCCCCTCCCGGCATCGCGGTCAAGCCATGGCATCGCCGGCCGTCCGGGAATCAGTGGTAGGAGGTGGTCTCGTCCCGATCGATGTACGTGACCAGTCGGCCGCACGCAGCACAGGCCAGCTCGACGCGCCCGGCGCGTTCGCCCAAGCCGGACCGGGGGGGGCTCCGGTCCACCGTCGCGTTGCCACAACTGGGGCAATGGAGCGATTTTCCGTCGCGATCAGCGCTGATCAGACTCAAGGCCTCATCGGGGCGAAATTCCTTGACATGGCGTCGGCTCATCAGCGGTCCTTTCCATGCTCGCGCCTCGGGGACGGTCCCGGGGGGGATCCACGTTTTCTACAGCTACGACCAATCGGGGAAACCGTCAAGGGAGCCTTGCCTCGACGCGGGAGCTTGACGCCCCGTTCCCATAGGCCTACGTTCGCGCAACCCAGAGGGAACCAATGACGGAACTTGCTGCGCCACAGATCTCCTCGCTCATGGAAGCCCTGCCTGGGATCGCCGATGTGCTGCGATCCCCGGTGGCCAGTGCGATGGTCGAGCTCATCCGGGCTGCCGCTGGCCTGGGCGAGTTCCATGTCGAGGACGCGGAAGAGCTGCTCCGCTTCGGGACCCGGCGAAACCTGATCGAGGAAGCGGAGGTCGAACGACTCCTGGCCGAGATCGAGGAGAAGCATCCCAATCCGATCCGGCGCCCGCCGACGACCGGGAAGGCCGCAAAGGCCGCGCAGGCCAAGAAGGCGGCCGCTGCGGCCGCGGCCGCGGCGGCCGCCAGCGCACCCGCGACGGCCACGACCACCAAGTCGGGCACCTCGAAAAAGGCGACAGGCACCAAGTCGGCCGCCCCGAAGAAGTCGACGGCCAGCAAGGCGGCACCGAAGAAGGCGACGACCCGGAAGACGGCCCCGAAGAAGGCCGCAAAGAGCGCCGCGAAGGGGTCGAAGGGGAGCAAGGCCGCCTCGAAGGCCCCGGCCGCCCGGAAGGCCAAGCCCACGGCGACGAAGAAGTCCACGAAAGCTGCCGCGAAACCGTCCAAGGCGAGCAAGGCCACCGCGAAGCCCAAGGCCGGTAGCAAGGCCAGGAAGACTGCCACGGCGTCGGGCAAGTCGGCCGCCAGCAAGAAGGCCGGCGCCCGGAAGCGCTAGACCCGGAAGCCCTTGACCAATCGCGTCAATCGATCGGCGGTCGCCACGAGCGTGGTGGCCGCCGATGCGATTTCCCGGGTCGCCGCCGACTGCGCTTCGGCCGAATCGCTCACCTGTTGAGCCGCTCGGGCATTTCCCGCCGCGGAGCGCGCGACATCGGCGCCCGTGCCGGCGAGCTGGTCGGCGAGCGCGCGGTGAGCCCCGGCCTCGCGCGCCACAGTGCCGGCAGCCTGACTGACCTCCTCCACTGCGCTCACGATTTCGGCCAACGCTCTGGTCACTCCCGCAGCGACATCCTCCACGCCCGAGACGCGTTCCTTCCCCGCCGCGACGGTGGCGGCAACCAACCGCACCTGTTCGTCGAGCACCGCGACCGTCCGGGCAATGCGCCGTGCGCCCTCCGCGCTGGTCTCCGCCAGCTGGCGGATCTCGGCCGCCACGACCGCGAATCCTTCACCCGCCGTGCCGGCCCTGGCCGCTTCGATCGCCGCGTTGAGCGCCAGGAGTTCGGTCTGGCCTGCCAACTCGCCGGTCAATTCGACAAATTCCGAGACGGCGGCGGCCGCCCCGTCGAGTTGCCCCACGGAGTGCGTCGTTCGCTCCACCACCTCGTGGAGCTCCAGCAGCGTCGCCGAGGCGGCACCCAGATGCACCTGGTGGGTCGCCGCCGTCCGACGGATCCCATCGGCGACCGCGACCACCCGCTGACTCGCGGCCGTCGACCGGGCGGCCGCGGACCGCAGGTCGCCCAACAGCTCATCGGCGGCGCGCATGCTCTCGGCCTGACGCTCCGCTGACTCGGAAACGTTCGCGATCGCCCCCGAGACTTCACCCGCGCTATCGGTCAGCTGCACCGATCGGGTCGACAGTTGCGCGGCATTCGCGGTGAGGGCGGCGGAGACCTCGGCGACGGATCCCACCACTCCACCGAGCCCCTCGCTCATCCGACGAATGGCACCTGCCAGCTGGCCAAGTTCGCGAGGCATCGGTCCGAGATCGACCGCGCGCAGGTCACCACCACCCACGCGCTCGGTGGCTTGCACCAACCGTCGCAGCGGGATGACCACCGAACGGACCGTGACCACGGCCGAGACCACGCCGATGATCAGTGCCACGACAAACAGGGACCAGACCCAACGCCGTCGCTCGGTGCTCTGGTTGGAGAGGGCCAGGGCACGCGATGTCGCGGCACCTTCCTCGATCGAGGCGAGGATCCGAACCGCGCCCAACAACGAGTCGGCAATCGGCGCCCGCGGAGTCCCGGTCACCGAATCCGAGGCAAGTCGGAGTCGCGTGGTGAGCTCCGTGACCTCCGTGAGCGAGGCACGCTCCTCGGAGGTGAGGGCCAGCGACTGGGCGTAGGTCGTGGTCGCGGCACGCAGGGACTGAAACGCGGAATCGAGACCGACCAGGCCTTCGGGACTGGCCGAGCGCTCGTAGCGGTCGCCGGCCCGGATGGCACCCACCACCTCACGGGTGATGGCCTGCGCCAGGACACCTCGCTCCCGAAGCGTCGTGAGTTCCCCCTGGACCGCGCGGTCGAGCGAGATCACCGCATTGACGCCCAGCAGGGTCATCACGAACACCAGCAGCAGCAGCAACGCCGTCCCGGCCGTCACGCGATTGCGAAGGGATTGCTGGTCCATCAGCGGGCCTGGGGTACGATGGTGAGCAGTCTGGTGTCCTCTGGGTGGTGGCCTGTCAGGTCCCGCAATATCAATGGTTCGGGGCCCCGGTGCCCGACAGATTGCAATATTGTCGCCATCCGGCCCAACCGCCCCCTAGACCGGGACAGGTGGCAGCCCTATCATCCCCGCGTGTCCATCCCGACGTCACTCGCGATCCGGTCGTTCGCCGACCGTGCCGAAGCCCTCTCGCACTGCATCCTGCGTGCCGGTGAGGCGCCCAGGCTGATGGCCTACGACGACACCATCGGCTGCCCGACCGAGACGCTCCTCGCGGCGCTCGAGTGGACCCGTGTCGTTGGGGTCCTCCCCGATGACGACCTGCTCCACGCCGGACGTCTCACCACCGACACGGCCGCCGCGGTGGTCGAGCGACGTGACGGGGACCACTCGCCCTGGGTCTTCCTGGGACCGCGACTCGAGGACCCCCAGGTCGACACGCCGGGCGCCGAGGTGCTGATCGACGAACCCGGCGTCCGGGCAATCAGTTTTCCGAACCGGCCACGGGCGCTGGCGCATTTCCTGAGCACGACCTTGGGCAATGGTGCCGTCATCGCCCAGCTGGGCCGTCGGGCGCCGGAAATGCGCCATGTGCGGCGCTGGATGGGCCCCATCGTCAACGAACTCGACGGGCCCAGACGATGGGTCGCCGGATGGTTCGCCGTCACCGCCGGTGGCGCGCTCTTTGTCGGAGACGACGAGGGCGATACGCGCTACCGTTACATCGAAGTGGGAAGTGAATAGTGAACAACACCATGTGCCGTTCCATCGTCGTCACCGCCATCCTGGGAGGCCTGCTGGCCGCCCCACTCGCTGCCCAAGGGGCCAACAAGCAGCAGGCACTGGACCCCAATGTCCAGAATCAGCTCTGGCCGTCCCGGAAGCTTTCGCCGGCGGAGACCGACTTCAAGGACCGCGTTGTCGCGATGCGGGACACCATCATCGCGCTCCAGGCCACCGTCGAGCAGGCCGACCGGGCACGTCGCACACGGAACTCCCCCGCTGTGCTCGCGAGTCAGAGCAGGGTCACGGGGGTCTCCTGTGCCCGGGTTGAGCGCAATGCCGCAGAACTGCGCAGCTTCGCCGCCGGGCTCTCCACCAACAACGAGCGCTTCGGGGAACCCGCGATCGAACGATTCCGGACGGCCATCGACGACCTGCACCGGACGATGGGCGCCTGCGCGGCCGACCTCGACCGACTCGTCGGCAACGGGCCCGACAAACTCGATCCCGACAAGGTGCTCGATGTCCTGAACGCCGTCCGGACTGCGACGGCCAACTACAGCAAGGCCGCTGAAGGGCTCGCGAAGACCCTGAATATCCGGATCGAGGCGACCGACAAGTCCTGAATCCGGCGTCGCCGTGGCGCTCCGGCGGGGTGGGAATGTGGATCAACATCTCCACAATCCGTGGACAAGCGCCGCAAGTTGTGGTCCAGCAGTGTGTTGCGATCCACAATGCGTGCAGGTCGAAGTGAGCTAACCCGAATAAAATCAGGCACTTGCGAGATTTGTCCCCACGGCCGATAGTATTGGTCAGGTGGGACGTTCGCGCGTCCCGTCCTCTCCGATCTGGCGCCTCGGAGAGCCGTGAGAGCGAGTGGTCTGCGAGCCGCTCCGACTCTCAGCGCCCGAACCGACGCGTTGCCCCGAGCTTCGCCTGTGGTTCCGGAAGCGGTCGATCAGCCTGGCTGATCGGCCGCTTCGCTTTGCCCCTCATCGGCACTCCGGCCGAAGTCCGCCGCGATGCGAACCAGCCAGCGATTGTCGAGCTGCCAGATGCGCTTGGTCGAGATGCGCTCGTCGCTGGGGAAGAACTCGCGCGAAGCGTGGGCTTCGTTGATCGCGGCGGTCTTCGCGCTGGCGTCGTCGGCAAAGTGGAGGATTTCGGCTTCGAGGGTCAGCGGGCGTACGGGAGATCCGTATTCGAGCCGGCCGTGATGCGAGAGGATCATGTGCTCGAGGAGGGTGGCTTCCTCCTCGGTGCATGGCGGGGTGGCTGCGGCTTCGTAGCGACTTCGGAACATCATCGCCCCGATGGCGACATGCCCGGCGAGTCGGCCACGCTCGGTCGTGTCGAAGACGCCGGTCTCCCACGAGTAGCTCTCCAGCTTGCCGATGTCGTGCAACATTGCGCCGACCATCACCAGTTCCTCATCGGCGCGAGCGATCCTGGCGATGCTCCGCGCGATTCCGACCACCTCGGAGGTGTGCTGAAGCAGCCCACCGAGCGTGGCATGGTGGCCGGCGCCCGGTGCGCCCGGGCATTGCTCGTATCGTTCACGAAAGGCCTCGTCCCCGTAGAAGAGGTCGACCGCCGCCCTGAGGCGCGGTGCCGTCAGGCGATGGCGGATGTCGTCGAGGAAGGTCCAGTAGCGATCGACGGCACCCACTGATGGCACCAGTTCGCTGAGGGGCACCTCACCCTTGGGGAGGGCCCGGAGCGACGTGATGTCGAGTTGCTGGCTGTCGCGATACGCGGCGACCGTCCCCACCACCTGAACGAGCATTCCCTTGGTGATCCCCCGAACGAGCTCGTCGCGGCCGGCCCAGAACGGCGCGGAATCGATCCGGCCGGTCCGATTGCCGAGTGTGAGGACCGTCCGCGGGTGGTCGCCCCCCTTGGCGGCAACATCGAGGACGAGCAGGGGATGGTGGACGTCATCGCCCACGGCGAGCGTGGTCAGGTCGAGCATTCGGGTCTCCGGGTGGGCACGGTCACAAGTGTAACGCGGTCGTCGGTCGACGGGCGTGACGACGGATGGCATGTTGCCCCAGTCGGCGGTAGCTTCGCGTGATGCGTCCACTCCATCTCCGCGTGCTCGCTGCCGGTGCATCGCGCGACGATGTCACCCGGTTGATCGCCGACCTGCGGGCGGCGGGACACCTCGTCTCGATGCGGCTCGATGACGACGACGACGCACTGCCCGTGGATTTTGTCGTGAGCGATGGTGCCGCAGTACCGACGCCCGAGACGTTGGCGGCAGCGGAGGCACGGCATCTCCGAGCCGTGCTCTCCTTCACGCGCGGCAATCGCCTCCAGGCGGCTGCGTTGCTTGGTGTCGCGCGGTCGACGCTGCTCGCCAAGTTGCGGCGGCACGGCCTCGACTGAATTGGCTCCTCACCGGAGTCGACCGAGCCGCGAGACCACGATCTCGCGGCTGATGCGGCCCCGTTCAATCGTGATGGTTCGATTGGCGACACCGATGGCGAGGCCGTGTGGCCCGAAGCCGAGCGGACGGTCGAGGCCCCTGATGGTGACGCCGGGATCGAGTTGCCGGGTCCGGAGGGTGATGGGAGTCGTGTCGATCGTGGTGCGGATCCGGAGCGCTCCGGCGCTGTCGAGGATGCCCACCGGCCGTGCCAGCCGGATGGCGGCGGTCCGGGCCTGATCGAGCAGGTCTCGTGTGGCGGCGGTGCTCGCTTCGACCGCCATCCGGTCCGGCCACCGCACCAGGCGAGGCGCCGTGATGCCGGCCACAATCCCGGAGAGCGTGAGGCCGAGCAGGAGTTCCGGCAGGGTTACACCGTGAGTCGTCATGCGGGAAGGTGAGGGTGCCGGGCCGCGAGCAGTGGCGCCAACTTCTGCAACACCGATACTCTTGGCGCACGATGGCGTCTCATCCTGATCCCCTTGTGGCGCTCCGGCGCCACGCCTCACGTGCACCCTGGCGTGCGCGCGACCTGATCGCGCTGGTCGATCGGCTGCTCAGTGGGGTCCGGCCGGGGCAGGATCGACCGCTCACCGAGCGTACCCTGCACTACTATGTCGCCGCTCGAGTCGTGCGGGCCCCGGCCGGACGCGGGGCTGGGACCGGTTGGGGCTATCCCCACCTGATCGAGTTGCTGGCGGCGCGGATCGCCCGCTTGGCGGGTGATTCACTCCAGGTGATCGCGACGCGGCGCGAAGCGCAGAGCCTCGAGGCTCTCGAGCGGCAGGTGGCCGATGCGCTGGGCGCCGCCGTCGCGGCACCGGCCGATTCGACACCGACGGAGGACTCAGGCGATATTCCAGTGGCATGGCGTGATCACCAGGTCACACCGAGTGTGGTGCTCCGCCTGACGGTGACCCACCCGTTGCACGACGACCCCCGACGCCTCGGCGTCCTGCTCGACGGCCTCGCTCGCGAGGTCGACCTCTAGACTCGGGAGACGTGATGCGATCCTTGCTTGTGCTCGTGGTAGTGCTGGGGCTGCTGTTCTGGATGATGAGCGCGTACAACCGCCTCATCATGCTCAAGAATCAGGTGGCCAACGCGTGGAAGCAGATCGATGTCCAGCTCAAGCGGCGTCATGATCTGATCCCGAACCTGGTCGAGACGGTGAAGGGTGCGCTGTCGTTCGAGCGCGAGACGCTCGAGGCGGTGGTCCAGGCCCGAACCCGTGCAGTCTCCGCGACTGGCGTGAAGGAGGTGGCCAAGGCCGAGGGTGAACTCACGCAGGCGCTCGGCCGGCTGTTCGCCCTGACCGAGGCGTATCCCGACCTCAAGGCGCTCGGCAACGTG
This sequence comes from Gemmatimonadales bacterium, assembly GCA_035703525.1. GTDB lineage: Bacteria > Gemmatimonadota > Gemmatimonadetes > Gemmatimonadales > GWC2-71-9 > Palsa-1233. Next base: position 23,034 of record DASSYA010000028.1, on the reverse strand, counting down.
AGTCAGTTGCAGGAGGAACTGACGTCGACCGAGAACAAGATTGCCTTCTCACGCCAGCACTACAACGACGTCGCCACGACCTACAACACCGTCCAGGCGCAGGTCCCCACCAACTTGATGGCCGGCCTCGCCAAGGCGAGCCCCGCCGAGTTGTGGGAGATCGACGATCCGCTGGAGCGTGGGGTGCCGAAGGTGGACATCTCGCTCAAGTAACCGCCCGACGTGACCGGGCACGGCAACGATCTCTTCAGTCAGCAGGAGTCGAATCGGCAGAAGTCGAGTTGGCTCCTGATGTCGTTTGTCTTCTTCTTCGCGTGGCTCGGCTTCGGCGGCGACATCGTGCTGTACCTGATGAGCAACAGCCCCGAACCGGGTAGCTACCAGCACGGCCTGCCCTGGCTCGGCATCGCCGCCACCGTCCTGGCCAGCGGGCTGGCCTGGAGTGCCTGGAAGTTCGGGCCGCAGCAGGTGCTGTGGTCGACCAGGGCGATGGAGCTGATCACGCCCGGGACCCCGGAGCAGAGCCGTCTCGTCCACGTGGTCGACGAGATGGCGATCGCGGCCGGGATGCCGCGGCCCCGCATCTGGATCGTGCCCGATGAGGATCCCAATGCCTTCGCGACCGGCACCGACCCGATGCACGCCTCCATCGCGGTCACCGAGGGGCTGCTCGCGCGCCTCGATCGCGATGAACTGCAGGCGGTCATTGCCCATGAACTCGGGCACATCGCGCGCTATGACACCCGACTGATGACGATCATCGCGGCGATGGTCGGCGCGATCGCCCTGCTGTCGGATGGCGTCGGACGCGTGCTGTTCCAGTCGGGGCGGATGGGTGCCAACATGGGCCGCGTTGGCACGCGATCACTCGGGCGTGCGGCCGGCCGTCGCTCCAGCGGGACTGGAACCCTCTTGCCGATCCTGCTTGTGGTGTGGCTGGTGTCGTTGCTGGTGGCGCCGCTCCTCTCCCGCCTGATGGCGATGGCGATCAGTCGCAAGCGCGAATTCCTCGCCGATGCCACCGCGGCACAGTACACGCGCAACCCCGGCGCGCTGATCCGCGCCCTCCGGAAGATCGATGATGTCCGGACACCCACGCTCGCGGTGGGCCGTGGTGCCGCACACCTCTGCATCATCGATCCGTCGGATCGGCGATTCCAACGCTGGTCGGGACTGACGGGCGACCTGCTCGCGTCGCACCCGGCCGTCGAGGAGCGGGTCCGGCGCCTCGAGGCGATGGGGGGCTGACTACTCCAGCTCTTTCCGCCGCCCGATGACCTGCGCCATCGCCTGGTGCACCTCGCCGTCGAGCACGGTACCGATCAGGTCGCGCATGCGTGACACCGCCTCACGCGGACTCATCCGGTCCTGGTAGGGTCGCGCGGTGGTGAGCGCGTCGAAGACTTCCGCGGCGCAGAGGATCCGGCCGCCGACCGGGATGGCATGATCGGCGAGCCCGTCGGGATAGCCGCTGCCATCCACGCGTTCGTGGTGCGAGCGCACGTAGCTGATCACTTCCCGAAGGTGCGTGAGTGGCGCGAGAATCTGGGCGCCGATCGTGACATGGGTCTTGACGTGCTCGTATTCCTCATCGGTGAGCGGTCCGCGCTTGGTGAGGACCGCTTCGCGAATGCCGATCTTGCCGATGTCGTGCAGGCGGCCCGCGGTCCGCACGCGCTCGATCTGTTCGTCGGTGAGTCCCATCTCCGCGGCCACCAGCGCGGCGAGGTCGGCGATCCGGGCGGAATGGCCACGCAGATAGGGATCTTTCGCCTCGAGGGCGTTGACCAGCGATTCGAGGGTGGCGACCGAGATCCGCTCCAGGTTGCCGCGTTCGCGCCGGAGTTCGGCTCCACGCCGGACGATCTCGTGCTTGAGCCAGCTCTGCGTGTCGTCCTGATCCATCAGCTCGCGGCGTCGCCGGAGCGCGCGGCCGATGGCGCGCTCGAGGTCGGTGAGGTCGACCGGCTTGACCAGATAGTCCATCGCGCCGTGCTGCATGCAGAGCGCCGCCGATTGCGCGTCGTTGACCGCGGTCAGCATGAGGATCGCGACGTGATGATCGCGCTGGACGAACTGGGGGACCAGGTCGATCCCCGAGCCGTCGGGGAGGTGGAGATCGAGCAGGATGCAGTCGATTCGCCGCCGCCGGACCAGGTCGAGTGCCTCGGCACCGGTTCCGGCGCCAACGACCTCGTGACCGAGGGTGGTGACGAACCGCATCATCGGGTCGCGAACGGCGGGGTCGTCCTCGACGACGAGGGTGATGGGCGTGTCGTCGGGGGAGGCGGGCTGGACGGGGAGCGTCGGGTCGGCCACGGAGGGCTCCGGAAAGTGGAACGGACGAGGGGTGCCGCGAATCTATAGCATCGTCCCCCTCGGGGTCGACTGGATTCCCCGAAACCGAAACGTCCCCATCTCGTAGACGTGGACAGCGTTTCCCCGTGAACCACCCCAGCAGCTGGGGTTACTATTCCGGACTCCATCCCATCCGAGGCGATTGCATGATCCGACCAACACTTCTTGGCGCCCTGCTCCTCTCCACTGGCACCGCGACGATTTCAGCCGCGGGACCCGAGCGCGCGATGCCGGCACGGCAGGTCTTCGGCTTCGCCCTGGCGATGAGCGGTGACCAGCTCTTCGTCGGCGAGCCGACCTCCAGCAAGTCGGCGTCCGGAATGGTGCATATCTACCGTCGCGGCGCCGCCGGCTGGACCGCGGGGGCCGACCTCACCGTCAGCGGGCTCCCGGATGACGCGGGATTCGGCTATGCCCTGGCCGCCGATGGGCCGACCCTCATGGTGGGCATGCGTGGCGATTCGCTGCGCGGGGGTGTCCAGCTCTTCGCCCGCGCCGCGAACGGGAGCTGGGCCGATCAGGGTGCCCTGTCGGCCGCTCCGGCGGCCCGTGCGCAGTTCGGTCGCGCGATCGCCATTGCGGGGGATTGGGCCTTCGTCGGCGCCCCGGGCCAGGACGGTACCGGGGCGGTGCACGTCTATCGCCGGACGGCTGGCAAGTGGGCACCGACAGGCATGCTGGCAGCCGAGGGCCTCGCCCCGGGCGACGGGTTTGGGCAGGCGCTCTCGGTTGATGGTGATCGGGTGGCTGCCACGGCCCCGGGCCATGATGCTGCGAAGGGGATGGTGTTCGTCTTCCGGCGTGGGGCCGACGGTACCTGGGCCCAGGAGGCCGCGGTGGCGGGCCGACGCGTGCCACCCACCAGTCGACTCGGTGAGTCGGTCGTCCTGTCGGGCACCAGTCTCTATGCGGGCGCCCCGAACGCGAATGGCTTCGCCGGGATGGTGGTCGGCTTCACCCGGAGCGCCGACGACAACTGGGCCGAGTCGACGACGTTGGTCCCGTTCGAGGCGGGCGCCAATCGCTTCGGGATCTCGGTCGCGAAGGTGGGTGACGAGATCTGGGTCGGCGCACCCTACAGCGATGCGCGTCACGGCCGCATCTATCGGGCGATGATGAACGCCGATGGCGAGCTGACCGGGATGGTCAAGCTCGGCAGCGATTCCCTCTCGGTCGGTTCAGGGTTTGGTGAGGTGATGCTGGTCCAGGGGAGTTCGGCCGTGATCGGGATGCCGCGCGATGCGGGCAGCCTCGGCACCGTGGTCTTCCTCACGAAGAATGCCCAGGGCAACTGGCGCACTTCGGGGATGGTCTACCCGCCCACGAGCGAGATGGCGAAGGTCACCGGAGGCGAAGTGCGGTGCGGGGCCAACGGCAAGGCAGATGAGTTCGAATGCGGCAACACCTCGCTGCTCTCGTTCATGCCGATCTCGGCCCTCGGCGGCGGTCGCGCGACCGAGGTCAACGACAACTGGGGCTGGACCGATCCCCAGACCGGTCGGGAATATGCGCTGGTCGGCCGGAACGACGGCACCTCGTTCGTCGACGTCACCGATCCGGTGAATCCCCGGTATCTCGGCAACCTGCCCCTGACCAAGGGCGCGAATCCCGCCATCTGGCGCGATATCAAGACGTACAAGAACCACGCCTACATCGTGGCCGATGGTGCCGGGCCGCACGGGATGCAGGTGTTCGACCTCACGCGACTCCGGAACGTGAAGACGCCACAGCTCTTCACCGAGAACGTGCACTACGACCAGATCGGCAGCGCGCACAACATCGTGATCAACGAGGAATCCGGCTTTGCGTATGCCGTCGGTGTCAACTCGGGCGGCGAGACCTGCGGTGGTGGCCTGCACATGATCGACATCCGTCAGCCGGAGTCACCGACCTTTGCCGGCTGCTTCGCCGACCCCGCGACCGGGCGGTCGGGGACCGGGTACTCGCACGACGCGCAGTGCGTCATGTACCGCGGCCCCGACACCAAGTACAAGGGCCACGAGATCTGCATCGGATCGAACGAGACGGCGATCTCGATCGCGGATGTGACCGACAAGAAGGCGCCGAAGGCGCTCTCGAGTGCCAGCTACCCGGCGGTGGGCTATGCGCACCAGGGCTGGTTCACCGACGATCAGCGCTACTTCTTCCTCGGCGACGAACTCGACGAGCAGGCTGGCCAGCCGAAGACGCGGACGATGATCTGGGACCTGGCCGATCTCGATGACCCGGTGCTGGTGAAGCAGTGGTTCGGGACGACGCCGGCCACCGATCACAACATGTACGTCAAGGGCAATCGGCTCTATCAGTCGAACTATCAGGCCGGTCTCCGGATCCTCGACATCTCGGATCCGACCAATCCGCGCGAGGTCGGCTATCTCGACACCACACCGAGCGGCACGACCAACCAGATGTCGGGCAACTGGAGCAATTTCCCGTACTTCAAGAGCGGCACGATCGTCGTGACCAGCGTGAACGAGGGGCTCTTCCTGGTGCGCGATCGCACCCAGGCGGTGCCATGAGCGCCCGCACGCTCGTCCTGGCGGCGGCGACGATCGGGGTCGCCGCCTGCGGCGGGGCGATGGGTGGACCCGGGGCGACGCCGTCGTCCCGGGCCGACGACCTGAAGGTGTATGTCGTGAGCCAGAGCGGGGCGCAGGTCGCGGTCATCAATGAGCGCACGCTCGCCATCGACACCGTGATCGACCTGACCGCACTCGGTTTCTCGGCCAACGCCAAGCCGCACGACACCGCGGTCGAACCCGATGGCTCGGCGTGGTATGTCACCCTGATCGGTGACGGCAAGGTGCTCAAGTTCGATCGGGCGAATCATCTCGTGGGGCAGATCGACATGGAGACGCCGGGCCTCATCGCGATGGATCGCGTCCACGACTCGATGTATGTCGGTCGCTCGATGACGGCCGTCAACCCGCCCAAGTCGCTCGGTGTCATCAAGCGGAGCACATTCGAGAAGATCGAGGAGCAGGAAGTCCAGATCGCGCGACCGCACGCCATCGCCACGTCGCACGATGGTCGCTACGTGCACACCGCCTCGCTGGCCGAGAACCGGATCGCCTCGGTCGAGACCGCGACCGGGCGCGTCACGCTGTCGACGCTCGCGGGTGCGCCGCGCTCGCTGGTCGAGTTCACCATCTCGCCCGACGGGCGCACGATGGTGGTCGGCGGCGAGTTGTCGAACACGATGCTGGTCTTCGACCTGACGGGGACACCACCGCTGGTGCCGGTCCGCGAGTTCACGGTGGGCGGCAAGCCATGGCATCCGTCGTTCGCTCCCGATGGCAAGCTGGTCTATGTGCCGCTCCTCACCGACAATGCGGTCGCCGAGGTCGATCCGTTCATGGGCATCGTGCGCCGCCGCTTCACCGAAGGGTTCGCCCAACCGCACGGGTCGGTGGTCTCGCCCGATGGCCGGTACCTCTTCGTGAGCAACCGCAACACCGGCAGCGGCGGCATGGCGGGGATGAGCGGTCACGACATGCACGGCAAGGACGGTGACACCAGTACGAATGGTTGGCTCACGGTGGTCGAGATCGCCACGGGCAAGATGGTCAAGCAGCTGATGCTGGGCGCCTCGCCAGCCGGCATGGGAGCCGCTGGATCGCAATGACGTGGGACCGCCTGCTGTTCGCCACGACCCTCCTCGGGGGCGTGGGAGGGCCCGTTGCGCTTCCGGCGCAGCGGGCTCCGTCATCCCCGATGTGGACGCAGCACGTGACGGGCATCCCGGTGGTCGATTCCACGGGGGCACCGGTGACCTCGCCCTTCCTTGGCGGCTTCAATCTGCCGCGGCCCCAACTCGTCGACATCGATGGGGATGGTGATCTCGACCTGTTCGTGCAGGAACGTCGGGACGACCTCAAGTTCTTCGAACACGTCGGCGATCAGTGGATCTGGCGTACCGATCGCTGGCAGGATGTGCAGGTCGGCGAATGGTTCCGGTTTGCGGACCTCGATGGCGATGGCGACGAGGACATGCTCGCCGAGCGACGGATGGGTTACATCCGCGTCTACCGGAACGAGGGCACGACCGCGGCACCGAAGATGGTGGCGATCGCCGATTCGCTTCGCGACATCACCGGGACCCCGATCTTTGCCGACCCGCAGAACATTCTCAATGTGGTCGACATCGATTGCAACGGGCGTCCCGATCTCTTCCTCGGTCGCGTGGCGGGCTATGTCGATCGGTTCGAACAGGAGGGCACCGACCGCAACGGCTTGCCGGTCTTCCGCCTGCTGCAGGAGCGCTGGCAGGGGATCGAGGTGCTCGGCCCGATGCCCGGGGACACCGCCGCGTTCCAGGGTCGCCCGACGCGACACGGGGCCAACACGATGGCCTTCGGCGATGTCGACGGCGACGGCGATCTCGACCTGTTCTGGGGAGACTTCTTCGAGGCCGGGGTGCTCCTGATCCGGAACGAGGGAAGCTGCCGGTCACCCTGGTTGCAGGGTCCCCACGAGCAGTTCCCCGCATCCGCACGCATCGTCACGACCGGCTACAATGCCCCCGCGACCGGTGACATCGATGGCGACGGCCGGATGGACCTGGTGATCGGGGTGATCGGTGGTGCCTACCAGCCCAACTTCAGCTCGATCGACAACCTCTACGAGGTGCGACAGACTGCGCCGGGTTCGTGGACGGTCGTGACCCGTCGGATGATCTCGATGATCGACGCCGGCGCGGAGAGCGTCCCGGCCCTGGTCGATCTGGATCACGACGGTGACCTCGACCTGGTGATCGGCAACAAGATCAGTCCCACCAACGAGACCACGGCGTCGCTCACCTGGCTCGAAAATGTCGGCACCCGGACGGCGCCCTCCTTCCGGGAGCGTGGGCTGCTCCCACTCGCCGGCACGTACCAGATGGCCCCGGCCTTCGTCGACCTGAACGGCGATGGCCTGCTCGACATCGTGATGGGGACCTGGCGCGACATGGTCGAATTCTGGCCGAATGTGGGGACCGCCGAGTCGCCGAAGTGGACTCGCGCCGACAGTGCCTTGATCACCATCACCCGTGGCAGCAACACCATCCCCACCCTGGGTGACCTCGATGGTGATGGCGATCTCGACCTGCTCATCGGCGAGGCGAGTGGTCAGCTCAACTTCTACCGCAACGTCGGCAGCGTCACCGCCCCACGGTTCGAGCTGGTGACCGATGAGTTCGGGGATATTGATGTCGGCCGTCGTGCGGCACCGTATCTGGTCGATCTGGATGGCACCGGCACGCTCGACCTGCTGGTCGGCAACGAGGCAGGTGAAGTGCGACGGTTCCGTCGGACCGACCACGGGGTTGACCCGGTCTTCGCCGAGGATCCCGAACTCTACCTGCGCTCCCCCGATGCCGACGCGACGATCAGCATGGGTGATCTCCTCGGCAACGGCACGCTGGACATCATCCTCGGCGGGACCGGCGGCGGCGTGCGCTGGTTCACGCATCCCTGATCGCTCGCGTCACCCCGCACTTGGCAGTATTGTTGGAGTCTGGATCCCCTCGACATAGCCGCAACAGCCGTTCCTCATCTTCACGGAGGCAGCAGTGATCCGTCGTTTCGTACTCTCGTCCCTTGCGCTGGCCGGTGTGGCCGCGATGACCCCACCACTCGCGGTCGCCAGTCCCGGCCCATCACGGACGGCTTCCCCATCGATGATGCAGTTCGGTCGCGCCGTCGCGATCTCCGGGGACTGGGCCTTCGTGGGAGAGCCCGGCGGTGCCGGTCGCCCGGCCAATCCGAGCGCACCGGGGCAGGTCTGGGTCTTCCATCGTGGCCTTCCCTCGGCCTGGCGGTCGGCTGGCACTCTCACGCTTCCCGCCAATGTCGCCAGCACCGGCTTCGGCGCGGCGCTCGCCACCGATGGCAGCATCCTCCTCGTCGGTCATGTGCCGCCGCGGTCCTTTGCGCGCCCCGGTGAGACGGCAACGCCCGAGGCACCGGGGATGGTGCATGTCTATACGCGGGGCGCGAATGGCTTCGCTGCCGCGGGCGTGCTGCCGGCGCCGACCGATGCCGGGTCACGGTTCGGCACGGCGCTCGCCCTCGCCGGAGACATGGCCTATGTCGGCGCGCCGGGTCAGGGGAGCGGCGTGGTACATCTCTTCAGGAAGACCGCCAGCGGCTGGTCCGCCGCGGGGGTGATCACCGCTCCCGGTCTCGATGAGCGGGCCGGTTTCGGCTCGGCGATCTCGATCGATGGCGACCGGATCGCGATCGGGGCCACGGGGCAGGATGGCAAGGGTGGCGTCTACGTCTTCGCACGCGGGACCAACGGCGCCTGGACGATGGAGGGTGCCTCGGCGCTCGCGTCGCGTCGCTCGTCGGACAACGCCCAGTTCGGCGCCACGGTACTGCTCAAGGGTGATCGGCTGATGGTCGGCGCGCCCGGTGCCAATTTCGTTCCGGAAATCGCGACGGTCGACACCACCGCATCGCGCGGTGGGCGCCGCCGCGCGTTCGGTGGCGTGGGCATGGTCGTGACGTTCGAGCGGAACCCGGGCAGTGGTGCCTGGGTCGAGCGCGGTCTGGTGACCGCCTACGACTTTCCGGCGGTGGCGAGCTTCGGCAGCGATCTCGCGATGGTCGGCGACGAACTCTGGGTCGGTGCGCCGTCAGCCGGCGCGGGCGAGATCTACCGGGTCGGGATCAACCCGGCTGGTGACGTCACCTCGATGGGCAAGCTGGAGGTCGACTCGACTGGTCGCGGGCGAGCCCAGTTCGGCGCCACCTTCGCGGTATCAGGATCTCGGGCCATCGTCGGCATGCCCGGCGACATCTCGGGGGAGGGCACGATCCTCTTCCTCGACCGGGCGCCCGGTGGTACGTGGCGGACCGTCGGCTCGGCGTTCCCGCCGAGCAAGGACCGCTTCGAGATGGTGAAGGGCAAGGAGATCGTCTGCGAGAATGGCAAGGCCTCTGCCTTCCAGTGCAGCAACACCGGGTTGCTCGCCTTCCTCCCGACCTCGCAGGTCGGTGGTGGTCGTGGGTCCCAGATGAGTGACAACTGGGGCTACACCGACGCCGAAACGGGCCGGGAGTACGCGCTTGCCGGGCGCAATGACGGGACCGGGCTCGTCGACATCACCGATCCGGAGAACCCGGTCTATCTCGGCAACCTGCCGCTCACCAAGGGGGCCAATCCGGCGGCCTGGCGCGACATCAAGGTCTACAAGCACTACATGTATGTCGTCGCCGATGGCGCGGGTCAGCATGGCATGCAGGTGTTCGACCTCAACCGGTTGCGTGGGGTCAAGACGCCGCAGACCTTCGAGCCCGACTACGTCTACACCAACATCGCCAGTGCCCACAACATCGTGATCAACGAGGAAACCGGCTTTGCCTACGGCGTCGGTGGCTCGGCGGGGGGTGAACAGTGCGGTGGCGGCCTCCACATGATGGACCTGCGCGAAGATCCGGTCCATCCGAAGTTCGTCGGCTGCGCCGCGGACACGACCACGGGATTCCGCGGCACCGGGTACTCGCACGATGCCGTCTGCATCGTCTACCACGGTCCGGACACCAAGTACAAGGGCCATGAGCTCTGCATGGGATCGAACGAGAATGCGATCTCGCTGCAGGACGTGACCGACAAGCAGCACCCGAAGCTGATCTCGACCGCCACCTACCCGTTCGTGGCCTACGCGCACCAGGGCTGGTTCACCGAGGACCACAAGTACTTCTTCCTCGATGACGAGTCCGACGAGATCGCGGCCCAGCGCGACACGACCGGCAAGGACATGGCTGCCAAGGGCACGCGCACCATGATCTACGACGTGACCGATCTCGATGACCCGGTGCTGGTCAAGGAGTACATCGGGACCGTCAAGTCCTCGGACCACAACCTCTACATCAAGGGGAACAAGGCCTACCTGTCGAACTACGGCTCGGGGCTCCGGATCGCCGATATCACCGATCCGACCAATCCGCGCGAGGTGGCCTACCTCGACACCTATCCGGATGACGAGAACGAGCCGCACATGGTCGGCGCGTGGAGCGTCTTCCCCTACTTCAAGAGCGGCACGATCCTGATCACCAGCGTGAGCGAGGGGCTCTTCCTCGTGAAGGATCGGAGCCAGGCGATCCCATGATCGCCAGTTGGCTTCGGGGGGGGGCGGCCAATGTGGCGTCCGTCCTCCTCCTGCTCCCGGCCTGCGCAGTCGCGCAGGCCGGTTCGGCATCCGGTGGCCCGGCCACGGGGGCCGCCCCGTGGACGATGTCGGTCGATGCCGTCCCGGTGGTGAACGCCGAGGGGGCACGGTACGCCCAGCCATGGCTGGGCGGCTACGACGTGCCACGGCCCCAGCTCGTCGATATCGACGGCGATGGGGATGCCGACCTTTTCGTGCAGGAACGGTCGGGCGCCATCACGTTCTACGAGCAGACGCCGGAGGGGTTCCGCTGGCGGACCGATCATTGGCAGGACCTCGACGTGGGCGAGTGGTACCGGTTCGTCGACCTCGATGGCGATGGCGACCTCGACCTGATGGGTGAACTGCGCCACTCGTACATCCGCGCCTGGCGGAACGACGGTACGCGGACGACCCCACAGATGGTGGCGGTCGGCGATACGCTCCGGGATGCCGACAATGCCCCGATCTTCGCCGATCGGCAGAACATCCTCAACCTGACCGACATCGACTGCAACGGCCGTCTCGACCTTTTCATCGGGCGGGTCACCGGCACCATCGATCGCTACGAGGCCGAACCAACGCTCGGTCCCGATGGCCTGCTCCGGTTCCGATTCATCACCGCGCGCTGGGAAGGGATCGAGATCATCGGGGCCGGCTCGCAGCCGGGGGCAGGCCCCCTGCCCAACGGATCACTCCACGGGGCCAACACCATGGCCTTCGGGGACGTCGATGGTGACGGTGACCAGGATCTGCTCTGGGGCGACTTCTTCGAGCCGGGCCTCCTCCTGATCGAGAACACCGATCGCTGCCCGAACTTCTCGCTCCGCTCGAAGCCGGTCCAGTTTCCGGTCGCCAATCCGGTGCTGACCACCGGCTACAACGCCCCCACCGTCGGCGACATCGATGGCGATGGGGATGCGGATGTCGTCATGGGCGTGATCGGCGGCGCGTTCAATCCGGCGCGCTCCTCGATCCGGAATCTCTACCTGATCGAGCAGGTCGCCCCCGGCACGTTCGTGCCGATCACCGGACAGCTCATCCCGATGATCGATGTCGGCAGCGAGTCTCGACCGGCACTCGGTGATCTCGATGGCGATGGCGATCTCGACCTGCTGGTCGGCAACAAGGTCACCACCGACGACAACACCACGGCCACGATCACCCGCTACGAGAACACCGGCACACGCACCGCCCCGGTCTTCACCGATCGTGGCGATCTCGGTATCCACGGGACCTACAACTACGCCCCGGTGATCACCGACCTCGACGGCGACGGGGTACCGGACCTGGTGCTCGGGACATGGAACGATCACGTGCAGTGGTGGCAGAACCGGGGCACGGCTGCCGTGCCGGACTGGACGATGGTCGATAGTGCGCTGGTGGTCATCACGCGAGGCAGCAACACCACCCCCGCACTCGCTGACCTCGATGGCGATGGCGATCTCGACATGGTGATTGGCGAGGCGAGTGGCCAGCTCAACCTCTACCGCAATGTCGGCACGCGGACTGAACCGAAGTTCGAGCTCGTGACCGACGAGATGCCCGAGATGGATGTCGGCCGGCGCAGCACGCCGACCTTCCACGATTTCGACGGGGACGGCAAACCCGACTTGCTGATCGGATCGGAGGATGGCGCGCTCCATCGGTGGTTCAATCGGACCACCGGCAGCGAGATCCGCTTCGAGCGCGACACGACCTTCACGATGCAGGGCGACAATCTGTCGTCGCCCACGGTCGGTGACCTCGATGGTGACGGCCGCCTCGAGCTGATCCTCGGGACGATGTCGGGCGGACTCCGGCTGTACCGGTAGAAAGAGAGAAAGAGAGAAAGAGAGAAGGAGAGAAAGCGAGCGCTGTCATCTCGAGTCCCGCCGCCCTGTAGGGGTGGGGTCGACTCTGTCCCCGAGGGGCATGCCATCGAAGGATCCGCACTTCCAAACTCGGGATCTGTCATGCGATCACCAGTCCGACCAACCCTCGCGCTGCTCGCTCTGGTGGCTCTCACGGCTTCGGCTGTGTCGGCCCAGGCGGTGGCCACCGCCCCAGCCACCGAGATCCAGTCACGCACCTATGCCTTCGCGGACGCCGGTCGCGCGATGCCCTACGAGCTGTTCGTCCCCTCGACCTACGACTCCACCACGCCGACTCCGCTGATCGTGGCACTCCACGGCCTCGGCTCCAACCCGCGGCAGGTGATCCGCTACCAGGGGCTCACCGAGTTCGCCGAAGCACGTGGCTACATCGTCGTGGCCCCGATGGGCTACAGCACGGGCGGGTGGTACGGCAGCCTCGGCCACGGCCGGATCCCGACCCGGGGCGACTCCACCATCGGTCCCGACAATCACGGGGCATTGAGTGAGGAGGATGTGCTCAATGTGCTCGGGATCGTGCGCCAGGAGTTCAACATCGACGCCAACCGGATCTTCCTCTTCGGTCATTCGATGGGCGGGGGTGGCAGCTACCATATCGTGATGGAGCATCCGCGTCTGTTCCGGGCCCTCGCGGTGGCGGCGCCGGCGATCTACTCAAGCCCCGATTCCCTGCGGCTCATCCGAGCGCTGCCAGTGATCGTCGTGCAGGGTGATGCCGACCGGTTGGTCGACGTCCGGACCACTCGGCGTTGGGTCGCTACCATGGACAGCCTCGGGATGACCCACGAGTACATCGAGGTGCCAGGCGGTGACCACTCGATGCTCATCGCCCGGGACCGTGCCAACATGGGGAGGATCTTCGACTTCTTTGATCGGGTGGGCGGTTCGAGCGGGCACTGAGCCGGCGCGGACTCACTTCCTCGCCTTCACCCGCGTCCCATCCGACAGCTCGTCCGACGGGTAGAGGATGACCACCTCACCGGCCTTGATCCCTTCGGTGATCTCGGCCATCGCATCACTGCGGTGGCCGATCCCGACCGATCGGAGTCGGGCCTTGCCCTCGGACATGACGAACAGCTCCCATCCGCCGCGGCCCTGGAAGAGCGCGCTCGTCGGAACCTGAAGCACATCCGCCCCGGCCCAGGTCACGATTCGTGCTTCCACCCGGAAACCGGCCCCGAGTGCCGACGGCAGGTCCCGAAGGTCGGCAATCACGTTGACGCGCTGCTCCTCGACCCCGAGCGCCGAGACCTTCGTGAAGGCGTCGGGTTCGACGCGCGTCACCGTGCCATGCAAGTCCGTGTCCCCCCCCCAATCCGTGATGGTAACGGGTGCACCAGCAGCGACCCGGGCGGCATCCTGGGAGAGCAGGTCAATGACGATCTCGAGTCCGTCGAGGTCGCCCAGTTCGATCAGCGGCGCTCCGGCCATCACGACGCGTTCGCTCGGGTCCGGAACCCGGAGCACCCGACCAGCCACCGGGGACCGCACCTCCACCGTGGCCGGGATGCCGCCGGTCCCACCGGCACCGAGCACCCCCGCACGCGCGGCCGCAACCTCCGCCGCTGCCTGCCGGAGTCCCGACTCCGCCATCTCACGCTGTTGCTCCGCTTCGGTTGCCGCGAGCTGCGCCTGCTCCATCGCCTCACGGCTCAGTGCCCCGGCCTCCGCCAAGGTGCGGCGACGTGCCGCTTCGGCGGCGGCCTGTGCCGCCACCGCTTTTGCCTGGTCGAGGCTCGCCGCTGCCGTGCCCCGTGCTGCCTCCGCGGCGCTCACACGGGCTCGGGCCTCGGCGGCGGTTCGCGCGTCCTGCGGTGCGGGTTCGAGCCGAGCGACGATGTCGCCGACCGAGACCTGGGCACCCTCCTTGAGGGAAATCCGGCGGACCCGCCCCGTACTTGGCGCTGCGATCACGAAGCGGTCACGGACACGCGTCTGTCCGTCTGCGGCCACACTCACGGTCAGGCTGTCGGTGGCCACGGTGGCGGTCTCGACCGCGAGGGAGGTCGGTCGGAGCGCGAACACGATGATGAGCAGAAGGAGTGCGCCCACCCCTGCGAAGATCAGTCTACGTCTGGTGGTCATGTCGAGTCCTACTCCCGGGTCTTGAGAACCGCGATGAGATCAAGAGTGTTGAGCCGACGCCGGACGAGCAAACCGCTCGCCAGTGCTGCCGCCATGGCAATCAGCGCCGACCAGAGATAGGTCGTCCCGCTCACCACGAGCGGGATCCGATAGAGTTCCGAGCGAAGCCCCGCGGAGACCACACCAGCGAGCAGGTAGCCGAGTCCCCATCCGACCGGAACCGCGAGGAGTGTGATCACGGCCTGCTCGCCGAGCAGGATCGTGGCCACCTCCCCCCGGGTGAACCCGAGCACGCGGAGGGAGGCGAGCTCGCGGCCGCGTTCGGAGAGCGCGATCCGAGCACCATTGTAGATCACGGCCACGGCGATCACGGCCGAGAAGCCGACCAGGAAACCGATCGCCACGAAGAGGCTGCTGGAGAGTTGCGTCTGGAAGGCCGCGTGCATCTCGGCCGGCGACGCGACACTCGCGATGGTCGGCAGGCGCTTCATGGTGCGTTGCAGGGCAGGCAGTGCTGGGGCGTCGGCGCGCAGGTAGGCGCCGGAGACCATTGGCGACCCACCGACCAACCGGTCGAGTGCATCGCGTTGCATGTAGCTCGAGAGCCCGATGAAGTCATCGACCACGCCGGAGATGGCCACATGGGCGGTGCGACGCTGTCCCTCCATGACGTGCACCACCACGGAGTCACCGACCGCGACATGCAACTCTGCCGCGAGCATCGCACTGAGGGCCATCCCCTCGGGAGGGAGCGGCTGGATGCCGCCGCGGGCCGTCACGATCTGGCGCAGCTCGCTGGCCGCGGGCATCCCGGTCAGCCCGACGCTCCGGACTCGCTGGTCGGCCGTGAGTCGCACCGGAACGGTCCGGAACAGTTCCGTGCGTGTCACCCCATCGAGCGCCGCCAGATCGTGGCCGACCGTGGCAGAGAGCGGTTGGGTGAAGGTCACCGAGAGGTCTTCGCGCTGTCCGACCCGGAACTGCAGTTCCATCATGCGCGAGATGCCGTCGAACATGAAGAGCCCGATCACCAGGATCGCGACGGAGCACGCCACACCGATGGCCGAGAAGACGGTCTTGGCCGTATGCCGTTCGATGTTGCGCAGGATCATCCGCCCCGCGGTCGGCAGCAGTGATCCCAGCCCCGACCGCTCGAGCAGTCCCGGTTCGAACCGAGCCGGTGGCTCCGGGCGCATCGCCTCGGCTGGCGGAAGTGCCACGGCCTTGCGGACGGCACCGAGGGCCCCGATCACCGCGGCGAGCCCGCTCACACCGACACCGATCGCGACCAGTACCCAATTCAGCTGGTACTCCACCGACGGCATCTCGAAGTACGCCTTGTAGACCGAGATCATCCCGCCGCCAAGGACGACACCGAGGATTGTGCCGACGACTGCCCCCCCGAGCACGGCGGCGAGGGCGAACGTGAGATAGTGCGTGGCCACCTCGGTGTCGCGGTAGCCAAAGGCCTTGAGCACCGCGAGTTCGGTTCGCTGGGTCGTGATCAGGCGACCGAGCACGAGGTGGAGCAGGAACGCCGCGACGGCCAGGAACACGGCGGGGATCATCGTCCCCATCACCTTGCCCGAGGCGATCTCGTCGGTCAGTGCCTTGGCGGACATCTGGCGATCGCGGCCGTACGCCCCGACGCCACCGTACGGTTCGAGGATCCGATCGACGTCGGTGATCACCTGGGCACGGTTTGCGCCTGGCGCCAATTGCACCGCGACATCGTTGAAGGCGCCGTCCATGTCGTAGGCTGGTCCCAATTCGCGGCGACTCATCCAGAGCACCCCGAAGCGCGTGTCGTCCGGGAAGAGTGACCCCGGCGGGACGGCATAGCCATACTCCGGAGACATCGCGATGCCGACCACCGTGAGGGCACGTCGTGCGCCATTGATCACGGCGTGGATCGTGTCGCCCGGCGCCAGGGCATTCGCAATGGCGAACTTGCGACTCAGCATCACTTCGTCGGGCCGACCCGGTGCGATGTAGCGTCCGTCGGTGATGTGGAGGTCGTTGAGCATCGGGGTGCGCTGCTCCGGAACCGAGACGAACCGTCCGATCGCCGGAGCATCGAGACCGGGCAGGTCGAGTGTCGCACTGAAACTGACGCGGGTCTGGACGGTCATCACGCCCGGAATCCCTGCCAGTTGGAGACGGACCCGTTCGGGGGCGCGCTTGAGGCCCGACCAGAGATCGGCCAGTCGATACTCGTGGTAGTACTGATTGAGGGCCCGGTCGAGCGACCAGTACGTGCCGCGCATTGTCACGACCGTCATCACACCGCTCGCGACGACCACCGCGATCGAGAACATCTGGCCGCGGAGTCGCCAGAGTTCCCGGAGCAACTTGCGATCGATCGCCCGCACTACGCCGTCACCAGGTGATCTCGTCGACCGGAGCTCGCTCGGTGTTCTCCGATTGTTCGATGATCCGGCCGCTCCGCATCCTGATCACGCGGTCACCAAGCCTGGCGATGGCCGCGTTGTGGGTGATGATCGCGGTCGTGGTGCCGGTATCGCGGTTCACCTGCTCGAGCACCTTGAGGACCAGCTTGCCGGTCTCGTAGTCGAGTGCCCCGGTTGGCTCATCGCAGAGCAGCACCGTCGGTCGCTTGGCGACAGCGCGGGCGATCGCCACACGCTGCTGTTCACCGCCCGAGAGCTGGGCCGGGAAATGATCCATCCGGTCCTCGAGCCCCACCAGGTGGAGTGCTTCCGCCGCGTCCATCGGGTCGGGGGCGATGTCGGTGACCAGCGCGATGTTCTCGCGGGCCGTCAGGCTCGGGATCAGGTTGTAGAACTGGAAGACGAATCCGACATGGTGTCGGCGGTATTCGGTCAACTCGTCGGGCTCGGCTCGACTCAGGTCGGTGCCCTGGAATCGGAGTGTCCCCGACGTGGGGTGGTCGAGTCCGCCGAGGATATTGAGCAGGGTCGACTTGCCGGAGCCGCTCGGGCCGAGGAGAACCATCAGCTCGCCCGCGTGCAACGCCAAGGTGGCGTCCCGAAGCGCCTGGACCTCGACGTCACCCATGTGATAGGTCCTGGAGAGGGCGTGGCCCTCGAGGATTGGTGTCACCCCGCTCCCCCGCGTCACATCTCCTCGCCGCTCCCTGTGACCTGTCACTCCGTCCTCCTGATCGGCGCGATCATCGTTGCAATGAGGACTGGACCCTTCCGGTCATCAAGTCCTCTCGGTCAGAAGATTGGCAAGGGTCTGGGCAAGCCCAGCGGCCTCCCGCCGTGTTCCAGTCCTGCAACATCGCCTGAGACCATCCCCAGCGTCCGGGCATCAACCCCACGATGGCCTCGAGCGTATTCTGGCCAGCACCCCCTCTCTGAGGCCGAGCCTCATGAAGGGCCACATTGATTCCTGGAGCCGACGTGATGAATCGCCTGACCCCTGTTGTTGCCCTGCTGATCGGACTGCCCGTGCTCGCCACGGCCCAGTCCGGGACCGTCCAGTACGATCAGGCGACCCGGCTTGACCTCAATCTCCCGGCCAACAGCCCGTTCGCGAGCCGGATCCCCAAGAACACGGTCAAGCCGATGCAATTGACCTTCACACCCGGGGCCACGCTCTTCGGCGCGGGGACTGCTGCTGCAGATGGCCCCGATGGTGGCCGTGAGATGCGGTTCACGTCCCGGGATGGTGGAGGTGGCGTGATGATCACCCGCGAGATCAGTGGCGGCGAGATGGCGATGGTGGCCACCCGGATGGGATTCATGGGAGGCGGCTCCGCCTCGGATGCCATTGCCGGCGCCTACACCGATCTCGCCGACGGCAGCTACACCGAGATGCGCGAGTTCCTCGGCCGCACCTTCCGGATCCCGACGGAGCGTCCGACGTTCGCGTGGAAGATGACGGGCGAGCAGGCCTCGTTCCTTGGCCATCCGGTCTATCAGGCCATCGCCCAGCAGGACAGCTCCACGATCGAAGCCTGGTTCACTCCTGATATCCCGATTCCGGCCGGTCCCGCCCAGTACGGCGGCCTGCCCGGACTGATCCTGACGCTCGCTGTCGATTCGAATCGCGTGGTGTACACCGCCACCGCGATCGATACCAAGACACCCATCAAGGCCATCAAGGCCCCATCCGAAGGAAGCAAGGTCACCCGTGCCGAGTACGACAAGATCGTCGAAGAGAAGCTGGCCGAGATGGCCAAGTCGCGCCGTGGTCGGGGGAACTGACGTGACGCGCATCGCCTTGATCCGTCGGGTGGCCATCGCCACCGCGACCCTCGTGGCCGCCCTCGTGGCGCAGCCGGCCGCCGCCGCGGCCCAGCAGTTCGATGTCCGGGGGACGGTTGTCGACTCGGCCCATGCCGCCGTCTCGGGCGCCATGGTCGTGGCCCTGACCCGCATGGACTCCGTGATCAGTGTCTTCTCCACCACGGCGGGCAATGGGTCGTTCACCCTCAAGCGCCTCGCGCCGGGCGACTACATCCTGCAGGTCACGCGAATCGGTTTCAAGCCGGTGCGTCGCGACTTCAGCGTCCGCACCGCCGATGTCACGGCCGATACCGTGGTCCTGCTCGCGGCGGGTGTGGTCGAGCTCGACGAGTTGGTCGTCAGCGCCGACCATGTTCCGATCGTCAACAAGCCGGACACCCTCGAATACAATGCGGAGGCGTTCAAGACACGCATCAACGCCACGGTCGAGGAGCTGCTCAAGCGGCTGCCCGGTGTGACGGTGGAGAGCGACGGCAGCATCACGGCCCAGGGTCAGACCGTGCAGAAGGTGCTGGTCGATGGCAAGGAGTTCTTCGGCAACGATCCGAAGATGGCCACGCGCAACCTGCCGGCCAACGCGGTTGACAAGGTGCAGGTGCTCGACAAGAAGTCGGACAATGCCGAGTTCACGGGCATCGACGATGGCCAGGAACAGAAGACGATCAATCTCGTGCTCAAGCCGAACGCGCGGGTCGGCTACTTCGGTCGGGCCGTCGGTGGTGTCGGCCCGGCCCCGAACACCGACGCGGCCTTCGCCGGCTCGAAGGCCGACGATGCCCGGTACACCAGCGCGCTCAACCTCAACCGCTTCTCCCCGGTGACGCAGCTCTCGTTGATCGCGAGCCGCAACAACACCGGGCAGTCGGGCTTCTCCCTGGCCATGCCGGTGGCGTTCGCGCAGGGCCGGGGCGGCGGCGGTGGTGGCGGTGGCGGCAGCGGGTTCAGCGAGACGATGGCGATCGGCCTCAACGGCAGTCGCAATTTCTCCGACAACAGCTGGGTCCGCGGCAGCTACTTCCTGAGCACCAGCGATAATCGTGGCGAGTCGGTCACCAACGAGCAGCTCCTGCAGGGTGAGAGCGTCTCGGCCAATCGCAACGAGACGGCCAACAATCAGTCCGAGAGCCTCTCGCACCGGCTGAACCTGAATGCGCAGCAGTCGTTCAATGCCTGGAACCGGTTGCGGTTCCGGGGCAACTTCAACATCGGCTCCAACAACTCGGACAACTTCTCCGACCAGGAGACGCTCAAGCCGGATGGTTCGTTCCAGAACAGCGCGACGTCGGCGGTGTCGAGTGATGGCGACAACCTGAGTGGCGACGGTCGATTCACCTATTCACGGCGCTTCAACCAGGCCGGTCGGTCGCTGGTGGCCGAGGCCTGGGGCGACCTGAGCAAGCCGAAGCAGCTCACCAACCTGAATTCGAGCACCGATTTCACGAACGGGACGGGCGGCATCACCACGCGTGATGTGCTCCAGTCGCAGCGTCGGGACAGTCGGACGTTCACCTACGGCACCCGGCTCAGCTTCACGGAGCCCCTCGGCCAGGGCGCGGTGCTGGCGGTGAACGGCGAGCGCCGGGCGATCTCCGAGAACCAGGACTACGACGTGAACGATCTCGTCGCCGGCGTCCCGGTGCCCAACCTCGACCTGACGCGGGCCTTCGAGCGGACCTACACCTACCTCCAGGGCGGCGCCCAGTTCAGCCGGAACACGGCCGCCCTCCGCTGGGTGGTCGGGCTCGACGTGCAGAACTCGGATCTCGAGGGGACGATCATCAATCGGAATGAATCGATCGCCAACGGCTTCACCAACCTGCTCCCGTCGGCGAACATGCGGTACCAGTTCAACCAGGGCAACAACATCTCGATCAACTATCGCACCTCGACCCGCGACCCGTCGCTCAACGAGTTGCAGCCGTTCACCGACAACACCGATCCGCTCCGGATCTACGCCGGCAACCCGGACCTGACGCCGCAGTACAACCACAGCCTGCGCGCCGATTTCCGCCGGTTCGACCAGTTCACGTTCCGGAGCATCTACCTCTACGCGAATGTCGGCTACAGCCGGAACCAGATCGTGCAGTCCCGCGATATCGACCCGCAGGGCCGCCAGACGGTGATGCCGATCAACCTCGGCGACGGCTGGAACAGCAACATCGGCGGCAGCTACGGCACCCCGATCCGCGCCCTCGGCGCCCAGATCGACCTCGACTACAGCTTCTCGCGTTCGAGCGGGTTCGAACTCGTGAACCAGGTCGAGAACGTGAGCCACACGGCGAACCACAATGTCGGGGTCCGGCTCCAGAACCGCTCGAAGGAGGTCTTCGACCTCAGTGTCGGGACCCAGTGGAACTTCAATTCGGTCAAGTACTCGATCAACGAGGCACTCAATCAGGACTACATCAACCGGTCATACACCGGCGATGCCACCTGGTACATCAGCCAGACCTGGTCGACCAGCGCCTCGGCCAACTATCAGGTCTACGACCAGCGCCTCTTCGGCCCACGCGACAACGTCTTCATGCTCGGGGCGTCACTGGGACACCAGATGTTCGACAACCGTGGCGAGATCCGGATCTCGGGCCTCGACCTGCTCAACCAGAATACCGGCGTGTCGATCACCAGCTCGAGCAGCTACATCCGCGAGCGCCGCTCACCGACACTCGGTCGCCGCGTGATGG
Source organism: Gemmatimonadales bacterium (assembly GCA_035703525.1). GTDB lineage: Bacteria > Gemmatimonadota > Gemmatimonadetes > Gemmatimonadales > GWC2-71-9 > Palsa-1233. The sequence goes on along the minus strand of DASSYA010000028.1, from coordinate 1,661 downwards.
TGCAGTTCAGCTACCAGCTCGGCTCCAACCTCTCGCCGCCACGCGGCGGCGGACGCGGCAGCCGCGGCCGGTAGGACCGATCCTCGAGACCGGTGAAGCGGGGGCGCTCCAGGTGGAGCGCCCCCGTTTCGCCGTCGGTCCACCGACAGATTTGCCAGCCACGTCACCGTGGGCTAGACTCCGACCATTCCTTCCGATCCGGAGTCCACGATGACTGACCGCCCTCTCGCCCGGTTCACACGAGTGCTCCCCGTCCTCGTCATGCTGGTTCTCGTGCCGACCGTCGCGTCGGCACAGATCGGCAGTGTCATCAAGCGCGCCCAGGACCGGGTCGAGCGGAAGCTCGACCAGAAGGTCAATCAGGCGATCGACGATGCGGTGGACTGTGCGCTCGGTGACACGCAGTGTGTCGAGGACGCCAAGAAGGAAGGCAAGCCGGTTGTGATCAAGGATGCCGAGGGGTCAGTGATCACTGACGCCGAGGGCAACCCGATTACCGACCAGGATGCGGCGGCGGCCGCCGCCGAGGCGCCGGGGACCGGCGTGTGGCGCAACTACGACTTTGTCCGGGGTGACAGCATCTGGGTGGCGACCGATTGGCGTGGCGAGCGCGTCGGGCGGTTCCCGGCGAGCCAGCTCGAGTTCGTGAGCGGCAACATGGAGATCGTCGAGCGCGGCGGGAAGGCGCTGCTCGAGGCCAAGAGCGCCAGTACGGTGCGGATCAAGCTCCCGGCCACCTTGCCGGAGCAGTTCACCGTCGAGTTCAACCTCGAAATCGGCGCACCCCACATTGCGAGCATGGTGTTCACGTCCCCCCATGAAGGGCCGTTCGCTCGCTATCCCGGCGATTACCTCTATCTCTATTCCGTGCCTGGGTTCTACCGGAGCGGGACGTCGGTCTCGAGCACCCAGACCCGGGCGCTCGTCAAGACCCTGATGCCGGTGCGGCTGCAGGTCGACGGGGCGTATGGCATTCTCTACGTCGGCGCCGATCGCGTCGGGATGCTGCCGAATGCCAACATGCCGCGGAGTGACGTGCTCGAGATCCGGATGAACGCCAATCCGAACGCTCCCGCCTACCTCAGCGACATCGTGGTCGCGGTCGGACTCGACCCGCTCTACGACAAGTTGATGGCCGATGGCGCGGTGACGAGCTACGGTTTCCTGTTCGATGTCGACAGTGATCGGCTCCGCCCGGAGTCGACGCCGAAGCTCCAGGAATTGCACAAGATGCTGGCCGACCACGGCGACCTGAAGGTGATCATCGAGGGGCACACCGATGCCACCGGCGACGATGCGCACAACCAGGAGCTCTCGGTCCGGCGTGCCCGGTCGGTGGTCGCCTGGCTTACCGCCAACGGGATCGCGGCCGACCGCGTGAGCGCCGTGGGCAAGGGCGAGAGCACCCCGATCGGCGACAACGCCACGCCAGCAGGGCGCCAGCAGAATCGGCGGGTGGTGATCCGGAAGATGTAGGCGAGAAGCGAGAAGCGCGGGGCGCGGGGCGCACGGGCGCAACATGTTGCGCCCGCGCTTCGCGCTTCTCGCTTCTCGCTTCTCGCTTCTCGCTTCTCGCTTCTCGCTTCTCGCTTCTCGCTTCTCGCTTCTCGCTTCTCGCTTCTCGCTTCTCGCTTCTCGCTTCTCGCTTCTCGCTTCTCGCT
>DASSYA010000026.1:0-276729 GCA_035703525.1 Gemmatimonadales bacterium | reverse complement strand
GGGCGGTACGGGCGCACCATGGTGCGCCCGTACCGCCCGCCTTCTCACTTTCTCACCTTCTCACTTGCTACCCCATCTCCACCCGGTTGCGGCCGGCGCTCTTGGCGCGGTAGAGCGCCTGGTCGGCCGCCGTGGCGACATCGGCGGCGCTCTGGCCGGAGCCCGGGAAGGTCGCGACGCCGATGCTGACGCGCATCTGGATGTCCGGCCCGCCACGGCTCTTGATCGGGGATTCCTCGAGCGCCCCGCGCAGCTTCTCGGCGATCGCCCGGCCGTTCGCTGGTGGGCAGCGCCGCAGGATGATGCCGAATTCCTCGCCCCCGTAACGTCCGATCAGGTCGGAACCCCTGACGCACCCCCGGAACACCCGCGCGACATGCATCAGGACCTGATCGCCCACCAGATGTCCATGCGTGTCATTGACCCGCTTGAAGTGATCGAGATCGCACATCAGAAAGCAGATCGGCTCCCCATGCCGACTCGCGAAGGCGATCGCATGATCGAGCTCGGCCATCAGGGTGGCGTGATTGAGCACACCGGTCAGCCCATCGCGATGCACCAACTCACGGATCCGACGACCACGTTCGGTCCGGGTGAGGACCACCTGGGTGAGGTGGGCCCGGTCGATCGGCTTGGCCAGGAAATCGTCGCCGCCGGCGCGGAGTCCCTCCAGCTCATCGGCGACCGTCTGCCTGGCGGTCAGGAAGACGATCGGGACGAGTGCGAGACGGGGATCCTGGCGCATGAGGCGCGCGAGAGCATAGCCATCGACGTCGGGCAGATCGACATCAAGAAGCACCAGGTCGGGCGTTTCGTTGGCCAGGGTGTCACGGGCGACCTGGGCGCTGCCACAGATCGAGACGCGTGCATTGATCTGGCCAAGCCAGGTGGCGAACAACTGCGCCTGGCTGGGATCGTCCTCGACCACGATCACATGCGCCGGCGGGGCCCCGATCGTCGCCAGTGCGCGGGCGTATTGTGACAGACCCCTCGGCAGCATCGCCGGGCCGAAGACTGCATCGACACCCGCGGCCGCGGTCCGCAAGCGGTCGTACCGCTCCGCACGATCCGCCAGGACCACGGCCCGTGGACGGTCCGGGGTGGCTGCTGCCCAATAGCGAGCCAGGGCCAGTGGGTTCTCGCCCAGTTCGGTGTCGATCACGACCAGGTCGGGTCGCTCCGACGGCGGCACGCTCCATGGATCGATGTCCGTTTCGTGGATCGTCACCACGAAGCCGACTTCCCCGAGCGAACGCTCGACTTCGCTGCGCACCGGGCCGGGCAGCATCAGCAGGATGGCGCGATACCCGAAACCGGGCAGGCGCGCGGCTGGCGCCGGCATCCCGACCAGTTGCGACGTCGCGTCGAAGGCCTCCTTGAGATCAATCAATGCCTGCTCGAAGAAGTCCGCGTCCTGCGGAGTCGGCTTGGGAGCCGTCAGGATCCGCTGCTCCGCCGCCCGGGCGACATCGGTGACCCGCGGGAGGCCGTAGGAGCCCCCGCTGCCGGCCAGACGGTGAAAGCGCGTCTTCAGCGAGTTGAGCGCATCGGGTTCGCCGGCGCGGAACGCCGCCAGATCCTTGCGAAGCTCGGCGAGACGCTCGGGAGCCTCCCGAATGTACTCCCACTGCAACTGGACCAACGGGTCGTCGACTCCGCCCCCGAATGTCGTGACATCCGCCTCGTTCACCGGCCCTCCATCAGTGCATCGATCGATCGTTCTGCCGCCGCAACGAACGCCGCGCCAGTCCCGAAGTGTCCGGTGAAGCTGTCCCCCTGCCGCGCGCCGATCACCGCCGCCCGATCATCCACCACCAGCAGGACCGGGTCGCCGGGCCAGATCGGCGACGGGATGATTGCCGTGGTCAATCCCGGGATCGGCACCTGCACCGTCGACGCCATCGTCACGGTCAGTCCCGCCTGCAGCACGCGCCGAAGGTGGGGACCGAGCGCGACGCAGCCGTCGGGAGGCGCCAGCAATACCACGCGACGCTCGGCCCGGGCAATCTCGTGTCCCATCAAGTGCACGGCGCCGCGGGCCGAGCTCAACTCCACCAGTGTCGGCGTGTCCGGGACTGCGAGCGAATCGAGTGCGCGGTGCAGCCCATCGAGGGCATCGCCCTGCGCGTTGGCCAACCGAGCCAGCAAGGTGCTGGGCGGCTCCGGCCGGAATCGCTTGGGGCGGCCTGCTTCGACCCGTGCGGCCCCCTTGGTGACCAGCCCCTCCAGCGCGGCGTACACATTGGCCCGTGCCAGGCCTGCGGCCTTGGCCACCGTGTACCCGGTGCCCGGTCCCTCGGTCAGCAGGACCTCGTAGATCGAGGACTCTGTCGGCGTGAACCCGAACGGGGAGAGGTCGACGTGGTCGGTCACGTCACGCGTACTCGAGTTGCCAGCCAAGCCGCTTGGCAATCAGGGCCAATCGCAGCGTGATATCCGCCTGTCGAGAGGCGAGATCTCCGTCATCGGCCGCCAACGGCCAGTAGTGATGACTTACCGGCGATACCGCCTTGGGTTGGGAACGCAGGTTCTTCGGATGCCAGACCCCATCGGCATCCACGTCAGCCAGCAGGCTCTCGAGAAACTCTCCCGCCGACGCCGAGGCGTGCACCTGCCCGAGCCCGGCGAGGAGTTCGGTGAAGTGGAGGGCGAGCGGCACGTCCTTGACCACACCCTTCGCATCGCGTTCGATCGGATCACCGAGCAACAGGTGCGTCGGCCGGAGCGTGGTGTGACGGACCGTGATCATGTACGAGGCCGTCGGGGCCGGCTGGGAGAGATACTGGCCGAGTCGTTCCACGAAGCCGGCACGCTCGCGCTGGAGCGCCGGCATCGCCGCCAACATCGCGACCGACCACCAACTGGGTGGCGCTGCCGCGGGATTGAGTTGCCATGCACTGCCACCACGAGGTATCAGTGGCTCTCCGACGATGTCCGAGCGGAGGAAGGCGGAGACCGCCGAGATGATCTTGTGCGCCGCCCCGCGCAAACGGGGGTCGTGCTGGTGCCCTGCCTCGGCCAGAGCCGCTGCTGCCCCCTCCCGAATCAGGTTCCGATACCACTCCGCCGTCTCGGGATCGTCGACGGTCGAATCGAAGAACTCCCCATAGAGCAGCGGATCGTCGTCCCGCGAGAGGGTCCGGAACAGCACCCGGTCGGCCAGGCGAAATGGGCGGGTCGTGGTTGGCACCCCGAGCTCCAGCAACCGACGGTATTGCGCGACCGTCCCCGGTTCCTCGGTGTTGTCACGGGTCGAATTCTGCCAGGCCAGGAACGAGCCACCCCACAAACCGGTCGCCTGCTGACGTGTGGTGACCTCCGATACCTGTGGACTCACGACGACGGCCTTGATGGCCTCGACCAATGTCTCGGTCGGCACCGATCCCTCCGGGGCCAGGTCTCGCAGGGCACGGCAACGAATCGAAGGGCTGCCGTTCTCGACAAGCCAGGTCAGCGGGACGCGGTGCGATGTGGGCAAGGTGGGCGTGTCCAGGGTCAGCTCCTACCCGTCTGGGCGGCGTCACCGTGCATCAAGACGGCCTGTCGGCGTCAGCACGGGGAAATGTGAGAATCGTAGTTGGTAATACTACGCTGGACATGAAAGAGTTTCAATGGCGGTGGTCATCTCTCGGGACCGAAACACGTATGTGCGACTTGTGCTACCATGTTCCTTTGGACGAAGCTCGGCCAACGAAATCGCTTAAGCCGTTTTCCATCAATGGTTTAGATTAGTAGTCCTACTTGCGCCTACTAAATAGACTACTGCCTCGGTGTACAACTCACCCTCGCGACCGAACCGGAGGTGAAGAAGCCTCGCTCCGAGATCAACAGGAAGTCCCACCCAGGCCCGTCCCAGGCGATTCCCTCGCCTTGGGGCTCGGTCCCGAGAATGTTGCACTGGATCCATTGGTGCGGCGTCAGTCGTCCCGTCGCCTCATCGCGGTCGAAGAGGTAGATGTCCCGGTAGGTCCTGATGGCAATCCGTGGTGATGTCGGGTCAACCGCGAGCCCGGTCACGAGACGGCCGGTCCCGGCATGGGGGAGGATTGGCAGGGTGTCGAGCAGTGTGGCCCTGACGGTCCGGTTGAGTCCCCACGAGCGAGCTGGGACGATGAATGCCACGACGGCCCCGCTCCGCCCCTTGGTCACGAGCAACAGGTCCCCACCCGGCAGGACCCCGGTCGCCTCGACATCGTGGGGATGATCGGGGTATCGCATGGTCAATCGTTCCGCCGGGATGCGGAGACCACCGGATGGTCCCGGAAGGATCGGTTCCGGGATCCGGTAGATCGTGACACTCGCCCGGCGCTCGCGATTGTCGCCCGTGTCGGCGATGTAGATGCATCGTGCGGCACCGCATGCCCCAAGTCCGACCGATTCCCAATCGACGTTGGTTGCTCCGACGATGGTGATACGAGCGCGGAGCATACCAGCAGAATCGGTGGCGAGGAGTTCGGGCGGATTGCCGGAGTCACCAATCGTCCAATAGACGCCGGGGTTGGCGAGACTCGCGACGGCGCCGCTCGCTTCGCCGAGCGCCTTGGCCGTCGTCCGACCAGTGATCCTGAGGGACGGCGGGTTGATGGTCCGCCAGCGGTCGGTGGCAGTGGCTTGGGCGCTGGCCTGGGTCTGAGGGCACAGCGTGAGCAGGGCGGCAAACAGGCCGCCGAGGCCCCGCGTGCTCAATCGGTTCCCTTGGGGGCACGGGTGTGGAGCACCTGGACATACGCTGCCACCGCACGGACCTGCGCATCGGTGAGACGCGATCCGCCGCGGGCTGGCATGACCTGGCCGCTCACCGAGTGGTCGGCATCGATGCCGGTCGAGATCACCTTGATGATCGCGGCAAGCGAGCCGTCGTGGTGGAGCCACTTCTCCTTCCCTGCGTTGAGCTGTGTGGTAGGGCCGAGCATGCCCTCGCCCGCGCCACCATGACAGCCCATGCAGAGTCCCCGGCCCTCATAGAGGAGTTTTCCTGCCTCGATGGTCGCACTGTCGGGGGGCGTCGGCTTGGTCTGCTGACCAGTGAGCGGGCTTGCCACGAGCAACAGGAATGCCACCGAAGACCCGAATGAACGCAACATCTGAGCTGATTCTCCTTCTGGACAGCGGTCGACCGACGCGGGCAATTGCGGGTGTGAGGTGCACCAGCGAAGAATAGTGTGTTACGATTCTGCCCCGTGAGAATTGCAATTTCAACTGGTGGGGGCGACGCCCCCGGACTCAACGCGGTCATCCGTGCGGTGGTGCTGACGGCGCACGACCGCGGCTGGCAGACCGTCGGGATCCGACGCGGGTTCTACGGCATCTATGACGGCTCCGGCGTCCTTGAACTCGGCCCTGAACAGGTCCGGGGCATCACCCACCTTGGTGGCACCATCCTCGGCACCACCAACCGTGGCAATCCGTTCCGTTGGCCGGAGACCCTCCCGGACGGCACGTGCATCGAACGCGATCGCTCGGAGGAACTGCTCGCGGCCTTCCGTCGCGAACGAATCGACGCCCTCGTCTCGATCGGTGGCGACGGTTCCCTGGCGATCGCCACCGAACTCTGGCGTCGTGGCCTCCCCGTCGTCGGCGTCCCCAAGACGATCGACAACGATGTCGTCGGCACAGAGACCACGTTCGGCTTCGAGACAGCCGTCTCGACGGCCACCGATGCCCTCGACAAGCTCCACTCGACCACCGAGGCCCATGACCGCGTGATGGTGGTCGAGTTGATGGGCCGTCATGCCGGCTGGATTGCGCTCCACAGTGGCATCTCGGCCACGGCCGATGTGATCCTCATCCCCGAGATCCCGTTCGACATCGAGAAGGTCGCCGAGAAGATTCGCGACCGCGAGCGAACTGGCAAGCACTTCGCGATCGTGGTGGTGGCCGAGGGTGCCGTGCCGGCCGGCGGGAGTGTTGTGCTCCGGTCCCGGGCCGCCGCAGGGGAGAACGACCGACTCGGCGGCGTTGGGGAGATGGTGGCAGGTCGGATCGCCGAACTCACCGGCAAGGAAACCCGCTCGCTGGTGCTCGGGCACTTGCAGCGGGGCGGATCGCCCACCACCTTCGATCGGTTGCTGGCGCTCCGGTTCGGGTCGGCCGCGATCCGAGCCATCGCCGAGGGCGACTTCGGGACAATGGTCGCCTTCAACCCGCCCAGCGTGGTGCGGGTCCCGCTCGACGATGTGATCGGCCGCACCAAGACGGTTCCCCTCGACTCCGGGGTGATCATGACCGCTCGCCACCTCGGCATCTCGTTCGGAGATTGACTCGATGAGACGCCAGGAACACACTGGGGCCGCGCGTGCGCTGGCCCTGCTCCGCGTTGCGGCGGGCTCGGTCTTCCTCGTGGCCTCAGCGGGGAAGATCACCTTCTATCCCCTCATGGCCGGCATTCCACTCCCGGTCGTGAGTGCTGGCTGGCAACGCGAACTTCCCGCACGGCTGGCGAGTTGGCTCAGCCAGCATCCCGAGGGTGTTCTCAGCGCGATCGTGCGCGACGTGCTCCTCCCGCATGGCCACTTCGTCGCGGGCAGCATCGCCTGGCTCCAGTTGCTGGCCGGGGTGCTGCTGGTGATCGGCCTCTTCACGCGGACCGCCGCCATGCTGGCCGGAATCATCGCGCTGGCGCTGGCGCTGGCGGCGAGTTCCAGGAGCGGTGTCGACGCACGCCCCTACCTGCTGCTCCTCGCCATGTCGATCGCCTTTGTCCTCGGCCGGGCCGGCGACGTCTTCGGGCTCGACAGCGTGCGCGACGAACGCCGCCGCTTCCGGGACCTTTAGGGGCAACCACTTCGAGCCGGAGCCGCAGCGCGTTGTGGCCGGCTCCGATCCTGCCCCAGCGATCCCACCCAGTTCTGCATCATGGCCATCCCGTGCTCGGTGAGCACCGATTCGGGATGGAACTGGACGCCCTCCGTCGGCCACGTCATGTGCCGCATCGCCATCACCTCACCGTCCTCCGATCGCGCCGTCACGACCAACGTCGGCGGCAGTGTCGCCTCGACCACTGCAAGGGAGTGATACCGAGCCGCCCGGAACGGAGACGGGATCCCCGAGAGGATTCCCGATCCATCGTGATGCATTGCTGACGTCATCCCGTGGCGGGGGTGTGCCGCGCGTGTCACGCGGGCACCGAGCGCCGCCGCCATCACCTGATGCCCGAGGCAGACACCCAGGATCGGCACGGTGGGTCCGAGGGTGCGGACGACGTCGGTGGCCAGCGGGCAATCCGCCGGCGAGGATGGTCCGGGCGAAAGGATGATGCCCCGCGGTGACAGGGCAATGAGCTCGGCCAGCGTGATCGCGTCGTCGCGGATCACCTGCGGCGTCTCGCCACAGCGCGCGACATACGACGCGAGGATGTGGACGAACGAGTCGCGATGGTCGAGCAGGACAATCATGTCTCGACCCCGAGCACCCCGAGCAGCGCCCGTGCCTTGTCGAGGCTCTCCTGATATTCGGCCTCGGGATCGGATTGCAGGGTTACCCCCCCCCCAGCGTGTACGGCCACCTGCGAGCCTGCATGGACCAGGGTCCGGATCGCGACGCTCAGACCCAGGCTGCCATCCAGCCCGATCCAGCCGACCGCTCCGCAATACGCACCGCGTGCCACCGGTTCCTGCTCGGCGAGCAGCCCCATCGCCCGGAGCTTCGGGGCGCCGGTGATCGACCCGGCCGGGAAGCAGGCCGCAAGGAGATCGAGCGCATCACGGTCTGCCCGGAGGGTGCCCGTGATGGTCGAGGAGAGATGATGCACCGTCGCATGCGTGTCGAGCGTGCAGAGTCGCGGGACCTCGACGCTCGCCGGATCCGCAACGCGCAGCAGATCATTCCGCATCAGATCGACGATCATCACATTCTCCGCGCGATCCTTGTCACTGCGCACGAGCGCATCGGCCAGCGCGGCATCGCATGCGGGGTCGGCATCGCGCGGTCGCGTGCCCTTGATCGGGCGCGACGCGATCTGGCGCGTGGCTGCGTCGTAGCGCAGGAACGATTCGGGGGATGCACTGACGATCGAACGCCCTTCACCGGGGAGCAACGCCGCGTGTGATGCAGGTGCCGCCGCTCGGAGCCGGCGGTAGAGTGCCAGCGATGTGTCCGGGAACTTGACCACCCAGCGTTGGGAGAGATTGGCCTGGAAGAGTTCGCCACTCCGCACTGCTTCGATGATGGCCGTCACGGCACGTCGGTAGGCCTCGGGGGTGTGTGACCGGGCGATCGGCACACGGTTGACCGGCGCGGAGCCATCGACGGGCGGATCGTGCCCGTCCGCGGATCCGCCCAGTCTGGACATCACCAGGTCAGCGCGGGCGTGGGCGCGCTCGGTCATCGCGTGCCCCGCGTGGTCGATACCGGTCGAGACCAGCCAGCTCCGGCCGCGCAGGTGGTCCCACGCGATCACCCAGTCGTGCAAGGCGAGTGTGCCATCATCCTGGCTGAAGGGATCGCGGGGGGAACCGGGTTGGTGGTCGAACGCGGCGCCGAGTTCATAACCGAGCCAGCCGATCCAGCCACCGACGAACGGTGGCAGCGCGGGGTCGGGTTCGGCGTGCCACGTGGAGCGGATCCGATCGGCGATCATGGGCCATGCCGCGGCAGTCACCATCACGCGCGCGACCGGATCGGCCGAGAGGTAGGACCACCGACCGAGGTCATCGTGATCGGCGACACCTTCGAGGAGGACTGGGTGGCCGAGCGCCGCGAGTCGTTCCCAGGCCGACAACGGCGCGAGCGTGGCGTCGAGCTCGTGGATGATCGGGAGCGTCAGGCCATCCCCCGCTGTGTCATCCCGTCACCCAGTCGCTCGCCTGTCCCTCGAGTCCGGGGAAGCCGCCGCTCGGACGCCACAGCACGCGCCGTTCGATCTCGCGGGCCATTTCCAGATCCTTGTCGGTGATGCCACCGGCCGAGTGGGTCTGGAGCGAGACATCGACCCTCCCCCAGTGCACGCCGAGGTCCGGGTGATGGTTGCCGGCTTCGGCGGCGAATGCGATCGCCCCGACCACGAGCATGGTGCTCTTCCAGCCGTCGGTGGCATAGGTGCGATGGAGCCAACCGCCATCGTGGCGCCAGCCGGGGAGGTCGGCCAGCTCGCGGTCGAGCACGGCACCGTGGTGGAGTGGTTCGTTCGATTTCATGGAGAGGTGCTCCTGATGGTGGGGCACCGCCTGTCAGGCGAGGCGGTGCCGCCAGGTGGCCGATTGGCCGACCGATTCCTCGACCTCGAGTTCGAGCGCGGTGATCATCGTGCCTTCGGCCGCGAGATCGCGGATCACGCTCTGCCCGATCCACTCCGCCAGCATCTCGGCGGTCGTGTTCCGGACCGGCAGCATGGCGCAGTCCTTGGTGGGGAATCGGTAGGTCGGTTCGCCGAAGTAGTCGACGAAGGTCGCGTCGCCCTCGGTGCGGAATGCGAGCTTCGGGTTCTCGACCGGCAAGAGGACTCGGTGGTCCATGATGTCGACATAGCGCCGGACCACTCGCTTGAGGATCGCGAAGTCGACCACGAAGAGACACTCCGCGTCGATCGGTCCCTCGACGGTGATGCCCAACCGGTAGTTGTGGCCGTGCAGCGACTCGCAGGTATGCCCGCGGAAGGTGATGAAATGGGCGGACGAGAAGACCAGATAGTCCTTGCTCACCGTCACCGTGAAAGACGCCACGTCTGCTCCTCGCTTCGGTCGACCCGCATGCCGCATCAGGGAGGCGAAAGCTAACCGACCAACCTGTCGGTCGGCTGGACACCTCGATTGAAATTCCGACACTTCGGGGATGGGGGCCGATCGCAAGTTGTTGTCATGTCATGACTTGAGTATGGCATGGGACTCGCGTTAGTGGGTGAGTGAGCAGCAGTCCATTCCCGAAGGAGTACGCCATGCGCAGCACACACCTTGTCCTCATCCCCCTCGCGCTCGCCATCGGAGCGAGCCCGGTCCAGGCCCAGATCTCCGCCACGATTCACATCGGACCCCAGCGCAACTATCCGCCAGCGGTGGTCTACCGCGAGCCGCCCCGCGTGATCGTGGTCGACTATCACAGCCGCAACTTTGGTCAGTGGAAGAAGACCGCCCGCTACTGGCAGCCGGTCACGCTCTATGTCCTCGGCGGTCGCTATTACCAGCAGCCGTACCGGAACGCGCGTCCGATCGTGGTCTACAACTACAACAACAGCTACTTCCAGGCCCCGCGCGACCGTGACTGGGACAAGTACCGGGTTCGCTATGAGCGGGACTACTGGCGCACCGACCGCCGGGACGACCGGTATGATCGCCGTGATGATCGGTACGACCGGCGCGATGATCGGCGCGACGACCGGCGCGACGACCGGCGCGACATCCGGTACGATGTCCGCGACACTCGCGACAGCCGGATCGTGATCCGCGACGATCGCGGCCGCCAGAATGCCCGCGTGGTCGTGCCGACGGCCCGACCAGGCCGGAACGTCCAGTCGGCGCGTCCCACGACGACGGCACGTGCCACACGGCCGAGCACCAACGTGCGCGCGGCGCCACCGGCTCCCTCGCGGGCGGCGACCCAGAACACACGGGCCCGGCGGAAGAACTGAGGTGAGGTGAGGCTTGAGTCCTGAGTCCTGGGAAGTGAGAGGCCGGTCATCCCGATGTGGTGGGATGGCCGGCCTTTCTCAGCATGATCACAACTCCATGACGAGGCTGACCACCGCCTTCACCAGCCCGCCGGAATGGCCGGGGTAAATCGCGTGTCGCACATATCCCAGACTGGTTCGTACCCCAACCTTGTCGTTGATGGGAGAGTAGAAGCCAATCTCCCCTCCAATGCCGATCCCCTGAACCCTGCCCGGCCGATCGACGACCGACGCTGGTGTCGACTCAGGCAGTACCGGCGAATCCTCCACCTCAGAGCGAATCCAGTACCCGTGTGCCTGCACGAGCAACGCGAATCCCCCTGCACCGGGACGGAAGCCTACTTCCAGGCTGGGGCCGACGGCGAGCAGGGTACGGTCCCGAGAACCAGAGAACGTCGTGCCACTCCGGGCAAGCCATCCCCCCGCGCCCAAGCGAACTGCTGTGTTTGCAGTCGCTGGGAACTGAAACGGGACCAGCGCAAGTGCCGCGAGCGACCCGGTATTGTCGAACGCCCTGAGCATTCCGGCGCCAGCCATGACTGAAGGGCCGTCCTGTGCTTGAGCAACGCGCGACAGCAGCGAGCCCGAGAGTGCCAGCGCGAATAGCGTCCGGACCGCCAGTTGATCAGTTCTCCTCACCGCCGCCTCCGCAGTTCGCTGCTGCACTGGTCTCGGGACTTGTTCCAGGGAGTACGAGGCTTGATCCATTCGTGCAGACCGGAATCTCCCACGTGTTGACCAGGGTGCTCGTCCTACCGTAGGCGTCCCGGGCCTGCGTCTTGATGGTCAGGGTGTAGTCTCCTGCTGGTACGGTGATGCTCCGGGTCTTGCTGCCCCAGTCGTAGACGGTTGAGTCATTCGGAGCATTGCTGTAATACGCCACAAACCGGACGAGTGTATAGAGCCCGGCACCGTTGATCGTAGTTGCCGTCATCGAGCAGTTGCCTGGCGAGGTGATTCCACCTGAGGTACACCACGTCAGGTTCGTGACAGAAGGCCTCGGGGTGGCTGCTGCGCTGACGCGCAGCACGCCGTACCCGTAGAAGTCGTCTTTCCCAGGTGCGCCAGCATCCTGTGCGGTTTCGATGAGCCGCGTCTTCATGCTGAGGACGCCCGAGAAGCCGGCCTCGATCAAGAGTGCCAAGGCCCCGGAGACATGCGGGACCGCCCCGGAAACCTGACTGATCGTGGTGGTCCCACCGACGCTACTCAAGGTTTGAACAACCGTCGGGGCGGAGAAGTCCACCGCGCTTCCATACTGATAGACCGGAATGTAGGCCCCATCTGCGGTGTGCCCCGCGACGGCGATTGTCATCGAATTGGCGGCGAAGGTCGAGACAGGATCGCCAGGTGAACAGGCCGTGTTCGCTCCATGGCCAACGACGACGGGGACTCCCATGTTGCAGAGATCGAGCACTGCCTGCCCGAACCCGCCATCCGAATGCGACCCGCAATCAGCGATACTCAGCGAGGCAATCTGCATCCCATTGAGCTTTGCCCAGCCGAGAGCGTCGATCGTGGCGGATCGATCACAGTCGCCCGCGAGGTTGCACGTCCGCAAGGAGTAGATCTTGGCGCCAGGCGCGATGCCCACTACATCGATCGCGTTGTCTTTCGCCGCGATGACTCCGGCCACCCTCGTGCCGTGGGTTCCATCAACTCCGCAGTAGGCGGTCGGGCTTGGTGGAAATGACACGAAGTCATACGCGCCCCATACTGTCAGGTCGGGATGCGAGCATGCCATTCTATCATCGATGACCGCGATCTTGACACCACTTCCGGTGAAGCCATACGTGGAATGCACGAATGGAGCACCGACCGCCTGCACCCCCCAAGGCACCGTCTGATCCGTCAGAGTCAATCGGGTGGTGGAATCGACTTCCACTACGGTCAGCCATGGAAGCCGGCTGATGTGCTTGAACGCCTCACGACTCGCGCTCACACCGACCGGGTGAGTGCCGTGAAATTGCGACACGAATGCAGCGCCGTGAGCCAGGAGGCTGTCCCTGTAGGCGACTGGAGCGTCGTCACGGAGCCGGATCCGCAGGTACTGCCGCTCGGCGATCGGGGTTCTGGCGTCTTCTCCACGATCAGCAGCGAGGGGAATGTCCGCCGTGGGAGGCAAGAAAGGAGTCGTGGGAATCGGGTCGGGCGCGCATGCGGACAAGAATATCGCTAGCGCGGCAGCGGCCAAGTGTGCGGGGGGAGGGGAGATGGGCATCAGCAACTCGGAGGAGGGGGTTGGCCCACGGCTGGGCAGGGTGTTCCGACCAGCTTCGAAAGAGTACCCTTGTACCGTGTGAAACCCGCCACCTGTCCCGAAGGTCACCTCGAGACTCGTCTCACTCTGCAACTTTGACAAAGGACGATCATGTCCACCCCTGAACGGACCTTGGCTGCCCTCGCCGCAGCGCTCCTCCTGTCAATTTCGCACGTCCCCGCCCAATCCTCTCGCCCCGACGCCGCGATGGAGCACCGTGCCGGCTTCGGTGCCTCGGTCGCGGTGGGCGAGGCCGAGGTGTTCGTCGGCGAGCCCAACAACCGGTTCCGCTCCGGGGTGGTCTACACCTACCGGCGCAGCACCAGGGGCACCTGGCAGGAACAGGCCCAGCTCGTGGCCCCCGACTCCGCCACCGGCGATCGGTTTGGTCGCGCGATCGCCGTCGGCAGCACGGAGCTCCTGATCGGGAGCACCCCCGAGCTCGGCAAGGGAGCCGGCGTGGTGCATGCCTATGCACGGTCTGCCAGCGGCCCGTGGCGTCATCGGCAGGCGGTGCAGCCGGCCAACGGTGCCGCAGGTGATGCCTTCGGATCGGCGATCGCGATCGACGGCGAGACCGCGGTGGTCGGCGCACCGGGAGCCGGCGACGGGGTCGGTGCCGCCTACGTCTTGCACCGCACCGGTGGTGAGTGGCGCGTCGCGGTCAAGCTCACGCCACAGGACACGGCGGTGGCCCGAGGCTTCGGGAGCGCGGTGGCGATTCGTGGCGACCGGCTGCTCATTGGGGCGCCCGGCAGCCTCGCGGGCGCCGGGCTCGTCCAGCCTTTCCGTCGTGTGGCGGGGGCGTGGATCGCCGAGGCTGGCGTCCGACGGGCGGGAGCGGCCGACACGACGGCGGCGTTCGGCGGGACAATCGCGATGGCGTCCGACCGCGCCTTCGTCGGTGCGGCGGGTATCGACGGTGGCAGTGGCGCGATGATCATGCTCGGCTATGACACGACCAGCACGAGCTGGCGTGTGCGCGGCGAGATGGCCGCGTTCGATGGGGCACGCGGGAGTGGCTTCGGATCCGATCTGGCACTGAGCGATGATGACCTCTGGGTCGGTGCACCGAATGGCCGGGGCGCGGGAACGGTCTACGCATATCGGGTCGATGGCGAGGGGGTGGTCAGTGTCTCGGCGATCGGGTCGCCGCAACCCGACATCGATCGCGCGTTCGGTCGCGCGGTGGCGGTGCGCGGCGACGTCGCGGTGGTGGGCATCACGGGTACGGCGATCGGCGCGGGCAACGGGCTGATCCTGGAGCGTCGCGCGGGGACCTGGCAGCCGGCGACCCCGGTCGAGTCGCCCCCCGAGAGCTTCGCCGCGATCAGCGGTCCCGAGATCGCCTGCGCCGAGGGGAAGGCGGTCAACTGGGACTGCGGCAACGTCGATCTCGTCTCGTTCCTGCCGGTGAGTGCGCTCGGTGGCGTGCGCGGCATGCGGCTCAACGATCTCTGGGGCTGGACCGACTCGACCACCGGCGGCGAGTACGTGATCATCGGCCGGAGCGACGGCACCTCGTTCGTCGACATGACCGATGCAGCCCACCCGCGCTACCTCGGTGACCTGCCGATGACCAAGGGGTCACACGCTGCGGTGTGGCGCGACATGAAGGTCTATCGCGATCACGTCTACATCACCGCCGACGGAGCCGGCCAGCACGGCGTGCAGGTGTTCGACCTCGACCACCTCCGCGGGATCCGCACCCCGCAGACCTTCACCGAGGACTACATCTACACCGGCATCGCCAGTGCCCACAACATGGTGATCAACGAGGAGACCGGGTTCGGCTACGTGGTCGGGGCAAGCGGGGGGGGGACAACCTGTGGCGGCGGGCTCCACATGCTCGACCTGCACACGCCCGACCATCCGACCTTTGTCGGCTGCTTCAGCGACGGGGTGACCGGTCGCCGGAAGACCGGGTACAGTCACGACGCGCAGTGCCTCGTCTACCGCGGCCCGGACGCGGACTACCAGGGGCACGAGATCTGCCTCGCCGCCAACGAGACCGCGATCTCGTTCGCCGACGTGACCGACAAGGCGAACCCGAAGTCCATCGCCACCGCCAGTTACCCGAACGTCGCCTACGCCCACCAGGGCTGGCTCTCCGAGGATCAGCGGTTCTTCTTCTCGAACGACGAGATCGATGAGGCCAACGGCTCCGAACCGCACACCCGGACGCTGGTCTGGGACCTGAGCGATCTGGACGATCCGGTGCTGGTCAAGGAATACTTCGCGACCACCACCGAGACCGATCACAATCTCTATGTGCGGGGTCGGTACATGTACCAATCGAACACCGGGGCCGGGTTCCGGGTGATCGATGTCGGCGATCCGACCAATCCGGTCGAGGTGGGGTATTTCGATACCGACCGCCCGGGCAGCGGTGGCGGGACGTGGAGCAACTATCCGTATTTCAGGAGCGGTGTGGTGCCGGTGACTGCCGGCTTCGCGGGGATCTTCTTCGTCAGGCCGCGGCTGGGGTTGGTGCCGTAGAAGTGAGAAGTGAGAAGTGAGAAGCGAGTAAGGGTGCGTGCTTCCCCCTTTCGCTTCTCACTTCTCGCTTCTCGCTTCTCACTTCTCGCTTCTCGCTTCTCGCTTCTCGCTTCTCGCTTCTATCCCACGATATGCTCCCCCGTGATCTCCACCTCTGACAGCTCGCCGGTGTACCGGAGCGAGATGTTCCAGAGTCTGGCCCCGATCGTCGCATCGTGGGAGACCAGCGACGACGTCGCCGGCCGCTTCCGCTTGAAGTACTTGCCAGTGACGCCCTCGACCTCAGGTGAGGTCGCGAGGTAGAGCGGTGTCTCGGCGCCTTCCTCCGGCGAGGTCGCGAAGCGCTTGGCGATCGGGATCAGCCACCTGGTCCACCAGCGCGACAGCCCGGTCTCGATGATGCCGGTGTCGACCAGCCCCGGATGACAGGCATTGACGGTGACACCGGATCCCTCGAGTCGATGCGCCAGATCGTAGGTGTAGAGCAGGTTGGCGAGCTTCGAACGCGAGTATGCCCCATACCCCGAATACCCCTGGCGACTCTCCCAATCCTCGATGTTGCTGACCCGGATGTGGGCTTCGCTGGAGACGTTCACCACGCGCGACGGCGCGCTCGCCTTGAGCCGATCGACGAGGGCATTGGTCAGGATGAACGGCGCGAGGTGATTGACCGCGAGGGTTGCCTCGTGGTCATCGTCGGTGGTGGTCCGATAGGTGAAGTATCCGCCCGCGTTGTTGATGAGGACATCGAGGCGATCGGCGCGGCGCAGCACGTCGGCGGCGAGTTGGCGGACGTCGTCCTGCCTCATGAAGTCGGCGTGAACCCCCTCGACCGCCGGGTTCCCCGAAATCTCGCGAATCAGCTCGGCGGTGTGGTCGGCCTTCTCTGCCGTCCGGGCATGGACCAGGACTCGGGCGCCCTGTCGGGCCAGGCCGAGTGCGATTTCGTAGCCGATCCCGCGATTGGCCCCGGTGACGAGGCAGACCTTGCCGTGCATGAGTTCTTCTCTCCGATGATGGATGGTACCGGCCGCAATATAGAAGGCCATCCCCGCTCCGGGTGTAGCTTCCGGCGTGCAACCGGCCCGCGACCACTCCCTCCCACCCGACCCCGATGCCTGGCGGCGCGCCGACCATCCGCGCGGCCGCGTCATCGTCATCGCACCGACCCGCGCCGCCTGCGAGACGATCGAGCTCGCCCTCCATGCCCGGATCGACACGCTGCTCGACCGGCAGCACGGGGAGGAACTCCGCCGCTGGGCCCGGGAGGGGAAGGGATTCGGCATCGTCGCGGGGACCGGCACCGGCAAGACACTGAGCGTGCGGTTCATCGCCGAGGAGATTCTGGGCGGACCGCTCACGATCGGGGTGGTCAATCGCGAGCGGGAAGCGACGCCGGAGACCACCCGGTGCAATGTGGTGGTCGTGACCACCGGCATCGCGCGGCGATGGCTCACCGACGAGGTGATCACCGCGCGCGATACGCTGGTCGTCGACGAGATCCATCAGACCTCCGCGGAGCTCGAGCTCTGCCTGGCCCTGGGCAAGCGGGCCGGCTGCCGGTTCATCTGGCTCTCCGCCACCGTCGATCCCTCGGTCTACCGGGCCTACCTCGCGAGCGATGAGGTGCTGGTGACCAGTGCCTTCGATCCACAGCGGGCGGCGACGTTCGACGTCTCGCGCAAGTCTCCCGAACTCTACCTCGACGATCGCACGGTGCGGCGGTATGTGAGCGAACGTCGCGGTGTCGCCGTGTTCCTGCCGACTCGCGCCGAAGTCGAACGACTCGGTGCCGATCTGGCCGAACGATTCCCGAGGCTGACCGCAGCGTTCTATCACGGCGGCGAGCCGATTCGCGTGGTACGGCCGTTCCTCGAGGGCGAGGTCACGAAGCCATGGTTGCTCGCGATGACCGCCGCCGGGCAGTCGGCACTCAACGTGCCCGGCCTCGACACCGTCGTGATTCTCGATGCCCGGTATGCCAACATGGTCGATCGCGGTCGCAACGTGCTGCACCGCCTGCATCTCGGGGCCAACGAGCTGCTGCAGATGGCCGGCCGCGTGCACGGCCGCGTTGCGGGTGGCCAGGTCGTGATTCTCTCCGATCGCGAGATCGATGTCCCGACGCTCCGGCCGGGGCCGCCCGAATTCCAGCTGGCGGGCGATGCCGAGCGGGTCGCGATCACCTGTGCCGGGATCGGGGTCGACGCACGCGATCTCGACCTGCCCGTGCCGCTCGATCGGGTGGCCTATGTGCATGCCCTCGAGACCTTGACCGCACGCGGACTGGTCGAGCACGGTCGACTCACCAAGTACGGACGAGCGGTCGAGGCGCTCCCGGTGGAGCGACCATGGGCCGAGTTGCTGGTGCATGCGGGCGACGACCTGCTGCCACTCGTGGCGGGCGCCAGCGGGATCGGTTCGCTCCACCGGATGACGCGCGACGAGCGCGATCTGCATGGCGTGCTGGTCTCCGGCAGCGATCACCTGACGGCCTACAACCTGCTTGTCGAGGCGGTGAACGCGTGCAGCACGCTCGGGACGGTGCATGGAATGCCGCGCCACGTGTTCGACGAGGAGGCCCTCGAGGCGTGGGCCGGACGTCGCGGTGTGCTGATGAAGTCGATCGAGGATGGTGCGCTGGGCATGGCCGCCGTGTATCGGGCGCTCGACCAGAAGTTGCCCGCGAAGTTGCCACATGCCGACAAGGCCCGCCGCACCGCCTTCGTCGACCTCGTGGCGCGGATCCAGCCCTTCGACCTGGTGATCGATGAACTCACCGTGGACGGCCAGTCGGCCCGGATCTCGAAGAGCTCAGTGGCCGGAAGCTGGGGGGGGGTGGCGGGTGCACTCCGGTGGTTCGCCGACCGGATGGGGGTGGCACGTGCCGGCATCGAGGGCACCACGATTCCCTACGAGTTGATTCATCGCTACGCCGTGCAGGGGCCGCCCCACGTGGTGCTGGCCGGGCACCGGCAACGCCAGGGCCTGGCGCTCGCGCGCCAGTTGCAGTATTTCGGGTTCGCGCTCGAGACCGCGCTGGAGCACCTCGACGGGCCGATCCCCGCGGGGCATCTCGCCGAGGCACGCGAGGTCCTGGCGGATGCGTTGCTGCGGGGGGAGCTCGAGCATCCCTCCCGCAATCGGGTGACGCAGGCGCGCCGCGTGTTGCACGAGTACTGGCTGCGGAGTGGCGGGACGCTCGAGGCGGCCGCGATGCCGGCGCTCCGCGAGCTGGTGCTGGCCCAGCTGGGCGATGTCGATTCCTGGCAGGCCTTCCAGCGGACCCAGGTCGAGCTCGATGTGTCGGCGATCGTCACCGACGCCGAGCGAGCGCATCTCGATGCCTTGCCGTCGGGGATTCGGGTGCAGGGCGACATGGTCGCGCTGGAGTACGTCATCCATGCGGGTGTGCCGATGATCCGGATGCATCTCCGAGCGGGGCAGGCACACCGGCTCAGGGCCGATGAGCTGCCCGAGCTCGATCGACCGCTGCTGCTCACCGTGCGGAGGGGGGGGGACTCCCTCGAGGCGACGACCCCCGATCGGCTCCGGCAGCTCATCCTGGAGCATCGGCCGGCGCGCGAGGAGCGGCATCGTGGTGAGCGTCGCCGGGACCGCGATCTGAAGGGGCCGGGGCGCGGTGGTCGCGGCGATCGCGGGGGGAAGGGTGGCCCGGGCGGCAAGCGACCACGCGGTGGCGGCGGGCGCGGCCGTCGGCGGTAGGATTTGGGGCGTCGCATGCTGCGTGCCCGTCACCGACCCCACGACGTGACGCCCAGTACCTGACACGGGTCTTCCAGACCGAACCTCCCCCATCCCGACCCGGAGTGTACGTGACGCGTTTCCACGCCGTCTCACGCTGGCTGTGGGCCGTCGGCGCCCTCGCCGCCTGCACCGACCCCGTCGCGCCGCCGCTCCCGAGCACGCTCACCGTGGTGCAGGGCGTGCAGGAGATCTCGGTGCCCGGCCAGCGACTCGACACGATCCTGGTGCGGCTCACGGATGCGCGTGGCAACGGCGTGCCCGGATGGCGTGTCGAGTGGAGCGGCGACGGGACGGTGGTGCCGGTCGACACGGTCACCGACGCACTCGGGCAGGCGAGCGCGGTGTGGACGTTGCCGCGGGATAGTGTGTTCGGCTGGTTCCAATATCCTGCGGGTCCCTCCGGACGCTACTCGATGGTGGCGGCGATTTCCGATTTCGGCGAGGCGCGTCTCGCCACTCAGGCGCGCGCATTCACGGCAGACCGCGTCGAGGCGGCAGGCAATGTCGCGTGCGCCCTTCGGGGTGTAGAGCTCTGGTGCTGGGGGTCGAACCTCTTCATCCCGGAACATGTGCGAGCCCCCGTCAAGGTGGCACTGCCTGCGGGACTCACGATCACGAAACTCAAGGTCGGGGATGACATCATCTGCGTGCTCGATCAGGCGGGCATGCCCTGGTGCATGAGCCGGGATGCACCGAACTCGTTGGTTCCGATGGCCGGGGCACCGACGCTGCTCGAGCTGATCGTCATCGGCTCGCCATGGACTGATGGCGTCGTCTGCGGTCGGGCGACGACCGACAGACAGGTGTGGTGCTGGACACAAGCAGCAATCGGGAGGGGCGTGGCGACCCGTCTCGATGATACGGAGTTCACGACGATCGATGGCGGCGACGGGTTCGGCTGTGGCCTCGATCCCGCCGGGGAGCCCTGGTGCTGGCAGCAGTCACGCGTCGGTATCGGGCCATTCCTCGGGCCTTTCCCGCCGATGCGGGTTGCCGGCACTCCACCCCTGGTCAGTCTCAGCGTGGGCGACCGGCGCGCATGCGGTTCGGCGGCAAATGGTGATGTCTGGTGCTGGGATCTGCGACTTGTCAGGGATGGCTCGGTCGTGCCAGCTCAACCGGGTGCGGACTGGATTCGTGGTCCCGAGATCATGGTCGGCTACAACGATGAGATCATCGTGCCGACGCCAACGTCATTCAGGTTCTGGAGCATCGACCGGGAGCTTCCGCTGTCGCCGTACTTCGCGGGGTACGGCATCACGCAGTTCTCGGGATACGGGTCGATCTGCTTCAAGGCGGCCTCATCGGAGATCTTCTGCTCGTACCGGCTGGTGTACCCGATCAACGATATCCCCATCGCACCAGGTCCTCCGATCGCGGTGCCGGATCCGATTTCGAAGTACAACCGATGAGAGCACACCCACTCGCTGTCGTCCTGGGTCTGCTCACCGCCTGCACCGACCCCGTGGCGCCGCCCGTCCCCGTCCCCGACCCACGCTCGCATGTGCCGGGATACTGACCCGCACGTTCCGCGCTTCTCGCTTCCCGCTTCCCGCTTCTCGCTTCGCGCTTCTCGTTTCTCGCTTCTCGCTTCTCGCTTCGCGCTTCGCGGTTCCGAAGCGCGACCTGACGGTCGCGCCTGATGTGTGCCTACTCCCGCTTCCCCGACTGCCGCTCGAGCATCGCCCGCACCCGATGGAGTGCGCTGCGGTGTTGCTCCACTCGGCCCTGACGCGTCCCGCGCTCGTCGAGCATTCCCTGGATCTGCGCGGTGAGCTTCTGGTCGCGTGCCGTGCGTCGTGCGGCCACGGCATGGGCCTCCTCGACCGCCGGCTTGAGGGAGCGCGCCCAGCCGAGGACGGCACCCGCCGTCTCGGCGACCCGGTTCGTCGCATCTTCGCCGGCTTCCGCATCACGGATCGCCGCAACCAGAATCGTCTGGACTCGTTCAAGTGACGTGGCCAATTGGGCGACATCGGTCGACAGGGAGAGTGTCCGCTGCTCGATCTCGATCGATGCCGCTGCGGTCAGGTCTGCGAGGCGACGAATCTCCTCGGCCAGGACGCCAAAGGTCTGGCCGAGCTCACCGGCGCGTGTCGCCTCCAGGGCCGCGTTGTTCGCCAGCAGGTTGGTCCGGAAGGCCACGCCACTCACGGCGAGATTGCTCGTCGCGATCTCGTCGCGGAAGGTGTTGAGGTGGAGCAGCTCGGCGGTGAGGCCGCGGAGCGCATCGAGTGCCTGGGCGACCTCGTCATTGGCGCCCCGGATCCGCCCCCGGCCGACTCCCGCGAGTTCCTCGAGGTCTTCCGTGCGCCGTGTCACGCCCTCCAGGCTGTCACTCAACTGGCTCAGCACGAGCGAGGCGTCGACTTCCGGCGGGATCCCGCCACCGTCCTCCTGTCGGAGCGCCGGAAGCGCTGCAGCCAGGCGCTCAAGTTCCCCTGCCGCGCCTAGCATCTCCTGACGCATCGTCTCCAGCCGGTCGCGCGCAACGCTTTCGCGCACCCTGGAACGCAGCACCGGTGCGAGGGGTAGCAGCATCGCGGCGAGCCACTCCTGCTCGCGCCGGCCGTACGCACCGGTATTCGCGGCGATCAAGCGCACCTCGCCGAGTGGGTCGCCGATCCGCCCGACCGGCATCGTCAGGCTCCGTCGTTCCTCATCAATCTCGGCATCGGTCACCGCCCCGAAATCGACGCGTGCCGGCATCCTGCCGATGGTCTCGGTGAGCGGGGGATGCTGGAGGTGGATTGCGACCCCGTCGGCCTCGAACTCCTGTTGCAGCATCGCAGCGATTCGGCGAATCCCCACGGCCAGGTCGGTGTCGTCCAGCAGGGCATGGGTCGCCTGATGCGCGCGGAGGTCGCGCCGAAGGGGGTCGACGTAGGGTAGCGCCAGTGTCGCCGCGAGGCCGAGAAACGGCGCGACAGCCAACGCGAGCCGAGCCGTCGTCATGGCACCGTCCAGTGGCTCATAGAGGATCGGGACGACCCAGCCCAGCGCCATTGGTCCGAGTCCGAGCAAGACGGCCGCGAGTGCCCAACCGACCGCCCGACGCTGCCGGCGCCCGATCGAGTGGGACGCCAGCGCCAGCCCGAGTGCCACCACGGCGACCAGGATACCGGCCGGGTCCAGGATGCGTTGGCGGAACGTGAGTTCCACGGTCTCGAAGAGGGGTGCCTCGCTGGTTGCCAGTCCGCCAGCCGCGGCGGCGAACATGGCGAGATGGAGCAGGTACCAGCCCACGACCACGCCGAACCAGAGTCGCCGACGCTGGGGCCAGCCGATCGCGAAGGCAAAATGCAGGGTGACAGGGATCAGCGCGTAGTGCCACGGCGCCTGGAGCAGGAACGCCACCAGGGAGTCGTGCCCACCGACCGTCTCGACCGTGGTGAGCGCCAGCATGGCGGCCACCGTCGCAGCGAGCCCCACGAATGGCACCACGGCCCCACTTTCGGGCGGCAGACGCGACCATGCCACCGCACCGGCCACACCCGCCATGGTGGCCACCAGCAGGAGAATCGTCGCAACGTCCTGGGATGTGGCGCGGACGCCCTCCTGGGCACCGAGCACGATCGCCACCGCCAGCCACGCGGTGGCGGCCAGCAGCGGCCACCCGCTCGAGAGGGTGCCGGCCGTCCCCTTCTGAAACCCTACCGTCGACTCAGGCGTATGACCTCCCATGACGCTTCACACGACCTCCGGCTCAATGCCATCCGTCTTCTCCCCGCTGGCCAAGGTGCTTCTCGATTCGTTCAACGAGGGCGTGATCGTGTTTGATCCAGCGGGCCGTGTAGTCTACCTGAACGCCGCCGGCCGTGGCGCGCTCGATGATGCCGGCCTCGACGCCGAGAGCGAGAAGGACGACCTGCTCCCGGAACTCGCCGGGCTGGGTGGCCGCCTCTCCCCGCTCAAGGTAGGCAGTCTCGATATCGGCGAAGCGATCTTCGTGCCGAAGCGCGAGGGACCCACCACGCTGGCCGAGCGAGAGAAGGATGCCATCGTGCGCTCCCTCGAATCGCACAACTGGCGCCTCGCGGAGACCGCCAAGACCCTCGGCATCTCCCGGACCACGCTCTGGCGGCGGCTGCGCGCCTACGGCCTGCACCGCGATGGCCGGACCCGATGGGACGAGCAGGACGCCCCCTGAACGAGTGGGAATTCGGTAAACCCTTTCAGCGCACGCCAAACCGGGGCAATTTCCGCCCCATGCGACCCGTCCGCCACCTGCCAGTTCGCGCGACTTCGAGCCGATGAGGCGAGCTCTCGTGGTCACTGCGGCCCTGCTGGTGCTCGCCACCGCCGGGTGGTGGCTCCGTCAGGTCGGGAGCGGGCCGGACGCGACCGGGCTCGTCACGCTCGAATGGCGGGGGAGCGCCCGTGGTCGCGCCTCCTTCCCCGGGCGAATCGCGTGGTGCCCCGTGACCCGAATGGCCACACTCACGGCGATCAGCAATGACACCGGTCTCCTGGTGACGCTGCTCGAGACCGACTCGCTGAGTATCGGTCCGCACCAGGTCGTGACGCCTGCGAATCGGGAGATCTCACCCCGGCCGAATGCGACCGCTGCCCTCCGGTGGGTCAAGGACACGAGTGCGATCATCGGGTATGCCTCGGTGAGTGGCGTCGTCGAGCTCAGTTCGATCGGCGAACGGGCGACCGGCTCGTTGGATCTCCGCCTCCGCATGCCTGCCGCCCTGGACACGATCGTGCTGAAGGGCGACTTTCGGAACCTGCCGGTCGTCGCGAGCGCGGTCGGCTGCCCGTAGGAAGCCGAGAAGGCGAGACATGGCAAAAGCGAGAAAGGGGAGGGCCGCCGCTATCTTGCCGTGATGGAGACCACCTATTTCCGGCGCGGATTCGGGCTCAAGGCCGAGATCAAGGGGCCGCTGCTGGCCGACTACAGCAGCGCCGTGGTCGAGCAGCTCCGGGCCAATGGCAATCGCCTCGAGGTCGGGCCCCTCACCTTCCGGCTCGCCCAGGAATTCGGCTTCTGCTACGGCGTCGATCGGGCGGTCGAATACGCCTACGAGACTCGGACCAAGTTCCCGGATCGTCGCCTGCTCCTTGTCGGCGAGATCATCCACAACCCGCACGTCAACGACAAGCTCGCCGCGATGGGGATCACCTTCCTCCGGCATGACCCTGGCGCGCCATTCGACTTCAGCGAGATCACCCCCGACGACGTGGTGATCATCCCGGCGTTCGGGGTGACGATGCATGACTTCCAACGGCTCCGTGCCATCGGCTGCATCCTGGTCGACACGACCTGCGGTTCGGTCCTCAACGTCTGGAAGCGAGTCGAGAGCTATGCCCGGGACGGGTTCACCGCGGTGATCCACGGCAAGCATTACCACGAGGAGACCCAGGCCACGGCGAGTCAGGCCACCAAGCATCCGGCGGGGAAGTACCTCGTGGTCTTTGACATGGCCGAGGCGCGGTTGATCTGTGACGTGATCGAGGGACAGGGGGATGTCAGCGCGCTTCCCGAGCGCTTCGCAAAGGCTTCCAGCCCGGGATTCGACTTCGAGACAGATCTTTCCCGCATCGGAGTCGCGAATCAGACGACGATGCTCTCGGGCGAGTCGCTGGCGATCGCGGCCGAGTTCCGGAAGTCGCTGGCGAAGCGGTATGGCGACGCGCAGCTGGCCGACCATTTCCGGTCATTCGACACCATCTGCTCGGCGACCCAGGAGCGGCAGGACGCCGTGGTGGAGTTGCTCGAGGAGCGACCGGACCTGATGCTGGTCATCGGTGGCTACAACTCGTCGAACACCTGCGCGCTCGCCGCCCTGGCGACGAGCAAGGGCGTCCGGACCTTCCACCTCGAGGACGCCGCCTGCGTTGAAGTCGAGACCGGATCACTCCGGCATCAGCCAGTCCGTACCAAGACCGAGGCCGTCAGCACCGATTGGCTGGATGGGGTCCGGAGCATCGGAATCACGGCTGGGGCATCCACCCCGAACAACAAGATCGGCGAGACGATCCTCCGTGTGGGTCAGGTGGTCGGCGTGGAGCTGGCACAGGCCGAGTAGTCATTCGGCCCGTGGAGATCGAAGGGGGGCCAGGAGGCCCCCATTTCTTGGCCTGCCGAGCCAATGTTGTCAGTGACTACTTGGGCGTCAGATGATTGCCAATGGAATGTGGACGTTGACAACATCCGGCGACCGCGTGCACATTCGGGCCATGCCAACGCACTATCATCATGGCGACCTCCGACGAAGGCTGATTGGAGAGGCGAGGCTGGCATTGATTCGGGATCCGGATCCTTCGGCGCTATCCCTCCGCGAACTGGCTCGGCGGATTGGTGTTTCCCAGAACGCGCCGTACCGGCATTTCCTCTCCAGGGATGATCTGCTGGAGGCGATCGCTGCCGTCGGGTATGAGGAAGTGGCGGCGAGACTGGCGGAGCGCTCCGGTGAAGGAGCCGATGCGGTCGCATTGGTCTGGGAGCAGTTGGCGACGCGGGAGCCTGGGCTCGCGGCATTGATGTTCCGCGCGAATCACGGAGGCGAAGTCGCGATGGCCTCCCGGGCATGGTTGGCTGAAGTCGTCCGGGCGATCGAGCCTCAACTCGGAGACGGCGATCCGGAGCGCCTTGTTCGCCGGGCGATCGGCTGCTGGGCGGCCGTCATGGGGGTGACGGTGCTCCATCGCGGCGGGCTGCTTGCTGGGCTCGACGACTGGCTGATTCCGGGCTCAGCCGAACTGGCCAGGCGGGTGGTCTCCGGGCACTGAGCGGCCTCCGGCCAATCGTTCGGCGACACCGACGATGGTGAGCGGAGCCGAGCCTTCGGCGCGGTTGTTGACGATCAGGTAGGCGGGGATCCGGAGCTGGAGCGCCGTCTTCGCGAGGGCGGCCAGATCATCACGGAGCGCGGGATTCTCATCCTGGACATGATCATACGGGGCGAAGGCCTCGACTGCTTTCGCGTAGGTCCGACCCGGTCGCAACAGGGCACGGCTCACCATGAAGGGCGCGGTCACAGCATCGTGCAGGAGGAGCTGTTCCCCGATCGGAGGCATGCGCGTCCAGGCGTTGAAGAGGTGGGCCACTCCGTGCTGGCGGAGCACCGCGAAGTATTCGCTGCTCAAGAACTCGGGATTCCGGATCTCGACGGCGAACTGCGGTTCCCGTGGCAGTGCCGCGAAGAATCGGTCGAGCGCCGAGGCGAATTCGCTCGGACCGATCTTCTCACGGGCGGGGATCGCGCCGAACTCGAAGATCAGGGGGCCGAGGTGCCCGGCGAAGTGTTCCCGCATCGGGTCGAGCACGGCGGTGGTGAACAGTTCGGCGTTGAGCCAATCCGGATTGGGCTCACCGCGACCCGGTGTCCCACGGGGGCCTCCGATCGTGCGAGCCGTGATTCGCTCCCAGACCTTGGAGAGGCAGGGGAATGTCGGTGGGAGCTGTTCACGGTACGACTGGAGTGTCGCGGCCGATGGTGGTCGATAGAAGAACGAATCGATCCCGACGGTCCGGAACAGCGGCCACCTGGCATATTCCCCCAGCATCCTGGCGCTGGCCCCACTCGCCGGGTAACGCCCGGAATAGATGAGTCCGGTCCAGCCGGGATAGGTCCAGCTCGAGGTCCCGAACCGTATCGTGGCGGGTAGCGCTTCGGCCAGGGTCGCCACATGCTGGGCAGATGGCCAGGATGGATGCATGTTGGAATCTGAAAGCGAGCACACGAGAAAGCGAGAAGGGCCCGATGTCCTCCACCACATGGCAGCTCCTGCTGGGCGCGCTCCACGTCTCGCTTGCGACCGTGGTGTCGAGCCACGTCGTGCTGACCAAGAGTGACGTGCGCGCGGCGATCGGATGGACCGGGTTGGTCTGGCTGACGCCGGTGCTCGGGTCCGTGCTCTACTTCTTCCTCGGGATCAATCGGATCCGGCGTGCAGCGGGCCGGATGCGGGCGACTCGCACGCATCACACGGCGGATCGGCTGGCTGCCCGATCATCGACGGCCGCCCACGCCATCGAGGTGGCCGAGCCGCTCAGGCAGCTTGCCAACCTGACGGGTCGGATGAGTGTCGAGCCGCTGACCGCAGGGAACGCGGTGACTCCGCTTGTCGATGGTGATGCCGCCTATCCCGCCATGATCGCGGCCATCGACTCGGCCAAGCACTCCATCGCGCTCGCGACCTACATCTTCGATCGAGGCGCGGTGGCCGATCAGTTCGTGGCGGCGCTCGCGGCGGCGGTGGCACGCGGCGTCGAGGTGCGGGTGCTGGTCGACGGCGTCGGCGTACGATACTCCCGTCCGACCATCGTGCCGCTGCTTCGCGCCGGCGGGGTGACCGTCGCACAGTTCCTTCCCTCGCCGGTGCCATTTGCGCATCCGTATTTCAACATGCGGAACCACCGCAAGCTCCTCGTGGTCGATGGAATCGTCGGCTTCACCGGGGGGCTCAACATTCGCGACCTCTGCCTGACCACGTCGCCCTCTCCGCACATGACGCGGGACGTGCACTTCCGGTTCGAGGGACCAGTGGTGCGACACCTGCTCGAGGCATTTGTCGTGGATTGGCGGTTCACGACTCGCGAGGTGCTGGGAGGCCCGAGCTGGTTCCCGGTGCTGGAACCGGTGGCCGACGTCGTGGCGCGGGGAATCGCCGACGGCCCCGACGAGACCCAGGACGCCCTCCTCATGACGTTGCTGGGGGCGCTCGCCGTGGCGCGCGAGCACGTGGTGATCGTCACGCCGTATTTCCTGCCGGAGCCGGTCTTGCTTGAGGCACTCCGGGTCACGGCACTCCGTGGGGTCGATGTGGTCGTGATGGTTCCGGAACGGGGCAACCTCCGCCTGGTACAGTGGGCGCAACAGGCCGTGCTGGCTCAGGTCCTCGGCAAGGGGTGTCGGGTCGTGCTGACCCGGGCGCCGTTCGACCATACCAAGCTGATGGTGGTCGATGGGGCCTGGTCGCTGGTCGGCTCGGCAAACTGGGATCCCAGGTCACTGCGCCTCAATTTCGAGTTCGTGGTCGAGTGCTACTCGACGCGCGTTGCCAGCGACCTTCTCGGGATCATCGCCGAGAAGTCGGTCGGCGCCCACGAGCAGCGCCAGACCGACCTCATCGGGAGGGCCCTCCTGCCGCGACTCCGCGATGGGGCGGCCTGGCTGCTGCAGCCGTACCTCTGAGCGGCGCTACTTCCGGACCAGGGTGAAGTCGTACTCCAGCGCGATGGTGTCCTCGACGCTGAGGACCACTGCAACGCGCGGCTTGGTCATCGCGAACTGATCGAAGGTGAAGCTCGTCTTTGTGGTGCCGGTGAACCCGGTCGGCGTGGCTGTCACCTCGGCCGCCCAGGTCGTGGGACGGGTCACACCGCGGATGGTGAGTTGAC
This sequence comes from Gemmatimonadales bacterium, assembly GCA_035703525.1. Lineage (GTDB taxonomy): Bacteria > Gemmatimonadota > Gemmatimonadetes > Gemmatimonadales > GWC2-71-9 > Palsa-1233. The sequence continues at coordinate 248,250 of DASSYA010000026.1, read as the reverse complement.
CCTCGATGGTCGCGCTGAAGGTGCCGGTGGCCGGAAGCGGTGAGGGGAGCCCACGGATCGCTGTCACGGCGAGGGTGGCTGTCGGGTAGGTGTCGGTCTCGAGCAACCGTCGCTGGACATACCCATCGCGCCGATCCTTGTCGCTCTTGAGTGGTCGCAGGTCGATCGTGATGCGTGACTCCGCCGCCTGGACCCTGCCATCCGGACCGAGGACGATCTGGCCGGTGACCGCATGCGTCACCCCGATGGCATCATTCGGGAAATCCACGCCCGCCAATTGTTCCCGGACACGGTACCGGGCCTCGTTGCCCGTCGCGGCAACTTCGAGGCGTGTGGCAGGAGCTGGCGTCTGGGCGGTGAGGCAGGCAGGTGCGGCGAGGATGCCGGCGAACAGCAGGGAGACGACGATGCGTGGCACGGGGGGCTCCGGATGATGAGGTCAGGGACGATACCATCCGATACGTCGCCCGGTCCCCGGAGGTTGAGTGGCGGTCAGAGCTCGAGCAGGCCCACGAGGCCACCGAATCCGTCGTCCACCCGCGGCATGCCCGGGGGCGCCACCCAGGGGCCGTCGTCGAGGGCGACATTGAGGCGATAGGTCCCCCCGGTTGCAAAGAATGATGCGGCGTACTTCCCCCCCCCCAGCGGCTCGAGGTCGACAGGCCGCCATCCCGTGAACTCGCCCATCAGCCGCACGCGCGAGGCACCAGGCAGGGTGAGGATGATGCGCACGTGCCGGGCATCCTGGCGCTCGACGACCGCTCGGGCCACGGCACGGGTCTGCCGGGTCCGATCAGGGAGCGCCACCCGCAGGCCGAGGGTGGTTTCGCGTCCCCCGGGCAACCCGAGCACGATATCGGCGGGGTTGCGATTTGCGCCGACTTCGATGCTGGCCACCTCCGTGAGCGGCACGAGTGCACGCACGCGCCACCAGGCCTGGGTGGCGATGTCATCGCCGCTCCGTCGGCCGACGGTGCCGCTGAACTCGAGCGAGGGCAGGGTGATCGTCACCATGATGGCGAGATCGCTGATCGAGCGGACCCGATCCCGGAAGAGCGTCTCGGGGTCGGTTCGGGGGCTGCCATCGTAGAACACGTCGTCGCGGAGCGTGCTGTCACGCATCACGGTGACATCCAGGTTGCCGCGCACGGTGAGTGCCCCGGTGGAGACGCCTGCGGAAACCCCGCGTCGACCGAACGAGATCTGCTGGTCATGCGGGTGGGCAATCCCCTCGCCGAGTTCGACGGCGAGTTCGAACGGTCCGAGGGTGCGGCGCACGCCTCCGGTGCCGCTCCATGCCTCGCTCCATCCGGTCCGGATCGCGTTGCCGGTCTCGAATCGCGGCCCGATTCCGGCCCGCCACCCGTCGCGTGCGAACGCCCACCGGGCGTCGACGATCGCCTGGTTCCTGGTCCCGAGATCCTGATAGGAGATGGTCGAGCTGGCGGCGTCGAGGAGGATGGGGCCGAGTTGGCCTCGGGCATCGAAGGCGATGGTGCCGATGGCGCCGGTCGCCGACTGGTCAAACTGGCCAATGCCACCCCCGGTGGTGAGGGCCGCGACTTGCGCCGCGAGGGTGCCTGGTGCGAAGAGGAACACCACCCACCAGCCGGGGCGTGCCATCAGCGGCGGTCTCCCGGCTGGCGTGCGACCAGATCGGCAGGATCGATACGCTCGTACTCGCGATCCTCGGCCCCGCGTCGCGCCAGCTCCGTGACGCGGTCCCAGGCGCGCTCCGGAACCGCACCTCGCGCCGTCAAGTCGAGATAGGCACCGAGCGGCACGGTCAGGGAGGCCTGCCCCCGGAGATTCCGAAGTTCCACCAGCCGGGCCGGCGCGAGCCCCGTCTGCAGGGCGGCGGCGGCGGTGCTGAGATCAGTCCCGCTGGTCCCGTATCCCAGCGCATCCGCAGCGCGACGCATCGAAATGCGGAGGCGGTCGAGGGCGACGTAGATCGCATCGGCCTTGACCCCCTTGGCTCCGCCTTCGAGTGCTCGCAACATGAGCGGTTCGGAGGGGAGTCCTTCCGCGACGGCCGAGTCGACGATGCCATGGATCCGGAGCGCGACGCTTTCGGGGAACCTCGAGCCGAGGCGCTGGTCGACCGCGGCCATCTCGGCGGCATTCCGAAGCCGTGAGCCTGCCAGACTCGACGCCTCCTGGGCGGTGAGCGGGACGGCCACGATGCAGAGGCCAAGCGCGAGGGTGAGGGTCAAGGGTCGCATCATCGACTCGCGACCGTGAGCACCGAGGTCGGCCGGCCGAAATCATCCAGCACCGGGGCCGCCTCGGCATCGGGGAGCCACTCCCCGCCATCGGTCACATAGGCAAATCGATACCGACCGGGTGGCAGGCGCAAGGTGACTTCCCAACGGTCCTTCCCTTTCGGGGTGAGGCGGACCCGGTCGGTCTCCCATTCGTTGAAGTCCCCGACCAGGGAGACGCCGGCATCCGCGGGCGCCCGGACGGCGAAGGTGATCTCCCCCGGTCGTGGTGCCGTTTGGTGGCTGAGCAGGGCAGTCACGGTCAGCACCGCGAGCACGCCGCTGGACCCACCGATCCAGCGACGGGTCTGGATCTGCCGGGCACGGGCCGCCGTCCGGGCCGGGAGCCCGGGATGCGGAGGCCCCGCGGCACGGAGCTCTTCGACGGCGGCGTGGAGCCGTTCGGTCGGATCGAGCGCATCGTGATGGTCAGTCATGTCATCGAATGTCCTTCAATTGGTCCCGAAGGCGCTCGCACGCCCGGGAAACACGCATCTTGAGCGCCGGGACGCCTGCCCCGACGATTTCGGCCATTTCCTCGTACGTCAGTCCTTCGACATGCTTGAGCAGGAACGCCTCCCGTGCCGAGGGCGACAGCTGCCCGAGCGCCCGCCTGATCTCGTCGCGCCACTCTTTCGCCTCGACGTCTGGCTGCGTGGCGGCTCGGGCGATGACGGCCTCCCCAGCCTCCCCACCGACCAGTCGCCACCATCGTCGTCGCCTGGACCGGCACCGATTGACGGCGATCCGGAACAGCCATCCAGACGGATTGTCCGGGCGAATCCCTCGTCGGATCGCCCGTTCGGCCCGGATGAACGTGTCCTGCAGCACCTCGTCAGCATCGTCCGCTGACTGCAGAAAGTGGGTCGCGTAGCGCATCAATGCCGGGGCGTGCCGATCCATCAGCATCCCCAGGGCAGCCGAATCGCCCGCGGCCACTCCCTCGATCAGCAGCGCGTCGGTCGGCCTCACGTCCATGAGACCCCGGTGGGGTCACCGACGTCACCCGAGGCACGGTATTGTGACGGAATCACCGGTTCAGGGGTCAGGAGGGTGCAGTCGAGCCACCCCGTCCCGCCATCCTCCGCGAAAGCTCTCACCGTGCACTCCAGGTCGGTTCGCATCCCACGTCGCCGTCTGTTCATCGCCGCGCTCGCGGTCGTTGCTGCGTGTGGGGTGACGGATCCGACCGGCGGATTGCCACCGGGCGACGCGCAGCTCGCCGTCCTCAACGCCCTCCCGGAAGGTACGGTGGCGGCGCTGCTTCTGGACGATGTGCCGATGACGGTGCCCGCGGGCGGTCAGCGGATCAGTCGGGTGGTACCCGCCGGCGAGCATCGCCTCGAGGCCCGTGCGACCGGGGGACGGATTCTTGCCTCGGCACAATTTGCCGTGGGAGCCGGTGGCCGACGGACCGCGATCATCGGTGGGTCGATCGTCGGCGGGGCCGCCCTGGTGGTCGCGGCTGACACCGCTTCGCTGCCCGCCGCGGGTGAGGTGAAGGTGCGCATTGTCAACAGCGTCCCGGGGACTCCCGCGCTCGAGGCATGGCTCGCCAGGGCGGGCCAGCTGGTCGATTCCACTGCACGCATCGTCTCGCCACTCGCCTATGGCGCCGACCTGCGCGGTGGGCTCCCGGGATACGCCCTCCGGGGTGCTGGCAGTTATCAGGTCCGGGTGACCGACCTGGTCACCGGGACAACTCAGGCGCAGCGCGTGGTTGCGCTCGGGAGCGGTGAAGTCTGGAGCGTGGTGCTGATCCGTCGAGGCGATGGCGAGCTCGAGTTGGTCCCGATCGAAGAGACGTAGGCATCCTGCCTTACGGCGCCCTCTCGAGAGCGATTGTGAACCGATAGTCGTGCTCCGGAATCACCTGCCCACTCGGCAACTGATCGGGTGACACCGCCGTGATCCGGACCGACAACCCCGAGACCACGACCGGCCTCTCCCCGTGCAGGGTGATCAACTGATCCGGGAGGCCGAGCCCCGACTTGGCAGCGAGCGTCGCCCGGACGACCACCTCGCCGGCCCAGACACAGGTCACGTCGGGAGGGCAGCGGGAGTCGGAGTCGACTGCATCGAGGCGCAGCAGGTAAGGGGCACCTGTGATGTCGACCGATTCGCCGATCGCCAACTCGCGCGATCCCGGAATCACCAGCGGATGCGGGGTGATGCTGCTTGTTGCCTGACAGGCAGTCAGGGCGAGGGCGACGGCGACAGCGATCTGGCGTGACATGGTGGCTCCGGGGTGCTGGGGGTCCGCTTCAAGGACGCCCGGACGCGCGGATGGGTCACATGGGGCGGGGCAGGGCGATCCTCCCGTCAACCTCGGCGTCGTGCCGCCTCGCCGGCTCGCCGACTCGTGGTCTCGCTTTCCATGCGTGCCACCATGCGCTCCAACCGCTCGAGGTGTGTCACGGTCACCGTGATCGCGCCGAACGACTCCTCGACGATACCCCGGAAGATGAACGGGCCCTGATCAAAGAGGACATGACTTCGGTCGGCATACACATCGGGAAAGAGGACACACTCGACGAGGCCCTCGCCATCGTCGAAGGTGGCGAACTGCATCGGCTCGTGCCTGGCGGTGTGCACCGGCTTGCCGGTGGTGTACATCCCCGCCATCAGCACCCGACGGCCGACATGCTCGTGCAACGCCGTGCTCGGTGTGAGCCGGAACCGTCGCAGTGTCCCGGCGTGCAGCGCCATCGGGTGCGCGTCGGTGCAGAACCCGAGCAGGGTCCAGGCGTCCTGTCGCCGACGGTCGGGCGAGTAGGGGCGGAGGGGTGGGATCCCCCCGCCCTCGTGCGCGAGCACGAGCGGCGGGGTCTCCGAGGTTGTGCACGCTCCGACCCCGGTCGCATCGGGCAGCGGCGGGACCACATCCAGCTCCCACAGCATCTGCGGTCGATTGAGCCCCCCCCCGATGCTGTCGCACGCGCCGACCTTGATGAGCAGGCGGAGGTCGTCGCTGCGAAGGGTGGTGCGAGTCCGCAATTCCTCGAGCGAACCGAACGGGCCGCCCGCGTCGCGTGCTGCGAGGAGTGCCTCCACGCCATCGGTCGAGAGCCCCTTGACGAACTGGAAGCCGACCCGCAGTGCACGATCACGTCCGAGACACCGCCACACGCTCGCATTGACATCCGGCGGCAGGATGGTGACCCCCATCCGTCGGGCTTCCGCGACATACGCGAATGACCGGTAGAATCCTCCCCCGTTCGAGAGAACCGCCGCAATGAACTCGGCCGGATGATTGGCGCGCAGGTAGGCACTCTGCTGCGCCACATGGATGTACGAGCACGAGTGCCCCTTGCAGAACGAGTACCCGGCGAACGAGAGGATCATCTCCCACACCTTCGCGATACTGGCGTCATCGCGCCCGAGCGCGTGTGCTCCCTTGACGAACGCGTCGAACGAGGCGCCCAGGTGCGCCTCGGGCTTCTTCTTGCTGAGTGCCTTCCGGAGGCCGTCGGCGCTGGCCCAATCGAGCCCGGCGAAGGCATGTGCCACGTTGACGACATCCTCCTGGAAGACCATCACGCCGAAGGTCTCCGCGAGTGTGTCCCGCAGGGACGGATGGAGCGGCTCGTAGGGCGCACCGTACAACCGCTCGAGATAGATGGTGATCCAGCGGTTCGATGCGGGCCGGATGATCGAGGTGTTGAGCACCAGTGCCTCGAAGGTATCGGCCCGCGACTTGAGGTTGAGCATCCGACTCGCCGGCGACTCGGTGTAGAAGACGCCCAGCGAGTTGCCACTTCGGAACACCTCGCGGGTGGGCTCGTCGGCGCCGGCCTCCTGGCTGGTGTAGTCGAGCTGGATGCCGGAACTCTCGTGCACCATCGCGATCGCATCGCGGATGACCGCCAGCGAGCGATTGCCGAGCAGGTCGATCTTGACGAGCCCGGCATCCTCGGCGCCGTCCTTCTCGAACTGGATCGCCGGGACCGTGAGGTCGGGTGTCCCATCGAGCTGCTTGGCGGCGGGTTCGATCGGGACGATATCGGTGAGCGAGGTCGGCACGATGACCACGCCGCCCGGGTGCAACGAGAGATGCCGCGGGGTGCCGACCAACGCCTGCGCCTGCACGGCAAAGTCCTGCCACGCCTGTGGAAGCTTCAGGTCCCGGAAGTTCGGGTGCGAGGCCATGAGCTCACGCGCATCACCATCGGCGCCGAAGTGTGGCACGCGACGCGTGACCTCCCGGATCTCCGCGGTCGGCCGACCGTGCACCTTGGCGACCTCACGGAGCGCGCCGCGCAGTCGGAAGGTGTTGTGATTGCTCACCATCGCCGCCCGCGGACGGGGATACTTCCGGAAGACCCAGGCGAGGATCCGATCACGCTCGTCCCACGGAAAATCGAGGTCGATGTCAGGCGGATCCTTGCGAGCCGGATTGAGGAATCGCTCGAAGAGCAGCCCCGAGGCAAGCGGCTCGACATGCGTGATCCCCAGGCAATACGAGACGATCGAGTTGGCGACCGACCCGCGGCCACAGTGGGTCGGCCCATGTTGCACGATGTCGCGCACGACCAGGAAGTAGTCGGCGAATCCCTTCATCCCGATGATGTCGAGTTCGTGCTCGATCCGATCACGCGTGATCGGGGCGAGGGCCCCGTAGCGGCGCATTGCGCCCTCGTAGGCGAGCGCACGCAAGCGCTGCTGCGCGTCGTCGGTATCCGATGCGCGCGGTGCGATGGTGCGCCCCATCGGGATCCGGTACTGACATCGCTCGGCAATGACACCGGCGGCGGCGAAGGCGTCGGGGACATCAGGGAAGTGGCGCTCGATGTCGCGGGCCGGGCGGAGCCAGCGGTCGCGGGGGGCGTCGCGGGCAGCAGCGTTTGTACGGGCACAACATGTTGTGCCCGTACGGGCGGATGCTCCGCGCGGGGACAGCGTCCCGCTCCGATGGATGGCGCCCAGCATCCGGTGCCGCTGCCAATCCTCGGCGTGGGCCATCATCACACCGCCGGTGACCACCGCCGGAACGCCGAGCTGCCTCGCGGTATGCAGGACCGCATGACGCTCAGGGCCGGCGATCAGTTCGGCACAGAGGCCGGCGGGACCGGAGAGCTTGACCAGCCGCGACAGCAGATCGGTATCGCTGGTGAGGACCGTGAGCCCTTGTCGGTCGACGGCGAGTTGCGCCGAGAGCGCGAGATCGGGGTCCCAGTGGATGGCGGTGATCGCACGGCAGAGCGCGGCCCAGCCGTGCGCGTCCTCGGCGAGCGCAATCGCCTGGTGGTGCCTGGTGACGAGATGGGCGCCCAGAATCGGGCGGATGCCGACCCGTTCACAGGCGCGCTGAAACTCGATGGCGCCGTAGACGCCGTTGGTGTCGGTCATCGCGAGCGCGCGATAGCCGCGCTGGGCGGCAGCCGAGGCGAGCGCCTCGGGCGAAGAGGCGCCGAGGCCGAAGGAGAACCAGGTGTGGACGTGGAGGTGGGTGAACATGGAACCGCGAGAAGCGAGAAGCGAGAAACGAGAAGCGAGAAACGAGAAACGAGAAACGAGAAGCGAGGAGGTTGGTCTATCGCTCGCGTCTCACGTCTCACGTCTCCGTGGGCACCACTCCGCGTGCGCGCCCGGCAGCCGATCGATGCCCATCAGGAATTCACCGACGATCTCGCCGCCCATGAACTTGAATTCCCGCTTCATCACCTTGACCCACGCCGCCTTGTCGAGATCACCCTGGGCGTCGAGCCAGTTGGCAAATGACCCGTGCGTGACGATGAGTTCGACGATGCGCCCCGCATTGTGGATCGCCGCCTCGATCTTGAGGCGATTGCGAATGATCCCGGCATCGGCCATCAGGCGGGCACGGTCGGCCTCGCCGTACCGGGCGACCACGTGCGGATCGAAGCCGTCGTAGGCGCGCTGGAAGTGCTCGCGCTTCTTCAGGATCGTGAGCCACGACAGGCCTGCCTGGTTGATCTCCATGATCAGGCGCTCGAACAGCTCGGCGTCACCCCGGATCGGGACGCCATGCTCGGTGTCGTGGTAGGGGCCGTGGATCGGGTGGCCCTGGGAGATGGTGCAGTAGGTGGACATGGATGCTCGCTGTTCGCTGTTCGCTGTTCGCTTCTCGCTTCTCGCTCCTCGCTTCTCACTTCTCACTTCTCACTTCTCGCTTCTCGCTTCTCACTTCTCACTTCATACCGAATATACACCGAAGACCATTCTTCCGCCTTTTGGCAGTACCTTCCGCCTATGCGCACCCTCATCTTGCCCACACTCGGCATCACCGAGCAGCCCGACCCGGTCCCCGGCGAGGGCCAGCTGCTGGTCCGCGTCCATGCCGCCGGCCTCAACCGTGCCGACCTCAGCCAGCGCGCCGGCAAGTATCCGGCACCGGCGGGCTGGCCGGCCGACATTCCCGGACTCGAGTACGCCGGTGAGGTGGTGGGGCTGGGTCCGGGCGCCACCTACTTCGGGCTTGGCGAGCGGGTGATGGGGCTGGTCGGCGGTGGTGCCATGGCCGAGTTGATTGTGGTGCACCAGCGCGAGGCGATGTCGATGCCGGCCGGGATGTCGTTCGGCGATGCCGCGGCGATCCCGGAGGCGTTCCTGACGGCATGGGATGCGCTGGTGCGGCAGGGCAGGGCACGCGGTGGGGACCGGGTGCTGATTCACGCCGTTGGCAGCGGCGTCGGGACGGCGGCATCACAACTTGCCCCGCTCCTCAGCCTCACGCTCATCGGGACCTCGCGGACGCCCGACAAGCTCGACCGCTGCCGCGAGCTCGGCATGACGCTCGGGGTGCTGACCACCGATGCGGATTGGGCCGAGCAGGTCGGGGAGCCGGTGGCCGTGATCATCGACACACTCGGTGGCGATCTCTTCACCGCCAGTCTCGGGTTGCTCGCATATCGCGGACGGTTGGTCGTGCTCGGGCTGCTCGCGGGTCGTGTGGCCGACGAACTCGACCTGGGCCTGGTGCTTCGGAACCGGCTCACGATCGTCGGCACCGCGATGCGATCGCGCGGGGCAGAGGAGCGAGGCGAGTTGATCGAGCGTTTCACACAGGAGGTGTTGCCACATTTCGGGCGGGGCACGCTCCGACCGATCGTCGATCAGGTCGTGCCGATGCGCGAGGCGGCGGCCGCCTACGACCTGCTGGCGTCGAACCGCACCTTTGGCAAGGTGGTATTGGCGTGGGACTGAGCGGACTCGCCCCGGCATGATCGCGGTCCTGCTGCTGGTTGCCGGTGCCGTGCTGTTCCATCGGATCGGTGAGCATGACTACGGTGCCGGCTTTGTGGTGGCCGGTCTGAGCGTCGGTCTCGGGGTCCTCACCTGGTTCGCCCTTGGCTGGGGGCGATTCGGCTACCTCGGCGGCCAGCTCCTGCTCTTCGGCGGACTGACCTGGTACAACCTGCGCCGGCACCAGGTCAGGCGCCCATGACGCTCACCCCTTCAGTGGCGTCGACACTCCGAGCTTGAAGCCGTCGGGATCGTTGAACTGACACATCCGCACGCCCCATGGCCGATCGGCCGCCTCGCTCAGGAGTGTCCCACCGGCCGCCTTGATCCGGTCTGCGGCGGCATCGACCTCGGCCGCCGTGGCGACGTTGATCTGCAGGTAGAGACCTTGCCCCTTGATCCGATCCCAACCGAGCTTGCCATCATCCTGATTGAGGACAATGGCGATGTTGCCCGACGTGATGACGGCGGCGGTCACCCTCCCGTCGCGCTCGTACTTCTGTGCGATGGCAAAGCCGAGGACCTCGTGGTACCAGCGCACCGAAGCGTCGAGATCCTTGCAGGTGATCGAGCCACCCAGGGAGGTGGCGTTGAGGACGGGAGCAGTATCGGTCATTGATCTTCCAGGTCGAAGTGAGTCTCGATAATCGAGTGTTCCGAAGCCGGGGGCAAGGGGGGCCGGCCACCGGATTCATGATCAGGTTGCGATGTTCTCGGGCGGATAGGTGATCCGGGTGCCCGCGACCTGCGCGAACCGGGTGAGCCGGTGCACCTGGCGTCGCGGCCCGCTGATGATCTCCTCGACCGGGATGTCATGCACGACGAGCGCATCGGCGATCAGCGAGCGATGGCAACGCCATGGGACGGCCTCGGCACACATCAGGGCCACGCGCTGGTGACGGGCCTCCTCGATGAGCCGAGCCAGCGCGTGCGCGAACTCGGGCGTCTGCATGTAGTCGGCATAGCCGCGGAAGGAGAGATTCCGCCATCCGGTGTTGGGGGATCCCGCTGACGTTCGACGAAAGCCACCGAGGTCCGGTGCATGCTCGTACCCGATCCCGACCGATTCGAGCGAGGTTGGCAGGTTCGCCTGATCGTATTGCGGGTTTCGCCGTGAGCGTGGCACGGTGCGCACATCGATCAGGCGCTCCACACCGTTGGAACGCAGCAGTGCCAGGAAGGCCTCGATCGGTCGGGTCGAGTGCCCGATGGTGAGCACCAGCGGGTCGGCGCCTGCCGGCGGGCGCTGCTCCAATGATGCCATGATCCTGCGCCTCCCGATCCGCTATTCTTGAGAGATGTCGATGCCTGATGATCGTGCTGCCCACTGGGAGACGGTGCACACCAACCGTGCGCCCACGGAGGTCTCATGGTACCAGCCGGTGCCGGTGCAGTCGCTCGAGCTGACGGCGGCCACCGGACTCGCGCTTGATGCCCCACTGCTTGATGTCGGTGCCGGCGCCTCGACCCTGGTTGACCATTGGCTGGCCGCGGGTCACACCGACATCACGGTGCTCGACCTCGCCTCGGCCGCTCTTGCCCGGAGCCAGGCACGTCTCGGTGCCGCAGCGGCATCGGTGGAGTGGATCGTCACCGATGTGACCGCCTTCCGGCCCACCCGACAATATGCCTTGTGGCATGACCGTGCGGTCCTGCATTTCCTGGTCGACGCATCGGCGCGTGCCCGATATCTCGATGTGCTCCGGGCAGCGCTCAGGCCGGGAGGTGACGTGATCCTGGCCACCTTCGGGCCGGACGGACCGGAGAAGTGCAGCGGGTTGCCTGTCCAGCGCTACAGCATCGAGGCGCTGAGCAGCCTGCTCGGGCCGGCATTCACGCTGCAGGCCGATGCGCGCGAGAACCACGTGACCCCCGCTGGTGGGCGGCAGCAGTTCCAGTACGGCTGGTGGCGTCGTCTACCCTGACTTGCGGCAGCCGAACAGTCCGGCCCCGCCAAGGATCTTCTCGAGCAGGCACCAGTGGGTGAACGTGGATTGCAGCAGGTTCACACCGACGAATGCCGCGAGCAGGAACCAGGCGGGATGCACCCACCATCCGAGCGCGAGCGAGGTGAGCACGAACGTGCCGGCGAAACGCCGAATGACTGATTCAGGACACATCATTCCTCCATGGACAACAAGGTGAGCCGGGATGACTCAGAGCATCTGCTCCACCGGAAGGATCAGGACGCGCAATCGTTCGCCCGGCGGTAACGCATCGCGAATGCGCCGCACATCCGGGAGCAGCCGCTCGGCATGGGCCTCCTCGACCACCGCGAACATGGCACGCCCGCTTCCGGGAAAGGCGCGTGATCCTTCGTGTCGACCCGAGCTGCCGCTGCCATGGATCACGCCAAGATCGGTGTGCGCCGGCAACGCCAGCTGCTCGGCGATCTGGTGCAGTCGGTCCTCGGAGAGGCCGGCGTGAAGAAAGAGCACGAGTTTCATGATGGATCCTCAGCGCGGCGTCGAGTGAGCTCCCAGTAGAGGAGCGGGACCAGGACCATGGTGAGCCCGGTCGCAAGGATCGCCCCGCTCATCAGTGCCACGGCCAGTCCCTGGAAAATCGGGTCGAGCACCATCACCAGCCCACCGACCACGACGGCGGCCGCGGTGAGGGCGATCGGTCGGAAGCGGACCGTCCCGGCCTCGACGACCGCCTCCGCCAGCGGGCTTCCCCGGGACTCGGCGAGCTGGATGAAATCGACGAGGAGGATCGAGTTGCGCACGATGATCCCGGCGAGTGCGATCATCCCGATCATCGATGTCGCGGTGAAGAAGGCCCCGGTGAGGGCATGGCCAGGGAGGATGCCGATGAGCGTGAGCGGGATCGGCGCCATGATGACCAGCGGAATGGTGTACGACTGGAACCAGCCGACCACCAGGAGGTAGATGAGCAGCAGGACCACCGCGAAGGCGAGACCGAGGTCGCGGAAGACCTCGATCGTCACTTGCCACTCGCCATCCCACTTCAGGGCGATCTCGTCGAGCCGTTCGGGCTGGACGGCGTTGTACCGTGCGATCTCGGCACCGTCCACGCGCATCGTGTCGAGGACACGGTTCATGGCGAGGATCGCATACACCGGCGATTCGATGGTGCCGGCGACATCGGCCGTGACATGGATGACGGGCCGGAGGTTCCTGGAGTCGCGGCTCGATTCGCGACGGGTGGTGTCGACCTGGACGAACTGCCCGAGCGGGGCCGGCCCGCTCGGGGTCGCGACCGGGAGCGCGAGCAGGGCACCGAGTGAGGAGCGCTCTGCGAGCGGCAGTCGTGCCACGATCGCCACCGGTTCACTGGCGAGCGGACGGGTGAGCTGTCCGACCGGTGCCCCCGCGAGTCCCATCGCGAGCACCTGCGTGATCTGCTCGACGCTCACACCGGCACCACCTGCGCGCGCACGATCGATACGCAGCGCGATGCGCGCCTGCGGCGCCTCCACGCTCCAGTCGACATCCACCACACCCGGCGTCGATTCCATCACCGCGCGGACTCGCTCCGCCGCGACCCGCCGGGTGCTGTCATCCGGGCCGTACACCTCCGCCACGAGCGTGCTCAACACGGGCGGGCCGGGCGGAATTTCGGCGATCTTGGCACGTGCCCCGAAGCGCCGGGCAATGGAGTCGACCATCGGACGCACCGACACGGCAATCGCGTGACTCTGTCGGTCGCGCTTGCCCTTGGGCAGCAGGTTCACCTGCACATCGGCCACGTTGGCGCCGCGCCGCAGGAAGTAGTGGCGCACCAGTCCGTTGAAGTTGAACGGGGCGGAGGTCCCTGCGTACACCTGGGTGCTCACCACCTCCGGGATCCGGCGGAGCGCCACCGCGACTTCCTTCGCCGCCGCATTGGTCGTCTCGAGCGAGGTGCCCTCGGGCAGGTCGAGCACCACCTGGAACTCGTTCTTGTTGTCGAAAGGCAGCATCTTCACCTGCACCAGCCGCAACCCGAGCAACCCGACCGAGCCGAGCAGCAGCACCACGGTCCCGGCATACACCATCGTCCGGTGCGCCCGGCTGGCCAGCAGGGCCCCCATCAGGCGGGCGTACCAGCCGGCCCTGGTCGTCGCGCCACGGTCGTCGGCTGCCCCTGCGCTCCGGATCGTGACGTGTCCGCGCAGCAACCGCAGCGCGAGGTAGGGCGTCACGATGAAGGCCACCGCCAGCGACGCGAGCATCGCGGCGGATGCACCGATCGGGATCGGTCGCATGTACGGGCCCATCATGCCCGACACGAACGCCATCGGGAGGATCGCCGCGATCACCGTGAAGGTCGCGAGGATGGTCGGGTTGCCGACTTCGTCGACCCCCTCGATCGCCGCCTGCTCCGGTGAACTGCCGCCCAGTGCCAGATGCCGATAGATGTTCTCGACCACGACAATCGCATCGTCGACCAGGATGCCGATCGAGAAGATCAGCGCAAAGAGCGTGATCCGGTTGAGCGTGTAGCCCAGGATGTAGTAGGTGAAGAGCGTGAGGGCGAGCGTGACCGGCACGGCGACGAGCACCACCAGGGCCTCGCGGAAGCCGAGAAAGAGCCAGATCAACGCCGTCACCGAGAGGGTGGCGATGAGCAGGTGGAGCATGAGTTCGCTCGCCTTGTCGGCCGCCGTCTCGCCGTAGTCGCGCGTGACCTCGATCGTCACGCCTCGCGGCACCACTCGCTCGCGCGCTGCTTCCACCCGTTCCATCACCTGCTCGGCGACATGCGTCGCGTTGGCGCCGGGCCGCTTCGCGAGGGCGAGTGTCACCGCCGCTTCGGCGTCGGTGGTCCCGACCTGTTCGACATACGATTCGCGCTCGGCCGGCCCCTCGACCACAGTCGCGATCCCGTCGAGGTAGACCGGGCCGCCCGGGCGATTGGCCACCACCACGCGGCGGGCATCTTCTGCCGATGTGATCGGGGCGCCGATGCTCACCAACCAGACCTGATCGGCCGTGGCGAACTCTCCCGCCTGCAATCGAGCGCTGGCGCCTCGGAGCGCCTCGGCGACTTCGCCGGGCGTCACGCCACTCGACGCGAGGCGGGCGGGATCGATCTCGATCCGCAGTGTCGGCGGCTCACCGCCGGTCAGGAAGGTGCGAGCCACATCGGGCACCGTCCGCACCTCGTCCTCGACCTGCCGAGCGATGCGACGCAGGGCGTCACCATCGAGGCCCCCGCCGTGCAGCGTGAGGGTGAGAATCGGGACGTCATCGATCCCGTGGGGTGTCACCAATGGCACCGGCATGCCGGGCGGGGTCGACGCCAGCAACTTGACGTGCACGGCGTTGACGCTGCGATCGAGGTCCTCCCCCACGGCGAAGCGCACGGTCACCATGGCAAAGCCGTCGCCGGCATGGCCATAGACGTGCTCGACGCCGGGGATCTCGCGCATCCGTTGCGCAATCGGGCGGACGAGTTGCTGCTCCACCTCGATCGATCCCGCGCCCGGCAGCATCGCCGTCACATCGATCATCGGGACCGAGATCTGCGGTTCTTCTTCCCGTGGTGTCGCCACGATGGCAAGCGCGCCGAGCGCGAGGGCGGCGATCGCCACGAGGGGCGTCAGCTTGCTGTGCAGCCATGCCTTGGCCACCCGTCCCGCGATGCCCATCAGCGTGATCCGTTCGTGGCGGTGGGCATCAGGACCGAATCACCGACCATGAGTCCGGAGAGCACCTCTGCAAGGTCGCCGGTCGTGTTGCCGATCCGGAGCCATGTGAGCTCCGCGCCATCGGCCACGCGGCGCCGGACACCGACCAGGTCCCCCTGACGGACCAGCGCGGCCGCGGGAACCAGCAGCACCGGACGCGTCCCGGTCGCCACCAACAGGGTCGCGGGGCTGCCCGCCAGGAAGGCACGATCCGGATTGGCAAGCAGGGCATTGACCGTATAGAGGTTCCCCCCCCTTGGGACCACGCCCTCGATGGTCGCGTGCACCACGGAGTCGGCGAGCCGGACATCGATCTGGTGTCCGGTCGTGAGATGCCGTGCCAGCGTGGCGGGGATCGTGCCCGTGATCCGGAGGCGATCCGAGGCTTCGATCGTGAGCAGTGGTGCCCCGGGCGCGGCGAACGCCCCTGGATCGACGAAGCGACGGGTCACGACACCATCGAACGGCGCGCGCACGGTCGCATACGCGGCAGTCGCCTCGAGTTCCGCGGCACCGGCCCGGGCCGCCGCGAGTCCAGAAGCTGCGCGGGTGAGGCCGGCCTCTGCGGCATCGAGCTGCGCCCTGGGTGCCGCGCTGTCGGCATACATCGCTCGCATGCGGTCGGCCGTCGCCGTCGCGAGGTCGTGCGTGGCGGTCGCTTCCTCGATGCTGGCCGCGACCTGCTGCTGCCTGGCCGTGAGGTCGCGGGCGTCGAGACGAACCAGGATGTCACCGCGGCGCACCGATGCCCCCTCGACCGGCGTGACGGCGAGCACGGTGGCCATCAGTCGGGTGCTGAGTGTCGCCGTCGCGAATGGCTCCGCCGTACCACTCGCCTCGAAGTAGGCGGTCCGGACCGTATCGATCACCGCGACCGCAGGACCGGTCACTGGCGAGTCCCCGGGGTTCGCCTCGGGATGATCCGTGCTGCACCCGGCAACCACGAGGGAGAGGGCCAGCAGGCAACGCGATCCGAGATGCATCATCACTCCCGATATCCGGCGGCCGCATCGAGTGCTGCCGCGAAGGTGGTCAGGTCATCGCCCTGTGCCCGTGCCAGTGTGGCACGCGCGGTGAGCAGGTCGTAGCGTGCCGTTGCCTCGCCCAGGCGGGTGGCGAGCTCGGTGGCCTGCGCGTCGAGGAGTTCCGACACCGCAGCGAGGCCACCAGCGTACTTGCGTCCGACAATCCGATGTGCCTCGGTGGCCTGGGCCACGGCCTGCGAAGCGATGGTGAGCGCCCGGACGGCCACCGACACGCCGATCGTGGCGCTCTGCACCTCGAGGGCGGCGGCAGCCTCGGCAGCTTCGCGTCCCGCCGTCGCCCCGACGGCATCGGCCAGGGCGCCCCGACGCTGGGCGCGTTCGGCACCGCCGCTGAACGGGGACCAGCTCGCCATCACGCCCACGGTCCACATCGCCTTGCCACCAAAGGGCGCATGGGGGTCGTGCCAGTCGTAGCGTGCGAACGCATTCACTCGCGGCAGGAATGCCGCATCGGCTGCACGCTTCATCGCCCCTGCTGCCGCCAGCGAGGCCTCGGCCATCCGGACGTCGGCACGGGACTCGATCGTCGAGCGATCGGGCGTCGGCGGCGTCCCAGGGACCGATCGCGGCAAGGTGAACAGGGTGTCACCCGGTGCGCCGAGCAGGAGGGCGAGCTGGAGCCGCGCGAGGGTGCGCTGTCCTGCTGCCTGGGCCAGACGGGTTTCCACTTCCCCCTGCATCACCTCGACGAGCAGGACATCCGACCGGGTCACGAGGCCATTTGCTGCCGCCGCCTCCGCTTGCCGCACGTGGGAGCGGGCTGCTGCGTTCCCGGCCTCGAGGGTGGCGACCTGCTCCTCGGCGAGGATCGCGCCGAAGTACGCCTTGATCACATCGAGTCGCATGCCACTCGCTACCCATGCGGCGTGGGCGGTGGCGGCACCAGCGGCATGGGTCGCGGCCGACCGTCCGGCCCACGCATCGATGTTGAGCAGTGGCGCCTCGAGGACGAGACCGCTGCTCAGATCACTGCGCGCACGGGGGCCGTTGAGGGCGGCGGGGTCGAACGCCTGTGGGGTGACCAGTCGCTGCCGCATCAGGAACCCGAAGGTGGCCAGCGGGTCGGTGGAACGCAGCCATCCCGCCTCGACGCGAACGGTGGGGAGGATATCGCGTCCGGTGGTCCCGATCCGTGCCGTGGCGGCATCGGCAGCGGCGCTGGCGATCCGGTTGGCGTAGCCATTGGCATCGACCCGGCCGAGCGTCTCATGCAGGGACAGCGGGGCCTGCGCCCCGACCGGAGCGGCCAGGACCAGGGCGAGGAGGCAGCACCGGGGCAAGGAACGAGTGGTCAGCATAGGCACAACTATATGACCGCATAGTCATGTTGTCAACGGAACGTCATGCTGCTAGACTTCTCCCGTCCCCCGGAGGAGCGCAATGGCGAAGCTGACCCCTGAACTCATGGATATCGTGGCCGAGCGCTTCCGGGCGCTCGGCGAGCCGATGCGCATCCGGATCCTCGACGCGCTGCGGCATCGGGAACGCACGGTCACCGATCTGGTGGAGGCCACCGGGGCGACGCAGGCGAACGTCTCCAAGCACCTCACGCTGCTCCACCGGCTCGGCTTCGTCGCCCGCCGGAAGGAAGGGACCCGGGTCTTCTATCGCGTCGATGACCCCGATGTCTTCGAGCTGTGCGACCTGGTGTGCGGCGGGGCCCGGAAGCGGGTCCGGCGTGAATCACGGGCGTTGCGTCGCACCTGAGGCACGATCCGGGGCAGCGGCCGACCAGTCATCCGTGATCTTCCCAGGCACGGATCCCGTGCGCGTCGAGCAGGCCGAGCAGGGCCTCGACGTGGTCACGGCCGCGCGTCTCGACGTGGATGACGATTTCCACGTCGCGCACGGAGATGTCGGCGAAGGCACGTCGGTGTGAGACCTCCAGCACGTTCGCGCCAGCCTCCGCCATGAGGCGCGTGACCTGGGCGAGTTGGCCAGGGCGATCCGGCACGGTCACGGCGAGTCGTGCCAGACGGCCATCGGCAACGAGGCCGCGATCGATGATCCGCTCGATCAGGTTGAAGTCGATGTTGCCGCCCGAGAGCACCATGGCCGTGACGTCGTTCGCTCCCAGGGGCAGCAACCCCGCCACGATCGCGGCGAGTGCCACGGCCCCTGCGCCCTCCGCGACGACCTTCCCCCGCTCGAGCAGCCAGTGCACGGCGCCGGCAATCTGGAGTTCATCGACCGCGACGATGTCCTCGACGTAGCGTTCGATCAGCGGAAAGGTCCGCTCGCCGACGCACTTGACGGCGATGCCGTCGGCAATGGTGTCCGATGTCTCGATCGTGATGACATGCCCCGCGTCGCGCGACGCCCGTGCCGATGCCGCGGCGGCCGCCTCGACGCCGAAGATCCGGACATCGGGGCGCTGCTCCTTGATGGCAATGGCGATCCCGCTGATCAGCCCCCCCCCACCAATCGGCACCACCACGGCGGTCAATCCCGGCACCTCCTCCAGCAGTTCGAGGCCGATGGTGCCCTGGCCGGCGATCACCCGATCGTCATCGAAGGCGTGCACTAGCGTGCACCCGGACTCGGCCTCGATCCGGCGCGCCTCCACCATGGCATCGGTGAGCGTCTGTCCGTGAAACCGGACTCCGGCACCAAAGCGCCTGGTGTTGCTGACCTTGATCAACGGCGTGTGCTCGGGCATGATCACCTCGACCGGGATGGCGAGGCGGGCCCCGTGATAGGCCACGGCCTGGGCATGGTTGCCGGCGCTGGCGGTCACGATGCCGCGGCGACGCTCGGCTTCCGAGAGATCCAGGAGGCAATTCAGGGCACCACGATCCTTGAATGAGCCGGTGCGCTGGAGGTTCTCGAGCTTGAGATGCAGCGCACAGGGTGACTCGGTGCGCAGGGCGAGGGCCGGGATCGTGGGCGTCCGGACGATGCCATCGGCGATGCGCGAGCGGGCAGCACGGATATCGGTCAGGTCGGGCACGGCAACGGGGTTTGCATGGGTGTCTCGCTCCCGGCCGCTGCGCAGGGGTGCTCGCACGGCCCTCCCAAGCATAGCTGGTCGAGAGCGGATCGGCGCGCGGGCGTCGCGTCGTGGGTATATCCTTGGCATGCCCCGCCTCGGGGACACCGGCACACCACACGACACCTGGAGCGCGACACGCATGGGGCGGAACGAGTTCGTCGATGTGCGGATGCCCGGCGACTCGTCCGGGAGGCCTGCGCTCCGGATGGAGCGACAGGCTCCGCTGGCCGGATGCAACACGCTCCGAGTAGCCGCGACCGCGACGTTGCTCGCGAGGGTGTCCGATCCGGCGGTGCTCGCGGAGGTGCTCCAGCTCGACGAGGTCAGGGACGCACCGCTCCTCGTGCTCGGTGAAGGCAGCAACGTGTTGTTTGCCGGCGATCCGGTCGGCCCGGTGGTCCAGCTTGACCTGCGCGAGATCTCGATGCTCGAGCAGGACGGTGCGCACGCGCTGGTGCGCGCCGGGGCCGGAATGCGCTGGGATGACCTCGTGCACTGGACGCTGGATCGAGGCCTGGAGGGATTGGAGAACCTCGCGCTCATCCCGGGACTGGTCGGTGCCGCCCCGGTCCAGAACATCGGGGCCTACGGCACGGAGATCGGCGAATTCATCGACACGGTCGAGGCCGTCGATCGATCGAGTGGCGAGGTGCGCCGGTTCGACAACGCCGCCTGCGCCTTCGGGTACCGGGACTCGCGCTTCAAGCGCGAACCGGACCGCTGGATGGTCACGGCGATCGAACTGCGCTTGCCGCGTCGGCATGAGCTCCGACTCGATTACGCCGGTGTGCGCGCGGAACTGGCCGCGATGGGCACCGACGTTCCTCGTGCCGTCGATGTCGCGGAGGCGGTGACCAGGTTGCGCACGCGCAAGCTGCCCGATCCGGCACGGATCGGCAACGCGGGCAGCTTCTTCAAGAATCCGCAGGTCGACGCGGCGATGGCTGATGCGCTTCGCGCCGAGCATGCGGCCTTGCCGGTGTACCCGGGCGTCGAAGCGTCAGTGCGCAAGTTGTCCGCAGGCTGGCTGATCGATGCGTGCGGCTGGAAGGGTCATCGGGACGGCGATGCCGGCATCTCCGCGCAGCATGCCCTGGTCCTGGTCAACCATGGGCATGCGACCGGCGCCGAGCTGCTCGACCTCGCTCGTCGGGTGGCGGCATCGGTCCACGAGCGCTTCGGGGTCTGCCTTGAACCGGAACCCCGCATCATCGGCGCGAGCTGGTAAGGGGGGCCACTCCCTGCACGCTCAGCGGGCGATGCCGCGCCGGTAGATCGCGAACACGCGCGGTGCCTCGCGCCCGATGCGCCCGATGTCACCGCTCAGCAACGACTGCATCACCAGCCCCTGGATGGTGCCCACGAAGAGCACTGCGGCAGCCTCGATGTCGAGCGCAGGGTCGAGTTGCCCCGCGGTCCGGGCGTCACCGAGGATGGTGGTGACCCGATCGCTGTAGCGCTGCATCAGCGCCTGCACCGCGCGTCCCGCGGTCGATCGCTTCGCACGCTGCAGTTCGGCGAAGACCAGTCGCGGGGCACCAGGATGCGCTGCGACGAACGTGGCGTGCGCCAGGAACAGGGACTCGAGGGCCCCAAGCGGGGAGTCTGCCGTCGCAATGGCATCGTCCACTCGCGCCAGGAGATTGTCGGCGACCCACGTGATCACCGCGAGCAGGATCGCCTCCTTGGTGGGGAAGTGCTTGAACAGCGCGCCCTGGGTCACGCCCATCCGCTCGGCGATCGCCGTCGTCGTGATGTCACTGGGATTGGAGACGGCCGCGAGTTCGACCACCGACGCCACCGTGGCCGCGCGACGCTCGGCCGCCGGGAGCGAGGCTGGATAGGTTCCCATCATCGGTCTCCTTCATGGTTCGTGTACTGCCCGAGGTGACCTCACCTCGAGTCGATGGAGTGCATGACAGCCCGTGCCGGTCGACAGCATCCGGTCCGCCGGGTCGATCGCTGATCGTCGAGTGCTACGTCACCCGTTTCCGGAATCGCGCGGCAGCGATCCACAGCAGTCCCGTGCCCAGCGCCAGCAGGGCCCCGAACTCCGCCGCCATCGCCGAGAAGCCTGCGCCCTTGAGGAAGACCCCACGCACGATGACCAGGTAATGGCGAACCGGGTTCAGTGCGGTCAACCACTGGAAGCCTTCCGGCATGCTGCTGATCGGGAACATGAACCCCGAGAGCAGGATGGCCGGCATGAAGACGAGAAAGCTCGCCATGAAGGCCTCCTGCTGCGTCGATGACATCGTCGAGATCAGGAGCCCGACGCCGAGACACGACATCAGGTACAGGAGGCTGGCTGCGAGCAGGGTGACCAGGTGCCCCTCGAACGGCACGGCGAACCACGCCAGCGCCACGACCATCACCACCGCGAGATCGATCAGGCCGATGATGGCGAACGGAATCGTCTTGCCGGCGATCAGCTCGCGCGCGGTCATCGGGCTGACCATGAGTTGCTCCAGCGTCCCGATCTCCCGCTCGCGGACCACGGCCAGCGAGGTGAGCAGCAGACAGACCAGCAGGATGATCGCCCCGACCACGGCCGGCACGTTGTAATTGCGGCTGCTGAGGTCCGGGTTGAACCAGGCACGGGCCTGCAGGTCGACGCCTCCCGGCAGCGTGGTCGGGACGAGCGTGGCTCCGTAGGCGGAGGCGATCCGCTCGGCGTACCCGAGGGCGACGGTGGCACTGTTGGAGTTGGTGCCATCGACCAGGACCTGCACCACGGCCCCCTGACCACTTTGGCTCTCTCGCGCGAACCCGACCGGGATCTCGAGCCCGACCAGGGCTTCGCCCCGATCGAGAGCCCGCACCAGGTCGCGCGGCTGATCCGACCGGCCCACAATCCGGAAGTATCCCGAGGAGGTGAA
Source organism: Gemmatimonadales bacterium (assembly GCA_035703525.1). Taxonomy (GTDB): domain Bacteria; phylum Gemmatimonadota; class Gemmatimonadetes; order Gemmatimonadales; family GWC2-71-9; genus Palsa-1233. The sequence continues at coordinate 226,228 of DASSYA010000026.1, read as the reverse complement.
GGCGTTGACGAAATCGCGCGACGCCACGGAGCGATCGTGATCGACCACCAGCGTCGGCGTCGACGTGAGGTCTGTCGAGACGGCGTACCCGAAGATGATCAGCTGGATCACGGGCGCAATCAGGACGATCCGGGCCAGGCGCGGATCGCGCATCAGCTGGCGGAACTCCTTCATCACCAGTTGCAGCACCCGTTCGGCGCTGGCTCCGAGCGCGAACGTCATCGGATCTCCTTCCGGAACACCCGGATGGCGAGGAAGAGGCCGAGTGCGCCGAAGGCGATCATCAACAGACCCTGGGTGCGGAGCTCGTCCATGCCCACGCCCTTGAGGAAGATCCCCCGGGTCACCACCAGGAAATAGCGGGCCGGCACAAGGTACGTGATGGCCTGCAGCGCCCGCGGCATGATGTCGATGGCATACATGAATCCGGAGAGGAGAAACGCGGGAAGGAACGTGAGCACCATCGCCACCTGCGTCGCGAGCAGTTGCGATCGCGTGGCGGCGGAGATGAACATGCCGAGTCCCAGTGCGCCCACGATGAAGGCCGTGGTGAGGATCGTCAGCAGCACAGGGTCGCCGCGGAACGGCACCTGGAACAACCAGACCCCGAGCAGGCTGGTGATCGCGACGTCTGCCAGCCCGATGCCGAGATAGGGCAGCAACTTGCCCAGCACGACCTCGCTGCGGGTCACGGGGGTCGCGGCGAGTTGTTCCATGGTGCCACGCTCCCATTCCCGGGCGATGGTGAGCGACGTGAGCATCGCCGCGATGATCATCATGATGACCGCCACCAGCCCTGGCACGATCATGTTTCGGCTGCGGAGCTCCTCGTTGTACCACACCCGGCTCCGCACCTGGACCGGCGGCGCCAGCGTCTGGCCGGCGAACCGCACCCGAGTGTCGTACGTTCGCACGACGCCCTGGGTGTAGTTGAGAATGATGCCGGCCGTGTTTGCGTCGCTGCCATCGACCACCGCCTGCAGCGGGGCGGGACGACCCGACTCGAGGTCTGCCCCGAAGCCCGGCGGGATGACCAGCGCCAGCTGTGCGCCGCCTCGATCGAGCAGCGGTGCGATCTCGGCGGTCCGGTCCAGCTCGGGAGCGACGGTGAAGTACCGTGAGGACCGGAACGCATCGACCAGCTCGCGGCTCCGGGTCGATTGGTCATGGTCGACCACGACGGTCGAGACGTCGGTGACGTCCCAGGTGATGGCATAGCCGAACAGGATCAGCAGCAGCACCGGGAGCAGGAACGCCAGCACCAGGCTCCGGGTGTCCCGGCGAAGCTGGATGACCTCCTTGCGCGCCACGGCCAGGAGCCGTCCCATGTCGAATCGCGGCCTGGTCATGGGGGTGCGCCACCCTCCGCGCGGACCAGCGACACGAACACATCCTCCAGTGACGGCGCGATCTCCCGCATGTCCGACAGCGCGATCCCGTGTTCCGACAGGAAGCCGGGTAGCGTGGCACGCGCCTCCTCGAGATCGCGTACGGCGGCGTGGATCAACCGACCGTACATCCCGGCGTCGAGCACGACCGGGTTGTCCTGCAGCGCGTCCGCGGCCCGGGATGCATTGTCGACGGTGAGCTCCAGGATCGGCTCGCGATAACCGGCACGGAGCCCGGCCGGCGTGTCGAGGGCGATCAATCGACCGCGGTTCATCAATGACAGCCGGTCGCAGTACTCCGCTTCTTCCATGTAGTGGGTACTGACGAACACCGTTGTGCCGGTCGCGGCCAGCGACGCGATCAGATCCCAGAAGCTGCGACGGGAGATGGGGTCGACTCCGGAGGTCGGCTCGTCAAGGAACAGGAGCGATGGCTCGTGCAGAACGGCGCAGCCCAGTGCGAGTCGCTGTTTCCAGCCAAGCGGGAGTTCCCGGGTCAGCCGAGTGCGATGGTCCCCGAGCCCCGAGATCTCCAGCACCCAGTCACGCCGCGCGTCGCGCTTGCCGCGAGGGACTCCATTCAAGCCGCTGAAGAAACCGATGTTTTCCTCGACCGTGAGGTCGCCGTAGAGCGAGAACAGCTGCGACATGTAGCCGATCCGCGACTTGATCGCTTCCGTCTCGGTCATGATGTCGAACCCGGCCACGGTCCCTCGACCAGCGGTCGGCAGGATCAGGCCGGTGAGCATCTTGATCGTGGTGGTCTTGCCCGCACCATTCGGGCCCAGGAACCCGAAGACCTCTCCCACACGCACGTCGAAGGACACCTGATCCACGGCGGTGAACTGCCCGAATCGCTTGGTCAGTCCCGCGACCTCGACCGCGCTCATTGTGGCGCCCGTGCCATCCGGTCGATGAACACGTCCTCCATCGAAGGCGTCATCGCCTTGCTCTCGCGCACCGGGTGTCCCGCCGCCTCAAGCGCTGCACTCACCGCGGGCCCGTCGGCGTTTGCGTTCGCGACGGTCAGGTGCAGTCGGTGACCGAACACGGTCGCACGCTTGACGAGGGGGAGTCCGGCGGCCACATCGCGGGCGCCCCGCACATGGTCCACGGCCACCGCCAGGATCTCGCCGTCGAGGCTCCCCTGAAGCGCCGCCGGCCGGTCGAGCGCCACCTGGCGGCCCTGATGCAGCATGGCGAGTCGGTCAAATCGCTCCGCCTCGTCCATGTAGGCTGTGCTGACCACCACTGTCACGCCTTCGGCCACCATGCCGTGGACGATCAGCCAGAGATCGCGACGCGAGATCGGGTCGACCCCGAACGTGGGTTCATCGAGCAGCAGCACGCTCGGCTGATGGATCAGCGCGCAGGAGAGGCCGAGCTTCTGCTTCATCCCGCCGGAGAGCTGGCCCGCCAGCCGGTGTTGAAATGGCTCCAGATTCGAGAACTGGAAGAGCCGTTCCAGGCGGGCGGGGCGCTCCCGCTTGGGGACGCGGTAGAGATCCGCATAGAAGTGGAGATTCTCGAGCACCGTGAGATCGGTGTAGAGGCCGAAACGCTGCGACATGTAGGCGATCTCGTGCTTGACCCCTTCCGGATCCCGGGCGACGCTGACACCGTTGACGAACGCATCTCCGGCCGTGGGTCGGAGCACGCCTGCCAACATGCGCAGCGTGGTGGTCTTGCCTGCGCCGTCAGGCCCCAGCAGCCCGAACAGTTCGCCACGGCGGACCTCGAAGCGCAGGTCGCTGACCGCAGTCAGTTCCCCGAAACGACGGGTCAGCCCCTCGACCCGCAATGCCGGCGCGGCCTCGGTCATGACGAGGTCAACACGAGGCGCACATCGGCAGGCATGCCCGGCTTCAGCTCCAGGGTCGGATCGCCGGTGATCCGGACCTTCACCTGATACACCAGCTTGACGCGTTCCTCGGTCGTCTGGACGGTCTTCGGGGTGAACTCGGCCTCGCTCGCGATGTAGGTCACCGTGCCGGTGTACCGCTTGTCCGGATCGGTATCCGAGCTGATCTCGGCCGAGGTGCCGACGTGCAGGCCGCCGAGCCGGTTCTCGGGCACGTAGATCCGGACCCAGCGGTCGGTGGGCGACATCACGGTCACCACCGCAGCACCCGGCGCGACAATCTCGCCTGGTTCACGGTGCCGAGTCGTGACCAGACCATCGAACGTGGCGACCAGCGTCAGATTGGTCAGCATGACGTCGAGCGCACGGACGGCGGCCTCGGCTTGCCGGACCTGGGCTCGTTGCGCTTCGATCCGTTCAGGTCGGGGACCGGCCTCCATGAGCCGGAGCTGATCGTCGGCCTGTGCCTTCTGTGAACGGGCGATATCGAGGGCCATTTGGGCGCGATCGAGCACCTCCTGACTGACCGCACCGCCCTCGCGCAGCGTCCGGGTCCGCGCGAACGACTGCTCGGCGTCGACGAGCCGGCTGGTCGCTGCATTGCTGCCCGAACGAGCCTGGGCGATTTCCTCGGCCCGGAAGCCGCGCTCGAGTTCCAGGAGTGCCGCTCGGGCCACGCCCAGCTGGGCGTCGGCCTGCTCACGTCGGGCTTCCAGTTCGGCACGATCGAGCGTCGCGAGTACCGTCCCGACGGACACGGCCTGGCCCTCTCGGACCGCCACATCCAGCAATCGTCCACCCACCGGAAACCCGAGTCTGGCCTCGGTGGCTTCCACCGTTCCCGAGGCCATGATCGCGGTGTCCTCAGGCGACCGGCAACCGGTCACCATCACCACGGCCGCCACACCGGCGACCAACGTCCGTCTGGCGTTCATTGCCCCCCCCCCAAGTTCGTGGCCACCCATGACGGTGACAGGCATCCCACGGCCCGAGCAAGCTCGGCGCGGGCCGTGATCTCCGCGTACCGGGCGCCAGCCAGTTCCGCCCGGACCGTCAGCAGGTCCGCTTCAGCGCGGAAGTACTCGGCCTGCGTCCCGACCTCCGTGGCGAGCCGGAGTTGCTCGATGCGGGCGACCTCGGTGAATCCGGCGACTGCCTGTTCCAGGCTTGCGGCGCGGGCACGCGCTTCACGGATCGCACCGAGGGACTGATCGACGAGTCCCGTCACCTCGAGTTCGGCAAGCTTCAAGGCCTGTTCCGCGCCGCTCCGTGTTGCGGTGGCGCGCTCCACCCGGCGTTCGACCGTGCCACCTGTGAAGAGGGGGTAGGCCAGCTGAATCCCGGCATTCCATTCAGCGCGGAAGTCTCCCGCGGCGCTCCCTCGATCGATATAGTTGCCGATGAGCCTGACCTCGGGCCTCCGGAGGCCTCGCGCGATCGAGATCCCGGCAGAGGCGGCCGCCACCTGCCGTCGTGCCTGTTCGACGACCGGACTTGCACGCATTGCCCGAGTGACGAGTTCCTCGCGATCGGTGGGTGGTTCGTCCGGCATGTGGATGGGCACGAGATCGGTGGCGTGCAGGTCGCGCTCGGCGACCAGCCGTCCGAGGGTTCGTTCGGTGAAGTCGAGATCCTGTGCCAGGCGGACGCGTGCCGCCCGGGCCTCGGCCAGCGCGGCGTTGGCCCGCAGGCGATCGACTTCCGCAGCTCGCCCGACCGCGAGCAGCTGTTCGACTCGCGTTTGCTCCGCCTCGAGCGCCGCCAGCCGCTGATCGTGCGCGGCGAGGATCTCCTGCCGAGCCAACGCGCCGACATAGGTCGCGACGACCGTGGCGATGAGCGTCTGTTCGCTGGCGTCCAACGTGGCGCTCGCCACCTCGCTGCGGGCGCGTGCCTGTGCGATGCGCGCACCGCGTGCGCCGCCGTCGAACAGGGTGTAGCCGACCGTGGCGCCCGCCTGGATCAGTGTCTCGTCGAACGGGGGTGTCTGTCCCGGGACGAAGCCGTGAATGGGTGTCACCAGCATCGGTTCCTGGAACCGGGTCACGGATGAGGCAAGGTGCAGGGATGGCCACCGGGTGGCGGCCGCTTCGCCGCGCGCCGCGCTCGCCTCATCGAGGGCCGCCGTTGCCGCGCCGACGCTTGGGTGCGTCGCCAACGCCAGTCGGATGGCTGCTGCCAGGGTGAGTGTCGAGTCCGTCTGCGTGCCTTGTGCCGAGGCGGGGGCTGCCAGAAGGCAGAGCAACAGGGACCACCGGACTCCCCCGGCCCGGCACCAGCGGGGGCATGTCATGGGCTGCCCTCGGTCAGGTTCAAGGGCACGAGTACCGCACCACCGAGTCGCATGAAGCCTCAAGGTTAGTGATTGATTACTAACCTACCTCGCCTGCGGTGGGCCGCAAGGGGGGCTCGTGCTGCGAGGCTTCAGGATGGACGAACCGGGCGGTGTCTGGCTACCGTTCCCCCGGATCGTCCCCGCCCCCCAGCTGAGGAGAGCCTCATGCCGATGCGTTCCTGGCCGTTCATTCCCCTGCTGCTGATCTGCCTGGTCGGACCGCTCCGCGCCCAATCCTCGCACGCGGTGACGCTGTTTGCCGAACCGATTGCCGGAGGGGTCGAGTATCTCCGATCGGTCGGTGGTGCGTGGCACCTCGGCGCCGGTGTTGGCGTGGGGCCTTCCGAGGGGCTCAACCTCGGGGCTGCTCCGTCCTTCGATGCCGATCCCTGGGCCACCGGGTACCTGACGCTGGCCGTTCGCTCCGCCCGCGGGATGGAACTCGCCCTCAGTCCGGCCGGCTTGATCGCCATCGTCGCCAGCGACTTCGGCGTGATCTACCCGAGCGCCCAGGTCCAGCTCTCGGTCGGTGCCGGACGGTTCCGTCTCGGCACCATCGTGCGTACCATCCGTCTTGCGGGCCCGAACGGAGGGTCCGACTGGTGGACGCAATGGCTTCCGCTTCGCGTCGGCATTCGCTTGTGAAGCCTGGGGCGCGGCGCATCAAGCGGCGTCGCGTTTCGCGTTGATCGATCCACCCTCACCGACAGGCCCTTCCATGATCCGTCCCGCCCACCTCGCTGCCGTCATGCTCCTGCTCGCCGCCGCCTGTGCCCAGCCGGGGCCTGCGACTCCCGCTGCCGATCTTGCCGCCGAGCGCGCCGCGGTCGACAGCGTTCTCACCGACCTCCATCAGGCCGCCGCCGAGGGGGCGTGGGATCGCTACTTCGCGCTCTACGCGCCTGACGCCGTGTTCTTCGGCACGGATGCCACCGAACGTTGGAACCTCGCGGAATTCAAGGGGTATGCCTCGGCCACGAAGGGATGGACCTACGTGAAGACCGAGCGACATGTCTTCGTGGACGCCGACGGCACGGCGGCCTGGTTCGACGAGCGCCTCCACAATGCCAGCTACGGGGAGACGCGCGGGACCGGTGTCCTGATCAAGGGCGACTCGGGGTGGAAGGTGGTGCAGTACAACCTGACGATCCCGATCCCGAACGACCTGGCAGGCGCGTTCGCGGCACAGATCGCGGCGCACGCGAGTGAGGTCGATACGACCGCTCCGTGAGCGCATGCGTGCGGGTGGCTCGTCGCGCAGGGCCGTGGCGCAGCACGTTCCGCACGCCATCGACCGCGTGTTGCAGCGCCGACGCCTCGGGAGCCGAGCGTGCAGCGGGATCGGTCCACAATTCGAGTTGCCCGTGTCCATCGTGCAGCTCGTCGGCGACCAGCTGGATGCTCCGCACCGCGATGCGGCGGGTGAGGACTCGGTCGAGCGTGCGACAGGCCGCCTGCCAGAGCTCGATGTCGAGTGTGCACGCGGCAAGCCGCATACTCCGCATCACCGCGGTGTCGTCACTGTGTCGCACGTGCAGTACCAGGCGACCGGCGGCGTAACCGCGTTCGCGCAACCGACGACCGAGGCGCTCACACATGGTGCGCAACAGTCGGTCGAGGATGCCACGGTCATTGGTGTCGGTCGCCAGGATGTGTGATGCGCGGCACTCCGCCTTCACCTCGGGTGTCAGCACGGGTCGATGATCGATGCCGCTGGCGTGTTGGTGCAGGATGCGACCGACGCGGCCAAACGCGACGCGGAGTGACTGCTCACCGAGTGCGGCGACCTCGCCAATCCGCTCGAGGTGATAGTCGTGGAGCCGTTCGCGGACGCGGTCGGTTGCATCGGGAAGCAGCGTCACCGCCTCGGGGGCCAGGAAGCGCGCCTCGTGGCCGGCGGCCACCGGCCAGATCTCGGCACCGGCCTCGCGCTTGACCACCGTGGCGGCGCTTTCGCTCACCAGCTTGTTGACGGCGATACCGACGGCGATGGGCAAGCCGAGCCGTTGCCGGATCTCGCGTTCGAGCCGGTGAGCGATATCGATCGGCGAACCGAAGAGTCGTGTCGTGCCGGTGACATCGAGGTAGGCATGCCCCCACGTCTTCGGTTCGATCACCGGGGCTACCTGAGCCAGGATCTCGTGGAGGGCACGGTGTGCGCGTGCCCAGCGGCGCGGTTCGGGGGCGAGCACGATCAGGTCGGGACAGATCCGCCGAGCCAGGGTCACGGCGATGCCGCGTTCGAGCCCTGCCAGCCGCGCCTCGGCCGAGAGGGCGATGAGCAGCGCACGGTCGGCACCGAGCGGGGCGATCGCGACCGGGCGTCGACGGAGCGACGGATCGGCGAGGGCCGCGAGCGTGGTGCAGAAGGCGGGCGGATCGATGAAGAGGATGGATTTCACGAGAAGCGAGAAGCGAGAAGCGAGAAGCGAGAAGCGAGAAGCGAGAAGCGAGAAGCGAGAAGCGAGAAGCGAGAAGCGAGAATACCGAAGATACCCCGAAGACACCGGCGGTCAAGGGTGCGCGCGGAGTTTGGGATCGCCCGGCGGTGGCGAGCGTACCCGGGGCACGCGGTGTCAGGAGTTCCGGAGTGCCATTTTGTCGGTGGAGGTAGGGCTGGGGAGATGGTGGCCGCGCCGGGCTTGTGAGTATCACCTACGGTTCGTAGGCAGGGCCTCAGGACCGGGTCATCTCAGGTGCTCGGCGATCGCTGTCGTCCTATAGTCGAAGATCGCGCGCAACTGGTGCCGCACCACCAGCCAATGCACCAGGCGTCCGAGTTGTCCAAAGGGAAGACGATACGCGACCGTGTCCGTCATCTGGACACCATCGGGCAGCTGCTGGAACGCATGCGAGTGGAACCACGCGGTGTAGGGCCCCGAGAGCTGCTCATCCGCGAAGTGCGAATTCTCCTCGTACGCGGTGATCCGCGAGTGCCAGGTCAACGGAATGCCGAGGAGGCTGATCTTGTAGCGGATCTCGGTGCCCTGCCGCACTTCGGCGTCGGTCGTGTCAAGGATCGTGAAGCCCAACCACGGCGGGGTGAGCTTCGCGAGATTGTTGGGGTCCTTGAAGAAGGCGAAGACATCCGGAAGTTGACCTGGGAGATGGGTCACCCGAGTCAGGGTGTAGCTCATCGGGCCGCAACACGGGCGAGGAGGGTGCGAAGGTCGGAGAGCGAATCACACCGGATCACTCCGGCGATCGCAAAGGCCTCGACCATGCGCTCCGTCCCACTGCCACCGACGGCGACGGTCACGGATGGAGGGAGCGCGGCCCGCAGCAACTGCAGTTCCTCGACGACGCGTGCGGGCTCTTGTGGCGCAACGACACTCACCGCGACCACCTGTGCCCCGATGCTCCGCGCCGCATCGGCCCATTCCTTGGCCGGGAGGTTGGGTCCCAGATAGGTCACCGACCAGCCGTCGAGCGCCGCGATGCCTGCCGCCAGGGCAGCGCCGACACTGTGGGCCTCGCCGGCCGGAGTGGCGGCGAGGAGCCGCGGCGCCGTTGACTCCGGCCGCAAGGTCCGGATCGCGTCCAACACCGTGCTGATGGATATGGCAGAGGCCAGATGCTCCTGGGCGATGGTCATCGTTCCCGCCGACCAACGCTGCCCGACCTCGTGCATCAGCTGAGGGATGACCTCTTCCAGCACGGTCGCGACGCCAAGCCCCGCGAGCGCCCGCCGCAACACACCTTCGAGTCGCTCGCCATCGAGGATCCGGATGGCCTGGAGTGCCCCCTCCACTGCCTCCTGAACTCGTGACGAACCCTCGACTGCTGCCGGTGCCGGCGACGCAGCGTCGTCCTCGGCGATGACCTGCACCAGCTTCGCCGTCGAATACCCCGCCACCCGACTGATTGACCGCCCGCGACTCGTCGCAGCAGCCAGGAGCTTGAACCGCTCGATATCACTGTCTGAGTAGAGGCGCTGGCCACCTGCCGTCCGGGAAGGGTCGACCGCGCCGTATCGTCGCTCCCACGCTCGCAAGACATCACGCGACAGCCCGGTGCGCTCGGCAACGACGGCGATAGGGTGCCCAATCTCAGGGCCGGTTTCGGGGGTCTTCTCTGATATGGACATGCCATGAAGATACACTCTGTCTAGGTGTCGTCAAGATACCTACATGGACAACAGCTTGACAAATCTTCGACCGACCCATATCCTTGATTCACTTGCTGGACAAACCATGGACAACAAACTGACAGGTGAGACCAATGATCAAGATCGCCAAGACCCTCAGCGCCCTCTCGACCAGGACAGCCGCCCTCTCGATGGGTGCCGTGCTGCTCACCGCTTCTCCCGTGGCCGCCCAGATGGCTGGACATTCGGACATGAAGCAGGACAAGACGATCGTGGGTGTCGCGATCGAGGCCGGCTCTTTCACGACGCTGGTGGCTGCCCTTCAGGCGGCTGACCTCACCACCGCCCTGCAGGGTCCGGGGCCGTTCACGGTGTTCGCTCCGTCTGACGCGGCGTTCGCCAAGCTGCCGGCCGGCACGGTCGAGGCGCTCCTGAAGGACAAGACGGCGCTGGCGGGCATCCTGACCTATCACGTGATCCCGGGCAAGGTGATGGCGGCGGATGTCATCAAGGCCGGGGTGGTGAAGCCCACGACGCTGAACGGTGCCACCCTCGACATTCGGGTGAAGGATGGCAAGGTCTACGTGAACGGTGCGATGGTCACCAGCGCGGACATCGGTGCGTCAAACGGGGTGATCCACGTGATCGATGCGGTGGTGCTGCCGCCGACCACGAAGTAATCCCCGAACAACTTCGCAACATGGAGCGGGCCGCCACGATCATCGTGGCGGCCCGCTCTCGTGTTGGTGCCCTGCATCCCTCAGGGGAAGCGTATGGCGAACCAGTACCCTGCGGCCGCCACCGACGTGGAAAGGGTGATGCCCCACGCCATGTCGACCACGACGGCCTTGAGGGGGAAATCCGTGAGGAGGGCCATGCTGGTCAGGTCGAAGGCGGCATATGCGGCCAGGCCGAAGAGCGCCCCGAACCCGATCGCGCGGGCGAACGACGCTTGCTCGACTGCGGGTGCGACCACGATGATGACGAGCACGGCGACATAGATCAGGTAGAAGAGCACGGCCGGGATCCATTGAACATCCGGACGCATCAGGTGGCCGATCTGGCCCTGGTAGAACCCCTTGGCGACGACGCCAAGCCAGACGAGGTCCATACCGAAGCAGACGAGGATTGCGGCGCCGTAGGTCTTGAGGAGTGCGGCTGTCGTCATGCGAAGTGACTCCGGAGAGGGAAGCGAGAGCAGGGAGCGACCGAGTGGTGCTTATGCCGCTGCCGGGACATCGGGGACGGAAGGGACAGCCCGGGCGGGACCAGCCTGGCTCCCTGCGGGGACGAGAGTGATCTGCAGGTTGCCGATGGCGCGCTCGAGGAAACCGCCCTCGCAGTAGCAGAAGTAGAAGGCCCAGAGCCGCTGGAAGCGATCATCGTACCCCATCGCCCGCAATGGCTCCTGATGCGCGGCCATGTTGGCATGCCAGCGTCGCAAGGTCTCGGCGTAGTGCAGCCCGATCTCATCGGCCTGGGCGATGCGAAACCCGGCACGGGTGGATGTGCGTCGAAGCACAGCCTCGGAGGGGATGCAACTTCCCGGGAAGATGTGACGCTTGATGAAATCCACTTCCTTCCGGGCGCCCTCGTAGCGGGCGTCATCGATCGTGATCGCTTGAACGACCGCTCGCCCGTCGGGCGCGAGGAGCGCGGCACACTGGTCGAAGAAGGTCTCGAAGTGCTCGTGCCCCACGGCCTCGATCATCTCGATGGAGGCGAGCCTGGTGTACTGCCCCGTGAGCGCGCGATAATCCTTCTTGAGCAGCGTGATCCGTTCCGACAACCCCGCCGTGCTGATCCGCTCGGCGGCATGCGCGAATTGCTGTTCGGAGATCGTGGTGGTGGTCACGCGGCAGCCGTAGTGGGTTGCGGCGTGTATCGCGAAGCCGCCCCACCCCGTCCCGATCTCGAGGAGGTGATCGTCGGGGCTGAGCTCGAGGAGCTGGGCGATCCGATCGTATTTCGCGATCGCGGCGTCGCGCAACGTCGCGCCGGGCCGCGTGAAGATGCCACAGGAATACGTCAACGTGTCGTCCAGGACACACTCGAAAAAGTCGTTGCCCAGGTCGTAATGGGCGGAGATGTTGCGCCGGCTTCCGGCCAGCGTGTTGCGGCGCAGCGCATGCCACACCTGGCGGAGGGGTTGCACGGCTCGGGCGGGCCCCGTCTCGAAGGCCTCCAATAGCGCGCGGTTCCGGACCATGAGGCGGACCACCGAGGTGAGGTTGTGCGTCGTCCACCATCCTGCCGCATAGCTCTCCCCTGCCGCCACGGCACCGCCGAAGATGACCGCGCGATAGAACCGTGGATCGAGGACCGTGATGGTCGTGTCGAGCACACCCGGGACACCGAACTGCTCCGTGCCTGAGCCATCCGTCAGCGTGAGCTGGCCATGCGCGAGGCCGCGCAGTCGGTGACGGAGCAGGCGGCGGGCGAGCGCAGAGAGGGGATCCATCAGGAGTTCCGTGGTCAGGGATGGGAATGGAATGGCGCACCCTTCCACCAGAGGCGGAATGCCTGCCAGTAGATGCCTGCGACGACGGTCAGCGTCATCCAGGGGAAGTGCAGCAGCACACGGCGCAGCGACGCTGCCGTGATCGGTTCGCGTCTCAGATCGAGGGAGGCAACGAAGGTCGTCACACCGCCGGCGCGATTCTGCATGGTGATCTGCAGGCGTTCCGCAGGTGGGGAGAACCACCAGTCGTACTCCTGGTCCATCGGCAGGAACGGCGAGACATGGAAGCGCTTCCGCAACTGCATGCCGAGCGGACCGTCAGGGCCATGTTCGACCGGTAGCACGTAAGCGTGGCGCTCACCCCATGGGGTGTTGGTGACTTCGGCCACGATCGTCTCGACGCGCGTGTCCGTGGCATCGAAGCAGTAGTAGAAGCTCACCGGGTTCTGGACATAGCCGAAGTACCGCAGGTGGGTCAGCAGGCGGATCGGTCCGAGCGGCCGGGTGCCCGTCGCGTGCGCGACACGATCACGCACCGCCGTGTCGAGGGACACGTCGGACGGGCCGAGAAAGTCCGCGCGCCGAAACGACGCGACGTTGGTGTGCTCGAGTGACCAGAGCCAGCGACCCGCGAAGATGGTGTCGAGTTCCTCGAGGTCGAGGTACATCATGAATATCCGGTACCGGAAGCGATGCAGCCGCGGGTGGGAGCGCGCATGATGAACAGCGCCGCGATAGATGGCGCTCTTCATGCCCGGTCTCCCGAAGCTGCCGCCGCGGCCATCACTTCCTGCGCCGCGCGTTCGCCACTCACGACACCGTCCTCGTGAAACCCGTTGCCCCAGTACGCGCCAGCGTAATGGGTACGGTTCGGACCGCTGATCCGATCGCGCTGGCGCCGCGCGGCGATCCCCGCGGTGGTGAACACCGGATGGGCGTAGATGGAGCGGCCACGGATGTGCGCGGGGTCGATCGCCTGCTCACCGTTGAGGGTGACGCAGAACGTCTCCGGTGCATCGAGAGATTGGAGGATGTTCATGTTGTAGGTCACGACCGCGGCATCAGTCTCCGACGGGGTGACGCGGTAGTTCCACGCCCCCCAGGCACTGCGGCGTGCAGGCAGGATGCTGGTGTCGGTGTGGATCGTCGCCGAGTTGGACTGATACGGAATGGCCGCGAGGAGGGCATGCTCCTCGGGCGTCGGATCGACGAGGAGTGCCAGTGCCTCGTCGCTGTGGCAGGCAATCACCACCCGATCGAAGCGTGATCCATCCACCTCCACGTGGTTCGGGGCTCGCCGGATCCTTCGGACCGGCTGCTCGGCGCGTACCCGGTCCTCGAATGGGGCAATCAGTGCGTTGACATAGTTCCGGGAGCCACCCTGGATCACGCGCCACTGGGGCCGATCATCGATCGTGAGCATCCCGTGATTGAGGAAGAATGCGACGAAAAACGCTGCTGGCATCTCGAGGACGCCCGCGAAGGGAATCGACCAGATCGCCGAGCCCATGGGGAGGAGGTACCAGTCCCGGAACGCGGCGGAGTAGCTGCCGCGGTCGAGGACATCGGCGAGAGTCTCACCCTCGTGGCCGTCACTGAGGAGGTGTGGGGCCGCGCGATTGAATCGCACCACGTCGGCGAGCATGCGCAGGAAGGCCGGGCGGAGACTGTTGCGTCGTTGCGCGAAGAGCTGTCGAAACGAGGAGCCGTTGTACTCCAGGTCATCGCCGTCGTGCCGGACCGAGAAGCTCATCTCGCTCGACTGCGTGGCCACTCCGAGCTCGCGAAGCAGCCGGCTGAAGCGGGGGTAATTGCGTTCGTTGTAGACGATGAACCCGGAGTCGACGGTCCACGTCCGATCTCCCGCCGACAGCTCCCAGGTGTGCACGTGCCCACCGAGGCGGGACCCCGCCTCGAACAGCGTGATCTCGTAGTGGGCGTGCAGCGCCCGCGCGGCGACGAGGCCCGAGACCCCCGCGCCGACGATGGCGATCTTCATCAGGTGGCCCGCAGCACGCGAGCGGGGACCGGGCGGAGGTCCCGGATCACGCCGAGTGCCTCGAGTGCCTTGAGGCCGTAGTACGTGAGGTCGATCTCCCACCAGAAGAATCCTTGGCGTGCTGCCCCAGGGTAGCGATGATGATTGTTGTGCCACCCCTCGCCGAGGGTGATCAGGGCGAGGAGGAGCGAATTGCGGCTGTCATCGTCCGTGTCATACCGACGGGAGCCCAGCTGGTGCGCCAACGAATTGATCAGGCAGGTCCCGTGGAAGAGCACCACCGTGCTGACGAAGAATCCCCAGACAAGGAGGGTCCAACCGCCGAGGAGGAAGAGGGCAAGGGCCAGGAGGGCAGGGACGACGACGTCATAGCGATTGAGCCAGCGCAGTTCCGGGAAACGGGCCAGATCGCTCACTTCCTTCATGTCGGTCGGGAAATTTGCGGCCGAGGTGATCCATCCCATGTGGCTCCACCAGAAGCCGTGTTGCCTGGGTGAGTGTACGTCGTGCTCGGTGTCGGCATGGCGGTGATGCTTGCGATGATGGGCGGCCCACCAGAGGGGCCCGCGCTGTGCCGAGCTCGCACCGAGCATGGCGAAGCCGAACTGCACCGGTCGGCTCATCGTGAAGGAACGGTGTGAGAAGTATCTGTGGTAGAACCCGGTGATCGCGAACATCCGCACGAGGTACAGGGCGATCGCCGTGAGGATCGCTGCCGTATTCCATCCGACCCAGAAAACCCCGAGGCAGGCGAGATGCATTGCGGCGAAGGGGATCACCCGGAGCCATTCGACGCGCTTCGTGCCGACTGGAAGACCAGGGGCGGCTGGACCGGGTGCCTCGCTGTCGAGCCATCGGGTGAGGGTGGAGAGGTGGAGGCTTGGCAGGGTGGTTCTCCGGGTGCGGGGGTGGTGTGGCCGGGCGGCACGTCGAGGCCGGGAATTCCAGTCGGCCCTACCGTGGGGTGGCGCCTATGTACTGTCAAGATAAAACCTAGACATAAACTTGACAAGTCGTCTCCAAGTCTCTACCATCCTCGCACCACGGGCCCAGCGGTTCCTCATCGGGCCCGTTCACTTCTGCATGGGGTACGTCATGACGGGGATTTGGGATCGAGTTGTTCTGGTGACGGCGACTGCGACTGCGGTGTTGGCGGTTCCGGTACAGGCACAGATCGTGGTCGAGGCGCGAGGCGGGATCAACGTGCCGACCTTCGACATCCGGGACGCAGTCAAGGCCGGGCCGAGCTTCGGGGCCGGGCTGAGCACCAGGATCGGGGATCGCCTCTGGGTGATCGCGGATGCCGATTTCGGTTCGCACAACGGTGCCGACGTTGCCGGCGGGGCATCGGGTCCAGACATCATGGTTTCGCATTACATCGCGAAGCTGGGGTATCGGGTGGCGGGGAGTGGCACGCGCGGTGTGCAGGTCATCCTGAACGCCGGTGTCGGCGCCATGCGCTTCGCGGTCGACAACGGGCCGTCGTTCACGTATCCGGCAATCAATGTGGGTGCCAAGGTCATCTATCCGATCGGGAGCATGGCGAGCTTCGTGCTCTCGCCCCAGGGTGACATCGCCTTCAGCAAGACAGAGGAGGTCGGCACCAGCAATGCGTGGGTCTGGCCGTTCGCGGCCGGGTTCCGGCTCCAGTTCTGAGCCGGTCCGCCGGATGCAGGGTCTCGGTGCGCGGCATGCTGTAGGAGCGTGTCGCGCCCTGGACATTCATTGAGGAGAGCGGATGCGCTGGATCGTCGTCAACGACCTGATGCAACAGGGCTACGGCTACGTCATGAGCGAGCCGGTCGGGAAGCACTTCGATCCCGAGTTCACGCCGATGTTGACCCCACCCGAGATGCTCGCACTCGGTGTGTTCGGCGGCCGGTACATGCGCGACTGCACGCGCGAGTTTCCCAGGAGCTGGTTCCGCCGGGCGAAACTCGCAACGGGTCCTGCTGACCCGGCGCTCAATCACTTCAAGGTCGATGCCTCACAACCGCTGGCCGTGTGGCGCAGGAAGGGGTGGATCTATCACGAAGATCCGCGTGGCTGGTTCCAATGGTATTGCCGGTATTACCAGGGGCGTCGTTGTCCTGACGACGCGCGGCAGATCTCGCGGTGGCGCGCCATGCGGCGACACGTGGCCCAGCTTGAGCGGGCCTGCCTCCCTGGCGAAGTGCGGTGCCGCCCACGGCAGCGACAGGCGTTGCTGCATTGGGCATACGACACGAGGGTGTTGTAGGGCCAGTCTGTTCGCTCGAGGCTACCGCCACCAGCCACTGTGACCTGGGAGATGATCGGGCAGGAGTGCCATTGCCATCCTCCGGCCCTTCCCCCTGGATTCGCCATGCGCACCATGCCACTCCGTTGGTGACTTGATCGGGCACACACCCGGTGTGGTGCCGGCGAACGGCATCGCCCTCCGGCTCGACGAACTCCAGGCCAAGGCCAACATTCCGAGCGCTGCACGGTATCGACGCGACCACCGCTGGCCGTCGCGCACAAGCGTTCGCGGTCATTGCGGTGTCGACGTCGGGCTGCGCAGCGGGTGCTACGCCAGGTTTGCGAGGATGGCGATCTTGATGCCCTGGAGCAGGCGGTCTGACTCGCGCGTGCAGGTACCCCGCTCGCTCGTCCGGGCCGGTCGCCCGTGACCGGTCCGGAACCCTCGCGCTCGACTAGATTTCAGGGTCGTGGCCCTCACGAACGTCGTGGTCGCGGTGCCCACACCCTGAGGAGGGTTGCATGATCGTTCAACTCAACACCGATGCCAATATCCAGGGAACCGAAGCGCTCAAGGCACAGGTCGACTCCGTCGTGCGGGGTGCCCTGGAACCGCTGAGCCGCCACATCACCCGCGTGGAAGTCCACCTGTCCGATACCAACAGCGACGCCAAGGATGGCCCGGCCGACATCCGCTGCCTGCTGGAGGCTCGACCTGCCGGCCGTGACCCGGTCGTGGCAAGCCATCACGCGGCCACCGTCGCCGAGGCCGTGGACGGCGCAGCCGGCAAGCTGAAGCGAGCGCTCGAGAGCGTATTCGGGCGCCTGGGTCAGTTCTAGCTCATACCGACGCAGGACGCTCTCCACACTTCATATCGGTCGGGTCTCTCAGGCGCATGCTGCGTGGACTGTGCTGGGCGCTCAGTGGTGGGGTCGCCGGATTTGTGGTCGGGGCGGGCGACGCTGGAGCTGCGATATCGCGTGCGCACCTGGGGCAACTCGGGAGGGGTGCGCGACGTCGGAGTACGGCGGTCGTCCTCAGAACAGCCGGTCGAACCTGAGGAACGAGAGGAGGAGTGCGAAGCCGAGCAATGCCACGGCATCGACCCCGAACACGATCCGATGCATCACGGTACCGGGAGAGCGGTTGGACAGCGCCAGCCACGCGAGGATCACGACCACGATCGCATAGAGTGGTACCAGTTGGTCAATGAAGGACCAGTGGATCCCTCGTGTCAGGTAGCCGTACCATTCCTGCACCCAGTACATGAGCACGGCGCTCGCGACCGCAAGGTTCACGAGGGGCACCAGCGGTGGTCCGCCGCGACGCCGCCACGTGATGAGCGCAACCGCGGCGTGGAGCCCCACCGCCAGCCAGACCACCACCGCGATCATGCGATCACTCACGCTGCATCCGGGTCGAGGAAGTTGTCATCGCGCGTCGCACCGGCGGGCGCGGTGGAGCGGCGTGAAGAGTGGGGGGCACGTGGCACGCGGGTCAAGGCGCCTGGGTGGCGGCTCGGCAGGCGGTACCCAGGCCACCGGACGACAGGCGCTTGGCGTTGGCCTGTCGACCGACGTAGCATTGTTCTCCTCACTCAGGCGTCCAGGGCAGCCGAACAGGAGCACGCGATGGCAAAGGTCACCGGCATTGGCGGTGTCTTCTTCAAGAGCAAGGGCGACCACACCGCACTGGCCACGTGGTATCAGGAGCATCTGGGGATCTCGCTCGAGGCGTTCGGCGGCGCCATCCTCAGGTGGCCGGAGGACACGGCCGATGATGGCGGGCTTACGGTCTGGAGTCTTGCCGCCAGGGACAGCAAGTGGTTCAGCCCGAGCGAGTCATCCTTCATGATCAACTACCGCGTCGACAACCTCGACGAGATGCTCACGCAGTTGCGTGACCGTGATGTGGCGGTCGTCGGCGGACCGGAATCACACGAGAACGGCAAGTTCGCGTGGATCATGGACCCGGAGGGCAACAAGGTCGAGCTCTGGGAGCCGATGGCCTGGGACGAGACGAACAAGGGCGCGTAGGTCGTGCACGAGGTTCAACCCGGCGCGCCGTTCCTCCGGCCCAGCCATCCCGGCGATGACGCGGTGCTCGCGGCGGTCATCCGCACCGTGATGACATCGTATGGTGCGGTGGGCCCGGGCTTCTCGATCGAGGACGTCGAGGTGGACCGGATGCACGAGACGTACGACGCACCGCAGTCGTTGCTGATCGTTGTCGACGATGGCACCGGGCGAGCCATCGGTTGCGGTGGGATCGCGCCCCTCGAGGGCGGTGACCCCGACACCTGTGAGCTCAAGAAGATGTACTTCCTCCCCGAGGCGCGCGGACTCGGGCTCGGCCGCGAGTTGATCACCAGACTCGAGGACGCCGCTCGTGAGCGCGGGTTCCGCATGGTCTACCTCGAGACCCTCGACACCATGCACGAGGCGGCGCGGCTGTACGAGCGGATGCGCTATGCCCCCATCGCCGGCCCGTTGGGCAACACCGGCCACAACCGCTGCAATCACTTCTACACCAAGCGGTTGTAGTCGGGCGACCGCGATCCCCTCTCCCCCCGCACCGCCGAGGTGTGCATGTGCCGAGTCCGTGATGCTTGAGGTACGCCACGTCACCGAACACGACCTGCGCGGCGAGCGTGGTCCACAGTTGCTCCGGTATCTTCTCGAGTGCGGGGCCGACGAGTTCTCGATCACCGTGATGGCGATGCAGGACACACCGGCACCCTTCGTCGACGCGTTCGAGGATGAGTTCGAGCCGTACGCCCGTCCGGCAGCAGTCCGCCGTGTGATCGGGACCGCCGAGACCATGGGCGAGGCCCGGACCGTTCGTCTGTGGACGCTGGACGACGCATCGCTCACGCGACTGCTGAGCTTCGTCGACACCGGGTTGTTCCATTGGCCGGCCGGCCCCGATGGCTGGTTCGAGGACCTCCTGGTCTACCGGCGCGGCGACCTCGTCCTCGGCCTGGCGTCAGACGAACGAGCGGGCCTGCTTTGCCTGACACCGCAGGAGCATGCCGCTGTCGCTGCCCTGGGGATCGCATCATCGCCGAAAAGGTGACTGCCACCGCCTGGGCGTGTGCCCTGAGGTCTGACACCCTGCAACTCGATCACACATCGGCGGCGGCGCAGTACCCCTGACACGATTCTGACAAGTTTCGCTCGCATCATCGGGTCTTCCTGGTGAAGTCTCACACTCCGACCTCCAGCACGGGTGCGGCAACGATGATGCAAGCAGACCGAACTTCCGGAATTCGCCGATTCCTTCGTGCGTTCCTTCCCGCCACGGCGCTCGCCGGTGCCACCCTGACAGCACTCGGGTGCGGTGCCTCACCGATCATGGCCACCTATGACGCGGACGACCGGCTGGAGAGCTTCATGCAAGCCGACTTCAACCGCATCTTCTGGGTGCACGTGCCCGATCGTCCGGAACCCGGGCCGGCGGCGCCGCTGGTGCTGGCATTCCACGGATCGGGCCAGGGCGCGGAGAGTTTCCGAGCCCTGACCGGACTCGATGCCGTCGCCGACCGGGAGGGGTTCATCGTCGTCTACTTGCAGGCGGCGATGGGCGACTGGGACATCTTCGACTCGATCGACTTTCTCGGCCTCGACGAGATCGGCTACGTGCGTGAGGTGATCGAGCGGGTCGAGCGGACGAATGTCATCGATTCGCGACGGATCATCGCCGTGGGTCTCTCGAACGGTGGGGTGTTCTCGCAGCAGTTGGGTTGCAAACTGGCGGATCGCCTCGCGGGCTTCGTGTCGGTTGCGGCGAGCATGCCGCGTCTGATGGCAGCGCAGTGCACCCCGAGTCGACCGATCAGTGCCCTGTACGTGCTCGGGACGGCCGATGGCTTCTTCCCGGTGGGGGGGAGCAGTACCGTGCTTTCCACCGACGCCACGGTCGGGTTCTGGGCGACGGCGAATCGATGCAACGGGCGTCGGCTCCGCACCATGGTGCCGGACCGGGAGGACGATGGGACCACGGTATACCGCGGCCAGTATTATTCGTGCCGCAACGGGACACGCACCGAGCTCGACAGCATCGTGGGTGGGGGGCATGCCTGGCCGGGTGGGGTGGTGCCCGCACCGGCTGGGTTCGGCCCGAGCAGTCGGGACATCTCCGCGAACGCGGAGATCGTACGCTTTCTCGGGAACATGCCGGGGCGCTGATCGGCTCATGCCTGGTGCCCCGCCAGTTGATGTCAGGAGGTGTCGTGCGGCTCTGGAGCCTGGATCCAGCATATCTCGACTCGAAGGGACTGGTGGCGCTTTGGCGGGAGGGGCTCCTTGCCCGCGCCGTCTTGCGCGGCACCACACGTGGGTACCGACGACACCCGCAACTGACGCGGTTCCTGGCACACCCGGCGCCGGTGTCGGCGATCAACCATTATCTCGCCATGGTGGCGACCGACGCCGATGTGCGCGGGTTCGCCTTCGACCGATCCCGACTGGGTCCGATCCGGCATCGCGAGGGCCTCCGCGTGACGAGTGGACAATTGGCCTTCGAGATGGATCACTTGCGCCGCAAGCTTCGGACGCGGGATCCGGCGGCGTTGGCCCGCATCGACACCGGGCCGAACCGCCCCCACCCGCTCTTCACGGTGGAACCGGGGCCGATCGCCACATGGGAACGCGGCGCCACGTGACGACGCTCGGTGAGCAATTCGGCCAGATCGATATCTACCTCTTCGATCAGTTGTTGCGTGGGCGCGTGCTACCGGGAAGCCAGGTGTTCGACGCAGGGTGCGGTGGGGGCCGCAACCTGGTGTACCTGATGCAGGCGGGCTTCGAGGTGATGGGGGTTGATCCCGATCCGGCCGCGATCGCGGCGGTGCAGCGACTTGCTGCGCGCCTCGTGCCAACATGCCCACCGTCGAACTTTCGTGCGGAACCGATCGAGTCGAATTCGTTCCCCGATGCCTGCGCCGATGTCGTGGTCAGCAGTGCCGTGCTGCACTTCGCGCGGGACGATGCGCACTTCCTGGCAATGCTCGATGGCAGTTGGCGGGTGCTCCGACCGGGTGGCATCTTCTTCTGTCGATTGGCCTCCTCGATCGGGATGGAGCAGCAGGTGCAATGCCTCGATGGGCGGCGGCATCTGCTTCCCGACGGGTCCGAGCGCTATCTGGTCGATGCCGCCTGGCTCCGTCGCCAGACCACGCGCCTCGGCGGTACCATGCTCGATCCGCTCAAGACCACAGTGGTCCAGGATCAACGCTGCATGACGACGTGGGTGATGCGGAAGGGCGGGTGAGGGTGGACAGGGCTGCCTGACGCGCGGCTCTCGCCCAGGGGGCACCTGCCGCCGAACTCAGTTCGGGCTATCCGGCGATCAGGAAACGTCGCATCGCGTCGAGCACCTGATCGCGATTCGAGATGAAGACGTAGTGGTTTGCCCCCGGGAGATCGATGACCTGGGCCGCAGCGAAGAGGTCAGGGATGTGCTCGCGGTCCGCACGCCGGTACGCCCCCCAGATGTCGAATGCGTGCCGAGCCTGACGTTGCCACGTGGTGTCGGCATGGGGATACCACGGCAACAGATCGGCCGCCGACTCGGGGACTGCGTAGACCAGCAGGGCTGGCGTGGTGACCCGATCGAACGGTGGGTGATCGACGGTGCGCAGGATGGTTCGTGACCAGATCGTGTCGGAGGTCTGCTTGCCGATGAGCTTCCCCTCGTCGTCGAAGGCGAACCATTGGTGCAGCTCCTCGTCATTCAGGCGGAACCCATTGAGGGCAGCGAGGTAGCTGCCAACCGCCTGGGGCGACGCGGAGTCGGCGGTACGCATGGGTGGATCATCGGGGAATTGTGCCCGCTGAAGCACATCGAGCTGGCCCACCCGATCATAGGCGGCATCGAGGTAGACCAGGTGAGAAACGCGACCGGGCCACTCCGCGGCGATCCGGGTGATCTCGTCTCCCGCAAAGGAATGACCAACCAGTGAAACCGTCGAGAGCCCGAGCGTGTCGATGACCGCCTCGATGTCGGCCGCGAACGTCGGCACGTCATACCCTGCCGCCGTGTGGGTCGAGGCCCCATAGCCCCTGCGGGTGATGGCATAGACATGCCAGCGGTCCGTGAAGGCCGGGGCAAACTCGTCGAAGGAGTGCCCGGTATCGCCGATCCCCGCCAGAAAGATGAGTGGCTCGCCCGTCCCGCCCCAGTCGAGTACCTCGAGGTCGACACCGGGCGCGACAACCACATGCGCGACTCGATGCTCCCCAGCCGGCGGAGTCGGGGTCCGTCCGCGGCCGACGCATGGGAGGAGGAGTGCCATCACGAGCATCGCAGGAGTCGGGGTGAGGGGTCGCATCCAATGCTCCAGGGCTGGGGTGCGCGGCAGGTCGCTCGTGGGCGAACGGATGGTAGTCGCACGGCGGCCCCCGCGGGACTGTTGCTGGCACGGTCGGCCCACCGTCACCTCGCCCAAATGCCAGTGGAGGAGTATCCTACGGCTGTCTCGTCCGGATGACGGGATCACGCGCGCGCTGCCAGCGCCCACCTTCCCAGGAGTTGTGATGACACCCCACCGCCGTCAGCGACGCACCAAGCCACTCTCCGCCATCGCCATGGGCGCCGCGATCGGTGCCGGACTCGGCTTCGCCTTCGGACTCGTGAGCGCCAACATCACGCTCGGCCTGGCGATCGGTGTCGCCATCGGCGGTGCGCTCGGCGCGGTCTTCGCGATTCGGGGATCGAAGCGCTGAACCAGCCGCCGAATCCTTCGGCGACGTTCGATCCCCTCCCCGGGGAAATGCCTGCCTGCGCTCAGGGGAATGCCGGGCCCGTGTCGCAGACATCGGGCACCCACCCCGCCCGCTGTCGATGCGCGACGTCCCGAATGGGGGCAAGATTCGGGGCGGCGATGGCCGGGAGTCCAGGGTGATGGGACGGCACCCTGCCAGGGGCATGGCGCATCACGTCGGAACCCGGCCCGAATCCACCGACGAGTTCCCCCGAATTCCCCCGAAGTGACAGATCTCCGCTCCGCCTTGCGGTGACCCCAATTCTGGCGTTTCTTAGGGGGTTCCTCCGCACATCGTCTCTGACCGGGAACCCAGTGACCACTGCCCCCCGTTCCTGCCCAACCTGCAGCACGCCGCTGCCGGCCGAAGCGCATTTCTGCCTCAACTGTGGCACGCCGACTCCGACCGAGCCAGGGGTGCCTGCGCGCACCATGCCGACCGGGGCGATCGAAGTGTCCAAGGTGCGGAACGCTCTGGCCGACCGCTACAAGATCGAGCGGGTGCTGGGCGAGGGTGGCATGGCGACGGTCTACCTGGCCGAGGACCTCAAGCACCACCGCAAGGTCGCGGTCAAGGTGATGCGGCCCGAGTTGGCCGAGACGCTGGGGTCGGAGCGGTTCCTTCGCGAGGTCGAGATCGCGGCCAAGCTGAGTCATCCGCACATCCTGCCGGTCTACGACTCGGGCGCTGCCGACGGCGTGCTCTACTACGTGATGCCGGTGGTCGAGGGCGAATCGCTGCCTGCCCGCCTGGCCCGCGAGAAGCAGCTGCCGGTCGAGGATGCCCTCCGGTTGGCCCGGGAAGTCGCCGAGGCCCTCGCGTATGCGCATCGCCAGGGATTCGTCCACCGCGACATCAAGCCGGCCAATATCCTGCTGAGCGATGGCCACGCGCTGGTGGCCGACTTCGGGATCGCGCGTGCCACCAGCGGCGACGAGCGGGCGCTGACCCAGACCGGGCTCGCGATCGGCACCCCGCAGTACATGAGCCCCGAGCAGGCGAGTGGCGACCCGAATGTCGACGGTCGGACCGACATCTATGCCCTCGGCTGCGTGTTGTACGAGATGCTGGCCGGCGAGCCGCCGTTCACGGGACCCACGGCCCAGGCGATCATCACCCGGAGCATCACCGAGATGCCGCGGGCGCTCACCAGCACGCGCCAGTCGCTGGCACCCGCGGTCGACAGCACGGTGATGCGGGCGCTGGCCAAGGCGCCGGCCGATCGGTATGCGAACGCGACGGCGATGGTGACGGCACTCGTGGCCGCCGAGGACCAGACGCGGACCGGGTCGGGCGCGGTGGCCATTCCGGCGTCACGCGGGTTCAAGCCGTGGCAGATGGTGGCCGCGGCCGCCGTGGTGCTCCTGGTCGGTGCGCTGGGTTGGAAGGCGTTTGGCGGCAATGCCACCGGTGCGACGGCTGGTGCCGTCTCGGTGAAGCGGGTCGCGGTGTTGCCGTTCGAGAATCTCGGCGCCGAAGAGGACGCCTACCTCGCCGACGGCATCGTCGAGGAGCTGCGCGGCAAGCTGTCCCGGATCGGCAAGTTCACCGTGATCGCCTCCGCGAGTGCCGATCAGTACCGTGGCACCACCAAGACCGGCCCGGAGATCGCCGACGAGTTGCACGTCGATCAGGTGCTGACGGGCAAGGTGCAGTGGGCCACCGGTGCCAATGGCGTGCGGCGCGTCCGCGTCAGTGCCGAGCTGGTCGACGGCACGAGCGGTGAAATCACCTGGCGCGATACGTTCGATGCCGACTTGACCGATGTGTTCGAGATGCAATCGCTGCTGGCCACGCGGGTGGCTGGCGCGCTTGGTGCGGCGATCACGCGGGCTGACACGATGGCGCTCGGCCCCGCACCGACCGACAACGCTGCCGCGTATGACCTGTACCTGCGTGCCCAGGCCGTGCCCCGGAGCATGAACGGTCTCCGGACCGCCGCCGACCTGCTCGAGCAGGCGGTCGTGCTCGACTCGTCCTTTGCCGAGGCTTGGGCGCTGCTGGGTTCAACTCTCACGCGTGTCTACGACGGTGGGACTCGCAACATGGCGACCGGACAGCGGGCGAAGGAGACGATCGAACGAGCTTTGACTCTCAACCCGCAACTGAGCGTGGCCCATCGTGCCGCATCGCTCTACTACGCCGTCGTTGAACCCGATGTCGAGCGCAGCGACCGCGAGATGAATCGGGCGCTTGAGCTCGATCCGGACAATGCGGAATTGCTGGCACTGTCGGCCGACGAGGATTTCCGGGCCGAACGCTTCGACGTCGTGTTCCGGAAGCTGACCCGCGCCCGTGAACTCGACCCGCTGTCTGAGGATGTGCTCGCCACCTTCGTTCGCACACTCGTCAACCTCGGGCGGCTGGACGAGGCCCGTCAGGCAGCCGACGAGCTCATGGCGCTCAAGCCTGACACCTGGAATGGCATCCAGTGGGCGGCTGGTGCCTACGAGGTGAGCGGCGATCTGGCCAAGGCGACAGCGGTGTTCCAGGAAGCGATCAAGGAGAAGCCGATCACCGAGGTGCTGGTGCGGTTCTCCGGCTTCAACGAGCAGGCCTTCCTGTTCACCGATGCCCAGCGAGATATCCTGTTCCGACTCACGCCGGCGGCATTCGACAACGACCGGGCATGGTGGGGGCAGGCGCTCTCGATTGCCGCACGGCAGCAGGGCGACATGGTGCGAGCTCGTGCGTACGCCGATTCCTCGCTTGTGACCTCGAAGCAGCAGAGTGATGCCAATCCGGACGACCCGCAGTTGCGTGCGTTGTACGCCGTGATGCTCGCCTACGCCGGCAAGACTCAAGAGGCCATCGGCGAGGCCGACCGTGCCGTTGCGTCGGCACGCGTGGGTGACAACAGCAACGGCCCGTATGCCCGCATGCAGCGGGTACGGGTGCTCATGGCCGCTGGCCAGATGGAGCAGGCGGTCGATGGACTCGAGGAGTTGCTGGGTATGGATTACTGGGTCACCCCAGCATACCTCAAGGTCGATCCGACCTTCGCTCCGCTCAAGGGAAATCCTCGCTTCGAGAAGCTCGTTGCGGGTGGCATTCAACGGCCGGTGGATTGATGAACACGAACTGCCCATCCTGCAACACACCGCTCCCGGCGGACGCGCACTTCTGCCTCAACTGCGGCACGCCAACGCCGACGGAGCCGGGCGTGCCCGCGCGCACCATGCCGACCGGTGCGATCGAGGTGTCACGGATCCGGAGCGCGCTCGCCGATCGCTACCGGATCGAGGGCGTGCTCGGTGAGGGCGGCATGGCCACCGTCTACCTGGCGGAGGACCTCAAGCACAACCGCAAGGTGGCGGTCAAGGTGATGCGGCCCGAGCTGGCTGAGACGCTGGGCTCGGAGCGGTTCCTGCGCGAGGTCGAGATCGCGGCGAAGCTGTCGCACCCGAACATCCTGCCGGTCTACGACTCGGGCAGTGCCGAGGGTGTGCTCTACTATGTGATGCCGGTGGTCGAGGGCGACTCGTTGCCGGCGCGCCTCAAGCGCGAGAAGCAGCTCCCGGTGGGCGAGGCGCTCCGGATCGCGCGCGAAGTCGCCGAGGCGCTCGCGTACGCCCATGCGCGCGGGATCATCCATCGCGACATCAAGCCGGCCAACATCCTGATGAGTGCCGGCCATGCGCTGGTTGCCGACTTCGGGATTGCGCGGGCAACCAGTGGCGACGCCAAGGCACTCACCCAGACCGGGCTAGCGATCGGCACGCCGCAGTACATGAGTCCCGAGCAGGCGAGCGGCGATCCGAACCTCGATGGTCGGAGCGACATCTATGCGCTCGGTTGCGTGCTGTACGAGATGCTCGCGGGCGAGCCACCGTTCACCGGGCCAACCGCGCAGGCGATCATTACCCGGAGCATCACCGAGAAGCCACGAGCGCTCACGGCCACGCGCGAGTCGCTGCCGCCGGTGGTCGATAGCGCGGTGATGCGCGCACTCGCCAAGGCGCCGGCCGATCGCTATACCAATGCCGGCGAGATGGCGACCGCACTGACGACCGCCGAGGACATGGCACGCACCGGCAGTGGCGCGACGATGGCGATTCCGGCGCAGGGCTTCAAGAAGTGGCAGTATGTGGCGATCGCCGCCGGTGTGCTGCTGGTCGGTGCCCTCGGTTGGAAGGCATTCGGTGGAGGTGGCACTGCCAGCACGCCGATCCGGAGCGTCGCGGTGCTGCCGTTCGAGAACCAGGGTGCCGCCGAGGACGCCTACTTCGCCGACGGGATCGTCGATGAACTGCGCGACAAGCTGGCCCGACTCGACTCGCTCACGGTCATTGCCTCGGCGAGTTCCGATCAGTATCGCGGCACGGCCAAGACCGGCCCCGAAATCGCGAAGGAACTCCGTGTCGACCAGGTGCTGACGGGCAAGGTACGCTGGGCGACGGGAGCAAACGGGGTCCGCCAGGTCCGGGTGAGCACCGAGCTCGTCAATGGCGAGACCGGCAAGGTCACCTGGCGCGACACCTTCGATGCCGACATGACCGATGCCTTCGCCATTCAGGGGCGGATCGCCACGCGAGTTGCAGGGGCACTCGGCCTGGCGCTTCGCGCCGATCAGACGAGGGATCTCGCCGCTCGGCCGACCCAGAATGACGAGGCGTACGACATCTTCCTGCGGGCACAGGCGATCAAGGGTGGCACGCCCGGCGCGGCGAAGGCGCGTGCCGCGCTGTACGAGCAGGCGGTGGCACTCGACTCGAATTTCGTCTGGGCCTGGGGCTCGCTCACCATGAGCCTGAACACCGCGTATGCAAACGGGACTCGAGACCCGGTGATCGCGCGACGTGCCAAGGAGGCGATGGAGAAGGTGATGCAGTTGGCACCGGACAGTTCCGGGGCTCACATGGTCGCCGCCTCCTACTACACCGATGTCGCCCGTGACCAGGCCGCCGCACGCCGCGAGACCCAGCGCGCCCTCGAGCTCGATCCGAAGAGCATCTGGGCACTCACCTCCTCGGCCGGGGACGACCTGCTTGAGGGCAACTACCGTCCGATGTTCGAGAAGCTCTCGAAGGCGCGGGAACTCAACCCGCGTGCGACCGGGGTGCTGACCAACCTGATCCGGGCCCAGATCTACCTCGGGCAGCACGCGGAGGCCCAGGCAACCAGCGAGGAACTGCTCGCGCTGGAGCCCACGGCGTACGACCAGATGCAATGGATCGTCAACGCACACCTGGTCAACGGCGACACGACCGGTGCGCGCCGGGTGGTCCAGGAGCTCCTCCAGCGGGTGCCGGCGACCGAATTAGTGACCTACTTCACCGGCTACCAGGAGATGGGGTTCGTGCTTGGTGACAAGGAACGCGACCTGTTGTATCGGATGACGCCGGCCGCGTTCGACAATGACCGTGCATGGTGGGGCCAGGCAATCGCGATGACCGCGATGCAACAGGGTGACGTTGCCCGTGCCCGAGCCTTCGCCGATTCGTCGCTGGTGACGGCCCAGCAACAGATTGATGCCAACCC
The DNA here is from genome assembly GCA_035703525.1 of Gemmatimonadales bacterium. Taxonomy (GTDB): domain Bacteria; phylum Gemmatimonadota; class Gemmatimonadetes; order Gemmatimonadales; family GWC2-71-9; genus Palsa-1233. Next base: position 197,631 of record DASSYA010000026.1, on the reverse strand, counting down.
GACCGACCCGCAACTGCGCGTGCTCAATGCCGTGATGCTGGGCTACGTCGGGCGGAAGGCCGACGCGGCACGCGAAGCCGATCGAGCGCTTGCCGACACCGTAGGATCGAACGCGAACAACGCGAACTACGTTTTGATGCAGTGGATCCGGACCCAACTCGCGATCGGCGAGACCAAGAAGGCCCTTGATGGGCTGGAGGAGCTGGTGGGCCGTCAGTACTACGTGACCCGTGGCTATCTCCGCGCTGATCCGCTGTTCAAGCCACTCAAGGGGAACCCGCGCTTCGAGGCGCTGGTGGTGGGCGGCATCAACCGGCCGGTGGACTAGGAAAGCGAGAAGGCGAGAGACGAGAAGCGAGAAGCGAGAAGCGAGAAGTCATCCCGAGCGGAGTGCCCGGAGGGCACGAAGTCGAGGGAGCTGCACTTCGGTGAACAAGGAGTGCAGATCCCTCCACGCGCGCCTGCGGCGCTTGGTCGGGATGACATCCTCCGTCCCTTCCGCGTTCTAGAACAGCTCGCCCTGCATCGGCTTGAAGTCCCCGCTGTCTGACATCGTGGCGCGCGCCGCAAACCCCGCCTCCCGCTGGAGTCGCTGCAGTCTCGCGTTCAGGGCCCTCCCATAGCGCTTCGAGACGAACTGCCGGTCCCTGAAATGTGATCGGTAGCGTGCCGCGAGTGCGGGCCGATGCTGGTCGAGCCACGGCAACAACGTGTTGCGAGTTGCTGGTCCCATCCTGACCGCACCACCTGCCACTGAGGTCGCACCCGCAGCCTTGGCTGCGAGGACCACGTCACGAAGGTCGGGTTCGCCATCGGTCAGCCCCGGCAGGATCGGCATGATCAGGACATCACAACGGACTCCGGCCTCGGTCAGCTTTCGCAACACGCGCAGTCGCGCGGTCGGGGAGGCACTGCGCGGCTCGAGCTGCCGGAGGAGCGGCCCATCGAGTGATCCGATCGAGAAGTGCACCGAGACGTCGTGTCGTCGGGCGAGTGTGGCGAGCAGTTCGGTATCGCGTGTGATCAGTGCCGATTTCGTGATGATGCCGATATGGAGTCCTTCGTGCTTCAGGAACACCTCGAGCAACCGTCTGGTGACTTCGAACCGACGTTCGGCGGGCTGATACGGATCGGTGGCCGAACCGATCACGACTGGTGCGCCGCCGAGCCGGACCGGATCGAGCGTGCGCGCCAGGATCGCGGGTGCCGATTCCTTCACCAGGATGCGTCGCTCGAATCCGGTCGCGATCGGGAGCAATGCTGCCTCACGCGCCGCCGCGGGAGCATCACGCTGGTTGGCGGCGCGCTCGACGGTCCACTGATGTGTCTCGCGGGCGTAGCAGTAGGCACAGCCGAACTCGCAGCCGACGTACGGGTTGAGCGACCAGAATCCCATTCCGGTGGCGGCCGGTGGGTTGAGCACGCTGGTCGGGGTGATACCGATGAACTCGGTTCCGCGCGTCGTGCGGTGGAGGGTGAGCCAGTCAGACGAGAGACGTGAGACGTGAGACGAGAGATGTGACTTGCTCCGTTCCGAACCTCGCTTCTCGCCTCTCGCTTCTCGTCCAATCATCCGCATTTCCCCCACCCGCATCCCGGGCAGGTGACGCAGGCCGAAGCCCGGACCACTCGGGTGCCGCACTCGGGGCAGTGTGGCATGGGGGCCAGGTAGGGATTGGTGGCGGGCTCGGCAACGCGACGGCCCCAGCTCGGGCGCATCTGGGTGAGCTCCGTCGCTTCCTCCTCATGGAGTGAGACGCCCGAGGCGGCGATGGCGGTGGCGACCTCTCGACAGGAGGCGAGGAGTGGCAGGGAGGCGATCATGGCGGTTGTCCTTCGGGGTGTCTTCGGTGTACTACCGAATATATACCGAAGATCCCTGGGCGCCACTCCTTCCCGATTTGCCGAGGGTCCCGCATGGGCTAGGCTTCGGGATGCGTCCTTTCAAGTACCTCGCCATCCTGCTCCTTGCCGGGCCGTTGCCCGCGCAATCCGGCTACTTCCCGCCGCGCGGTGCCTGGCTGCACCAATCGGCGGCCGCGTTGCGGGTCGATCAGGCCCGGCTCGACTCGGCTGTCGCGTTCGCGATCCGGAACGAGTCGCGTGCCCCACGCGATCAAGCCGAGTCGCAGCGTGGGTCGTTCGGGGCGCGTGAACCGCATGCAGAGATCATCGGGCCGATGCAGGACCGCGGTGACCCGGCTGGGTTGGTCATCTACCGGGGCGGAGTGATTGCGGAGTGGGGTCCGGTCGATCGAGTCGACATGACACATAGCGTCACGAAGACCTTCCTGTCGAGTGTGCTCGGGGTCGCAGTGCGCGACGGACGGATACGGGACGTGCGCGACACGGTGCGCGGTTACATGCCGCACGGGGTCACCCTGTTCGAGAGCGATCACAACCGCACCATCACGTGGGACGACCTGCTCCGCCAGACAAGCGACTGGCAGGGCTCGCTCTGGGGCAAGCCCGATTGGGCGGACCGTCCGGTTGGTGCGCGGGAGCGTTGGGAACAGCGCACGCTCTACACACCGGGAACACACTTCACGTACAACGATGTGCGAGTCAATGTGCTGGCACTCGCAGCACTGCAGGTGCTCCGTGAACCGCTGCCGATGGTGCTCCGCCGCGAGATCATGGATCCGATCGGGGCCTCGAGCACCTGGCGCTGGGAAGGCTATGACAACTCGTGGATCGAGCTCGACGGCCTCCGGATGCAGTCGGTCACGGGCGGGGGCCATTGGGGTGGCGGCATGTTCATCAACGCGTGGGACATGGCACGGCTGGGCTATCTGTATCTCAACAACGGCAGGTGGGGAACCCGGCAACTGATTCCGGTGAGCTGGGTGCGCCTGGCCCGGACACCGGGACCTGACAATACCGGCTACGGCTACATGAACTGGTTCCTCAATCCCGACCAGAAGCTGCTGCCTTCGGCACCGGCCAGCGCGGTGGTGTTCCTGGGGAACGGGACGAACGCGGTCTATGTCGATCAGCTGCACGACCTCGTGATCGTGGTCCGGTGGATCAGCGGCAACCGGGCGCTCGATGGGGTGATCGGGCGGGTGCTCTCCGCGCTCCCACCCGAGTCGGGTCGGGGTGCGGGGCCGTGAGATCGAACAGGTCGCGTAGTTCGTCAGGGTGGCGATATGGGCGGCACGGGCACCACGGAGTAGCCATCCCGCGATTTCGAGATCCAGACCGCCGTCGCCCCGCGTGATCGCATCGCCTCGAGCACGGCGAGCTGGACCGAGGGTGGCCACGCGAGGATGGTCGGGACCGACGGTTCGGAGAGTTGCGCGATCACCTGGCGATTGGCCCGATAGAGATCCGGGACCAGCGGAAAGGCGGGGCCGATCACCGCCACGGGCTGGCGCGGACCGCCAGCCTGCCCGGTCCCGCGGAGGCGGGCGAGGCGTACCTCGGTGCTCGCCGTCACCCGGAGCTGATCGGCCACATGCACGGTTCCGAGGGTGAGGGCGAGCGCGAACGCCGCCCAGGAGACCGGGGCCAGCCATGTCCTCGGGGTCCCGCAACTCCGCCACTCGATGATGCCAAGTGCCACGAGCATCAGGAACGGCGCAATGAGGCGCGGTTCGGCGTGCACCGCCACGAACTGCATCATCCCGAGCAGGCCGAGGAGGATGAGCACGCCATGGGTGCGTCGGGGGAGCGCGCGGACCGGGATCTCGGTGTGCATGCCGAGCACCAGGGGCAGTGCGACGAGGAGCAGGGTCAGTCCCGACCAGAGCCCGAAGGTGAGTCCGAGCAGCTTGAGCCAGTAGATGACGAGGGTTGGTGCATCGAAGGGCACCGAGCGTTGTGTCACGATGCCGCGTTGCCACGCGGAGGGGTCGGACCACGGAGCATAGGTCCACGGACTGTTCGCGAGATCCACGACTCGTGCCCCCGCCCCCGCCCCGAAGCTGACGGCCTCGTACGCCGTGTGATCGCCACGATGGGTATCGGGGGAGCGACCATCACACAGTGCCAGGTACCAGCAGGCGCCATAGCTGCCGGTGTCTCCGAGGGTGGGATGCCCGACCTCGAGACTCATCGGGAGCACCCAGCATGCCATGACCGCCATCGCCACGCCGCCGGCCTGCACGAGTCCCCGTCGAAACGCGGCATCACGGCGTCGGTCGATCAGGACGATCACGAACGCGATCACCAGCCACGGCCAGACCGAGGTCTTCACCAGGAATGCAGCCCCCCCCCACAATCCCGCTCGCACGGGGCGCCACTCCCTCTTGCGGAGCAGTTCACCTGCGAGGCCGATCATCACGGTGAGGAGCAACAGGTCGGGTGTGACCGCATCAAGGCGCGGCGTGCGGGAACTCACGACGAGGAACGCGAGGAAGGCGAAGCGAGTGAACCATCGGTTCCGGCGAGCGAGCGACAGTCGCCACAGCAGGGCGACTGCACCCAGGCCGATCGCGACATTCACTGCATGCGCGAGCGCCGCGGCACGCGCCCCAACGGCACCGGTCGGGCCAAGGACGGTGGCGAGGAGCGCGGGGTAGGCCGGGGACCAGTATCCCTGGACAACATGCCGCCAGTCGCCTGCCAGCAGGCGAGCGGCGAGGTCGAGATAGGCAACCCCGTCGACGTTGAGGTTCCCCCTGGAGGCCCAGCCGAGCACCGCGACGAGGGCGGCTACCGTGAGGGCGATGGCATGAATCTCCCGTACCGACTCCGTCTCGGTGGGCACCGGGGTCGGTCTGGCCTCGAGTGGCCGACGCTCACGAGATCGACGACTCACCGTTGCGGACGCGGTTGCACCACGGTCGGCCTCGCCTGAAGAATGTGGGATCGAATTTGTGGTCGGGACGGACGGGATGCAACCGTCGGTTCGGCGATCCGGGGCCGGATCCCGGGCAGTGTACAGGGGGTATCTTCGTGCCATGAACCCGCGCGCCGCAGGGACGTCCGACATCGCCGAGATCGTACGCGTGGTCAATCTGGCGTACCGGGTCGAGGACTTCTTCATCAACAGTGATCGCACGGATGCAGCCGATGTCGCGACGCGCTTGGCCCGGCGCGGGGCCGAGATTCTCGTGGTCGATGCCGTCGACGGTCAGGGACTGGTCGCGGCGGTGTATCTCGAGACTCGGGGCGACCTCCTCTGGTTCGGGTTGCTCTCGGTGGATCCGGCGGCGCAGGGACGCGGACGTGCGCGCGCACTGATCGAGGCGGTCGAGCGGCGGTGCCGCGATGCCGGCCTCGACCTGATCGAGATCGACGTGGTGGATCTTCGCGAGGAACTGCCGGCATTCTACGCGCGCCTGGGGTTCGTCGAGTGCGGCCGTCGTCCGTTCCACGACAGCCACAAGCTCACACGGCCGGCGGAGATGATCGTGATGCAGAAGATGCTGGAGGCATGATGTCCTGGTGGAACACCATCTCGGTGGGCATCCTATTGCTCGTGGTGACGCAAGGCGCCGAGGCGCAGCGTCCCCTGACCGCGACCGTCGACAGTGGACTCGTGGTCCGGGCATGGATGGGGAACATCGAGACTCGCGGCCGCCTGCTCGAGCCGATGGGAGCAGGCCGCGATAGCGTCCGCTACTGTCGGTATCCCGGTCCGCCCTGTCAGGCACCGGTTCGGCCGGCCCAGCTCGGCTGGTTCCGGCCCGCGGCATTTGATCATCTCGACGTTCAGGTTGGCACCCGGGCCGCCAAGGGTGCGATTGTCGGTGGAGTGATCGGCTTCCTGATCGGTACATTGGGTGGCGGGCTCGCCCAGGCCTTTTGTGAAGGGCAATGCCCATCGGACTCCGAGGTCCTCGTCAAGGCACTCGTGGGTGGGGGCCTGGTCGGCGGCGGGGTAGGGGCGGTGATCGGTTCGGGGTTCCCGCGATTCGAACGACGTTTTTGAGGAGGCGATCTGTGAAGCTGATTCTCCCAACCTTCGTGCTCATGGCCGCGGCGTCAAGTACCTCGTCGGTGAACGCACAGTCCGCCGACTCTGCCGCAGTCGCGTCGACCATCCATGCCTTTCATGCGGCGCTGGCGACTGGTGATTCGCTCGCGGCACTGCGCCTTCTTGCCCCGGACGCGGTGATCCTCGAGAGCGGTGCGATGGAGAGTCGGTCGGAGTATCGCTCGCATCACTTGCCGGCCGACATCGGCTACGCACGGGCAGTGCCGAGTGTCCGGAGTGAGGTCACCGTCACCGTGGTGGGTGATGTCGCGTGGGCCAGCTCGACCAGTACAACCGAGGGCACCTTCCGGGGCCGTCCGGTGAGCTCCGACGGCGCCGAGCTGATGGTCCTCACGCGGACGGGGGACGGATGGCGGATTCGTGCGATTCACTGGTCGTCGAGGAATCGTCGCTGAGATGGACCAGGCCCCAATGCCCCCCCCCCCGGAGGATGCCCTGCTGGACGTGCAGGCGCTTGGCTGCACGATCGGGGAACGGCATCTCTGGGGAGGGGTGTCGTTCACGGTGCGGCCCGGGGAAAGCCTGGCCGTGACGGGGCCATCCGGGAGTGGCAAGACCCAATTGTTGCGCACCCTGGCCGGCCTGGCTCGGCCGACCGCCGGGAGCATCCGGCTCGATCAGCGCCCGATCGATGAGTGGCCAATGCCCGAGTATCGCGCTCGGGTTGTCCTGGTCCCGCAACGCCCGAGTCTTCCCGAAGGTACCGTCGCGGCAGCGCTCGCCGACCCATTCCGGCTTCGGGTACATCAGGACAAGCGCTTCTCCCTCGAACAGGTCCACCGCTACCTGACGGCGTTGGACATGGGTGAGGCCTTTCTCGAGCAGCGTACGGAGGAGCTCTCGGGAGGCGAGACACAACTCGTCGCCACATTGCGCGCCGTGCTGATCGAACCGGTGATCCTGCTGCTCGATGAACCGACGGCCTCGCTCGATGCCGGGCGGGCCGAGCGCATCGAGACACTGGTCAGTGGCTGGCTTGGGGGCGGCGGACGGCGGGCCTGGCTCTGGACCACGCATGACGCCGACCAGATCACCCGCATGAGCGACAGGACGATCGCGCTGGGTGACCGATGAACCCGGACTACATCAACATCGACTCCTGGCAGCTCGGCCTCGCTGCCCTGCTCATCCTGGTGAACCTGGCGATCTCGATCGCGCTGCGCCTCGGATTGGCCAGGACACTCCTGGTGGCCAGTGTGCGCATGACCGCCCAGCTCCTGCTGGTGGGATTCATTCTCGAAAGCGTGTTTGCCCTGGAGTCGCCGCTTCCGGTGGTCGGGATCGGGCTGGTGATGGCGAGCTTCGCTGGAGTCGCCGCGGTGCGTCGCACCAGGCGACGCTTCCCCGGCATCTACTGGAACAGCCTGCTGTCGGTGCTGGGCTCGTCGTTCGTGGTCTCCGGCATGGCGCTCGTCGGCATTCTCGATGTCCACCCATGGTTCCGGGCCCAGTACGCGATCCCGCTCCTCGGCATGGTGCTCGGCAACATCATGAACGGGATCTCGCTGGCCCTGGATCGATTCATGGACGGTGTGGCGCGCGAACGTGGCCAGATGGAGGGTCTCCTGGCACTCGGGGCGACACGCTGGGAGGCCGCACACGGCCTGGTCAAGGACAGCCTCCGTACCGGCATGATCCCCATGATCAACTCGATGATGGTGATGGGGATCGTCAGCTTGCCAGGGATGATGACGGGGCAACTGCTCGCGGGGGCACTTCCCGGCGCCGCCGTGCGCTACCAGATCATGATCGTCTTCATGATCGCCGCCGCGACGGCACTCGGCACGCTCGGGGTCATCCTGCTCGCCTTCCGTACCTTCTTCGATGCGCGTGATCGGCTTCGAACCGAGCTCCTGAGCAAGCTCGGCTGACGCGGATGATCACGGGAGCAGCGGGGGTGTCCCCCCCCCCCCGTGGTCATTCGTGGTGGATCGGCTTCCTCGGCACCATGCTGTCACTCATCGCCGCATCATACGCGAAGGCCGCCATGACGACCGCGTTCTTCATCATGTCATCGCCCTGGATGGTGTCGAAGAAGTCCAGGTTGGTGTGCCCTCCCTCGGCGGGCAACCGATCCTGCAGGAACTGGAAGCCGGGGAGACCGGCCTCATCGAAGGACACATGGTCGGTCTGGTAGAGCATCTGGGTCGACACGAGCGTCATCCCGAAGTCCCGGAACGGTGCCATCCACGCCGTCATCATCGGTCGGGCAGCCTCATTGCCCTGCAGGTAGATGCCGCGGTACTGGCCGGCGCCGTAGTCCTGATTGAAGTAGGCCGAGAGTGTGTTGTAGGCAGGTGTGGTCCCGGTGGTGGCATTGTGCGGATCGCCGAAGTGCTTCCGCACATACGCACGTGAACCGATCAGCCCTTGCTCCTCGCCACTCCAGAGCGCCACGCGAATGGTGCGTCGCGGCTTGGCCCCGACCGCCCACAGGATCCGCATTGCCTCGAGGGCCACGGCGACCCCGGAGGTGTTGTCACTGGCATTCGGGCTGGCGTGCCAGGTGTCGAAGTGTGCCCCGATCATCACCACCTGGTCCTTGAGATCGGTCCCGGGGATCTCGGCGGTGATGTTCACGGCCGGCTGGACGCGATCACCGATCCGGTTCCGCACCTCGAGCTCGACCTTGACCGGAATGTGGCGCTGCACGAGGCGGTACATCCGATTGTAATGTTCCGGCGTGACCGCGACGACCACCGGCGATGCGAGCACACCCTCGCGGGACCAGTGGTCGGCTGCGGCGCCAGGCCGCGCATAGCCGCGCACCGCGCCGAGCCAACCACTCTGGCATTCGAGCACGGCGATCACGCCCTCCGACTGGTAGAACGCCAGCTTCTCGGCGGCAGTCAGCAACTCCGGATTCCGTGGGCCGGTGGTGCGCGGCGTGCGCGGTACCACGATCACCGATGCGGCGATGCGGGCGAGCGCGCTGTCGGTCCATCGCTGCACTCCATTGGTCAACGGCCCGAGATCGATCGGTGCTGGCGGCGTCGAGAGCACGATCCTGCGCTTGAGCGTGCCACGGTATCTGTCGAGATCGGCGCGCGTCTGCAGGTCGACGATGACCACCTCCGCCACCTGTTTGCCATCCGTTCCGGGCGTGTAGGCAATAGGGTACCCAACCATCGGGGTGTAGTCGGGCTCCAGCAACTGCAGCGTGACGTACTCGTTGTCCCAGCTCACGCCCCAGTCCATGAACGGTTCGGCGATGACATTGGTGAGCCCGAGCGAGGTCATCTCGCGTTGCACCCATTGCTGGGCGCGTCGCATGTCATCCGAGGCCGTGAGTCGCGCGCCGAGCACATCGGTCATGTAGCTCTCGAAATCCATCACCCGGGAATGCTGCAGTCCCTCGTCACGGATCCGGGCCATCATCACCGGGTCGACGGCGGTTGACTGGCCACGGATCGCGGCAGCCGGTGTCAGCAGCAGCACGAGTGACAACAGACCGATGAGGCGTGACATGCGGGCATCCTGGCGTGAATGTCGGATGGTGGTCAGGAGAGGCCTTGCAACGATATCGACCGATCCGACTGTCGGCAAGCCAGCGGTGGTCCCGCTCGTCGGGTCAGCTCCGTGACGTGTCGACGAACGAGCCGTCGCGCAGGTCGCTCAAGGCCTGCTGGATCTCGGCGCGCGTGTTCATCACGATCGGGCCGTGCCAGGCGATCGGTTCCTCGATCGGACGTCCCGAGACCAGCAGGAACCGCACGCCCTGCTCGCCGGCCTGGACCACGACCTCATCGCCACGGCCGAAGACCACCAGCGATCGGTTGCCACGCATGTCGCGCACCAGCTTGTCGTCGTTGCCCGCCGTCTGCTCGGTCAGCACGCCGAACGGCGCTGACGCATCACGGAACGAGGCACTGCCTTCGAAGATGTACGCGAACGCCCTCCGGTAGGTGTCCACGGGCAGCACCTTGCGTTGGCCGGCTGGCACCTGGATGTCGAGGTAGCACGGGTCGGCAGCGATGCCATCGACCGGGCCGCGCTGCCCCCAGAAGTCACCGCAGATGATGCGCGCCGAGGTCCCGTCGTCCTCGATGACGACCGGAATCTCGCGGGCACTGATGTCCTGGTAGCGTGGTGCGGTCATCTTGTGGGCCGACGGGAGGTTGGCCCAGAGCTGGAACCCATGCATCCGGCCGGTGGGGTCGCCCTGGGGCATCTCGTGGTGCATGATGCCGCGTCCTGCCGTCATCCACTGGACATCGCCTCCAGCGAGCACGCCCTGGTTGCCGAGCGAATCCTGATGCTCCACACTGCCGGCGAGGACATAGGTGATCGTCTCGATGCCACGGTGCGGGTGCCACGGGAAGCCGGCGAGGTAATCGGTGGGCCGGTCGTTCCGGAAATCATCGAACAACAGGAAGGGGTCGGTCTCCTCGGAGTTGCCGAACCCGAAGGCACGCTGGAGCCGGACGCCGGCGCCTTCGATGGTGGGGACGGCGGTGCTGACGCGGGCGACGGGGCGGATCGACATGGTGTGCTCCAAACGGTTGCGGTGGTGCTTCTCTCAGGAACTCCGGCAGGTCGCATCAGGTTCCCGAGTGCCGCTCCTGCGATTCGCTGTCGTGGTGAGGGACGCTCATGAGCCTTGACTCGCTCAGCAGACGCCTGGCCAAACACGGCACCCTCGAGCGACAGCTCGGCGTGGGCAGCATGACCACGGTCCATCTGACCGAGGCCATCAGCACGATCGCCCGGTCGTGATCACGGTGCTCGAACCGGAAGCGTTGCCCGATTGGCGCGAGATCCGGTGCACCCCTGTCCCTCCCCCTGATTGGGAGTCATATTCGGGGGTTCCCCGTCCCGAGCCATCCTGGTATCAACCGGCACCCCGACTCCCCAGACCGGCGAGGTATCGACTGAGTTCCGACGCCATGCAGCGCCTCACCACTGCCCTGTCCGACCGCTACGCCATCGAGCGCGAGCTTGGGGCCGGCGGCATGGCCACGGTCTACCTCGCCCTGGACATCAAGCACCATCGCAAGGTGGCGATCAAGGTCCTCAAGCCCGAACTCGCCGCGGTGCTCGGCGCGGACCGGTTCGTGCAGGAGATCACCACCACCGCCGCGCTGCAGCACCCGCACATCCTGCCGCTCTTCGACTCCGGGGAATCGGACGGCTTCCTCTGGTATGTGATGCCGTTCATCGATGGCGAGACGCTCCGGGCCAAGCTCGATCGCGAGACGCAACTCGGCATCGACGAGTCGGTCCGCATCACCACCGACGTCGCAAGTGCATTGCACTACGCCCACACCCACGGCGTGATCCACCGAGACATCAAGCCCGAGAACATCCTGCTGCACGATGGTCGCCCGATGGTCGCGGACTTCGGCATCGCGCTGGCGGTGAGTGCCGCGGCCGGCGGACGGATGACGGAAACCGGGTTGAGTCTCGGCACGCCGCACTACATGAGCCCTGAGCAGGCCACCGCCGAGAAGGAGATCACCGCGCGGAGCGATGTCTACTCGCTCGGCAGCGTGCTCTACGAGATGCTGACGGGCAATCCGCCGCACACCGGGGCGAACGCGCAGCAGATCATCATGAAGATCGTCACCGAGGATGCGGCCCCGGTCACCAAACTCAGGCGGAGCGTGCCGGCAAACATCGCGGCTGCGGTGGCGAAGTCGATCGAGAAACTGCCGGCGGATCGGTTCGACAGCGCCAAGGCGTTTGCCGATGCACTGGTGAACCCGGGATTCACGACGGCGGGCACCGCACTCGGCATCGCCGGGAGCCAGCGTGCGACGGTCCGTGCCCAGTTGCGGAGTCCGCTGGTGCTCGGGCTCGGCGCGGCACTGATTGCCGCGATCGGGTTCGCGTGGCACGATGCACGGCGCGAGGCGGCGACCCCGGTGGTGCGCTTCCAGGTCGCCTTGCCGTCGATGATGCTGATTGCCAACGCGGCACCAGGAAGGAACATGGCCGTCTCCCCGGACGGGCGGACGCTGGCGTTCACCTTCGCGGATTCCACCGCGGCGGTCCGGCTCTCGGTCCGCCGCGTCGACGAGGCGACGATCCGGACCCTCGCCGGTACTGACGGCGCGCAACAGCCCGCGTTCTCACCCGATGGGGAGTGGATCGCGTACATGGTCGGTACCACGGTCTGGAAGATCGCACTCGCTGGCGGATCACCGGTGATGGTGGGTGATGCCGGGCTCTCACCCGTCGGGGTGACGTGGAGTTCCGCCGGCGTGATCCTCATCGGTGGGGTTGACGGTCTCCTTGCGCTTCCCGCATCTGGTGGCCCGCCGGAGCTCGTCGCGGTGCCGGATACCTCGCGCCGGGAGGTGTATTTCAACGGGCCGCTGGCCATGCCGGATGGCGAGACGGTGTTGGTGTCGATCCAGTCGTCGAACGGAATGTTCGATACCCGACTTGGTGCGGTCTCGCTCACAACCGGGGAGGTCCGGCGGTACGACCTGGACCTGTTCGACATCGTGGGGTACATCGATGGGACACTGGTCTACATCCTCCCGACCGGTGCGCTCATGGCAATCACGCTCGATCTCGACTCCGGACACACATCCGGGAACGCGGTCGCTCTCGGCCCGACGGTGGTGACGACGGTCGTGGCGGGGAGTCAGGTCGCGATGTCGACCACCGGCACCCTCGTCTATCAGCCGGCCGACGACGACGCGACGCTCGGCTGGGTCGATCGCGATGGCCGTTTCTCGCCCCTCCTCTCGGAGTCGCAGGGATACGGCTATCCTCGGCTGTCGCCCGATGGAGATCGTATCGCGGTCACGTTCGGCGCCACCGGGCGTGCCGACATCTGGCTCTACGACATTGCATCGTCCACGCCGACCCGGCTCACCAATGCCGGGGGGGTGAACGATCGACCGGAGTGGACGCCCGATGGCAGGCGCGTCGTGTACCGGACCGACCGGAATGGTCGCCCCGCCATCTGGTGGCAGCGCGCCGACCTGGGCGGGGTTGCCGAACCACTCCAGGCTGGCGCGCAGCACTCCTTTTTCGAGGGCGTGATCACGCCGGACGGCCGCACGCTCGTCTATCAGATCGACGACGCCGCAGCACAACAGGCGGACATCCTGTATCGCTCGCTCGATGGCGACACGAGCTCTCATCCGGTGGCGGCGACCCGCTTCGTCGAGGCGCAGGCGCGTGTCTCGCCTGATGGCAAATGGATCACCTACGTCACCGACGCGTCAGGGACGTCCCAGGTCGTGGCGCAGTCGTTTCCCTCGGCTGGTGGTCGGGTGCAAGTGTCGGCGTCTGGTGGGTCGGAGCCCGTCTGGTCACGGGACGGCGAGACGATCTACTACCGCGATGGTCGTCACCTCGTCGCGGCCTCGGTCTCGACCGGAGAGCGCATCACCGTCACGAATCGCAAGGAACTCTTTCCGGACAACTTCCGGTTCTCGCAGGCTCCCCACGCCAACTACGACGTCGCACCTGATGGCCAGCGATTCCTGATGGTGCGGAGCTCCCGGACCCCCGAGTATCAGGTGGTGTTCGGGTGGGCAACCGAACTGCGGTCTCGGATGCAGGCGGGAGGGGCGCCGTGAGCGTGCCGGCGGACTCCCCGATGACCCGTGCCGGCACCACCCTCGGCCGCTATCAGCTCCGCTCCCAACTCGGGGCCGGAGGGATGGGCGAAGTCTGGCGTGCGCATGACGCCAATCTCGATCGCGAGGTCGCGATCAAGTTGCTCGCCCCGGGCACCCTCGCCGGCGACGACACGCAGGCCCGTTTCCGGCGTGAGGCGCTGACCCTCTCGCGGCTCTCCCACGCCGGCATCGCAACCGTCTTCGACTTCGATGCGCACGAGGGCACGCCCTTCCTGGTGATGGAGCTGGTCACCGGCGGCACCCTGGAGGCGAGGATCGCCGAAGGGCCGATGCCGGTGGACGAGGTGCGCACCCTCGGTGCCGCGATCGCCGACGCGCTGCACGACGCGCATGCGAACAGCATCGTCCACCGTGACTTGAAGCCCGGCAATGTGATGCTGACCCAGACCGGCCAGCCGAAGATCCTCGACTTCGGCATCGCCATGCTGCTGAACGAGGCAGGTGCCAGCAAGCTCACCCGCACCGGGATGATTCTCGGCTCGTTGCCCTACATGGCGCCGGAGCAACTCACCGGCGACGCTGATTCGCCGCTCACCGACGTGTATGCGCTTGGCGTGCTGCTCTTCGAGATGCTCACGGGTCGCCGTCCCTTCGTGAAGGAACGCGCCGAGGCCCTGATGTTCGAGATCTTCGGGAGCGCAGCACCCACAGTGCAGTCGCTCCGACCGGAGATCCCGGACGATCTCGACCGCCTCGTGATGGCGTGCCTCAGCAAGGAACCGTCGGCCCGGCCCGGGAGTGCGGCAGCCGTCGGACATGCGCTCCGGGGCGGCGTGGGAACGATCTCCTCGCCCTTCGCGGCGACTGTGCCCAGCCTCGAGACCATTCGCGCGATCGCGGTGCTCCCGCTCCGCAACACCTCCGGCGACGCCACGCAGGAGTACTTCGTTGACGGGATGACCGAGGCGATCATCTCGGACCTGTCACGCATCAAGGCGCTGCGCGTGATCTCACGCACCTCGGCGATGCAATACAAGGGCTCCGCGAAGACGCTTCCCGAGATCGCGCGCGAGCTGAACGTGGAGGCGGTCCTCGAGGGGTCGGCCCACCTGGTCGGCGATCGGGTCCGCGTGAGCGTGCAACTGATCGTGGCCCGCCGCGACGAGACCCTCTGGGCCGATCGCTACGACCGTGATCTGGTCGACGTGCTGACGCTCCAGAGCGAGGTTGCCGAGAAGGTGGCGCACGAGATCGCGGTGCAACTGACTCCTGCGGAAGCGGGCCAGTTGGCCCGGCGCCAGGTCGTCAACGCCGAAGCGCACCTCGAGGTGCTCAAGAGTCGCCACTCGATGCTGGCCGGGACGAAGGACGCGCTGGAGGTGTCGCTGCGCCACGCTCGCCGGGCGCTCGAGTTGGCACCAGAATCGGCGCTGGCGTGGTCGGCGCTGGCCGACTGCCAGATCTCACGGGTTGTCCGCGGGATGGCTCCGCCTGCCGAAGCCGGGGCCGAGGCGTACCGCGCTGCCTCCCGTGCCCGGGAGCTTGATCCCGAGCTGGCGGATGCCTGGACGTCGCTCGGGTACATCGCATCCAATACCGGGGATGTTGCCGGTGGTCTGGCGTTGTTGGAACACGCGATCGAATTGAATCCCGGCCTGGCGTTCGCCCATAACATGGTCTCACGCGCCCTGGCGGCGTTCGGACGGACCGATGAGGCCGTGGCGGCCGCCAAGCGGTCGATCGAACTCGATCCACTCTCGTCGATCATCCGGACGGTGTATGGCGACGCCTTGTACTACGCCCGCGAGTACCAGCAGTCGGTCTTCCACTATCGCATGGCGATCGAGCTTGATCCCCGCTTTGATGGGGCGCACACCGACCTCGCCCGCACGCTCGAAGCACTCGGACAATTCGATGAAGCGCGTGCGGAGTACGAGGAGGGGCGACGGCTGGGTGGCGGCATCGCGGGGCCCTCGTTCGGCCTGGCCCACCTCGAAGCCGCGGCCGGCAACGAGGCCGAGGCACGGCGGATCCTCGCCGAACTCATGGCCGCGCGAAGCAGCCGCGTCGTCTCGGCGTGGGGCATCGGCGCGGTACACGCCGCCTTGGGTGATATCGATGACGCCTTCCATTGGCTCGAGACCGCGATCACCGAGAAGGCCTCCGGCCTCATGTGGCTCCGGACCCATCCACGTCTGGACCCGATCCGGCAGGACCCACGCTACTGGCCGATGGTCGAGCGCGTCGGTCTTGCCGATCCATCGGAGAGGCCGTGAGCACGATCGACCGCCTGCGGGCGAGTCTCGCCGACCGCTATCGCCTCGAGCAGGAGCTCGGGGAAGGCGGCATGGCCACGGTGTACCTGGCGCACGACATCAAGCACGAGCGTCAGGTGGCGATCAAGGTATTGCGGCCCGAACTCGCGGCGGCCATCGGTGCCGAACGCTTCCTGGCCGAGATTCGGACCACGGCCAACCTGCGACACCCGCATATCCTGCCGCTGTTTGACTCAGGCGCAGCCGGGGGGGAGGTCGGGCGCGGCATGCCGCGCCCCTACCTCTACTACGTCATGCCCCTTGTCGAGGGTGAGTCCCTCCGCGACCGCCTCGACCGCGAGGGACGCCTGCCGATCGCCGATGCACAGCAGATCGCGCGCGAGGTGGCCGACGCCCTGGCCCATGCGCACGAGAAGGGGATCATCCACCGGGACGTCAAGCCCGAGAACATCCTGCTCGATGGCCACCATGCGGTGGTCGCGGACTTCGGCATTGCACGCGCCGCCGGTGCGAGCGGCGCGGAGGGACTGACGCAGGCGGGGATGTCGATCGGCACCCCGGCCTACATGAGTCCGGAGCAGGCGCTCGCCTCACCCACCATCGACGGCGCGTCGGATGTCTACTCTCTGGGATGCGTCCTGTTCGAGATGCTCGCGGGGCAGCCGCCGTTCACGGGCACGAACCCGCAGCAGGTGGTGGCGGCGCATCTCTCGACGCCGGCGCCGAGTGTCACGACCGGCCGTGCCGATGTCCCTCCGCCACTCGCTGATCTCGTCGCTGCGTGCCTGGTCAAGGATCCCGAGCAGCGACCCGCTGCGTTCGTGATCGCCACTCGTCTCATGGGTGGCGCGCTTGCCGAGTCCTCGACCAGCAAGCGCGGGCGCACGGTTGCCATCCTCGTCGGCTGCGCGGCACTGATCGCGGCCGCGCTCTGGTGGGGCCTCGGCCGGACCACCTCCCGAACGACTGCCGTCGTCGAGGGCACCGAACAGATTGCGGTCATGCCACTCTCGGCGGTATCCGACACGTCACTGGCACGACTCGGTCAGGACCTTGTGGTGACACTCAGCACCACGCTCGATGGCGTCGGCGAGTTGCGCACCGTCGACGCCGCGACGCTCCTGCTCAACACGCGCGACGCGCCCTCGCCGCTGCCGCTCGCCCAGGCCCAGGATATCGCCACACGGCTCGGCGCCGGCAGCGTGCTGACCGGCACGCTGATCAACGATGGCGGTCAGGTCCGCGCGCAAGTGGCGCTCTACCGGATCGGTGACGATAGCGCGATCGCCAAGGCGAGTGCCCTGGCGCCGGCCACCGAGATCGCGGCACTGACCGACTCACTCACATGGGAGTTGCTCCGACAGGTGTGGCGCGGTGGCACGCCGCCGTCGCCGGTGCTCGCCGGTCTCACCACATCGTCGTTCGAGGCACTCAGAACCTTCCTCGACGGCGAACGCCTCTTCCAGAAGCTCGACATGGACGCCGCGATCGCGAAGTACCGGCGCGCATTCGAGCTCGACTCCAACTTCGTGCAGGCCTACCTCCGCTACGACGCCGCCCGAAGCTGGAGCCTGCAACCGGAAGACGACGTGGCGCATGCCCGTCTCCTCGTGCTGGCCGACAAGCTGCCCGAGCGTGAGCGGCTCTGGCTCGGTGCCACCGACCTGCGAGCGCCCTTGCCCGAACGCGCCAAGGTGTGGCGCGATCTGATGCGTCGCTACCCCGATTACCCACCGATCCTGATGTCGGGCATCGACGAGATCATTCATGCCGGACCGTTCTACGGAATCGCGCTCGATGAGACCGTCCCGGTACTCGACCGCTTGGCCAGGTTGACGCCGGACAACGCCGATGTCTGGTTCCACAAGGGGGCGGTCGAGAATCTTGTCGGTACTCCCGAGAAGTCGGTCGAGGCGTTTCGACGTGGGGCCACAATTGGCGGCGGCGTCTTCCGGCCACTCATGACGTGGGAAGCCGATCTTGCACGGTCGCAGATGGATCCTGGCGCCGCACTGCCGGAAGCGGATGGTGTGGCATTGGCGCGGGCCTTGAGTGACGTGCGTCCCGACGACCCGTGGACGGCCTGGTCCGGCCTGCTGGGATTCTCCGACAGGCGGCTCCCCGAGCGGCTGGCCCTCCTCGATCGCGTCCGCGCCGAAGGCATCTACTCGGGTGACTTGCTGACCCAGTCCTATCTTGGCGAGGGACAGTTCAGGATTGCACGGGGCGATTGGGCGGGCGGACTCGCCGCTCTCCGGCGGAGCGAGTCGTCGGACGCTCCCATCGCCGACCGGCTGACGACTGCCCGACTCGCCACGATCGGAGCGTGGCTTGGCACGGTCGAGCTCGGCGTCGCGGCCGATGCCGTGAAGCGGGCGTGGGCCCTGCCGGGCGCGGAGGATCTCCCGCGGGACCGGATCGAGTTGCGATGGTTCGATGGGTTGCTGGCGGTGGTGCAGGGCAACGAGCCGCGACTCAGCGAGATGATCCGCCAACTCGAGCGGGAACAGAATGCCCGGGCCAGCCAGGTGGCGCGGTCACTGCATGCCCTCTGGCTCGTGCAGCGTGGTGTGCCGGGTGCGGCCGACTCGGTCCGTGCCATCAGCGATGCCGCGATGCGGGACGGCATCTTCGAGTACGCGCCGGAGGTGGTGAACCGCTTCGTGATCGCACGGGCGCTGCGGAGCCGCGGCGAGCCAGCCGAGGCGGAGCGATACCTGATGTGGATCGATGCGGCTTCGAATTCCTCGCGGAGCTATACACCGCGGGTGGCGCTCGGCCCGTTGGTGCGGTTCGAACGCGGGATGGCCTTCGAGGAAGCGGGGCATCACGCCAGGGCCGTCGAGCAACTCCCGCGGTTCCTGGCATCGTTCGATCGTCCGAGCTCCACCCAGCAACCGATGGTGGCCGAGGCGAGGCGAGTGGTGGCGGGGGTGGGCACGGGCGACACGGCGACGCAACCGGATCTGACCCCGTCAGGGGGAAAGCCGTGACTGGTTCCCCCCTTGACGGAACACGCCGACAGGATATCCTCCACATATGGAGGTGTATATGGAGTTGAACAAGAAGACCACCATTCTCTTTTCGCCGGAGTTGCACGATCGGCTCACCCGCTTGGCCGCCACGCGGGGGCGGAGTCTCGGCCAACTGGTCCGGGAGGCGTGCGAGCGGCAATACGGCGTTGTGGGGAGCGAGGCACAGATGGCGGCGGTCGCGGCACTCTCGGAACTGTCCTTGCCGGTCGGGACCCCGGCCGAGATGAAGCGTGAATCGGTGCCCGAAGCCGATCGTCTGCTGCCATGATCCTGGTCGACGCGAATCTCCTCATGTACGCCGCGGGGGCACCGCACCCGCACAAGGCACCGAGCGTCCGGTTGCTCGGGCAGGTCGCCACCGGTGAGATCGCAGCGGCTGTCGACGCGGAGGTCCTGCAGGAGATCCTGCACCGATATCGCGCGATCGAGCGCTGGGCAGACGGTCGCACGGTCTACGACCTCACGCGGCGGCTCTTCCCCGAGGTGATCCCGATCACGGCGGAGGTGCTCGATCGTGCCCGCGACATCCTGGATGTCGACGCGTCGATCATGGCGCGTGATGCACTCCACGCCGCCGTCGTGCTGCATCATGGATTGGATGCGGTGTGCAGCTTTGATCGCGATTTCGACCGGATCCCCGGGATCGTGCGTCGAGAGCCGGCGCCGTGAGCGCGCCGATCGATTGCCTCGTCGCCGCCCTGCTTCGGTTCCGCTCAGGGCATGCGTCGGCTCTCAGCCTCGCAGGGGCGGGCGCATGAGTATCGACTCGCTCACGGTCGCCCTCGCCGACCGCTACACCATCGAGCGCGAGCTCGGGCAAGGCGGGATGGCCACCGTCTACCTGGCCCATGATCTCAAGCACGAGCGCCAGGTGGCGATCAAGGTCCTGCGTCCCGAACTCGCGGCGGTGATCGGCGCCGAGCGGTTCCTGAGCGAGATCAAGACCACCGCGAACCTGCAGCACCCGCACATCCTGCCGCTGCACGACTCGGGCACCGTGGGCGGCACCGTCTTCTACGTGATGCCATTCATCGCCGGCGAGTCGCTCCGCGATCGCCTCGACCGCGAGACCCAGCTCCCGATCGGCGACGCGGTGCGGATCACGACCGAGGTGGCGAGTGCCCTCGACTATGCCCACCGCCACGGGGTGATCCACCGCGACATCAAGCCCGCCAACATCCTGCTCCACGACGGCAGCGCCCTGGTCGCCGACTTCGGGATCGCGCTCGCCGCCAGCCGCTCCGAGGGCGGCACCCGGATGACCGAGACCGGCATGAGTCTCGGCACCCCGCACTACATGAGCCCCGAGCAGGCGATGGGCGAGCGCAATCTCGATGCTCGCACCGACCTCTACGCCCTCGGCTGCGTCTGCTACGAGATGCTGACCGGCGACCCGCCGTTCGACGCCTCGTCCGCACAGGCGATCGTTGCCAAGGTGATGACCGAGAAGCCGGTGCCGCCGAGCCGGGTGCGTGATACCGTGCCAGAAGCGGTCGAGGACGCCGTGCTCACTGCGCTCGCCAAGCTCCCGGCGGATCGCTTTGCCAGCGCGGCGGAGTTCGCGGCGGCGCTCGCCGGCGAGGGCACAGGAACGCGTCGTGCGGCCGGGACACGACGGGCCGCCACGCCGAGCCTGTCGCGATTTGCCTGGCCGTTCGTCGCCCTCGTGGCCGTCATCGCGGCGGCCTGGGGATGGCTCCGCCCAAGGGCCGACGAGCGGACGTCGCTCCAGACGATCGTCCTCGGTGACTCGCTCGGCCTCACGACCCAGGGCCTCGCCCTGGCCGTGGCACCCGATGGCCGCGGCATCGCCTTTCGCGATGGGGAGCCGGATGGCCGGATCTGGCTCAAGCGCTGGGACCAGCTTGATCCGGTGGCGTTGCCGGGCACCGAGGGCGGCACCAGTCCGGCCTTCTCGCACGACGGCAAGTGGCTCGCCTTCACCGTCGGCGGCAGGGTCAAGAAGATGCTCGTTGACGGGGGATCGCCCGCCGTCATCTCGGATTCGGCGGGCCCGGTCAACTATGGGGTCACCTGGCTCGACGACGGCTCGATCGTCTACGCGAATCCCACTGGAGACCAGCTTGAACGACTGGAGCCGGATGGCACCGTCAGCAGTCTCGGGCTCGAGGACACCGAGCTCGGGGGTTACGGGCTGCTCAATCCCACGCCACTGCCCGGATCCCACGGGGTGCTGTTCGCCGGATGCACCTCGGGCTGCGTCAGGATGTCGCTCCATGCCGTCGGACTCGATGGCGCGGCACCGCGGAAGCTGGTCGACGACGCCTATCAGGGCTGGTACCTCCCGATCGGCCAGCTGCTCTACGTACGCCTCGACGGTACCGTGCTCATGGCGCCGTTCGATCTCGACCGTCTCGAGATCACCGGCGCCGCGATTCCGGTCATCGACCGGGTGACCGTGCGCGGCGTCTTCCCCTGGCTGGCAGTGTCCGGTAGTGGTACCCTGGTCTATGTCCCCGGCAAGCCCGATGCGCGCGACTTCGAGATCGTGCGGGCGAGCCCCGAGGGGCGGCTCACGCCCGTTGACACCAGTTGGTACGGCAACTTCAACTCGTTCGCACTCTCCCCGGATGGCCGACAGATCGCCGTCAGTGAGGGGCTGCCGACGGGAGGGTTCGGCATCTTCGTCAAGAACCTCGACGATGGTCCGTACAGTCGCCTCAGCGCCGGGGGCGAGGACCGCCGCCCTGCCTGGTCGCCCGACGGCCGCTGGGTGGCCTTTATCCGGGACAGCGTCAATGGCGGGGCGGTCTACGGCCGCCGCGCCGACGGAAGCGGCGACGATTCCCTCCTGGTCAGTACCGACCGCCCGATCCAGGAGGTGGCGTGGTCCGGCGACGGGAAGTGGTTGGGGATCCGGACCGACAATGCCGCCGCGGGAGCAGGCGACATCCTCGCGGTTTCCCCGGCGGGGGGTAGCACGCCCACCCCGATCGCCGCCACGGCATCATCGGAGCTGCAGCCCGCCGTCTCGGCCGATGGATCGTGGCTGGCCTATACCTCCAACGAGCTGGGAACCACCGAGGTCTACGTCCGGACCCTGCCCGCCTCCGAAGGGGGACGCTGGCAGGTCTCCAACGGTGGGGGGACCTCACCGGTCTGGGCCCGCGACGGCCGCACCCTTTACTATCTCGACGCCAGCTACCGGCTGATCGCGGCCGCCGTCGAGACGGCCCCGACTTTCAGGGTCGTGTCCCGACAGCCACTCTTCGATGCCGGCGAGTTCACGTTCGACAGCTTCCATCCCTCGTTCGCCGTGTCGCCCGACGGAACGGCGTTCTACTTCTTCCGGAACCGCGGCTTCGGCCCGCAGGGCACGGCAACCGGACGACTGGTCCTCGCCGAGCATTGGCTCACGACCCTGAAGGAGAAGGCGGCGCGATGAGTCTCGACGTCCTCAAGGCATCGCTCGCTGACCGCTACACGATCGAGCGCGAGCTTGGGCAGGGCGGGATGGCCACCGTCTATCTCGCCCACGATCTCAGGCACGATCGCGATGTCGCCATCAAGCTGCTGCATCCCGATCTGGGTGCCGCGCTCGGTGGCGAACGCTTCCTGACCGAGATTCGCACCACGGCACGGTTGCAGCATCCGCACATCCTGCCGTTGCTCGATTCGGGCGATGCGGCAGGGCTCCTCTACTACGTGATGCCGCTGGTCACCGGCGAGACGCTCCGGGCGCGGCTCGATCGCGAGCGCCAGCTCGGGATCGACGAGGCGCTCCGCATCGCGCGCGAGGTCGCGGATGCGCTTGGCTATGCGCACGGCCAGAACGTCATCCACCGCGACATCAAGCCCGAGAACATCCTGTTGCAGGATGGGCACGCCTTGGTGGCCGACTTCGGGATCGCCCTCGCCGTGCAGAGTGCCGGCGGTGAGCGGATGACGCAGACGGGCCTCTCGCTCGGCACGCCGCAGTACATGAGTCCCGAGCAGGCCATGGGCGAGCGCACCATCGACGCCCGCAGCGACCTCTACGCCTTGGCTGCGGTGACCTATGAGATGCTGGTGGGCGAACCGCCGTTCACCGGGCCGAGCGTCCAGGCGATCGTCGCCCGGATCATGACGGAGGACCCCCGGTCGATCACCCAGCAGCGCCGGGCGGTGCCCAAGGCCGTTGAAGACGCCGTGCTCACCGCGCTCGAGAAGCTCCCGGCCGATCGCTTCGCGACCGCGGCCGAGTTCGCCGCGGCGCTCCGCGGCGGCACGATCTTTAGCACGGCAGCCCGCCACGTGGGGCCGGCCCCAACCAGCACGTGGCGGCGAGCCAGCATCGCCCTCGGCGGGATTGCGACGGCGGCGTGTGTGGTCGCGATCTGGGCCTTGGCGCAGCGTGGAGGCATGGCGGGTCCGCAGGTCTATGATGTCGGCCTCCCCGACAGCGCGCGGATGAGTTTCACCGGCAGCACCTCGCGCGTCGGCGCCTATGGGGCCTTGATGCGCAACGTCGCGATCGGCCCGAGTGGTGACTTCGTTGTCTATGCGGCACTCGTCGGCGACTCCACCTTCCTCTGGTATCGTTCCCTTCGTACCGAAGACGTGCACATCCTCCCGGGGACCGGCGGGGCAACCGGACCACGCATCTCGGCCGACGGATCGCAGGTGGCGTTCTTTGCCGATCGTCGCATCATGCTGACATCGCTCGACGACAAGGAGCCACGCCAGTTGATGGAAGCGGTCAACAGCACCGTGATCGGCTGGGACACGCCAACCCGCCTGATCGTGGTGGACAATGACGGCTACCGCGCCACTTGGATCGACCCCGGTGCGGGCGATCCGCGGCCCGTCCCGATCAGCCGCTGTGCGCTCGGATCCTGGGACGCCGCACTCGGTGAGCTGATCTGTTCGTTCAACGGGATCGCGACAGTGATCAATCCGGAGCAGGGGACCACCGTGGCGATCCGGACGGCGAACACGGATGGCACCCCGGGCGCCCTCGTGGCGGGCACGGCCTTCAGGGTCATCGACCAGCAGTACCTCCTCTGGCTCGCCGTGGATGGGACGTTGACGGCAGCGCGCTACGACAAGGACACCCACCTTGCCCATCGCGCGGTGAGCTTGCGTACCGGCGTCCGGCGGGAGGCCTTGGGTGAGGGGCAGTTCGACGTCTCCGGATCGGGGACGCTCGTCTTTGCGCCCGGGATCGACGCCACGATCGGCCATCTCGTGCGCCTCACGGCAGGCGGGACACCCGAGCCCCTACCGATGGAGAGCGGCGACTTCCAGCGCTACGACTTGAGTACGGATGGCCGTTGGCTCGCTGCCGTGACACGAAGCACCGATGGGAACGAGCTGCGCATCTATGACCTGCGCGACGGCCAGCGGTTCGTGTGGCAACGCGCCGAGGCGATGCGCCACCCCATCTGGGACCCCAACGGGGAGCATCTCCTTTTTGCCGCGCAGAACGGGGACGCCTGGCACATCTTGCGTGGGTCACCTGGCTCCGGCCAACCGGTCGACACTCTGGCGACCTTCGGCGCTGATGCGCGGATCGACCCGATGGGATATCCGAGTGACAGTGTCGCCGTGGGCCAGGACTGGGAGGGATCGGTGGTGGTGCGATTCGACCCCCGCGCACCGCATCCGACCATCGACACGGTGCTCACGGGAGCCCGGTTCCCGAGTGTCTCGGCCAATCAGCGACTGATCGCCTACCAGACGCTCGAGGAGACGCGCATCGTCGTCACCTCCTTCCCCACACCTGGACGGCGGTGGCAGATCGCCTCCTCGGGCGTCGAGCCCATCTGGTTGTCACCGTCCGAGTTGCTGTATCGCTACGGGGCCGTCTGGTATCTGGCTCGTGTGAACCCGGAGACAGGTGAGCCACTCGGGGCGGCCACGTTGTGGGCACGTGATCCCCGATTCTCTGATACCTCCGGGTGGTCGAACCGCCCCGATCACCGGGGCGGCATCATCTACGTGCAAAGTCCCGAGCAGGCGAGCCCCACCTTCCTGCGGGTGATCCCGAACTGGGTGAGTCAGATGAAGCAGGCCGTGGACGCGGCCACCAAGTGAGCAACAAGTGAGCGAGATGCGCGATCATCAACACATCGCAGAACGTGCAACCCTCCTGCAGTTGGAGACACGATGAACAAGTTGTCAACGATGGTGGCCGGCGTCCTTCTGTTCGCTACGCACCCCGGTGCGGCGCAGGCCCCCACCGACGCCGCCCGCTGGCACGCCACCGCAGCCCGCGTGACGATCACCCGCGATGACTGGGGGATCGCCCACGTGCATGGCCCAACCGATGCCGATGCGGTGTTCGGGATGATCTACGCACAGGCGGAGGACGACTTCAACCGGGTCGAGACGAACTACCTGAACGCGCTCGGACGATTGGCCGAGGCCGAGGGGGAGTCGGCGATCTGGAGCGACCTCCGGATGAAGTTGTTCATCAGCCCAGACACCCTCAAGGCGTTGTACCGGCAGAGCCCGCCGTGGCTGGTCGCCCTGATGGACGGTTGGGCGGATGGTCTCAACTACTTCCTCGCGACGCATCCCGACGTGCACCCAAGGGTGATCCGGCACTTCGAGCCGTGGATGGCACTGGCATTCAGCGAAGGCAGCATCGGTGGTGATATCGAGCGGGTGAGCCTGGGCGGATTGCGCGCATTCTATGGTGCATCAGATGCGGGGGGAGGAGCTGGTGGTGCGACCGACGAGGAGTCGATCCTGCCGCGCGAGCCCGGTGGCTCCAACGGCATCGCGATCGCCCCGTCACGGAGCGCCAACGGACGGGCACTGCTCTGGATCAATCCCCACACGTCGTTCTACTTCCGGTCCGAGCTGCAGATGACCAGCGACGAGGGGCTCGATGCCTATGGTGCGGTGACGTGGGGGCAGTTCTTCATCTACCAGGGATTCAATCGCACCGCGGGGTGGATGCACACCTCGAGTGGCGTGGACAACATCGACGAGTACCTCGAGACGGTCGAACAACGGAATGGGCAGTGGATGTACCGACATGACGGCGCATGGCATCCGATGGCCACACGGGAGATCACCGTCCCGTTCCGGTCCGGTGACCAGATGGCCACCCGGCGATTCACCGCGTATTTCACGCCGCACGGTCCGGTGGTGCGGTCG
This sequence comes from Gemmatimonadales bacterium, assembly GCA_035703525.1. Taxonomy (GTDB): domain Bacteria; phylum Gemmatimonadota; class Gemmatimonadetes; order Gemmatimonadales; family GWC2-71-9; genus Palsa-1233. The sequence goes on along the minus strand of DASSYA010000026.1, from coordinate 171,728 downwards.
ACCGATGGCAAGTGGGTGACCACGGCCCTCATGAATGACCCGATGCATGCCCTGATGCAGTCGTATGGACGCACCAGGGCGAAGAACCTGGCGGAATACCTGAAGGTGATGGAGTTGCACACCAACTCATCGAACAACACCCTGTTCGCCGATGCCGAGGGCAATATCGCATACCTGCATTCGAACTTCATCCCGCGTCGGGATCCGGTCTTCGACTGGAGCCGGCCGGTCGACGGCAGTGTCGCGACCACCGACTGGCACGGGGTACTCTCGCTCGACGAGACGCCCAACGCCATCAATCCGGCATCGGGATGGGCCTACAACGTCAACAACTGGCCGTGGTCAGCGGCGGGACGCGACAGCCCGGTGCGCTCGGCATTCCCGAGCTACGTCGAGCGTGGTGACGCAGAGAGCATGCGCGGGCTCCACGCGCTCCGACTGCTGCCGAACCTGCGTGGCGTGACGATGAGTTCGCTGCGTGACGCGGCGTTCGACAGCTATCTCCCGGCGTTCGCGATCATGATTCCCGGGCTGCTCAGGGCGTATGACGCGCTGCCGCCGAACGATGCCAGGCGGCGTCAGCTTGCCGGCCAGGTCGGTACGCTGCGCGGCTGGGATTTCCGCTGGTCGGCGGCATCGGTCGCCACCTCGCTCGCAGTGTACTGGGGCACGGAGTTGCAGCGAGGGCAGATGAGTGCAGCCCGCCGTTCCGGTCTTGGTTTCGAACAGTTCATCGCCGAGCGGGCACCGGCGCCTGATCTGCTCACGGCGCTCACGGCCGCGAGTGATCGATTGGCGGCAGATTTCGGGAAGTGGGCGACCCCGTGGGGCGAGATCAACCGTTTCCAGCGGCTCGACGACCAGATCGTGTCGCACTTCGACGATACCCAGCCGAGCATCCCGGTGCCGTTCACGTCGGCGACGTGGGGCTCGCTGGCGTCGTATGGCGCCCGGCAATACCCCAACACCAAGCGGTGGTACGGCACCAGCGGCAACAGCTTCGTCGCGGTGGTCGAGTTCGGCAAGGACAGTGTGCGGGCGCGCGCCGTGACCGCGGGTGGTGAGAGTGGCAACCCGGCATCACCGCATTTCAACGATCAGGCCAAGCGGTACGCGAGTGGCGAGTTGCGACCGGTGTACTTCTACCCGAACCAGTTGGTGGGCCACACCGAACGGGTCTATCGGCCGGGGCAGTGAGGGCGCGCAGTGTCGTCGCACTTGCCGTACTCGCCGCGCTCCTCGCGTCGGAGGGGTGCGCCTCGGCGGCTCGGGTGGCATCGTCGGACAGCTTCGCGTTCCCGATCGATTCGGTGCGCACGGAGTCGCTGGCCCCGGGGATTGTGCACCGGTCGATCCGCATGGCCACCGGGCCGTGGGCGATCGAGGTGCTTGCTGTCACACTGGATCGGTGCACCACCGCGCTTGCAGTGAAGGGTGTGGCCTCATCCGAGGGACGCGAGCGTACCTCGGTCCTGCTGACACGACTCGCCGACTCGGCGTCGGTGCTGGGTGGGGTGAACGCGGACTTCTTCTCGTTCACACCGCCCGGTGTGCCGACGGGGGTGCTGGTCGCACGCGGCCGGATGCTCTCGCCACCGTCGAGCAGGCCGGTGTTCGCGGTGGACTCCCTGGGCGTTCCGCATATCCTCGTGCTGCAGCGCACCGCGGACACCCTCGTGCCCTTCCACCCGATCGAAGCAGTCGGTGGACGACCGGTCATCGTGCGTGACGGCCAGGTCAGCACGGAGGCGACCGACACGAATGCGTTCGCCACCACGCGCCATCCACGAACCGCCGTCGGGATCACGACGGATGGCCACCTGCTCCTCGTGGTGGTGGATGGCCGCCAACCATCGTTCAGTGTCGGGATGTCACTCGCCGAGCTGGCAGACCTGATGCGCGGTCTCGGCGCACACGAGGCCCTCAATCTGGACGGGGGCGGCTCGACGACGATGGTCGCGCGCGATCCAGCGAGTGGGGAGCTCCGCATCGTCAACCGGCCGTCTGACAAGGCAGGGGAGCGCCCCGTCGGGGATGCCCTCGCGGTTGTCCGGCGCTGCTGAGCCCACCGGCCGGTGCTACCTTTTCGACTCACCTCCTGACGAGGGAGCCACCTCGATGCAGCGATCCTTCCTGACTCTTGCCATCCTGGTGCCGGGGCTGCTCGCCGCCCAGGATCGTCAGCCGACCATCCCGCCGCCGACCATCGTGCAGTACCACCCGCGGAGTCGGCTCGTGGTGCCCGAGCATCCAGTGCCCCGAGCCAGGTATCCAGCCGTCGACGTGCACGGCCATCCCCCGCGCCTCGACAACGCCGCCACGATCCGCACCGTGCTCGCCGCGATGGACAGTCTCAACATCGGGGTCATGGTCCAGGCGAACGGCACCTCGGGCGATCGGCTCACCAGTCAGATCGCGGCGGTCAAGGCGGCCGGACGCAGTGATCGGTTCGTCTTCTTCACTACGCTGGACCTGCGGGTCGTGGGGCCGGGCGATGGGGCGAAGCTGGCCGCACAGCTCAGGCGGGACGTGGCGGCGGGTGCCGTCGGGATCGGCGAGATCAACAAGGGGTTCGGGCTCTCGTCGCGCGCCGCCGATGGCACGCGCCTGCATCTCGACGACCCCGAGCTCGATGTGGTCTGGGAGACGGCCGCCGACCTCGGTATCCCGGTGTTCATCCACACCGCCGATCCGGCGGCGTTCTTCGAACCCCTCGACTTCACCAGCGAGCGCTGGCTCGAGATGGCGCTCTTCCCGAGTCGGCAGTTCAACGATCGCTCGCGCTTCCCGACCTTCGACACCTTGATGGCCGAGCGTGAGCGGATGATCGCGAAGCATCCACGGACCACCTGGATCCTGGCGCACATGGGATGGTACGCCGACGACCTGGCCAAGCTTGGACGGCTGTTCGACACGTACCCGAACGTGAACGCGGAGGTTGGCGCGATCCTCTATGACCTGGGCCGTCAGCCGCGCACGGCGCACGACTTCTTCGTGAAGTATCAGGACCGGATCCTGTTCGGGAAGGACTCCTTCCAGCCGTCGGAATACCCATACTACTGGCGCGTGTTCGAGACGGCTGACGAGTACTTCGACTACTACCGTGACTACCACGCGTTCTGGAAGCTCTACGGGATGGACCTGCCGGATAGCGTGCTCCGGAAGCTCTACCAGGGCAACGCAGAGCGGATCATTCCCGACCTTCCACATCGGTGATCGGCCGATACGAGGATTTCACATGAGGCACCACGCCCGCATTCCGGTGATCGCATTCCTGGCACTGACGACGCTCTCCGGGTGCGAACTCGAACGGCTGCCGCAGGCACCCGGTGGGCCAGTGGGCGCCGAACTGGTGGGGGCGTGGCGCTCCCGGATCACGTTCACTGCAGGGCCCCTCTCGGGGATGAAGGATCTCGAGTTCCTGTATGCCTACAATGCCGGGGGGACGATGACCGAGTCATCGAACTACGACGAGGCCGCGAATGCCTCACCACCCGCCTACGGCGTGTGGCGGAAGACCGGGCCGCGACAGTTCGAGACGAAGTACGTGTTCTATCAGACGCGGGCACCCGAGCCGGCGGATGGTGACGGGAACGCCGGCGCCTGGTTGCCTGCGGGGCACGGCGTCCTGACGGAGAAGATCTCCCTCTCACTCGACGGGAATTCCTACACCTCCACCGTCCACCTCGACTCGTACGACTCGAGCGATCACCTGACCGACGGCAGTGCCGACGCCACCGGTGCGGGGACGCGGATCGCATTCACGATGCCGTGAAGCGGCTTCCAGCCACTGGCCACAACGAAACAGCCCGCTCGGCGTGACGCCGAGCGGGCTGCGGTGCTCCGGGGCGTTTCCACGCCGCCCTGCACCCTTACTCCTTCGTCTTCGGCTTCGGCTTGGCCGCCACGTGCGTCGGCGCAGGAATCACCGCGCCAGAGGCGGCGTTGATCGTCACCTCACGGGCGGGCTTGCTGGGCTCGCGGACCTCGAAGACGTAGACGAGCTGGCCGGCGCGGTTCTCGATCATGCCGTGCGCGATATGCGCACCCGTCAGGCCGGCAAGGGCGGTCTGTTCGGCCGCTTCCGGCTTGACCGTGGCCTTGGCGAGCAGGCCCGGATGGGCTTCGCGGATCCGGATGCTGGCCGGCGTCGAGGCGGTCGGCGCGGGGGCGGGGGAGGCCGAAGTCGTGGCAGGGGACTTCCGTGCCATCGTGGACTGGTGTGGGCCGTTCACGGGGGCGGCGTGCTGCGGCTGCTGCGCGGTGGCGGTGGTGGTGGCGGCAAGCAGCAGGGCGCCGGTTGCCCAGAGAATCGTGGTCGAACGCATGGGGACTTCTCCAGCGAGTAGTGGGTGCCGTCCCGCCATCGCGGGAAGGACGGCAGGAACGAATTCCGTGCCGCACGCGCAAGGTGCACCAGGCAACCTTACGCCACGATGACGGCCGTGGACCGCTTGTCGACCGGCGCGACCCGGGGCACTATTGAGGTGTCGCACCCGGTGCGAGAGCGAGGACCGAGCCGAACCATGCGCGTGTTGATCGTGGAGGATGACCTGGCGCTGGTCACCCTGTTGCGGGATGGTTTCCGCGAACACGGATTCCAGGTGGTGACGGCCGGCACCCTCGCCGAGGGGCGGTCACGGGCCCTGCTCGGTCAGTTCACTGTGATCGTGCTCGATGTGCTGCTCCCGGGCGGAAACGGCATTGACCTCTGCCGCACGCTTCGGGAACGGGGTGTGATCGCCCCGATCCTGATGCTTACGGCGCTTGATGCCGTGGAGGATCGGGTCCGCGGGCTCGAGGCCGGTGCCGACGACTACCTCGCGAAGCCGTTCGCGTTCCGGGAGCTCATGGCTCGGGTGCATGCGCTCAGTCGTCGCCCACCGGCACTGGCCCAGGCACGGCTGCAGGTGCTTGACCTGGAGATCGACTTCGCCGAGCGTCGCGTGCGTCGCGCCGGTCGGGCGATCACCCTCACGGCGAGGGAATTCGATCTGCTGGCGTTCTTCGCGCGCCACCTCGGGCGCGTCGTCACTCGCCGGGAGATCACGGCTGACATCTGGGACGAGAATCACGACCCGATGTCCAACGCACTCGAGGTCCTGGTGCGTCGCCTTCGAGCCAAGATCGATGACGGATTCGAGCCCCCCCTGGTTGGCACGCTGCGTGGCGCCGGCTATCGCTTCGGTCCGGAATGACCGCTCCCCTCGGCCAGCTTCGCCTGCGCCTGACACTCTGGTATGCGGGCAGTTTTGCCGCCCTGCTCCTGATTCTCGGCGTGGTGCTGCTCTATGTGAGTGGTCGACAGCAGGAGCGCGAAGTGTCCCGCCTGCTCTCCGACGTGGTGACCGAGGTGTCACGCGCGGCGCAGATCAATCTCGCCGAGGGTGCCGACCCCCGGACCGGCTATGCACGTGCTGCCGACGAACTCGACTCCCCGGACCACCCCGTCTACCTCTTCGATGCGGCCGGCATTCCGATCGAACCGACGACGGTGGCCGCCTCCGGCGTGCGACGTGTCGTCGAGGCCGTGCGAGACCGGGGGGATCTCGATGGCGAGGTCCGGACATCACCCAGGCAGGTGTGGCGATATCACGCAGCCGTCCTGATGCAGGGATCATCGCGGTACCTGGTGATCGTGTTGGCGGGCGAGGCGGATCAGCAGGCCGCCACGGCTCGATTGATCGAGTTGCTGTTGCTGCTTGGTGGGGCGTCGCTTGTTCCGATCATCGCCGGCGGCTACGGGCTGGCCACGCTGTCGGTGCGCCCGGTGGAGCAGGGGATGCGGCGCATCCGGCGGTTCACCGCCGACGCCGCGCATGAGCTGCGCGCGCCGGTGGCCGTGATCCGGGGCCGCGCCGAACTCACGCTCGAATCCCCGAGGGAGCCGAGTCACTACATCGCCGCCCTCTCGGAGATCGCACGGGAGGCGGCCGCGATCGGGACGATCGTGACCGACCTGTTCACCCTGGCCCGATGGGAAGATGCGGATCGCCCGGTGGAGCGTCGTCCGAACTTTCTCGATGACCTGGCCGACGAGGTCGTGCGTGCGGCGAGCGTACTGGCCCGTGCGAGGAACGTCCGGCTGGTGATCCGCCGCTTCGAGGAAACCGCGATTCTCGGGGACGACGGATTGTTGCGGCAGCTCCTGATGATCCTCCTCGACAATGCGATCCGGTTCACACCGCCGGGTCGGAGTGTCTTCGTCGACGTCCATCCCGGCTCCGGCACGGCGATCCTGGCGGTGGCGGACGAGGGGATCGGTATCGCGGAGAAGGATCTCCCCCATCTTTTCGAGCGGTTCTATCGTGCCGATGCGGCACGCGAGCGGGGCAGCGGCGCCGGGCTCGGGCTGGCGATCGCCCAGCGGATCGCGGCGGCACACGAGGGTCGGGTCATCGTCACCTCGACGCTCGGTGAAGGGTCGCGGTTCGAGGTGCAGCTCCCGTTGGCCTGACGGTCTGGCTGCACACGAAACAGCCCGCTCGGCGTGGTGCCGAGCGGGCTGCTGTGCTCCGTGTGCCCCTAGGGGGCGGACGGCTTAGAGCTTGACGACGCTCTCAGCGGCCGGGCCCTTGGCGCCCTGGACGATATCGAACTCCACCCGCTCGCCCTCGGCCAACGACTTGAAGCCGCTGCCCTGGATCGCCGAGTGATGGACGAAGCAATCCTTTTCGCCATTCTCGGGGGTGATGAAGCCGAAGCCCTTGGCGTCGTTGAACCACTTCACGGTGCCGGTTGTACGCATTGTCGAATCCTTTGAATCTGTGTCGTTGAGCGGCAGGGCCGCCTGTCCCGACTGTACCCCGCGATTGCCCCCGCGAGAATGGGTCCTGCCACAGCCGGGGCACTCGCCCATTGCTGCTCACGATGTCCGTACCAAGAAAAAGGGACCCAAGTTGTACAGGGCCCCGACGTCAAACACCTCGATCGTCTTCTGGCACACTAACCGTGCCACCAAGGTACCTCCCAGTCCCGAAAGGGGCAAGAGGGGAAGGGGTAGCGGGCCGGAGGGCGCCTAGGGAGATTGCCTCCATGCCAATCTCCGGATCGCCCTCCCTCTACGACTTCGAGGCCACCACCATCCTGGGCGCGCCCCTCCCGATGGCAGACTTTCGGGGGCAGGTGGTCCTGGTGGTCAACGTCGCCAGCAGTTGCGGGTTCACCCCGCAGTACCGGGGCCTGGAGGCGATCTATCGACGCCACCGGGACGAAGGGCTGATGGTGCTGGGCTTTCCCTGCGACCAGTTCGGCGCCCAGGAGTCGGGTGATGAGGCGACGATCGCCTCCTTCTGCGAGTCCACCTACGACGTCACCTTCCCGATGTTCGCCAAGATCAAGGTCAACGGACCTGAGGCCCACCCACTCTTTCGCTGGCTCGCCGATGAGGAGCGAGGCGTGCTGGGGAGCCGCTCGATCAAGTGGAACTTCACCAAGTTCCTGGTCGGTCGGGATGGGCAGGTGAGGGAACGCTACGCCTCCCGGACCACGCCCGAGGGGCTGGTGGCCAGCTCGGCGTTCCGGGCGGCGATGGCGGAATCGCCCACATGAGGACAGGCCGCGGGTGAGCGGGGAGGGGCGCCTGCTGCCCCGGTTGGCGCGGATCGCGGCCTTCGTGTATTACCGGATCGGGTATTCCGGTCGGCCTGTCGCGGTCGATGGACCGGTGCTGGTGGTGGCCAACCATCCCAATTCGCTCCTTGATCCCGTGCTGGTGCTGGCGGCAGCGCGCCGACCACTGCGCTTCCTCGCGAAGGCTCCCCTCTTCGACGATCCATTGACCGGTTGGTTTGTCCGGCTTGGCGGCGCGATCCCGGTCCACCGACGGCAGGACGCCACCGCTGGCGCCGTCCAGAACGATACGATGTTCGCGTCGGTCCACGCGGCGCTGCTGGCTGGTGATGCGATCGGCCTCTTTCCGGAAGGGGTCTCACACAGCGCAGCGTCACTGGCTCCGCTCAAGACCGGTGCCGCGCGGATTGCGCTGGGTGCCGCCCACGATTTGGGAAGAGCCTTCCCGGTTGTCGCCATCGGACTGGTCTTCCGGGCCAAGGACACCTTCCGCTCGCGGGCACTGGTCATCCGAGGCGATCCGGTGGGGTGGGATGATCTGGCGGGCCGGGGCAGCGACGATGCCGAGGCGGTTCGCGACCTCACGACGCGGATCGAGGCGGCGCTCCGGCGCCTGACGGTCAATCTCCAATCCTGGCAGGATCAGCCGGCGGTGGAGATGGCAGCGCGCATCTGGGAAGCGGAACGAGGTGCTGACCCGGCTCATGGTGACCGCGTCTTCCGTGTCGCGGAAGCCACCCGCATCCTGGAGCAGGCACGCGGGGCGTCGGATCCGGACGTGGTTGCACTCGCCGAGGGGCTGGCGACCCACGCCGGACGTCTCCGCCGGCTGCGCCTTCGGCCGGCGGATCTGGGCGCCGATGTAAGCGGGTGGCGGGGCGTGGCGTGGGGGGTGCGGACCCTGCCGCTCCTGCTCCCGGTCTGGGCCGCCGTCGGTGTCGCCGGCTGGCTGGTGTTCCTCGTGCCGTACCACCTCACCGGGTTCGTGGTCGGGCGCCTCGCGCTCACCGAGGACATCCGGTCGACATGGAAGGCGCTGCTCGGGGCCGGGATCTACCTGGTCTGGCTGGCGACGGTGACGACGTTGGCCTGGCGATATGCCAGCTGGTGGGTGGCACTCCTCATGCTCGCCGCCTTCCCGCTCCTCGGAATGGCCGGTCTGATGATTCGCGAACGGTGGCGTGGCGCCTGGCATGACGCCAGGCGATTCCTGTTGCTCCGTTCCCGGCGTAGCTTGGTGGCATCCCTCGCGACGCGACAGCGTGAGCTGGCCGGACACCTCGAGCAGTTCCTGGAGCGATACCCCGCCGACGAGGAGCACTGATGGACCCGTCGTTGCCACCCCCCATCACCCCGCGTGACGATCCGAAGACGATCTGGTCCTGGGCCTTCTATGACTGGGCCAACTCGGCCTTCACCACGCTCGTGGTGACGTTCATCTATGCGACCTACTTCACCAAGGCGATGGCCCCGGATGAGGTGACCGGGACCGCCTGGTGGTCACGCGCGGTGGCGGTGTCGGCAATCCTCATCGCGATCCTGTCGCCCCTGCTCGGCGGGATCGCCGACCGCACCGGCCGTCGGAAACTCGCCCTGCTCGCCAGCACGACCGTCTGTGTGGGCGGGACCGTGGCCCTCGCCTTCATCGCGCCTGGCGGGGGGGGGAATGCCGCCCTGGCGCTGGGGCTGTTCGTCGTGGCGAATGTCGCGTTCGAGCTCGGGGGCGTCTTCTACAACGCCTTCCTGCCGATCATCGCCTCTCCCGCGAAGATCGGGCGCATCTCGGGGTATGGCTGGGGTCTCGGCTACGTTGGCGGGATGGTCTGCATGGCGCTCGCCCTCGTCGGCTTCGTGCAGCCCGATGTGCCGTGGTTCGGGCTCACCACCGAGGCCGGTTGGAACGTGCGCGCCACCAACCTCCTGGTCGCCGCGTGGTTCGCGGTCTTCTCGCTGCCGCTGTTCCTCGCGATCGGGGAGCAGCCGGCCCGCGCACCGACCGCCGCGGGTCGTGGCGTGCTCGGGGAATTGCGCCAGACGGTGCGCGACCTGCGACATTTCCGGCAGGTGGTGCGGTTCCTGGTGGCTCGCTTGATCTACAACGACGGGCTCGTGACGATCTTTGCATTCGGGGGCATCTACGCGGCGGGGACCTTCAACATGTCGATCGCCGAGGTGATCATGTTCGGCGTGGTGCTCAATGTGGCTTCCGGGATCGGCGCGCTCGTCTTCGGATTCGTCGATGATCGGATCGGCGGGAAGCGGACGATCCAGGTGACACTCGTCGCCCTGATGACGGCGACCATGCTCGCGGTCTGGGCACCGAACCGGACCTGGTTCTGGGTGGCCGGCATCATGATCGGGATCTTCGTCGGACCGAATCAATCCGCGAGTCGGTCGCTGATGGGTCGCTTCGTGCCGGAGCGACACCAGGCGGAGTTCTTCGGTTTCTTCGCCTTCTCGGGCAAGGCGACCTCGTTCATGGGGCCGCTGCTGCTCGGGCTGGCCTCGCAACTCTTCGACAATCAGCGGGCCGGGGTCGCGACGGTGCTGCTCTTCCTGCTGATCGGCCTGGTCCTCGTGTCGCGGGTGGATGAACGCGACGGGGTCATCGCGGCCGATGCACCCATTCCGGAGTCAGGCTGATGGAACGTCGGGATTTCCTGCAGAGTGCCGCCCTCGGGGGCCTCGTCCCCTTGCTGCCACACGCCGGGGGGGGGAGTGACCCCGCGATCGCGGTCGACGTCCGATCGCAGCCGGTCCGTCGTGGCGAACTGGACGAGCAGTCGCTCGCGGACCTGGCCGCTGGGATGGCGGCGGGACGCTGGACGTCCCGGGACCTGGTCGAGCGATACCACCAGCAGATCGCCCTGCGTGATGCCCCGCGCGGCGGACTGCACGCCGTGATCGAGCGGAACCCGGATGCGCTCGCGATCGCCGACGCCATGGATGCCGAACGCCGAGCCGGCCGCGTGCGCGGTCCCCTGCACGGCATCCCGATCCTGATCAAGGACAACATCGACACCGGCGACCGGATGCAGACCAGTGCCGGGTCGCTGGCGCTGGTCGGATCGCCGGCACCACGGGATGCCTTCATCATCAGTCGGTTGCGCGAGGCGGGGGCCGTGCTCCTCGGCAAGACCAACCTGAGTGAATTCGCCAATTTCCGGTCGAGTCGTTCCTCGAGCGGCTGGAGCAGTCGTGGCGGACAGACCCGCAATCCGTATGTCCTCGATCGGAATCCGTGCGGCTCGTCGTCCGGGTCGGCCGTGGCGGCCGCGGCGAACCTCTGTGCCATCGCCATCGGGACCGAGACCGACGGCTCGATTGTCTGCCCGTCGAGCGCCAACGGCATCGTCGGTTTCAAGCCCACCGTCGGCCTCTGGAGTCGGACCGGCATCCTCCCGATCTCGGTGACCCAGGACACCGCCGGGCCGATGGGACGATCCGTGAGTGACGTGGCGACGCTGCTCGGCCCACTCACCGGTCTCGATCCGGACGACAGCGCGACCGGCGCCTCGACGCCCCATCGTCGCGCGGACTACCGCGATGCGTTGCGCCGTGATGCACTCCAGGGCAAGCGCATCGGCATCCTGCGATCGGCCTTCGGGTTCCACGAGCGGGTGGATCGGCTCCTCGAAGATGCGATTGCGTCGCTCCGTGCCGCCGGCGCCGAGATCGTCGACCCTGTCACCATCGACGCCCCGCGTGGCGTCGGAGGCTGGGAGAACACCGTGCTCTCCTACGAATTCAAGGACGGCATCAACCGCTATCTCGCGCGGCGAGGCGGGGTGGGGCCGGTGCGGAGCCTGAGCGACATCATCGCCTTCAACGAAGCGCATGCCGCCACGACGATGCCGTACTTCGGGCAGGAGACGCTGCTCCGGTCTGCGCAACGAGGCACGCTCGAAGAGCAGGTGTATCGCGAGGCGCACCGCCAACTGCTCCAGGGCGCGCGCGAGCAGGGCATCGATGCAACCCTGGCGACGCATCGACTCGACGCGATCATGGCCCCGACAGGCGGCCCGGCGTGGGTCACCGACGTGCTCAACGGCGATCATTTCGGTGGTGGCAGCTCCGGGCATGCCGCCCGCGCTGGCTATCCGAACGTCACCCTCCCGATCGGCTTCGTGGCCGGCCTCCCGGTGGGGATGTCGCTCTTCACCACCGCGTGGCACGACGCCGAACTGCTCGGCATGGCATTCGCCTTCGAACAGCACCACCCCGCGCGCCGTCCACCGACCTTCCTGCCATCGCTGGTGACCAACGGGCCATGATCAGCCCCGAACCGGTGGTGCTGGAGCGCGCCCCGCTTCGGCTCGAGCCGCTGGCACATGCCCACCACGATGGGCTGGTCCGCGCGGCGAGCGATGGCAACTTGTGGGAGCTGCGATACACGAGCGTGCCGACGCCGGAACAGGTGGGGCAGTATATCGCCGATGCGCTGGCGGGGCAGGCCGACGGCACGATGTTGCCATGGGCGGTGCGCGACCTGGGGAGCGACCAGATTGTTGGCAGCACGCGGTATCATGACATCGTGACGGCTGCTGGTCGGGTCGAGATCGGCTACACCTGGTACGGGGCCAGTCGGCACCGCAGCCACGTGAATACCGGATGCAAGGTGCTCCTCCTCTCGCATGCGTTCGACACCCTGGGCTGCGGGGTGGTCGGGTTGCGGACCGATATCCTCAACACCCGCTCCCAGCGGGCCATCGAGCGCCTGGGGGCACGCCGTGATGGGGTGATCCGCCACCACCAGGTCCGCCGCGATGGTTCGGTGCGGGACACGGTCATGTACAGCCTTCTCGCCACGGAGTGGCCGGCGGTGCGTGCGCGGCTCGATTCGCCGGCCTGACCCACTGGCGCGTTCGGGATCCGGACCCTATCGTCAATGGTTGCTCCGGTCCGTCCCCGTGCTCCCCGCTCTGGAGGTCCCATGTCCCTGCCTCGCCTCACCCTGTTCGCCGTCCTGCCCATCCTCGCCTGCGCCCCGGCCGACTCCAAGCCGGCCGCGCCGGAGGTCGTGGCTCCGGCACAACCCGCTGAACTCACCATTCATGCCACCGACATGGCCTTCGCCGCGCCGGACACCATCGCTCCCGGGGTGACCCGGATCCGGCTGATCAACGACGGGCCGAGCGAGCACCAGGCCATCCTGGTGCGGCTCGACTCGGGCAAGACGATGGCGGATCTCCAGGCCGCGATGTCCACTCCGACGCCACCACCCGCGTGGGCGAGGATTGTCGGGGGTGACGGGGGAATCCGCACCGGTCAGGAGAACATCACCTTCTCCGACCTCACGCCCGGGACCTACGCGCTCCTGTGCTTCTTCCAGAACGGACCCACAGACCCGCCGCACTTTGCCCTCGGGATGGCCCGCGAGCTCATCGTCACCGGGACGCGTGGCGAGGCGCCCGCGCCGGTGGCCGACGCCGAGATCCGCCTCGTCGACTACAGCTTCGAGATGCCGACGATCACGGCGGGTGCTCGCACCCTGCGGCTCACGAATGGCGGCACCGAGATTCACGAGATCGTGGTGATGCGCATTCCCGAGGGCAAGACCGCGCAGGATGTGATCGCATCGATGGCTCCTGGCAGCACGGCGATTGGCGAATCGCTGGGTGGCGACGGTGCGCTGTCGCCGGGCGAATCGAACTGGTGGCAGGCGACGTTCACGCCGGGCGACTATGTCGCGCTCTGCTTTGTGCCGGCGAAGGACGGCAAGCCCCACGTGATGCACGGCATGGTCCACGAATTCACCGTGACGGCATCATAGGGAGGCGCTGCGCTTCACGGCCCCTAACATTGTGCGGCAGGACGCGTCAGGTCGGGTGACCCTGAGAGGAGAACGCTCGTGCACCTGACCTGGCCACGCGTCCTGGTACTGGCGGCGGTTGTGCTTGTCGCCTGCGGCGCGGTGCGCGTCGCGACCCCCTCTCCCGGTGGCAGGACCGACGAGGTCATCACCCTTCGCTTCGATGGGATGACCCGTCGCTACCGGTTGCACCTGCCACCGGGTCAGCGACCCGGTCCGATGGCCGTCATGCTGGCCCTGCATGGCGGCGGCGGGACCGCGGCGCAGTTCGAGGGGGAGAACGGGCTCGATGCCGTGGCTGATCGCGAGGGGTTTGTCACCATCCATCCCGACGGCACTGGCCCGCGACCCAACCGGTTCTTCACCTGGAATGCGGGCGAGGCATGTTGCGGCTGGGCCAGGGAGCACGACGTGGACGATGTCGGCTTCCTCGCTGCGGTGCTCCGTGATGCCTCAGGTCGCACGTCGATCGATCCGGCACGCGTCTACGTGACCGGTCACTCGAATGGTGCGATGATGGCCTACCGGTTCGCGGCCGAACGGGCCGATCTCGTGGCGGCGGTGATCGCGGTGAGCGGGGCGATGACCAGTGCCAGGTTCAATCCTTCCCGACCGGTCCCGGTGCTCGACATCCACAGCATCGACGACCCACGCGCACCATACGCCGGCGGGACAGGACCACCATTCCCCGGGACTGACCACCGGGTCCGGCATGCGTCAGTCATCGCCGGGCTCAAGCGATGGGCCGCGCGAGATGGTTGCGGATCGGTGCCGGTCGTCGGGCCCACCCGGGACGGGGTCGGTCCGAATCGGGGCCAGAGTGTGACACACCTGGTCTGGCCGCGGTGTGATGCGGGCATGACGGTCGAGCACCTGCGCCTCAGCGGGGTCGGCCACGGTTGGCCCGGGGCAGTGGTACCCGCAGGACGCAGGGATCTCATCGGACCCGGCACCACCCTGGTCGATGCGGCCGAGGCGGCCTGGGAATTCGCACGGCGATACTGAGTCCCCGACCGGGCACGATCCCCGCTATCATTTGCGGATGTGCAGCCCGGCGTTCTTCCGCAGGATGACACGCTCCCGAGCGCCGATGCGCCGTCGTCGCCTCCACCGCGTCGCCATGTGGCTCGTGCTGCTGGCATGCTCGGGACCCGACACCCCTCCCGCTCCCGCCTCCGACACCGGTGCCCCGATGCCCCCCCCCGAATGGGCGATCGGGACCTGGCGCGTGTCGGGATATCTGCTGCCGGGCATCAGTGCGCTTGATGCGGCGGGGGCAGCGGCATTCACCGGCGACTCGATCGTGCTGGCACGTCGGACCGCGCTCCTCCCCGCGGCGCGTTGCGACGAGGCAAGTTATCGCGAGCTGTTGCGGCCCACCGACACGCTCCTGGCCGAGTACCGCCTGCTGCCCGGCGCGCTGCCATTGCCGGGGCCCAAGGTGACGGTGCTGGAGCTGCTCTGCGAGGGGCAGCCGATGACGGCGCTCGGTGCCACCCTCCAAGTTACCGGGACCGACTCGTTGCTGTCGCCGTGGGACGGCGCGTTCTTCGTGCTCACGCGGGACCGCCGGTGAGTCCGCGCCGGCCCCCGGACCCGCTCCAGGTCATTCCCGGGATCGGGCCCTCGCTGGCCCGCGACCTTCGCCGCCTCGGCTATCAGGTGGTCCGCGACCTTCGACCGGCCGATCCCGAGGAGATGTACCGGCGGCTCTGCCGGATCACGGGCGCAGCACAGGATCGCTGCGTGCTCTATACCTTCCGGTGTGCCGTCTACTTCGCGCGCACCCCAGATCCCGATCCGGAGCTGCTCAAGTGGTGGCACTGGAAGGATCGCACCCTCCCTCCCTCCGGAGAGCGCTCGTGAGTTCGCTTCGTCGCTGGTCGATGCCGTTCGCCGCCGCACTGTTCATGGCGCCACTCGGCGTCACCCAGGCCCAGTTCACTCGTGCCGATACCCTGCGCGGCGCATGGAACACCCCGGGCCGATCCTGGTGGGACGTGACCTACTACCATCTCGATGTGCGCGTGAATCCGGCCGACAGCTCGCTCGCGGGTTGGACCACGATCGGCTATCGCACCACGGCGCCAGGTCGCGAGATGCAGATCGACCTGAAGCCGCCGCTCCGGATCGACAGCGTCCGTCAGGGCGACCGCCAGTTGCAGTGGCGTGACGAAGGCGCCGCACATTTCGTCACGGGCATGACCCACGATCGCACCGGAGCCGAGGCGATCACGGTCTTCTATTCCGGGCACCCAACCATCGCCCCGAGGCCACCGTGGGACGGCGGGATCTCGTGGTCCACGGATTCGCTGGGCCGTCCCTGGGTGGTCACGACCGATCAGGGTGTGGGCGCGAGCATCTGGTGGCCCAACAAGGACACGCAGGCCGACGAACCCGATTCCATGCGTGTCACGGTGCACCTGCCGGCATCGGTGGGCACCTACGTCGGCCCCGGACGACTCGAATCCGACACGACCGCGAATGGCTGGACCACGCGCACCTGGTTCGTGAACGACCCGATCAACAACTACGCCATCGCCCTCAATCTCGGTCACTACGTGCACTGGCACGAGCGCTATGACGGCGAGGCCGGTCCGCTGACCTTCGACTTCTTTCCGCTCGACTATCACGAGGCGGCGGCCAGACGGCAGTGGTCACAGGCCCGACCGATGATGGCGTGCTTCGAGCACTGGTTCGGGCCGTATCCCTGGTACACTGATGGCTACAAACTCATCGACGTGACCTATCCCGGCATGGAACACCAGTCGGCCGTCACCTACGGCAACGGCTTCGCCAACGGCTACGGCGGGCGCGATGCCTCGGGGTCCGGACTCGGTCTGGAGTGGGATTTCATCATCGTGCACGAGAGCGCCCATGAGTGGTGGGGCAACAGCATCACGACACCGGATCTCGCTGACATGTGGGTGCACGAGTCGTTTGCCAATTACGCCGAGAACCTCTACGTCGAGTGTCGGTCAGGGAAGGCCGCGGGTGCGCGGTACGTGATCGGGACGCGACGAGGCATCCGGAACGATCGCCCGGTGATCCCCACCTACGGCGTGAATGCGCAGGGCTCGGGCGACATGTATCCCAAGGGGGGCAACATGTTGCACACCATCCGGCAGATCGTCGCCGATGACGCCAAGTGGCGCGACATCCTGCGCGGCTTGCAGGCGACCTTCCGCCACCGCATCACCACGGGCGCCGAGGTCCAGGCCTACATCTCGAGGAAGGCGGGGATCGATTTCTCGAAGGTGTTCGAGCAGTACCTCACCACGATCGATGTGCCCGAACTCGCGTACCAGCGGACCACGACCGGGGTGCGCTATCGGTGGCAGCACGTGGTGCCGGGGTTCGACATGCCGGTCGATGTGGTGACGGCTCCCGGCAGTGTGCAACGATTGCATCCGACCGTCGTGTGGCAGGAGCTGGCATTGCCACCCGACGCGACGTTCGTGGTGGACGAGAACTACTACGTCACCACGCGGGCGATGGACAGCGCGCCGTGACCATCTCCCGACGCACGTTTGCCACTGCCACCGCCCTCGGCCTCGCGGGCCTCATCCGGGCACCAGCCGTTCTGGCGCGACGGCGATACGGGCTTGTCATTCGTGGTGGCCTGCTGGTCGATGGCACCGGGGCACCTGGCCGCCTCGCCGACATCGCGATTGACGGTGGGCGCATCGTGTCGATTGCCGACCGCCTTGCGGACCGCGGGGATCGCGAGATCGATGCACGCGGGATGGTGGTGGCGCCGGGATTCATCGACATCCATTCCCACGGTGATGGCAGCGTCCGGTCCGATCCGCGAGTCGAATCCGTCGTGCGGCAGGGTGTCACCACGATGGTGGTCGGGGCCGATGGAGACTCCGCCACCGATCTCGAGAAGTTCTTCGCCTCGATCGATGCGCTCCGTCCCGGTGCGAACGTGGCTTCGATGGTGGGACTCGGCATGGTGCGTGGTGAGGTGGTCGGCGCCATGGACCAGCAGGCCACTCCGGCGCAGATCGAGGCCATGACCGCCCGGGTGCGCGCGGCGCTGGCCGCCGGTGCCTGCGGGGCGTCGACGGGACTCGAGTACACGCCGGGTGGCTTTGCCGATACGGCGGAGCTGATCGCGCTGTGCCGCCCGCTTGCCGGGACGGGTCTCTGCTATGCCACGCACATGCGCAACGAGGACGACCGGGTCCTCGAGGCGATCGATGAGGCCATCGCCGTGGCCCGGGGCGCCGGGTGCGGCCTGCAGATTTCACATCTCAAGATGCAGGGGCCGCGCAACTGGCCGAAGCTCGACCGCGCGTTCGCCCGGATCGAGGCGGTCCGGGATGCGGGGCTCGACATCGCCTTCGACCGGTATCCGTATGTGGCCTATTCGACCGGGTTGGCCTCGATCTTCCCGATCTGGAGCCGGAACGGTGGCATCACGGCGCTGCTGCGGCGGGTGGATGATCCGATCGAGGGACCGCGGGTGAAGGCGGCCGTGCTCGCCAAGCTCGAGCTGATCGGCGGGTGGGACAATATCCAGGTGACCAGTGTCCGTGAGCAGGCCGATCGCGGACTGGAGGGCCAGCGGCTCGGGACCCATGCCGCCGCCCAGGGTGCCGATCCATACGACTACACGGTCGGCCTGTTCCGGCGCAACGGGGGGGGGATCGGCATGGTCGGATTCGCGATGAGCGAGGCGAACCTCGACCGGATCTACGCCCACCCGCTGAGCATGGTCTGCAGCGACGGCGGCGCCTTCGCGGTGGACGGGCCAACCCGACGTGGCACGCCCCATCCCCGTGGGGCCGGCACCTTCCCCCGCATGCTCGGGCGATATGTCCGTGCGCGGCACGCGCTCACGCTCGAGCAGGCGGTACACAAGATGTCGGGCTATCCGGCCGCGCGGTGCGGCATCGCGGATCGCGGACGGCTCGCCACCGGGCTGGCCGCCGATGTGGTGGTGTTCGATGCCGAGACGGTGGCCGACCGTGCCACCTTCGCCGATCCGTACCAATACCCGGTCGGCATCGGTGCGGTCGTGGTGAACGGCGAGATCGCTCTCGACGAACGCGGCGAACGCGGACCGGGTTCAGGACGCAGTGTCCGGGTGAACGGGTGAGCAGGGGTATCATTCCCCGGGTCGGGCGCAGGCATTCCTCACACGGAGGTTCGGGATGAAACAGGTCTATGTGGCGCAAAGCCGGGTGGAAGCCGATCTCATCTGCAATGAGCTCCGGAATCTGGGGATCGATGCCGTGGTCCAGGGGGATCTGATGGCGATTCCCACGGCACCCTTCCCGACCATCTGGGTCCCGGCCGACGAGGAGGCCGCCGCGCTGGAGGCCTGCAAGACGCTCAAGATCGGCACCGATCCGGGAGAGTGAGCCGCAGTTACCCGGCGTGGTAGGTTCGGATCGCCACCGGGAGCGGTTGGTCGACCGTCTCGAGCAACCGGAGCCGAAGGCCGGAGACGTGCCGCGGCGCGATGCGGTGCAGGCGCCGGCACCCGATCGTCGTCCCCCGAGCGACCTCCTCCCACCCGTCCTGATCGCGCGCCTCGACGACGTAGCGGGCCACGCGTTGCCCCATGGTGATCTCCTCGCGGAGATCGATCACGCTGATTCGGCCCTCGGCCGGCAGCCCGTCGAGGAGCGCCGATGCACTCGATGCCCCGGTCGATTGCCACGCCATGTTGCTCCCGGTCATGGGGGTGCCGAACATCGTGTCGAGTCGTTCGCGCATCGCGTTCAGGTGTGCGATGTCGGTCTCGTGCAGTCGTCCCGCTCGGGTCGGGGGCACGTTCAACAGCAACTTGCTGTTGCGGCCGACGGAGCTGAAGTAGAGCTCGACCAGATCATCCGCCGACCGGACACTCCCATCCTCGGCTGGATGCCAGAACCAGCCCGGTCGGATCGAGACATCGGTCTCGCCGGGTCGCCAGACGCTCCCGTCGGGGTCGCCCTCTTGCAGCTGGCGCATCACGGCCGGACCGGACATCCCGGGTTCGGTGATCACCCTGGGGTCCACCGTCGACCAGTTGGTCTCGCCGGCGGCCCCCCGTTCGTTGCCGATCCAGCGGAGGTCGGGGCCGGCATCGGAGAAGATCACGGCCTCCGGTTGCAACCGCCGGACGGTCGCCCAGAATCTGGGCCAGTCATAGCGTTGCCGCTTCCCGTTGGGACCCTCGCCATTGGCGCCATCGAACCAGACCTCGTGGATCCGGCCGTAGCGCGTGAGCAATTCGGTGAGCTGGGCCACATAGAGGTCGTTGTATCGGGGAGAGTCACCGTAGCTCGGGGCGTTCCGGTCCCAGGGAGAGAGGTAGAGGCCGACGCGGAGGCCCTCGCGGCGACAGGCCATCGCAAACTCCCCGACCACGTCGCCCGCGCCGCCGCGAAATGGTGATTGCGCTACCGAGTGCGGGGTCGTGGTTGTGGGCCAGAGGCAGAAGCCATCATGATGCTTGGCCGTGAGGATCATGGCGCGGAAGCCCGCTGCCCGGGCCGCCCGGGCCCACTGGGTTGCGTCGAGGGCCGTCGGGGCGAACGTTGCCGGATCCTCGGTGCCATCGCCCCACTCGCGGTTGCTGAAGGTGTTGACCCCGAAATGGATGAACATCGCGAGTTCGTCGCGCTGCCACCCGAGTTGCTGAGGAGTCGGCGCCGGGCGAGTTCGCCGTGGCGCGCGGGCAATGGTGGGCAGGGTGGCCATCGCGAGGGTCGTCGCCAGGAAGTCCCGTCGTCCGAACTTGTCCATGCGTCCGATGCCGCCAGATTCCTTGCTCATGCCAGCTCCCGAATCTCGGTTGGGGATTGTCGCCTCGACCCCAAGTCTACTCCGTCGCCTCGTGAGGGGGTGCGGAGCCCTCGCCGTCGTCCTGCTCGGGGAGGGTTGTGGCCGTCCGCCTGACGTGACGATCCCTGTCGAGCTCCATGGTGTGTTCGTCGATGACTACGGCACCGGGCACACGATTGATGACTCGCTCTGGGTGCACGGTCCTCGCAATCGCTACCACCTGGTGGAATGGCATCCCGAATCAGGATTCGTCCTCGCCAGGAACGATGTGGCCAACGTTGCTGACGGCGGTCGCTATGACCGGATCGACTGGCTGATGCTTCGCGATGGCAACGAATGGACGTGGGCGTTCTGCATCGCCACCTGGGACGCTCCGAGTCTGGCCGCGGCGCGCGCCGTGACGCTGGCCGACACCACCAACCCACGTTCCGGCTGTGGTGGCTATCCTTTTACCCGGATGCGCCGGAGCGCCACCGCACCACCACCAGGGGCACCAGATGAGTGACGCTGACCAACTCGCCGCAGAGCTCCAGGCCGTGTTCTCGGGTGAACCGTGGCACGCGGATGCGCTCATGGCCATCCTTGCCGGGATTTCCGCGACCCAGGCAGGGTGGCGTCCGCGGGCCGGGGTGCACTGCATCCTCGAGCTGGTGGAGCACCTCACGCTCTGGAAGCACGTGGTGCGGGCACGAGTGGACGGCGACCCCATGGCCGACGCCAATGATCGCGATTGGCCGACGACGGCAGCGCAGGCGGAGTGGTCCGAGGCGCTGGACAGGCTGGTCGCCGCGCATCATGCGCTGGTCGGGCGGATCCGGTCGCTCACGGACGCGGAGCTCGACGCGCTGGTTCCCGGTCGGTCGATCGCGATGCGACAGATGCTCCACGGCGTGATCTATCATGATGTGTACCACGCCGGGCAGATCCGGTTGCTCCAACGAATGCATGAGGAGGCGGGATGATGGATCGACGGAGTTTTCTGGAGGCTGGCGTCGTCGCCGCGGCCGTCGCGGCCCTGCCACGCAACGTGCTCGCCGCATCCACGGTGCCCGAACCGTTCCGGATCTCGTTGGCCCAGTGGTCGCTGCATCGCACCTTCTTCGGCACGCTGCCACCCGGGGTGGATCGGAGCGCCCTCCTCCGGCGCAACCCGGATGCGGCACTCCGTGGGGCCGCGCACCCGATCAACTTCCCCATCATCGCCCGTCGAGACTATGGCCTCACCGGGGTCGAGTATGTGAACACCTTCATGTACGGCCACGCAGACGACACCAGCTACCTCGATGAGCTGAACCTGCGTGCCGCGGGTGAGGGTGTCACGAATGTCCTGATCATGTGCGACCTCGAGGGTGCTCTCGGTGACCCCGATGCCACCGCGCGCCGCGTGGCGGTCGACAACCACGTCAAGTGGTTGCGGGCTGCCGCCCATCTCGGCTGCCATGCCATCCGGGTCAACGCCCAGAGCCAGGGTCCCGATGATGAGCAGCGCCGGCTCTGTGCCGACGGACTGCACCAGCTCGCGACCAGGGCCGAGCCGTTCGGGCTGCACGTGGTCGTGGAGAACCATGGCGGGCTCTCGAGCCGACCGTCCTGGCTGATGGCGACCTTGCGCGACGCCGATCATCCCCTGCTTGGTACCTTGCCCGACTTCGGGAACTTCACGGTCTCGAGCACCGAGCACACCGATGCGTACGAGGGAGTGCAGGCGATGATGCCGCTGGCGCGCGCGGTCAGTGCCAAGAGCTACGACTTCGGCGCCGATGGCATGACCCAGCGGGTCGACTTCCCGAAGATGATGGACCTGGTGCTGGATGCGGGGTATGCCGGCTGGGTCGGGATCGAATACGAGGGCGATGGCCTGAGCGAGCCCGACGGCATCCGGGCGACGCGTGACCTGCTCCTGCGGATCCGCGCGACACGAACCAACTGATACGGAGGTGCGATGAAGGAACTCGAGGCCATCCAGGCCAGCAATCGGGCGTGGGCCACGCAGAAGGCCGAGGCCGATCCAACATTCTTCAGCCGCCTGGCCAGCCAGCAATCGCCCCGGTTCCTGTGGATCGGCTGTGCCGATTCGCGCGTCCCGGCGAACCAGATCATGGGGGTCAATCCCGGGGAGGTGTTCGTCCACCGGAACATCGCCAATGTGGTCGTGCATACCGACCTGAATTGTCTTTCGGTCATCCAGTATGCGGTGGATGTGCTCAAGGTCCGGCATATCCTCGTGGTCGGTCACTACGGGTGTGGTGGGGTGCGGGCGGCCGCGGCGGGTGTGCCGCTGGGGCTGATCGACAACTGGCTCCGTCACATCCAGGATGTCGCCGCACGCCATCGCGTGATGCTCGATCGGATGACGGAAGAACCCGAGCGTCTCGATCGCCTCACTGAGCTGAATGTGCTCGCCCAGGTGGTGGATGTCTGCCGGACCACCATGCTGCAGGATGCGTGGCGCGCTGGCCAGCTGGTGTCGGTCCACGGGTGGATCTATCGTCTCAAGGACGGCCTGCTGCGCGACCTCGGGCTGAGCGTGCACGGAGCCAACGGTCTCGAGGCGGCGTATGAGCGCGCGGTGGCCGGGTTGGACGGCGGTCGCTCCGCGGCGTGAGGTGACGAGGGGACCCGCGGGGCGGACCGAGTGGTTAGATTGGGTATTGCGATAGCGTCCGGGCGCCATGCCGAGCCAGGGTACGGCAATGGAACGACCGGCTGTCGAATCACCTGGTCGAGGTCCCTCTCTTCGGCCGCGTAACGCAGGAGACCAACATGAAGATGACCATCATGCTCGCCGACATCACCACCTTGCCGGTTGATGCCATCGTGAACGCCGCCGCCTCCGACTTGCGCCCGACCCCGGGTGTGAGTGGCGCCATCCATGCGGCCGCAGGATCCGAACTGCTCGAGGCATGCGAACGGTCGGACAACTGCCCCGTGGGTCAGGCCGTGATCACCTCCGCGTATGGCTTGCCCTCGCGTTACGTGATCCACGCGGTTGGACCGGTGTGGCAGGGGGGCCACGAGGGCGAGGCCGAGCTGCTCGCCTCGGCCTACCGGGCCGCGCTCCGCCTGGCACACAACCATCGCTGTGAGAGTGTGGCGCTGCCGGCGATCTCGACCGGCATCTCGGGGTTCCCCCTTGATGCCGCTGCGGAGATCGCGATCGCGACCACGCACGCGGCCCTCGAAGCCGGCGGCTATCTCGAAGAAGTCGTGTTTGCATGCCACACCGAGACCGAAGTTGCCGCCTACACCGAGGCGATGCACCAGCGCGAGGCCACACCGGTCGGATGAGCTGGCGGGCGTCCGGGTGGTTGCTGGTCGCGATGTGGGTCGCGGCGCCGCCCGCGGCGGTCGCCCAGACCGCGACGGGGGCTCCGGCCCGCCCCGCCGACGCCCCGACGGCCCGACTCTCGCTTCGGACCCAACTTGCCTCACCGCTCGCGTTGCTTGGGCTCTCCGACAACCTGGCCGTGCCGGTCGACTCGCTTCGGCGTGTCGGGCGCGGGGTCTGGATCCAGGATGTCCAGGTGGGGACTGGCGACAGCGCGACCGTGGGACGTCGGGTCGACCTGCACCACGTCGGGATGTTCGCCGACGGCCGGATCTTCACCAAGACGGGTCGCAAGCCCTTCAGCTTCAGGCTGGGTGAAGGCAAGGTGATCGATGGCTGGGACGACGGCGTGCTCGGGATGCGTGTCGGTGGCCGACGCATCCTGGTAATCCCGAGTGAACTGGCCTACGGGCCGTCAGGCGACGGTGCGATCCCGCCCGGCGCGGTGCTGGTCTTCGACGTCACCCTGGTCGACGTGCACTAGCCCGCTCATGGCAGCGGAATCTTGTCTCGGACGAGGACAAGGATCGCCGCCTGCGGAACCACGAGGTATCGACGCTCCTCGTACGAGATCTCGACCGCGGCCTTCCGGAAGAAGATGGCGTGATCCCCGACCCGGGCCTGCATCGGCTGGTGCCTGGGTGTCCGCTCGGCCACGCGCCACGGTTCGTCCTCGAACACCGAGGGGTCCGGCAGTGGATTCCCCGGTCCCACACCGATGATCAGGCCGGTTTGCACCTGCTGTGCATCGACGGCGGTCGCCGGCAGGTACAGGCCGACCCGCGTTCGTTGCTCCTCACCCTCCTCGGGCGTGATGAGCACCCGATCGCCCACGACCTGCAACTCCCTGGGGACGAAGTCCACCGGGTCAGACCTTGTCCGTCTGACCGTGGATGGTCTCCAGGTCGGTGATGCGAAGCTTCCGGCGCATGGTGGGTAGCTGCAGCACGACCTCGTCACCGACCTTGCCATCCTTGAGCGCGCGGCCCAGCGGCGAGGCCATCGAGATGTGCCCGGCATCGAGGTCCATCATCTCGGCCAGGACCAGCGTGTATTCGTCCACGTCGCCGCTCTCGATATCCTCGACCGAGACCCGGGTGCCGAGACCGACCCGATCGATCGGGGCTTCGGTATTGGCGAGCTGGGTCAGCTGATCGAGGCGTTGATGCAGCTGCCCGAGGCGAGCCTGCACGAACTGCTGGCGTTCCAGCGCAGACTTGTATTCGGAGTTTTCCCGAAGGTCGCCCATTTCGACCGCCGTGGCGATCGCCTGGGGCAGGGTCACGGCGAGCTCGTGGGTGAGCTCGCCGATCTCCTTTCCCAACTTTTCCCGCATTTCCTGGATCATCGACCATTCCCTCCGGTCGGGCAAATAGAATCGGACGGTCCACCGGGCAGGGTGCCAGGTGGACCGCGAGGATGACGAAAGATAGCCCCGAACCGATGCCCTTGGGAGCGCCGCCACGGGACTGTCCCCCCCGGGATCCGGAGGTAGATTAGGGGAATGCATCGACACATCGCGCTGCTCGTCGCCCTGGCCGCGTGTGGCGGGGCCGCCCCGGCCGCCACGCAGGCCAACGCGGCGCCACAGCAGGTGGCCTCCGACAGTGCCGCGCGGCTGCTGCTCGCCGAGCTGCCCGGCTCGATCCGGCAACAGGTGGGGTATGCCACCAGCCACAACTTCACGGGCGCGCCCCTGCCCGGGTACGGGGTGCCGATCGCGCTGCTTCGGCGCGAGGCGGCCACGGCCCTCGGCCGGGTCCAGACCGCTTTGGCGGGTCAGGGGCTCGGACTCAAGGTCTTCGACGGCTATCGGCCGGTCCGGGCGACCCTCGGGATGGTGGCGTGGTGCGAACGGGTTGGCCGGGTCGACCTGCTCGACGACGGTTATATCGCGAGGCGGTCACGGCACAATCAGGGGGTGGCGGTCGACCTGACGCTGATCGATCTCGCCACGGGTGCCGAACTCGACATGGGCACCCCGTGGGACACGTTCGACAAGGCGGCCCATACCGCGAATGCCACCGGGGCAGTCGCCCGTCGTCGTGCGCTGCTGGTCGGCGCCATGGCCGCGGAGGGGTTCGTCAACTACGAGAACGAGTGGTGGCACTTCTCCTTCGACGTGGCGGATCCGGTTCCGTTCGACTTGCCGCTGGAATCGTGGAATCGACACTGAAAACGCTTGATTCCCGCCTCCCGGTCTGCTATCCTGCTCCCCGAGGTGGCATCTCCCCAAGCATGCTGTCTGGCATCGTTCACAATCGACCGAACTTCGAGACGGGATCATTGATGCGCGTTTCGCTTGCACCGCGACGGTGGCCCAGGCTGCCCCGCGGCCTGCTTCTCGCCCTGTTGCTGGTGGCCGTGGCTGCCTGCTCCGGCGATTCCTATCCGCAGTCCGCGATCCATCCGAAGGGCGATTTCGCCGAGATCGTCGACGGGCTTTTCCAGACCACGGTGTGGTGGGCCACGATTGTCTTCATCGGTGCCGAGGGCGCGCTCCTCTTCGCGATCTTCCGCTTCCGGGGATCTCCGGATGACCCGGAACCGAAACAGAACCATGGCAACACGCTGGTGGAGATCATCTGGACCGTGATCCCGGCCGCGGTGCTGGCGATCGTGGCGGTCCCGACCGTGAAGACGATTTTCGAGACGGCGCGTGTCCCGACCTCGAGTCCCGATGGGGCCGCCCCGCTCAAGGTGGAGGTGGTGGGTCACCAGTGGTGGTGGGAGTTCCGCTATCCGGACCTCGGCATTGTGACGGCCAACGAACTGCACGTTCCGCTCGGCCGGACGATCGACCTTCGCATGAAGTCCGCCGACGTCATCCACTCGTTCTGGATCCCGCAGTTCGCCGGCAAGCGCGACGTCTTCCCGAACCGGGAGACCCGTCTCTGGTTCACGGCGAAGGAGACCGGGGCATACCCGGGGGCCTGCGCCGAGTTCTGCGGGTTGCAGCATGCCCGGATGGACTTTCACGTGATGGTCACCTCGCCTGAGGAGTTCGCGGCGTGGCAGGCCATCCGGCAGGCCGACACGGCCGCCGCCGCGATCCGGCCCGTGCCGGCTCCTGCACCGGACAGCACGGGCGCCATGGCTGCGGCGCCGCCGATCGATCCGCTCGTGGCCCAGGGCCAGAAGCTCATCCTGACCAAGGGCTGCGTCGGCTGTCACGCGATGGGATCCGCCGGCGCGATGACCACGCTCCAGGGCCCCAACCTTGGTGGAATCGGACGGCGCACGATGATCGCGGCCGGCTGGTTCGAGAACACCGACGAGAATCTTGCGGCCTGGATCAAGGATCCGGGCGCCATCAAGCACGGGGTGCTGATGGCCGGCAAGTACCAGATCACCGATGCGGAGGTCAAGGCGGTCGTCGCCTACCTCCGTACCAGGCAGTAGGCCGGGGAGAGTCGAACAGATGACCACGACGGTACTCGAGCCCACGACCACGACCACCAGGTCGCGCAGTGTGCTGATCGACTGGATGACCACGGTCGATCACAAGAAGATCGGCATCATGTATGGGGCGTCGGCCTTCATCTTCTTCCTGATCGGCGGCCTCGAGGCGCTGATCATCCGGGCCCAGCTCGTCGGCCCGAACGGGACGCTGGTGTCGCCGGAGTTCTACAATCAGCTCTTCACGATGCACGGCACGACGATGATCTTCCTCGCGATCATGCCGCTCAGCGCGATGTTCTTCAACTACTTCGTCCCGTTGCAGATCGGCGCCCGGGACGTCGCCTTCCCGCGGCTCAACGCCATGTCGTTCTGGGTCTTCCTGCTCGGTGGGCTCTTCCTGAACGCCTCGTTCATCTGGGGCGCACCGAACGGCGGCTGGTTCGGCTATGCCCCGCTCAGCGGGACCCAGTATTCCCCCGGTCTCAACATGGACTTCTGGGTGATCGGCCTGCAGATCCTCGGCATCGCCTCGCTGGCCGCGGGCGTCAACTTCTTCACGACGATCCTGAACATGCGGGCGCGGGGCATGACGATGATGCGCATGCCGATGTTCACCTGGTCGACGCTGGTCACCCAGGTCCTCGTGCTCCTGTCGTTCCCGGTGATCACCGTGGCCCTGATCTTCCTGATGATCGACCGGATCTACGGCACCGGATTCTACGTGACGGCTGCGGGCGGCGACCCGATGCTCTGGCAGCACCTCTTCTGGATCTTCGGGCACCCCGAGGTCTACATCCTGATCCTGCCGGCCTTCGGCATCATCTCCGAAGTCATCCCGGTGTTCAGCCGGAAGGCGCTCTTCGGGTACAGCGCGATGGTCTTCTCGCTCGCGTTCATCGCGTTCCTCGGCTTCGGCGTGTGGTCGCACCACATGTTCGCGACCGGGATGGGGCCGATGGCGGACTCCTTCTTCTCGTTGGCCACGATGCTGATCGCGATCCCGACCGGCGTCAAGATCTTCAACTGGCTCGGCACGATGTGGGGCGGGTCGATCCAGCTGAAGACGCCGATGTACTTCGCCGTGGGATTCATCGCGATGTTCATCATCGGTGGCCTCTCCGGCGTGATGCACGCCGTGGCGCCGGCCGACCTCCAGCAGACCGACTCGTACTTCGTGGTGGCGCACTTCCACTACGTCATGTTCGGCGGCTCGATCTTCGCGCTGACGGCTGGCGCCTACTACTGGTGGCCGAAGATGTTCGGGCGGATGCTCGACGAGACGCTCGGAAAGGTCCACTTCTGGCTGATCATGATCGGGTTCAACCTGACCTTCTTCCCGATGCACTTCGCCGGCCTGCTCGGCATGCCGCGCCGCATCTATACCTACCCGAGCGGCCTCGGCTTCGACATCTACAACGAGATGGCGACCGCCGGCGCCTTCACCCTCGGCGTTGCGTTCCTGGTCTTCATCTGGAATGTCATCAAGACCTGGCGCGGGCCGGCCGATGCGCCAGCAGACCCCTGGAACGGTGCCACGCTCGAGTGGGCGATCCCGTCGCCACCGCCGGAATGGAACTTCACCGAGGAGCCGACCGTCGCGGAGAAGGACCCGCTCTGGGGCTGGAAGCGCGCCGCCGGAGTGCGGGCGCTCCCCGAGCCCGCGGTGTCCGACGGCAAGGGCATTCACATGCCCGGTCCGTCCTGGTGGCCGATGATCGTGTCGATCGGCATCTTCGTGTTCATGGTCGGCTTCATGCTGCCGCGGGGCTCCCTCCCGTTCAGTCCGGCCGGGATCGTCGGATTCGTGATCACCCTCGTCGGCATCTTCAAGTGGGCGTACCAGCCCGTTGATGCCAACGCCACGCACCACTGAGGACGCGCCACGCTTATGAGCACTACCGCGACGCTTCACGGAGCCGAGGCGCACGACGCCGGGGCGCACCATACCTCGCTGCCGATCGAGAATCGCAAGCTGGCGATCTGGGTCTTCATCGGGTCGGAGTGCATGTTCTTCGCGACGCTGATCTCGACCTACCTGATCTACAACGGGCAGAGCCTCTCCGGCCCGCTCCCGGCGGACATCTTCAAGGTGCCGTTGGTGACCGCGGGGACGGCGGTCCTGCTCTTCTCGTCCTTCTTCGTGGTGATGGCGCTGAATGGGGCGCAGGAGGGGAACCGCCGGAAGTTGATCACCTGGCTCTCGCTCACGGTGCTCTGCGGCTGTTTCTTCGCCGGCATGCAGGTCTACGAGTTCAACCACTTCTATCACGAGGGACTCGGCTACACGACCAATCTCTTCTCGGCGTCGTTCTACACGCTGACCGGGTTTCACGGGGCGCACGTCACGCTCGGCACGCTCTGGCTCGCGACGCTCCTGAAGGACGCGATCAAGGGCAACTTGCCGAAGGCCAAGGCGCTCAACCTGGAGATTGCGGCCCTCTACTGGCATTTCGTCGACGTGGTCTGGATCATCATCTTCCCCGTCGTCTACCTCATGTCGCTCCGGAGCTGAGATCATGACCCACGCGCATGTCGCCGAGGACCAGCACAGCACCGGCGCCACCTACATCAAGATCGCGGTGGTGCTGTTCATCCTGACCGCGCTCGAGGTGCTGCTCTACGAGGTCTGCTACGGCGAGTCCCTGCCCGCGATGGCGAGTCTCGGCGGATCGCTCGCACCCTATTTCGTCGAACTCCTGCTGCTGCTCTCCGCATTCAAGTTCTGGTTCGTGGCGATGTTCTACATGCACCTCAAGTTCGACTTGAAGCCGCTGACCTGGCTGTTCTCGTTCTCCCTGCTGATCGCCGTCCTGATCACCATCGGGCTCATCGCCCTGTTCCATTACAATCGGACGCTGTGGTGGGCAGGCGGGACGCCCTGGTAGGTTGAAAAGCGAGAAGGCGAGAAGGCATGAACCCGCCACCTTCTCGCCTTCCGACGTTCTCGTCGTGCCGCGAGCGCTCCGACCCACGCCTCCGGGGTCGTGACGATCACCTAAATCGAGCACTGGTGTGTCCGTGCCACAGGTAGTGGGGCACGGGCAACGAAATACCCAAGTGGCTGTTTGCAAGTTGTTGTTATGCAACAACTTACTTTCGACATGCCGTGGCATGTGTCGTGCGACCGTGAGGTCAAGAGTCGTCCAGTCTTTCGCAAACCATTGATCCGAGATCCCCATGAAGAAGGTTTCTGTCCTGCTTGCCGCCGCCGTGGTCAGTCTGGTGGTCCCTGCCTCCGCCCAGTGGTCGCTCACCTGGGGCACGGCGTTGGCACCGGCATGCTCTACCACGACACTGA
Organism: Gemmatimonadales bacterium; assembly: GCA_035703525.1. Classification (GTDB taxonomy): domain Bacteria; phylum Gemmatimonadota; class Gemmatimonadetes; order Gemmatimonadales; family GWC2-71-9; genus Palsa-1233. Next base: position 141,533 of record DASSYA010000026.1, on the reverse strand, counting down.
GCACCATGTGTTTCTCGGCGCAACTCGACTACGCTTCCGATGGCTCGGCGACGTTCCGCTTCTGGAACCGGGAAAACACCGTACCTGCCAGCCGAGGGATCGTCGACAATATCGCGTTCTCCGGGATCGGCGCGCCGAGTCAGACTGCTTTCACGCTGAATCGTCCGGGGGGGGCCGCCGACGCGAATTGGGCCTATGATACTCCACCACTCGGCAATCTGGGCGATTGGGGCTGGGGTGTGAACGGCGGCGGGATCTGCGACAATCCCACGAGTTGTGGCGGCGACGCCTCGAAGAAGTTCAGCACCTCCTGGGGCGGTGGATTCAATCAGGGTGGGGCCGCGGTCTTCTCGTTCTTCCTCGGCACGGGTGTCGCCATGCCGACCGGATCGGTGTACCTCTGGACTCATGTGCGTGATGCTTACGCAGACGCGGCGGGGAAGTTCCGGTCTGACCGTTTCACCTGCTCGGATAGCCGGTTCCTCGATTGCGGTGACGAGCCGTTCGGCACCCCGCAAGAAACCGTCCCCGAGCCCGCGACGATGACATTGCTGGCGACCGGCCTCGTGGGTCTTGCCGCCTCCCGTCGGCGCCGGAAGCGGACCGGCTGAGCTGCCTCGGCAGGCGGTTCCACGAAGGGCGGGTTTCCACACGGGAACCCGCCCTTCGTACATCAGTCTCCCTCTCACCTATCACGTCTCACGTCCGATCGCCCCCGCCACCGTCGTCGAGTGCCACCCCCCGGCCATCGCCTCCAGGTCCATCTGGGCGGCATCGACCTCGAACTGCATGAGATCGAGCGGCGTCGGGGCCAGTCCGGCGTAGTCGGGGAACCGCGACTGGATCGGGCAGAGATTCTCGAGCTGATCGCCCTCCAAGGTCCGAAGCGACATGCCCATCAATCGACACGTCGCCGGTCGGTCCGCATGGATCAGGCACGCCCCACTCTCCGGGTCGAGCGCCGGGCAGGGTTCCTGCTCCAGCGCATCGCACATCGCATCGAAGTCCCGTTCGGTCACCGCGGCGACGTGCCACGGTGATTGCCACCTGGGTGTGGCTGCATGACCCGCTGCAAGCTGCCGGGTCGCCCGGCTTCGGATCGTGTCGGCGAGCGGAGTAGGGAGGGCGTCAAGCGCCTCCCCGATCAGTCGGGCATCGGCCGCCGAGATGTCGAATGGCCCGTGACAGCACGCGGTGCACCCCGATCGGCACGGCACCACGACCGGGAGGGCGGACCTGACGCTGGCATCGAACCAGTGGTCCAGACGCTCGAGCAGGCGGCGGTAGTTCAGCTCAACCCTTGAGCCGCATCACGGCAAGCCCGGTCAAGGCCCAGCCGACGAGGAACGCGACGCCGCCCAGGGGAGTGACCGCCCCGAGCCACCGTGCTCCGGTGAAGACCATGAGGTAGAGCGAACCGGAGAAGAGTGCGGTCCCGAGGGTGAAGGCCCACCCGGCGGCAGATGCCCCCGTGCCTTGGGTGATCAACCACGCGACGGCGATGAGCGCCAGACCGTGGTACATCTGGTAGCGGGCCGCGGTTTCGAAGATCTCGAGATCACGGGGTTCCAGGCGGGCCCGGAGGGCATGGGCGCCGAAGGCGCCCGCCGCGACGGCGGTGCCCGCAAGCAGGGTACCGATGAGGCCGGCGATGCGGGCGGTCATACCTGCAGTGGCGTCGGATCGACCGCCATCCCCATCGCGTGGTAGCCATTGTCGACATAGACGGTGGCGCCGGTGACGGCTGCCGCAAGCGGCGAGGCCAGGAAGGCGGCCATGTTCGCGACATCGGTGGCCTCGAACGGCCGGACCAGTGGGCTGTTGAGGGTGTAATAGCCGATCATCGTCTTGATGAATCCGATCGCCGTTGCCGCACGAGAGGCGTAGGGACCGGCGGAAATCGTGTTCACACGGTGCCCCCAACGCCGGCCAACCTCGAAGGCCAACGTCCGCGTGTCGGCCTCCAAGGCCGCCTTTGCCGAGGACATCCCACCGCCATAGCCCGGGATGGTGCGTTCACCAGCCATGAAGGTGAGCGACAGGAACGACCCACCCTCGCGCATCATTGGACCCAGGGTGCGCATCAGGGCGAGGTTGCTGTAGGCGGAGACCGAGATCGCCTCCAGATATCCCTTCCGGGAAGTCTCGAGCAGCGGGTTCCGCACTTCGGGACCGTTGGCGAGCGAATGCACCACGATGTCGACCGGTGTGGGGCCGAAGTCCGCCTGCAGCCGCTCGGCGATCCCTGCGATGGTGAAATCGCCCCGCTCGCGGTACCGCTTGTGCTCACGGATCTCGACCGGGACGTCGTCCAGCTGGTCATACGCCGCGTCGAGCGGGTAGATGCGCTCGAAGCTCATGGTGGAACCGTCGGCCAGCCGCAGGGACTCGGCCATCTTGCCGCGCTCCAGCAGGTTCTCGAAGATGCCCATGGCGGGTGGCCAGGTACCGATGCAGACACTGGCCCCCGCCTCGATCAGTGCCTTGGCGATCGCGAAGCCGAATCCACCATCGTCGGCGACGCCAGCCACAAACGCCCGCTTGCCGGTGAGGTCAATCGAAAGCACTCAAGGAGCTCCATGTTGAGGTGGCCGAAAGCTATATCCTGAACGAGAAAAAGAGAAAAAGAGAGAACGGCTCTCCTTCTCTCTTTTTCTCCTTCTCTCGTTCTCTCTTTGCGTCTACCGCGGGTTCAGGATCTGATCGACCTGTTCGGCCGCATCGGCATAGTGGGCCCGGGTCACGGCGTCGCCTCGACCTGCGGCGGACCGGAGGCGCGCGCGGAGCTGGACCAGCTCGGCGCGAACCGTCGGCCGGATATCCGACAATGCGATCGTGGCCGGCGTCGGGGTTGCCTCTGGCGGATTCACCAGGGTTCCCATTGTCTCGATCCATGCTCGCTGGAGCGACCGACGATAGAAATCAGGCGCCGTGCCACGAGCCAGTTCGGTCCAGACAGCATCGCGAATGTCGCCCAGGTACTCCGGCAGCGGGTAACCGCCATCCGCCACATTCTGGAGCTCCGCGACGCGCGCCAGCCGCGAGGGCTGGAGCATCCGGCCCAGCACGCCGGTCATGTAGCCCTTGATCCGGTCCGAGGAACCCTGAATCCCGATCCGTTCGAGAATGGCCGGGTCGAACATCCAGGTCGGCGTCTGGAGTGCCTGCTCATTCAGGAAGCGCATGGCCTCCTTCTGGCGCTGTCGCGGGATGGCTGTGTATGCCGGGCCGGTCTGGTCCACATTCTTGCGGGTCCAGTCGATGCCGCCGATGATGGTCACCACGTGCCCCATGTACCGATTCCACTGGGCCGCCACCTGGCCGTACATCTCCGCGAGCTGGGAGAAATCGGCGCCGGGCTCGTAGGAGTACTCGAGCAGCTTGGGCAGGATCCGCTTGAGGTTCATGATGCCGTACTCCGAGGCCTTGACCCCGTCGTCGCCGAGATCCTCGGTCTGTGACCCGGGGTCGGTGCCCGACGGATCGCCGAAGCGGTACATCGGGTCACCGGCATGCTCGGCGATCCAGGCATTCAGGGTCACCTTCTCCGCGTCAGGCGTTCGGGCGGCGAGGATCGGCCGATAGCCCCAGCTGATCGCATACTTGTCGTACGGGCCGATGCCGGGATGGAGCGAGACATCGCCATCGCCCGGCTGCGCGACATAGTTGAAGCGGGCGTAGTCCATGATCGATGGAGCGGTGTTGAATGCCTTGGTGAAACTCGGGCTCCGCAGCGAGTCGACCGGATACGCGGAGCTGGCCTTCATGTTGTGCGGCAGGCCGAGGGTGTGACCGACCTCGTGCGACGAGACGAACCGGATCAGTTCGCCCATCACCTCATCCGAGAACTCGACCTGTCGTGCCGCAGGGTTCACCGCGGCGGTCTGCACCAGGTACCAGTTCCTGAGCAGGTTCATGACGTTGTGATACCACTGGATGTGAGTCTCGAGGATCTCGCCCGTGCGCGGGTCGGAGACATGCGGTCCCGAGGCGTTCTCGACGTCGGAGGCCAGGTAGCGAATCACGCTGTAGCGCGCGTCCTCGGTCGAGAACTCCGGATCCTCCTGGGGTGTCGGCGCCTCGCGCGCGTAGATCGCATTCTTGAAGCCGGCGGCCTCGAAGGCGGCTTGCCAGTCGTTGACACCCTCGATCAGGTACTTGCGCCACTTCACCGGGGTGGCCGGGTCGATGTAGTAGACGATCGGCTTGATCGGCTCGACGAGTTCGCCTCGCAGGAAGGCTGCGGTATCCTTCGGCTCGAGCCGCCAGCGTGCGATGTAGCGGCGCACGTCGGTCCGCTGCACATCACGCCCGTAGTCTGCCTGCTGGATGCCGAAGTAGCCCACCCGTTCGTCGAGGAGGCGGGGCATCATCGGCTTCTCGGGCAGGAGCAGCATCGAGTGATTCATCTCCACGGAGATGGCGCCGCTGCTCGCGCCGGACGGCGGCTTGCCGGCGTCGTAGGTCAGCGTCACGCGGCTCTCGATGTTTCGCGGATAGGCATGGATCGAGTTCATGAACGTCCGGCTGTTGTCCAGTCGACGCACCTGGTACGCGGTCCGACGGAAGCTGGGGAGGCCGAGCATCGGGACGTCGGTCGTGTAGAGCGGCCCGACCTCGATCACCGCGCTCGAGTCGGCGCCGTATGCCTGCACGTCAAAACCGAACACGATCGGCTCGAACGTGGAATTCCGGACGGCGAGGGCGATCGGCGTGTTGCTGTCGGCCACCGTGGCAAAGGAGACCTGTCGCAGGTACACCTTGTTGCCGTCGCGCACGAAGCGCACGACGTTGCTGCCGTTCTCGGAGCCCCCGTATCCGACGCCGTCCTGGGCGCGCGCGACCCGGGAGACGATCAGGAATTCCCGCCCGAACATCGAGGCTGGGATCTCGTAGTACCACTTGTCACCGACCTGGTGGACGGTGAACACCCCGCTGTCGGTCGTTGCCTTGGCGGTGATCACATCCTTGTACGGCTTGGGGTCGGTCTTGGCGGCACTCGCCCGGGCCGCGGTCCCGGTCGAGTCCCGGGTGCCCGCGACCGACTTCGGGGCCGGCGTGGTGGTGGTATGTCCGCCAGCACAACCCGCGAGGGTCAGCAGGATCAGGACCGGTGTGAGTGGACGATGCAGCATGACGGGCAATCCTCCGAGGAGTGGTGGGGAGATCGGGTCAATCATTGCGCAGTACTTCGAGGGGGGGGCGCCGGAGCACGTCGAGCGAACCATGAAGGCCGACCACCAGGGTCAGGCATACCAGACCACCCGCCAGCACCAGGTTCGGGGCCCAGGGGAAGACAAAGCCGGTCTGGAATATCCATCGCGCCAACGCCCAGCCGGCGACCGTCGCCAGGCCGGTCGCGACCACGGCCGCTGCCAGGCCCAAGGCAACATACTCTACCGACAGGATCGCCAGCACCTGCCGTCGGGTGGCACCCAGCGTCCGGAGCAGCGTGCCCTCCCGGATGCGCTGCCACCGGGAGGTGGCAATCGCCCCGGTCAGGACGATGACCCCCGTCAGCAGGGAGAAGATCGCCATGAAACGGATGGCCCCGACAACGCGGGTCACGACGGCCTCCAGCGCCTGCTGCAGCTCACCCAGATCGACGGACGTGACATTCGCCGCGCGTTCGGCGAGTCGACGCTGGACCCGTCCTCGGGCTCCGGGATCCGGGATGCTGGCGAGCGTGACCGAGGTCTGGGGCGCCCCCGCGAGGGCCCGGCCGGTGAAGATGACAAAGAAGTTCGGCTCGAAGCGTGCCCAATTGACGGTCCGGAGCGACTGGACCACGGCGTGCACGCGCACGCCCTGGATGTCCCACGTGAGGCGTGAGCCGAGCCCGATGCCAAGCTCCCCGGCGAGGTCCTGTTCGACCGAGATCGGCGCGGGATCCTCCGGGGTCTGTCCGGTGCCGGTTTCGGTCCCGTCGAACCACCTGCCGGCGACGACCTTTTCGCTCGGTCCCAGCGAGTCACGATAGGTCGAGCGGTACTCGCGTCGAAACGCCCAGAGCCCACCTCGCTCCGCACTCGAGTCGGTGGCTTTGCCCGAGGGCGCCGCCGTGCCGCCGCCCTCGGCGAGGATGGTACTCACCGCGACCCCGTCGACTTCGGCGAGCCGCATGCTCACGATCGGTGTCGTGGAGATCGGCGCGATGCCTTCGGCGCGCAAGGCGTCGTCGAGGATCCGGATCTGGTCAGGCTGCACATCGATGAAGACCATGTTGGCCTCCTGGCCCTCGCCACCGATGCGGAAGTCCCGGAGCAGGTTCGCCTGGGCCGTGAACAGGGTGGTGAGCAGGAACGCGCCGAAGCCGAGCGAGAGCACGACCGTGACGGTCTGGTTCGCCGGACGATGCAGGTTGGCCAGCCCCTGCCGCACGAGATACGGGGCACGACGTGGTGCCGCGTGCCGCGCAACGTGCATCGTGAACCTGGCGGCGAGCCACAGCACCCCGAGCGCGAGGCCGCCGGCCAGGGCGAACCAGGCGCCCTGGCGGAACGCCCCCACCTGGATCACAGCGAGGGCCACGACACTCGTGATGAGGAGGAACGCGGCACCGAGTCGTGCCGGATCACGGTGCGGGTCCGTGCGGCCCGCACTCGGTCGGAGTGTCGCCAGTGGCGGCACGTCCCGGATCGCGAGCAGCGGGAGCAGGGCAAAGATCATGGCCGTCCAGCATCCCAGGGCAATGCCCAGACCGATCGCGCGCATCGACACGAAGAGCTGGACATCGACGGGCAGCAAGTCGCGGAAGAGTGTCGGCATCACCTGCTGGATACCCACGCCCAGCACCGCGCCGAGGACGGCACCCACGAATCCGAGGAAGAGCGCCTGAAGCAGATAGGCGATCACGATCTGCCGCGAGGTCGCCCCGAGACACCGGAGCACGGCGATGCCCTGCATCCGCTGCTTGATGAGCACATGCACGGCGCTGGCGGTTCCGAGTCCGCCGAGCAGCAGGGCCACCAACGCCACGAGTCCCAGATACCGGCCGAGCCGGGTGAGGGCACTGGTCAGATTGTCGCGGTCGTCCGCGACCGTTCGCACCCGGACGCGGGCCTCGCGAAGCGTCGCCCGGTTGGCATCGGCGATGGGTTGCGACGCGAGCGTCTGCGGGAGTCGGAGCGCGATCTCGTGCTCCGCACGCGCACCGAAACCGAGCAGGCCCGTGCCGGGCAGCCGGGATGTCGCGATGTACACGCGCGCGCCGAAGGCCGATTGCAACCCGACCTCACCGGGAACGGTGACCACCGTCCCGACGATCGGGAACCGTCCCTCGCCGACCGTGAGCGTATCGCCCACGGCCGCATCCAGCGAGGTGAGGAGCGACGGGTCGACGATTGCCTGCCCGTCCTGCAGCCGCGACCACACACCGCGGGGCGACGTGATGATCTCGCCGTGGAACGGCCATCCGACGTCGACGCCGCGCAGCTGGATCAGTCGAGCCGTGCCGTGGCGTGGGAGGTATGCCATGGCCGCGAGCGAGACCGAACGGGCCACGTCGACGTCGCGCCCGCCCGCACGACGGATCGAATCGACCAGCGCCGTGACCACCACATTGGTGTCGAGATCGGCTCGTGCGCTCAGCACGAGGTCTGCGCCGAGCAGCGCCTCGGCCTGTTCGGCGACCGAGCGCCGCAGGTTGTCGGTAAACGAGTTGATGGACACCAGCGCGGCCACGCCGGCCATCACGGCCGCGACCAGCAGCAGGAGCCGCCGCCACGACGCCCTGGTGTCCCGCCAGGCGAGTCGAGCCGCGAACCACGGGTCGCTCACCGGCTGCTGTCCTCCAGCATCGCACCGTCGGCGAGCCGGATCGTGCGCCGTGCCATGGCGGCCAGGGCCATGTCGTGGGTCACCAGCACCAGGGTCGTGCCGAATTCCGCGTTGAGGGCCATCATCAGGTCGATCACGACCGCACCCGTGGCACTGTCCAGATTGCCGGTCGGCTCGTCGGCAAAGAGAATCGTGGGACGCGTGCTGAAGGCACGCGCGAGGGCCACGCGCTGCTGTTCGCCGCCACTCAGTTGGGCGGGGTAGTGGTGACCGCGTGCCGCCAGCCCCACTCGCTGGAGCAAGTCATCGGCTCGAGCCCCGCTGTCGGGTTCACCCGCGAGCTCGAGCGGAACCTGCACGTTCTCGCGAGCCGTGAGCGTCGGGATCAACTGGAACGCCTGGAAGACGAACCCGACCTTGTCACGCCGCAGCACCGCGCGCTGGTCCTCGCCAAGACCCGCCAGGTCGGTTCCGTCGAGGATCACATGCCCCTCGACCGGGTGATCCAGACCGGCCAGGAGGCCGAGCAGCGTGGTCTTGCCGCTGCCGGACGGGCCGGTGATCGCGAGGAAATCACCAGACTCGAGCGTGAAGCTGATATCCTTGAGGACATGCAGCATCTCCGAACCGGACTGATAGGCCTGGCCCAGACCCTCGACAACGAGGACCGGAGACCGGGTATTGGGGGAGTCGATTGAGGGGTTGGTCACGTCGGCACTTGAGTTGGGGAGTGGTGGCACTCCTCACCGCGTGCGGTGCACGGGGGGAGCCGGGTGAGGAGCCTTCCTCAGGCGCCGCGAAGAATAGCGGAAGCCGCGACTCGGTGCCCGTGGTCCTGTTCGTCGGGACATCGCTCACCGCGGGCTACGGCCTCTCCCCGGAAGAGGCGTGGACGGCCGAGATTCAGGCGAGGATCGATGCGCGGGGATGGCAGATGCGCGTCGTCAATGCCGGCGTGAGCGGCGAGACCTCTGCGGGGGCACTTCGGCGCATCGATTGGCTGCTTGGACAGGGGACCCCGGCACTCGTGATGGTGGAGACCGGCGCCAACGATGGTCTCAGGGGGCTCAGCATCGACGCCCTGGAGGTCAACCTCGACTCGATCCTCGGCAAGCTTGCAGCGGCAAGGCCGCGCCCTGCGATCGTCGTCGCGGGAATGGAGGCGCTCCCCAACATGGGTACCACATATGTCAATCGCTTCCGGCAGGTATTCCCGCGTGCCGCACAGCGCTATCGCACGGCGTATCTGCCGTTTCTCCTCGACGGCGTGGCTGGGATCGCCCGATTCAACCAGGCGGACGGCATTCATCCGAATCCCGAGGGCGCCGACCGCGTGGCCGCGAATGTCTGGACCGCCCTCGAACCGGTGCTCGATTCGATCGCCAGTGCCCATCGATGACGCACTCGGCTGGTCGGCACCCCGCGAGGCTATTCGGTCCGGATGGCATCGATCGGTGACAGGCGTCCGGCCTTGAGTGCAGGGTAGATCCCGAAGGTGAGGCCAATCAGGATCGCCGAACTGGCGGCCACCGCGATCGGGAGGATGGTGAACGCGGCATGCACCGGCGCATCGGCCTGCGCGCGCATCACGGCACTCACGCCGAACGCCCCCAGCATCCCAACCAGCAATCCCAACAGACTCCCGGCACCCGTGATCACGACCGACTCGGCCAGGAACTGCCCGATGATGTCGCGGCGCATTGCGCCGACCGCCCGGCGAATCCCGATCTCGCGGGTGCGCTCGACCACCCCGGCCAGCAGGACATTCATGATGCCGATCCCGCCAACCAGCAGCGAGATCCCGGTAATCGAACCCATCAACAGCTTCGCCACGAACATCCCCTTCCGGAGTTCGGCGAGCATGTTCCCGCGACTGCTCACGATCAGGCCATCACCCCCCGCCTCCTTCGCCCACGTCGTGGCGGCCACGACCGCAGTGGTCATCCCTTCGATCGAGGCGGCACTCCCGACAATGGTCGGGAGTTGACGTTGGGCAGGTGGCACGGCCGCATCGAACGCACCAAACGGGACCCGGACGGAGAGTCGCTTCTCCTCGCCGCCCGGCGCACCGGCCACGCCGACCACCTCGAACGACGCCTGGCCGAGGGTGATGCGGTGGCCGACGGGGTCACCGTCCGGGGCCACGAGTGACGCGAGGTCGGGGGAAAGCACCGCCAGCCGCTCCGCACCATTGGACTCCATGACCGTCAGGGCGCGTCCGGCGACAAGGGTCGGGGCATCGATCTCCGGCACGGTGGCATGACTCGCCTCCACCATCACACCTCTCGGGGCGCCACCGGGAAGGCCGGTGATGAGGGTGCCACCCGCGACCTGCAGCTGGAGCGTGACCCCCGTGCCCAATCGGGCGGCGAGGGAGCCAACTGAGGTGGGATCCAGTCTCGTGGTGTCCGATCTGGGAAGCGAGATCCCATCGACCCGCTTGCGTGTAACCGTCGACACCGAGAAGAGTTGCAGGTCGGTCTGGGCCGCGATCTGTTCCCGGGCATACTTCTCGACACCATCCCCCAAGGCGAGCACCGCCACGAGTGCGGCTGTGCCGATGATCACTCCAAGGGTCGAGAGGAACGTCCGAAGTGGGTTCCGGGCCAAGGTGGTGAGGCCGACGGCAAGGGCGTTGGGAATCATCCGGGGTCTTGCTCCATGAACGGAAGTTGGGGAGCCTGACGCGGCGGCTGGTCATCAGGTTTCGATTCGGAACGTTCACGCGTGGTGGCGGACGGTGCGGCGACCCGGTAGCCTTCCCGGATGACCATTTTCGATACCAAGCGCCAGCGCGCCGCGTGGCTGATCGCGATCCTCGGCGTCCTCCTGCTCTTCGCGTTCGTTCCCTACGCCTCGGGGCTGTTCGGGGCCCCGGTCCTCTATGTCATCCTGGCCCCACTGCACCAGTGGCTCGTGCGACGGGTCAAGTGGCGGGGTCTGGCGAGCACGATCGTGATCGTCGTCGCGATCGTGGGCATCGTGATCCCGATCACCTGGGTGATCTCGCTCCTGGTCGGGCAGGCACAGGAAGCCGCCCGCGAGGTGATCGCCTCCCCGGTCATGTCCCGTCTCGATGACCTGCACATCGCCGGCTACGCCGTGGGCCAGGAGCTGCGCCAGATGGGCTCCAAGCTGGTGAGCCTTATGGGGGGGGGAGCGATCTCGCTGCTCGGCAAGGTGACCCGCATCACCCTCAACATGGTGTTCGCCTTCTTCGGCCTCTACTACATCCTGCAGAATCCCGACGGCGCGTGGCGGTCGGTGCGACCATACATCCCGTTCTCCGACGAGAACGTCGAGATCCTGCGCGAGCGGTTTGGCGCGGTCACCAAGTCCACGGTGATCGGGACGGGTGCGTCTGCGGTGGCCCAGGCGGTGATGGTGGGGGTGGTCTTCGCGCTGCTCGGCCTCGGCAACTCGGTGTTCTGGGGTGCCGTGACGCTGGTGCTGTCGATCCTGCCGGTCGTGGGAAGCGGGCTGGTGTGGGGACCGGGTGCGATCGTGCTCGCCACCGGCGGACAGACGGGAAAGGCAGTGGCTCTCGTGTTGATCGGTGCCCTCCTGATCGGCAATGTCGACAACCTGATCCGGCCCTGGGTGTCCAATCGCTATGCCCAGATCCATCCGCTCATCACCCTCGTCGGCGCCATTGCCGGCGTCTCGTGGCTCGGCATCCTCGGCCTCCTGATCGGGCCGCTCGCGCTGTCCTATTTCTTCGAGCTGTTGGCGATGTACAAGCGGGAGTACCTGACTTCGGTGGCGTGAGGCGAGAAGCGAGAGGCGAACCCCGGTGGCCTGCCTCGCCTCGCTCGAGCTGACCGCCGCCCTTCGCGCTTCGCGTCGCGCACTGCTCGTCACGACAAAGCCCCCGACCACTCGCGTGATCGGGGGCTTCGTTGTGCTGTCGGGACGTCGATCAGTTGTTCTGCTTGATCTCGGTCCGGCGGTTCATCGCGCGTCCGGCGGCGGTGTTGTTGTCCGCGATCGGCTCTTCCTCACCGCGCCACCGGGTGGTGATCCGGTCGGCGGCGATCCCCTGGCTGATCAGGTACTTGCGCACCGTCTCGGCCCGGGCCTGCGACAGCCGCATGTTGTAGGCGTTGGTCGAGATCCAGTCGGTGTGCCCGACGAGTTCGACGTTCACCTGCGGGTTGTCCTTGAGGGTGCGGGCGACCGCATTCAAGGTGTCCGTGGCACCGCTGGTCAGATCCGAGTGGTCGAACCGGAAATGGACCATCTGGAGGTCGAACTGGTAGGCCGGCTTGGCCGGCGGGGCCGGGGCGACCGGGGCCGGTGGCGGTGGTGGTGGCGGAGCAACCGGGGCCGGGGCGCGGGTGCAGACATTCGCCGACGACATCAGCTTGCCCTTGACGCTGTACGCCGTCACCTGCCCGCAGCCTTCGGCGCCGGCAGTGTAGCGGCCGGTCTGTGCGTCGATCGTGCCGGGGCCGTTGAGGCGGTACTCGACCGCATCGGGCTTGCCGCAGTAGGTCGCTTCGGCCGTGAAGGCCTGCGTCCCACCGGGAGCCAGCTCGGCCGACGTCGGACGGATACCGATCATGTCGGTCGAGTGGTCACAACCACCGCCACCGATCAGGAACGACAAGCCGGCCTGTGCACCGAGGTACATGTTGCCTTCATCCGCGAAGCCGCTCGGGATGTAGTCGGCAGTGCCCTCGAGCCGCAGCGAGAGCCAGCTCACCGGGTTGAGCCGGAGACCGGCAATCGCACCGGGGCCGACGTAGGACTCTTCAATGCCCTTGGTCAGCTTGGTGTAATTGATCCCGGCGCCCAGGAACGGGCGGAGTGACCCGCTGCCGAAGTTGTACACACCGCGGAGATTCCACGGGTTGTAGAGCAGCGGGCGCGACCGCGCGCCCATGGTGGAGGGAATGAGCGGCTGGTCCTTGGCCAGGTCGGTCGGATTCCACGATGCATCGGCTTCAAGGGCGAAGTGATCCCCCAGGAAGTAGCCGAGGCGACCGCCAGCGCCGACCCGATTGTCGTCCGGGCCGCGGACCGTGTACGAGTCGGGGTACCCGGTGTAGCGACCAAAGCCACCCACCTCGACCGTCCCCTTCGACTGAGCCGCCAATGGAGCCACTGCAAGCACTCCCATGGCAGCAACGATAGTACCTCTGAAGCGCATCCCTATCCTCCCTGAGTGATTTCGGTCGAGTCCGGTCCGGCTACGACCGTCGGTCACGAGGCCGGCGAGTCCTCTGCCTTCCACGCACAACACGTTATTACAGAAACACTTCGGGCACATCGGCGCAAGAGTGGGGCCGCGGGAGGAACGGGGGAACTCCCACGCCGGAATGCGGGTCCCTCTGCCCCGAGACCACCGGCCCTGTCCCGAACCGCAATGGTCCGGGCAGGTTGCGATCCGGGGGGATTAGCTTATTGACCCGTGCGCACTCATCGGATTCCTGGTCTGCTGGCCCTGATTTGCCTCGCCATCGCCCCCGTTCAGCGGCTGAACGGCCAGTGGCGCCTCGAGGGGTGGTTCGGCGATGCCTACAACATGGGTACCCCACTGACCATCGAGCAGGCCGGCCAACCCGACCTCCATATCAACGCCGACTGGTCGACCCGCCCCTGGCGACCCACCTGGTATTACGCGGGTCGAATCGCCAAGTGGTCCGGGAAGAGCGCCTGGGCCTTCGAGTACATGCACCACAAGATCTACCTCGACAATCCGCCCCCCGAGGTGGCCACGTTCCGGATCACCAATGGCATCAACAACCTGCTGGTCGAGCGACACTGGCGCCTGGACGGATGGGAAGTCGGTGTCGGTGGGGGGCCGGTCTGGGCGGTGCCGATCAGTCGCGTTCGGGGCCAGGGGTACAGCCGCGGAGGGGGAGGGATCTTCAAGTCGCACTACGAACTGTCCGGTGCGACGGCGTTGGCGACGGTCTCGCGTCGGCTCAAGCTGCTCCCCTACACGTATGGCTCGTTCGCCATCAAGACGACCTTCACGCATCTGGATGTGAACGTCGCCAACGGTCGGGCGCACCTCAACAACATCGCCCTCCACCTGCAGTACGGTCTCTCGCTCCAAAGCGCGCCCTGAGCCGCGATCCGGCGCGGCAGTGGCGCGCGGTGCGTGGCGGCGGTATCGTCACTATTCGCGACCCACCCGATGCCCCGCCTTCTGAAGGATGCGCGCATGTTGCGTCGTCGTGTTCGACTCGCCCTGACTCCAGTCCTCGTGGTGTGGTTCGCCCATTCCCTGGTCGGTCAGTCACCCGCACAACACCTCGCCACGGACTCGATCTTCCAGCAGCTCTCGGTGGCGCTGCTCCCCTCGGACGTTCCCAGCGACTTCCGCTGCGCCGGTTACACCTCCGCCATGCTGCATCTGTGCAAGGGTGTACTCGCGGCCAAGCGCGCCGAACTGACCGCCGATGCCGATGCCGCGATCGCCGCCGAGCGCGAACTCCGTCAGGTGGTGGAAGGGGAGCCGACCTGGGCCAGTGGCTGGTACGCAATGGGGATCACCCGTCTGGCGTTGGCGCGAGCAGCCGTGCTGGCCAAGCCGGGACCCCTGCAGATCCTCGGCATGTCGTGGGAAGCGGGCGCCGGCCATGCGTTGGTGCGCTCACTCGAACTCGACAGCACCAATTCCGATGCCGCCACCGCCCTGGCCCTCGCCGGGATACCACGGGAGGGGAAGGCCCAACTCGGCAAGCGCCTGGACATGTTGCGCCGGATCCGGCCGCTGCTCGGGCCCGCTGCCTTGCTCGGCGCGGCACGCGTCGAACGCGTCGCCGGCAGTCGGGACTCCGCGGCTGCCCTCTTCGAACGGGCCCTCGCCAGTGGCGTGGTCGACTCGGGCTTCGTGGCGACCCAGCTGGCGCGAGAGCTGTATGCCTCGAACCGAGCCGAGGCCGGTGCCCAGGTGTTGATCCGGGGGGCCTCGACCACCACCAAGGAGGGACAGACGGCCTATCGGCGGGAACTCGAGTGGGTTGCGGAGCCGTCGGAGCTGGCCGCATGGGACTCGGTGCCGGCCGTCGATCGGCCGGCGTGGCTCCGGCAGTTCTGGGCGGGACGCGATGTCCAGGAGGGGTGGCCCGACGGCACCCGGCTGGTCGAGCACTACCGACGGATCGAGACGGCATGGAAGGACTTCACGCTGGCACTCCCACCGAGTGGTCGACAGATCAGTGCGAGCACCACCGGCGGTATCGACACCTTCGTCGACGAATTGATCGAACGACGGATGAGTGGTGCCGAAGGGGTGAGCTTCGAGCAGGACGCGGTGATGGCCGGCAAGGCGGTGAGCAACACCTCGGATGAACCATTGGGCGGGCGGGAGACGCAGGCCGGTGCCATCGCGGCGCAGATCACCGACGGGCTCCTGATCGCATCGCAGATGAAGGCGCTCGGGCTCGGAGGTCCGTTCCGCGCGTTCCGCACCACGCAGGACGTGCTCGATGATCGTGGCGTCGTGTGGATCCGCTATGGCAAGCCGGACAAGATGGTCTCGTCGGCTGGTGGGGTCGCGATGCAGGTCTGGGCCTATGACCACATCGAACCGCGGCTGGTGCTGCAGTTTCAGGAAGAGAACTTCGTCGGGCAGGCCGGGGCAACGCGGCTGGTACCCACGCTCCTGAACGTCGCCGGGCGGTTCCGGGACCAGTTCTGCGGCATCGAACCATCGCTCTGTGCGGTCAACACGAGCTCGGAGGACCTGAAGTACAACGACGCCAGCCCGCTCAAGGAATCAGGGGTCGGCCTGCGCTACGCCGATGCCAAGACCGACGGCGGTCGCCTCACGCCGGCGGTGGTCGATCGCATCGTGCGAACTGGGGCCGCGCAGGTCGTCCGTGCCACCACGACCGATGCGAACCCTCGCGTGTTCACGAAGGCGGTCGACCCGATCGTGCAACTCTATGGGCTGGCAACCCCCGGCGGTGGGCAATCCGTCGCCCTCGCGGCGTTCGCCATCCCCGGCGACCAGCTCGACGGCACCCAGCCTCCGGCCGCCGGGGGACGAACGGTCTATGCGGTCCGGATGATGCTCTCGCTCCTCGACGGCCAGGGACGTCGGGTCGATATCGATACCCTCCGAAACTTCGCCGTCGCCTCGCCGCTCGAGAAGGGACAGTTCCTGTCGGGCACTCTCGAGGTGCCCCTGCCTCCTGGGCGGTACCGCGGGTCACTGCTCATCAGTCAGGCGGACGGTCGAGGCGCGGTGGCCACGCTGCCGGGGATCGGGGTGCCGGGGCCGGGCACCCGCCTCACGATCAGTTCCGTGGTGCTCGGCCGTGAGGGAAGCGGCACGATCTGGCGCTCGGGGAATGCCGTGGTCGCCCTCAATCCGCTCGGTGCATTCACCGAGAAGGGACAGGCCGAGCTCTACTATCAGGTCGCCGGACAGGCGCCCGGGACGTCGTACCAGACCACCCTCGAGTTCTTCGATGCGTCGAGTCCCGACAAGTCCGCCCTCACCCTCCGGTTCGACGAGCACGCCGAGGCGACCTTCCGCGAGGTCCATCGGACGGTCGGTCTCGCGAACCTGAAGCCGGGCCAATATCGCCTCAAGGTGACGGTCACGGGTGGCGGTGCCTCGGCGACCGAGACCGCGTTCCTGGCGGTGGTGAAGGGGTAGGGCGATCGGGGTTGCGATCCGGCGGACCTGGCTGCATAATTATGCACTATGCAGAAAAAAGTTGCCCTCGCCTTCTCCGGCGGCCTCGACACCTCCTACTGCGTCCCCCGGCTGATTGAGCGGGGGTTCTCGGTCCATACCGTCTTCGTCAATACCGGCGGCACCTCTGTGGAGGATCGCGCCGAGATCCAGGCGCAGGCCACCGCCGTCGGCGCCGCGGGCCACCACGAGATCGATGCCCGCGAGTTGGTCTTCGACCGATTCGTCCGCTGGCTGATCCAGGGCAACGTGCTCCGGGGCGGGGTCTACCCGCTCTCCGTTGCGGCCGAGCGGACCCAGCAGGCGATCTCGGTGATCGAGGTGGCTCGCCAGGTCGGCGCGAGCGCGGTGGCGCACGGCTCGACCGGCGCCGGCAACGACCAGATCCGCTTCGATATCGCCCTCCGGGTGCTCGCCGAGGACCTCGAGGTGATCACGCCGATCCGTGAGGAGTCGCTCTCGCGCGATCAGACGATCGCCTACCTCGAGGCGCGCAACCTCCCGGTCCCGCCGAAGTCCGGCGCGTTCTCGATCAATCGCGGGCTCTGGGGCACCACATGGGGGGGGGGCTGGACCCACGATACCTGGGCGGCCCCACCCGCCGAGCTGCTCGATCCCCCCGCCGACGCGCCCGCACCACGCGACCTGGTGATCCACTGGGAGCACGGCATCCCCGTGATGCTCGCTGGTGCGCCGATGTCGGGTCACGAGATTGTCGACGCGCTCACCGCCGAGTGCGCTCGCTACGGCATCGGCCACGGCATTCACACCGGCGAGACCGCGCTCGGGATCAAGGGACGCATCGGCTTCGAGGCCGGGAGCGCCCTCATGCTCATCAGTGCCCACCGCGAACTCGAGAAGTTGGTGCTCACCAAGTGGCAATCGTTCTGGAAGGACCAGCTCGGCACCTTTTACGGTGACCGGTTGCACGAGGGGCACTACTTCGATCCGGCCCTCCGCGACATCGAGGCGATGATGGCGTCGTCCCAGCGTCGCGTCACGGGCGAGACACGGGTGCACCTGGCGCCTGGGCGGTTCCTGGTCACCGGCGCCACCTCGCCGTGGTCGATGATGGACCGCGCCGTCGCGACCTATGGCGAAGAGAACGTGCTCTGGACCGGTGATGAGGCGAAGGCGTTCGCGCGCGTCGGTGCGATCCCCGAACTGCTTGCGATGCGCGCCGACCAGCGCGCCATGGGGAAGGGCTGACCGATGGTGACCACGACCAGGATCCGCCTCGACCGTATCTCCTCGAGCACCCGGAACGCCGCGCTCGGCGACGAGGTGACAATCGGCAACGAGATCATCGCGGCCGAAGGGTATGTGCTCGCGGTGCGGATTCTCGAGGACAAGGCGCACTACAACACGCTCGAGGATCTCGCCGGTCGGATGGTGGCGCTCCGGGCCGGCGACGTTCTCGCCGGGACGCTCGGGATCCGCCGCGCCCTGCGTGGCTATGCCGGGGATGTCCCCGCCGAGATCCATGTCGGCGACACCATCGAGGTGCTCAACCTCGGTGGCATCCTGGGCCGCTGCACCTCGGTGAATCCCGAGATCGGCCCGCCGTTCAAGGCGGAGGTGCTCGGGGCCGTGCTGGCATTCCCTGAACTCGGGGATCGGGTCGGTCGACCCGCGCACATCCGCGATGGCGCGATCCCGCCCGCCGACGAGTTGATCGGTGCGGTGCCGATCGTCTTCATCGCGGGGACCTGCATGAACTCCGGCAAGACGGTGGCCGCCACCGAGCTGGTGCGCGGGATGAGCCGGGCCGGACTCCGTGTCGGCGCGCTCAAGTTGACGGGCGTGTCGCTGATGCGCGATGCGCTCTCGATGCGCGATGCCGGGGCCGTGATGGCGCTGACCTTCAATGATGCTGGTGCCGCCAGCACGCACGCCGGCATGACCGTCCCGATCGCCCGCGGTCTCATCAATGCGATGCTCGAACCGCTTGGCGCACGTCCCGATGTGATCGTCGCCGAGCTCGGGGACGGCATCCTCGGCGAATATGGCGTCCAGGACATCCTCCGTGCGACGGACCTCACCGCCCTCGGGGCGGCCTGGGTCATGGCGGCCCCCGACCCGGTCGGGTGCTGGGGGGCGCGCGAGTTGATGGCCAACGAGTTCAACCTGCCGATCACCGTGATCACCGGGCCGGCCACCGACAACGCCGTCGGCCGTGATTACATCTCGTCGATGCTCGATCTCCCGGCGCACAACGCGCGGCGTGATGCCGAGGGGATGCTCTCCCGGGTGATGGAGGCGGTCGCGGAATGGCAGGCCCCGAAGGCGGTGCGTCGGTGAAGGTGGCGGTGGTGGGTGGTGCGGGCTATGCCGGTGGCGAACTCGTCCGGTTGCTGCTGCAGCACCCCGATGTCGACCAACTCACCATCGGGTCACGGTCCCAGGCGGGCCGGCCGGTTGCCGAGGTGCATCCGCAACTGACGCTGCTCACCGATGCGCGCTTCAGCGGCGATGATCCGGCGACGCTGGCACGGGGCAAGGATGTGGTGTTCCTCGCGCTCGAGCATGGCCAGTCGACCCGCGTGATGGGCGATGTCCTCGACGCCGGACCCGGGATGGTGGTTGATCTCGCGGCCGACTTCCGGATTCACGACGGTCGCCTGCACGAACGCTACTACGGCGCCCACGAGGCGGCGGCGCTCGTGCATCGCTTTCGATATGGGCTCGCCGATGTGCTTGGCGACGCCCTGCGCGGCGCCCGCGCGATCGCGGCGCCCGGGTGCTTTGCGACGACGGCGCAGCTCGCACTCCACCTGATCCGTGACCTGACCGTGGCGGCTGATCCGGTGATCTTCGCGATCACAGGGTCGAGCGGCGCCGGTCAGGCGCCGCGCCCGACCACGCATCATCCCGCACGTGCGAGCAACCTCTTCGCCTACGGCGTGATGTCGCACCGGCACGAGGGCGAAGTGCTCGAGCAGTGGCGCGCGTGGCGTGGCGAGGCGTCCGCCGGCGTCCGCTTGATGCCGCACTCCGGGCCGTTCGTGCGCGGGATTCACGCCACCCTGCATGCCCACCTGGTACCCGGCCGGCACGATGCCGCATCGATCAT
This sequence comes from Gemmatimonadales bacterium, assembly GCA_035703525.1. GTDB lineage: Bacteria > Gemmatimonadota > Gemmatimonadetes > Gemmatimonadales > GWC2-71-9 > Palsa-1233. Next base: position 122,022 of record DASSYA010000026.1, on the reverse strand, counting down.
CACGGCCGCTGCCGCGCGCGTGGCCGACCGGCCGTTCCTGCGGCTCCAGGACACGCCACCACACCTGACGCACGTGGTCGGGTCGAATCTCGCCATGTTGCACGTCGCGCCATCCGAGGATGGTCGCGAGGTCCAGGTGATCTGCGTACTCGACAACCTCATCAAGGGCGCGGGTGGCCAGGGAATCCAGGCGATGAACCTGGCCCTCGGACTCGACGAACGCGCCGGCCTTCTTGCCCCCGGACCGATGCCATGCTGAACGATGCCGATGCGCTGCTCCCCGTCTACGCGACCTTTCCGCTTCGGGCCGTCTCCGGGCACGGCTCGTGGCTGGTCGATGACCAGGGTCATGAGTGGCTCGATGCCTACGGCGGCCATGCGGTGGCCACGTGCGGACACTCGCATCCGCATGTCGTGCAGGCCATCGCACAGCAAGCGGAGCGGTTGCTCTTCTACTCGACCGTGGCGCCGCACGTCAATCGGGAACGGCTCGCGGCCGAACTGGTGCGACGGACTCCGGGGCCGCTCACCAAGGTCTTCTTCTGCAATTCGGGCGCGGAGGCCAACGAGAACCTGCTGATGCTGGCGCGGCGGAAGACCGGCCGGACCGGGGTGGTCTCGCTCCGCGGCGGATGGCACGGCCGGACGGCGGCCACGCTCGCCTGCACCGACGGAGCGAAGTACGAGGCCGGCGCTCGGCGCGCGGGGGTGCCGCTCTCGCGCAAGGTGCCGCTCAACGACATCGCCGCGCTGGAGGCGGCCGTCGACGACACCATCGCCGCCGTGTTGCTCGAGCCGGTCCAGGGTTTCAATGGCGCCCGGACCTGCACGCCGGAATTCCTCCACGCGGCCCGCGCGATCTGCGACGACCGCGGGGCCAGGTTGCTCTTCGATGAGGTGCAGTGCGGCACCGGTCGCACCGGTCGCTTCTCCGCGGCCGAGTACTTCGGTGTCGTGCCCGATGCCCTCTCGATGGCGAAGGGGCTCGCGGCGGGCCTGCCGATCGGGGCGGTGATCGTCCGGGACAGTCTCGTCGACGATATCCGGATCGGCGACCTCGGGTCGACCTTCGGGGGGGGGCCGGTACCCTGCGCCGCGGCGCTCGCCAACCTCGAGGTGATCGACCAGGAGGAGCTGCTCCGCAACACGCGCGAAGTCGGGGGCACGCTCGCGTGCAAGTGCGCCGGCCTCGCGGCAGTCCGCGCGGTCCATGGGCGCGGATTCCTGCTCGGGCTCGAGCTGGACCGACCGGCCGCACCGGTCCAGCAGGCGCTTTTCGCACGGCGCGTCCTGACGGGCACATCGACCGACCCGAACACCTTGCGGCTGTTGCCGCCCCTCTCGTTCAGCGCGAGCGAGGCCGACCTCCTCTTCACTGCCCTCAGCGCGGTGTTGTCATGAGTGGTCGCGACTGGCTGGCCATGGAGGAGTGGAGCTCCGAAGCGGTCGACGGGCTGCTCGACCTCGCGGCGCGCATCAAGCGGGGCGAGGTGACTGGCGGCCTCGAGCGGAAAGTGCTCGCCATGGTCTTCATGGATCCATCGCTCCGCACCCGTGCCTCGATGGAGACGGCGATGTTCCTGCACGGCGGCCATGCGCTCTGCCTCGAACCGGGCAAGGGCAGCTGGGCGCTCGAGACCGAACTCGACACGGTCATGGATGGCGCCACGGTCGAACACATCATCGAGGCCGCTCGCGTGCTCTCCCGCTATGCCGACGCCCTCGCGGTGCGAGCGTTCCCGAAGGGCACCGACTGGGCGGTCGAGCGCCAGGACCTCACGATCCGGAACTTCGCGCGCTACGCCACTGTCCCGCTCATCAATCTCGAGTCATCACGCCGCCATCCGTGTCAGGGGCTGGCCGATGCGCTCACGCTGCGCGAGAAGTTGGGTGAGACGGTCGGCAAGACCTTCGTGCTGCAATGGGCGTGGCATCCCAAGGCGCTGCCGACCGCGGTGCCCGCCAGCGCCGCGATCGCGGCCGCCCACCTCGGGATGAACGTTGTCATTGCCCGACCCGACGGTTTTGACCTCGATCCGGACGACTATCGCGCGATCGAGTCGCTCGCCGCGACGCGTGGTGGCAGCATGCAGGTGACCGACGATATCGACGGCGCGATCGCCGGGGCGCACGCGGTCTACCCGAAATCCTGGGGAGCGCTGCAGGCCTTCGGCCGCCCCGAGGAGGAGCGTGCGCTGCGCGAGGGGAAGCGCGACTGGCGGCTCACCGAGGCGCGGATGGCCTCGACGGCGGGCGGCCGTGGCATCGCGATGCATTGTCTGCCGGTGCGCCGACATGTGGAGATTGATGGCGCGGTTCTCGACGGTCCGCAGAGCGCCGTCGTCGATCAGGCCGAGAATCGGCTGCATGCGCAGCGGGCGTTGTTGCTCGAGATCCTGGGCAGTGGGTCCTGAGCCGTGGCAGCCATCCGAGCGGGACGCCCGACCCAGGACCCTCTTCCCATGACTCACGTCTCAGGACTCATCTCTCAGGACTCGACATGACCATCGACACCACCAGGGGCATCGCGGGATTGAAGGGCGCCCTTCGCTACGTCCGCGCCTACCGTGATCACGTCTTCGTCGTCAAGCTCGGCGGCGATGTGCTCTCGGATCCGCATGTGCTCGATCAGGCGGCGGCCCAGCTGGCGCTGCTCTCCTCGCTCTCGATCCGGATCGTCGTCGTGCACGGTGGTGGGCCGCAGGCGACGGCGCTGTCCCGTCGGCTCGGGCAGGAGCCGGAGATCATCAACGGCCGGCGCGTCACCACCGACGATGCCCTTGCCGTCGTCAAGATGGTCTACCGCGGCCTGCTCAACACGGACCTCGTCTCGGCGCTCCGGCATCACGGGGTGCAGGCGGTGGGCATCTCGGGTGTCGACGGTGACCTGGTCACGGCGCACCGACGTCCGCCGGTCCAGGTGATCGATGACAAGGGGACCGCGCGCACGGTTGACTACGGGCATGTCGGGGACGTGGATCGTGTCGATCCGCGCATCCTCACCACGCTGCTCGACCAGCGCTTCCTGCCGGTCGTGTCGTCGCTGGCCGGCGACGTCGAGGGGCAGGTGTTCAACGTCAATGCCGATACCGTGGCGGAGCAACTCGCACGTGGGCTCCAGGCACAGAAGCTGATCTTCATGACCGGCGCGGCCGGGGTGCTCCGGGATCGGAATGACCCGAGCACCCTGGTCACGTTCGCCGATCCGGACGACCTGACCGACCTGATGCAGAGCGGCGCGTTGGCAGGCGGGATGAAGCCGAAGGTCGAGGCGTGCATCCGGGCCGCGACCGGAGGCGTGGAGCGGACCCACATCATCGATGGTCGGGCGCCGGACGCGCTGCTGCTCGAGGTGTTCACCGGCGCCGGTACGGGCACGATGATCGTTGGCAGAAAGGAGAAAGCGACCTATCTCGGTGTCGACCTGGCCGACTGAAGTCGCCCTGCTCCGCGACCTGGTCGCCATCCCCTCGGTCAGCGGCGACGAGCACGCCGCGGCCGAGTGGGTGGAACACTGGGCCCGGACCGCCGGGCTCGATGTCGTCCGGGATGAGACCTCCGTGCGGGTCGCCGTCGGCGACGAGGCGCGCGGTCCGACGCTCGCCCTCGCCACGCACCTTGATGTCGTGCCGCCGGGAGAGGGGTGGACTCGCGATCCGTTCACGCCCACGATCGAGGGGGACCTGCTCTTCGGGCGCGGATCCGGGGACGCCAAGGCCTCCGTCGCCGCGATGCTCACCGCCCTGGCGGACATGCGAGGCGAGGCGCTGACGGGGCGGGCGCTGGGACTGTTCACCTATGGCGAGGAGACCCGCCACGCCACGATGCCCGACGCCATGGTGCGTGCCGGTCGGCTCGATGCGGCGATCGTCGGTGAACCCACCAACCTCGAGCCCGCGATCGCACAGCGCGGCCTGATGATGGTGGACCTCGTCGCGCACGGCACGCAGCGCCACGCCGGCTACGCCACGGGCGAGGGGTTCGAGAACGCCGTGACCATCCTCGCCCGCGAGATCGTCACCCTCGATGGGCTGCTCGCAGACCGGGTCCACCCGATCCTCGGGGAGACCATCGTGACACCGACCATGCTCGAGGCGGGTGTCTCGCGAAACGTGACACCCCCGTCGGCGCGTGCCGTCCTCGACATTCGCTCGACACCGGCCTGGCCCCACGATGAGCTCGCAGCCGCGCTGGCGGACCGACTCGCCTGCGAAGTCGTGGTGACGTCGAGCCGACTGGTCCCCTGCGAGACACCAGTCGGCTCACGGCTGCAGCAAGCCATCCTCGCGGCGGCACCGACCGCGACGCCGTATGGGTCGCCGACTTGCAGCGACTGGTGCTACCTCCGGGCGCTCGACGCCGTCAAGCTCGGACCCGGCACCTCGCGGCGCTCCCACACGCCCGACGAGTCGGTCAATCTCTCCGAGGTGTCCCGGGCGCGCCACCTCTATGCCGATATCGCCAGGAGATACCTCGCATGACCGAGACGCTCTGGAGCCCCGGGGCATCACCCGACGAGCAGATGCTCGCGTACACGGTCGGCGATGATCGGGAGATCGACACCCGCCTGCTGCGCTGGGACGTGCTCGGCTCCCTCGGCCACCTCGAGTCATTGCGCGGTGGCGAGATCATCACCGCGCGGGAGTACACCCGCATGCGGCGCGCACTTCGCGCCGCCGTGCACGCCGTTGACACCGGTGCGCTCACGATCGGGAGCATGCATGAGGATGCCCACAGCGCGGTGGAGTTCTGGCTGACCCAGCACCATGGTGACGTCGGCACCCGGGTACACGCCGGTCGCTCGCGCAACGACCAGGTGACCCTCGATCTTCGACTCTACCTGCGACATGAACTGCTCGCCGTGCACGTCCAGCTTGGTGCGCTCGTCGATGCGCTCCTCCGGTTCGCCACGAAGCATCGCCGCGTGATCTGGCCGGGCTACACGCACCAGCGGATCGCCATGCCGTCCTCGGCCGGCGCGTGGGCCGCGGGGTACGCCGAGCAGTTGCTTGACACGATCGAGGCGTTCGCGGGCCTCTGGCCCCGTCTCGATCGCTCACCGCTCGGCAGCGCCGCCGGCTACGGCGCACCGCTGCCGCTTGACCGCGAGGCGGCAGCGCGGGCGCTTGGCTTCGGCGGCGTCGATCAGGTGGTGACCGCGGTGCAGAATGCACGCGGACAGCTCGAGGCGGCCGCGCTGTTCTGGTGCCTCGACGGCGCCCATGCCCTCGCCAAGCTCTCCGCCGACGTCATCCTCTATTCGAGCGACGAGTTCGGGTGGCTCACCTTGCCATCGGCACTCTCGACCGGATCGTCGATCATGCCGCAGAAGCGGAACCCCGACCTGTTCGAACTGACTCGCGCGCGCGCGGCGGCGCTGGAGGGCGACTTCCACGCCGTGATGGCCCTCAAGCGCGGACTGCCGGGTGGCTACCACCGGGACTTCCAGCTGCTCAAGGCGCCCACGCTCCGGGGCCTCACCCGGACCCGCGAGATGCTGGGGATGCTGACCACGGCAGTGCCGGCGCTCGGCGTGGACGCGCGGCGGGCCGCGGCGGCGATGCGACCGGAAATCTTTGCCACCGACGAGGCGATGCGCCGGGTCAGGGATGGCACGCCGTTCCGCGATGCCTACCGTGCGGTGGCGGCCACGGTCAAAGGGGGGGGGGATGTACCGCGCCTGTCCTCGCGCGAGATCCTCGCACATCGCGCCAGCACCGGTGGACTCGGCAATCTCGGCGTGCCGGCCCTCCGGACACGACTCCGGACGGCACAGCGCGCCGCGGCCACGCGCCAGCGGCACCTCGACCGCGCCCTCGCTCGGTTGATCGGATGACATCCGATCGCAAGAAGCGCCAGCTCAAGATTCTCGAGCTGATCACCACCCGGGCCTTCCGTACCCAGGAGGAACTGGTCGAGGCCTTGATGCAGGAGGGGTGGGATGTCACCCAGAGCTCGGTCAGTCGGGACATCACCCGGCTTGGCCTCGTCAAGCGCGAGGGCATCTATGTCCGCGCTGCGATGCAACGATTGCAGGAGATCGCCGATCCGAACGAACGGCGGATCGCCGAATCGGTGTTGACAGTCGACACCGCCGGTGAGGCCCTGGTGGTGCTGCACACCCCGCCGGGTGAGGCCCAGCGGGCCGGCAACGCCCTCGACCTGCTCGCCTGGCCAGAGATTGTCGGGACGATCGCCGGCGACGACACGATCTTCATTGCGGTGGTGCACGCCGAGGGGCAGGAGCTGGTGGCGCGGCGACTGCGCGCCCTGCAGGGCGGCGGAGCGGAGTAGCGTCGTAGTCGGGGTTATGCCGGCCGGAGCACACCCAGGTGGTCCAGCAACTGGTCGGGCGTGTCCACGAGGTGGGTCGGCTCCGCGGCAGTCAGGCGTTCCCGTGAGACCGGTCCCCAGGTGACGCCGATGGTCCGGGTCCCCGCCCCATTCCCACAGATGATGTCATGGTGCGAGTCGCCGATGTACCACGCGTTCGGTGCCTCGGCACCGAGTTGCGCTAGCGCATGCCGGACGGGCTCGGGATGCGGCTTGGGATGGGTGACGTCATCCGCGCCCACGATCACCGTGAAGAGCTCTCGGGCGCCGATCAGGCGGAGGCCGCGCTCGGCACCCGCGTGGTTCTTGCTCGTGACGAGGCCGAGCGGCCGACCAGTGGCATGAATCGTCCTCAGCATGTCGAGTACCCCCGGAAACGCCAGCACCCGTTGATCGTGATGTGCCAGATTGTACTCGCGATAGGTCACGATCCAGCGCTCGATCAACGCGCGATCCTCCGTGAAGCCACCGAAGACGCTCCAGAGCGGGGTGCCGATCCCCTCGACCAGCTCCTCGCGCGACAGCGCGGGTAACTGATGGGTCCGGAAGACATGCAGGTAGCTGTCGACGATCAGATCGATCGAGTCGATCAGGGTGCCGTCGAGATCGAACAGGACAGGGTGCGCGGTTGGCATGCCACAAGCTAGTCACGTGCCGACATGGCCGGGATCAGGTGGAGGCAGCGAAGGCACGGATCCGGGGCGGCTGTCTCGAATGGCGCCACGTCGGCAAGGAGTTGGTCGACGGTCGCCGTGGCGAGTCGTTGTTCGAGTCCCAGGCCATGACTCCGGGAGGCACACCGGACCAGGGTATCCAGGGCCACGACACGATCGACCCGACGCCGCGCCGCAGCATCGGCCGCCGCGGTCATCAGCCGTTGCACGAGATCGGGTCGGGAGACGAACAGGGGCGAAGTGCATCGCCGGACGGCCGCCAGGATCTCGGTCGAGGGGCGCTCCGGATACCCCGACTCGATCAGCGCCCCGCGATCCCGGAGCGCCTCGATCATCGTGTGATCCACCATCTGCCACTCTGTGCTTCCGCGTTGACGACCGAGCGCGACACTGCCCTGGCGAGCGCCGCTCTGGAGGGTCACGATCACCACGGCCTCGAAGGACCGGTGGTCCTCCCTGGGTGGCTCGACCACCGAGCGGTCCAGGGTCTGCACCCACTGTCGTGCGCGACGTGCCTTGCCCCGCAGTACCCGGATGATGCCGAGCGCCTCGCTGATCGGAGCCGGCGGAAGGCGACGGAGTTCGAGGACGTGGGGGGCTCGCTGTCCGATCCGTGCCGCACGGCCGGTTCGCTGGCGGATGCCGGTCTCGTGCCACGGCAGGTCGAGGTGGACGACACACCTCGCTCCCTGGAGGTCGAGGCCCTCCGAGCCGACATCGCTCAGGACCAGGAGCTCGGGGATGGCGCGACGGAACCGCCACATCGTGCGTTCGGGCCCGAAGGCGGCGAGCACGGTGTGGCGCGCCATCCGATGCGCGCCGATGCCGGCCGCCCCGCCAGTGACCCACGCCACATCGGATCCGAGTGACGCCCTGACGGCGTCGAGGGTCCCGAGATGCCGCGTGAAGAGCAGGGTCGGGCCGAACCCGGCGATGGCATCGCGCACGCCGGCGATCCAGTCCGCATCGTCGGGCGGGCAGGCGAGTGCCTCGTCAAGGATCCGCAAATCGTCGATCGGGAGCAGGCTCGGCTGGGCCGAGGTCCGAAGCAGTTGCCACAGCACTCCCTGATCGGGACACGGGCCGACGAACGCGCGAATCGCCGCCCGAGAGAGCCGGCCCGCCTGTTCGGCGTGACGCAACAGGCTCCGGTATCGCTCGAGCGCCAGATGCCATGCCGTGTCGCTCGAGGCCGCGGCATCGAGGAGCACGACGCGCGCGAGTCGCCCGATGGCGGCGGATTCACCGAGCGCGAGTCTGGCGAGCGTTGCCAGGACCCGCTGGCCTCGAGTGTCTTCGGCGGGAGATGGGGGAAGCTCGCGTCGGACGACCGGGATGCGCTGCGACCGTGGTGCACCGCGGAGCACCAATCGAGCCAGCGCTCGGGGCGGACTGGCCATCAGGGCGAGTGCGTCGAGGGACGGGATGCCATCGAGGCGGAGACAATCATCGGCCAGGCAGAGCCGGAGGAGGCGGATCAGGTCACGTGGCCCGTTCACGATCGGCGTGCCAGTGATGAAGATCGTCTCACGGCCGATGAGCCAGGGTCGGAGATGCTGCACCCGCCGGGTGCCGGGGTGCCGGAGCCGATGGGCCTCGTCGATCAGGACCATGGTACTGTCAGGGGGGGGGAGGTGCCCGAGGCTCACCCGCTCGAGCGAGGTGTAGCTGATGCGAATGGCCAACCGCGTGGCCGTGTCCACCCATTGATGGCGGAGCGCGGCGGGGCCGATCACGGCCAGGGTGCCTCCGTGTCGCGCGGCCGCATGGAGGGCGATCCAGGTCTTGCCGCTGCCGACCGGTGCTGCGAGCACGACGGCCCGCCAACCGGCCAACGCCGTGACAACGCGTTCTGCCAGATCGGCCTGCTCCGGCGAGAGCATCCCGGCGGACCGGCGCCGCACCGTGCCAGAGGCCGGGAGGGCGAGGCCGGCGGGGGGCAGGCCCCAGAGGATATCGAGCGCCTCAGCGACGAGACGGCGCGAGTGCAGCGAACGCGGCACGATCTTCCCGACTCAATCCGAGCAACTCCGCTCCGCGCTCGTCGCGGCACGCCGCCGTGGCGCTGCTGCCGGGATCGAAACAACGGTCGCGCCAGATCGCCTCCGGACAGGGAAGCCCGGCGACGACTCGAGCACCGAAGCGGTGGTGTCCTCCCGCGGCTCGCTCGGCGCCGAGTTGCGCGATCGTCCGGATCCAGGACACGGAGAGCCATGCCGCGAGCCGGAGCATCCGTTCACGAGAGCGGCATGGCATGACATAACAACTGTTCAGGGGGACGGGATCCGGGTCTTCGAGTGCCAGGGGGCGGAGCGCGGTGGCGATGTCCGGCCAGATCACCCGCCACCGGGACGCAGCCGGCCCGACGCGGAAGAGTTGCCACCACGGACCGCGCTGCTGGTCGGCGCGTCGTCGCAGGAGTGCCTCGGAAGGTGTCAGGTACCGGGCCAACTTCGTCGGCAGCGTCCGGAACGGTGCTCCGGAGGCGTCGATCGGCCACAGGATCCGGTGCCGCAGGGTCAGCCCGTGTCGCCCCACGTCCCGACCACGGATCGCTGGTCGGGTCCATTCCACGAGCTCGTCCGGCGGATCGAGGAAGACCGCATTCGCGCCAGTCTTGAGGCCGATACTCGGGGCATGGGTGGTTCCCACCGTCGGATGCTCGATCGCAAGCCGCCCGAGCACTATCGAACTGGAGCCGTCGACACCAGACCAGGACCGGGCGCCCTGCCATGCCGATTGCGGGACGACGCTTGCGTCCGGATCGAGTCCTCGGCGAATGCCATGGCGCGGGAGTGGCCGGGTCCGACTGGCCACCATCGCCAGCGGATAGGTCGTGGCATCGAACGCCGCGCGTGGGTCATCGGCGAGATCGGCGACCGTGTGGATCGTGGCTTCACGGACCAGTGCCGCGCGAGCCACCGCTCCGTACGATGTCGTGGCCAGCTTCCCCGGGACGAGGAGTCCGAAGGTGCCTCCTGGACGAAGCAGGTGGAAGGCGCGCTCGACGAAGGCCACCGCCAGGTCCGGCTGGTGTGACCACCCTGTGCCCGCCGTGCGCCACCACCGGTATCGCAGCGCAAGGCGACCACGCACTGTCGCGGACAGCCGTTCTGAACGCACCCAGGGCGGGTTGCCGACCACGAGGTCGAAGCCGCCATCGGCGAGCACATCGGGCCAGGCACTTTCGATGGCGAAGGTCGCGGCGCGATCATCACGTCGAAGCATCTCGCGCTCGCGGGTCACTTGTGCGATGGCCTGGTCGAGGTCCACCGGCACGCGGGCTGACGCATCAGCCGCGGCAAAGAGGGTTGCGGCCCCCTCAGCTGCTGCCGCCTCGGTCCGCGCGGCGATGAGGGACGAGAGCTCGGCGTCGAGCGCAGCGTCGATCGCCGCATGCTCCGCCGCATGGAGCCGACGCTGGGCGGTGTGATGGGCGCGACCATGGGTCGCTTCGACCTGGTGCCGAGTGCGCCGGAGCGCGAGGATCAGGTGGGGCGGAATTCGACGGCCCTCGAGCGGGTCAATCAGGGCATCGCCCGCTCGGATGGCGGCGTCGAGGTTGGGAAGCGGGTCGACTGCCTCTGCGCGTGTGCCGCGCATCGTCCGCAGGAGCTCGAGCCAGAGTCGCAGTTCCGTGACACGGACGGCGGTCGGGTTGCGATCGATGCCATGCAGGTTGTTGGTGATGAGTCGCCGGGTGAGAGCGGGCGAGGCATCCGGATCACCTCGGAGCAGGTGGAGTGCGCCGACGAGGAACGCACCGGAACCGACCGCCGGATCCAGGATGCGAAGGCGACGGAGCTGCGCCACAAGCGCCGGATCGGGGGCGTCGAGCGCCGCGTGGACCTGGTGCTCCGAGCGACCAAGCTGTGGTGCCATGTGGCACGCAATGGCCTCGCGAACCACGGCCTGGACCAGGGCCGGCGGCGTGTAGAACACGCCGGCCCGCGAGCGTTCATCCGGATCCATCAGTCCCTCGAGGATGCGTCCCAGCATTTCCGGGGAGATCGCATCCGGGTGGGCATCGGGATCGAGTGACACCTCCGTCGAGGTGATCACGGCATCGAGCAACGCTCGCCAGCGTTCGCACGGCAGATACCACGAGTGGGCGCGTTCGATCGCGTGCGGCTCGAAGAGACCACCATTGAGGAACGGGATCGTGCCGAACTGACGGGATCGGCGGTTCCGACGCTCGCAAGGCCGATTGAGCGTGCCGAAGAAGAGGGGCTCGAGCAACTCGCGGCCGGGATCCCGGTCCGTGGCCAGGGCATGATGCACCGCGTCCGCCAGGAAGGTCTCGGATCCATCGAGCCACCCCTCGGATTCGACAAACCGGAGGAAGAGCAGCCGGGTGACCTGAAGCAGCAGCCACGTCTCGCGATCCCCGAGCTCGTCGGAGCCACGGAGATCCGGTGCGGCGATGGCCATGATCCGGCGCAGCTGCTCGAAGGTTTCCCGGCCACGCGCATCGAGATCGAGCGCGGTTGCCGCGGCCAGGGCATCGCCGAGGCGTGACCCGGTCGGGGCCATGCGGCCGAGGCGGACGAGCCCGAGTGAGCGGTGGTAGGGCGGAACGAGCCCGAAGGGGCGACAGGGTCGGATCGTCACGATGCACTCGTGGCGATCCGGAGCCCGTCCGCTCAGCATCAGGCCATGATGCCCGCTACGGGCCAGACCGCGCGCCAGCTTCCTGGCGGCGTGTGGCTCCAGTGGCGTCCACCAGCACGGCAGCTGGCCGTGGACACCGAGGTGCCAGAGGGGTTCGCCTGGGGTGGGTGGCACGGTCGCCATCGCCGGGATGGAGAGCAGATCGGCGCCGATCTGACGAAAGATCTCGAGCGCGGAGGTGGGGATGGTCTCGGAGTTCTGCACACGCGCAGTGTGTCGAGCACGGACTCACCGCCGGACACCATCCTGTCTCAGTTGGGCACCCGTCGCCGCAAGGTGGGCCGACCAGATGGTCGGAAATTACGCCGGACCAGCGTGACCGTGGTGAGTTGGCGAACATGCAGCCCGGTCCCGCTCAGCATGAGCTCCACGTCGGCCGAATCGGTCACCTCAGCGACATCGGCTGGCCAGCCCGGTCGCACGACGGCGCGGAGGGAGCCGCGCTGGGCAAGCGTGATGGTGTTGCTGGGATCGAGGGTGGCCGCGGCCGAACCCGCGAAAGTCCCCGACACCAGCAGGGCATCGTCACGGCGATCGACCACGAACCACGAGGTGATCCGCGTCCCCCGCGACCGGACACCTGCCACGACGTGCTCGACCTCGGTGGTGTCGACCCAGCGGTCGTTGATGGCGGCACGGGGCCGGATGGCCGGGAAGAGCGCGGCCACGACGGGAAGTCCGTGCATGGCCGACAGGGAGGTCTCATCCGTGGTGATCGGAGCGGGCGCCCTGCCCTGGGGTAACAGCACGCTGTACCGGTTCCCACCGAACTGGGGCACGCGCGCAACCGTCTGTCGGGAGGACCCGGCGCTATCAATTCGCGCGTGCGCCACGCGCCCACCGACGGTGTCGGACAGCACGACTGTCAGGTGACCCACCACCGAGAGACTGTCGAACACCGGCGGGCGTCCGGTACCAACCGGCATCACCGATCGCACGGTCTGCACCGTGAAATCGAAGTGCAGGGTGTCCTGTGGCACGACCAGGGCGAGCAGCAACAGCATCATGTGACCACCCCGTCCCCGGGTGTGGTGCCATACGCACGCCCTTTCCAGACAATGTGTCGACGGCCGCGCACGGTGGACCGCACCATGATCCCGAGGGCCAGGAGGGCACCGATCGGGTAGCCGAAGGCATAGCGGAGCGGGATCCCCATCCCGTACGCAATGAGTGCCCAGAACATGAGCGAGCACCCGCTCGCCACCAGCATCGCCTGGGGCAGGACGCCGAGTGCCAGGAGGAGCGGGGGCACCAGCCAGAATGCGAAGGCCGCCATCACGGCGAACGGGGCGAGTGGTGTGAGTCGGGGATGTCCGCCCAGCGATTGGCGTGACCCGACATAGAGATTCTTGGACCACCCCTCGACCATCGCGCCGAGCGAGCGGTACATGCGGGTGGCAAGCAACCGTTCCCCGAACATCATCCGGATCCGGCATCCGGCGGCAAACGCATGCTGGGCCAGCGCCAGATCCTCGACCACCTCGCCCTGCACGGCTTCGTGTCCGCCGAGGCTGTCATACGCGGTCCGTCGGATGAGAATGAACTGGCCGTTGGCAACCACCTGATCCGGTCGCGTGGCGCGATTGATCCGTTCCGGAACGTAGCGCACGCCCAGCAGCAACCAGATCTGGGGCATCACGAGTCGCTCCCAGAAGCTCTGGCATTGCTGGTGACTCGTGAGGGTCAGCAGGTCGGCCTGCTCCGCGAGCAACCCACCGACGGCGTGCGAGAGCAGTTCGGGGTGGTGGGTGGTATCGGCATCGGTGAACAGCAGGAATTCTCCCGTGGCCACCGCGGCGCCCTGATGACACGCCCAGGGCTTGCCGAACCATCCCGTTGGAAGTGGGGCGCCCGGCACCAGGCGAAGTCGCGGGTCCGTCCCCGCCAGTCGACGAACCTGGTCGGCAGTATCATCGGTGGAGCGATCATCGACGACGATGATCTCGAAGGCCTGATGCGTCGATGCGAGGACTGAATGAAGGACGGTGTCGATCGTGGCGGATTCGTTGCGGGCCGGGACGATGACACTGATCGAGCGAGCGCCTTCCCTCGGTTGCTCGGCCACATCTGGGCGTCGACGTGCCAGCGGGACCAGGGCAATGAACGGCACTCCCCAGAGTGCACCAACGAGGGCGCTGGCGTCATCCAGCATGAGGCTCAGTGACCGGCGGTGACGCGGGCGAGCTCGGTGTCGAATTCGTCGAGCAGCTCCACGAGTGCTTCGGTGGACTCGGCCATCACCGAGGTCGAGTCCGGTTCGGATGGCAGGAGCGACGCCACCAGTACGTCGGTATAGCCGACCACCGCTTCGGCGATGCCGCGGTCGATGATCGCGTTGAGGCGCAGGAAGACGGCCACCGATCGGCGGGGGCGCATCGCCGCGATCGTGTCGCCCACGTGGCGAATCAGGAGCACGCGCAGTTGCTGGATCTCCTCCACCACCTCGCCGGCCGCCAGGCCTCGGGAGGCACCGATCCGGCCGTATTGTTCCATGACTCGCGGCCAAATCAGGTTCGCCTCGCGCCGCAGCGGCCCGAGCATCTCGATGAGCACATCGATGACCAGACGCAGCTTCCGCTCAACCAGTGCCTCGGGCATCCGACCGCCCGCCTTGCGGCTGGTGAGCCACTCGGACCACTCCGCGACCATGACCTCCCGGGCGCCCGCAATCGCCTTGCCAGTGGCAAGTTGTGTCGAGTGTAGCGAATGCACGTCAGAACCTCCTCGGCCGTCGTAGGACTGTAATCTGAAAGCGAGCAGGCGAGAAAGCGAGTTAGCCGTGACCATCAGGTCACGGTCCTGATATGGTAGATTCCCCTGTTCGGTTCAGCAGACGGCTCATCCTGATTCCCCGCACGACCTGACGGTCGTGCCTGAAGCCAATGGCCACCTCGACACTTTCCCATCATGCGATCGACGGTGCCCTCGGCGAGATCCTCGTCGACGTCCGTGCCGGGTCCCGTCGGGTGCCGCAACCGGCCGTGCTGTTGGTGCATGGATTCAAGGGGTTCAAGGACTATGCCTTCCTGCCGGTCTTCGCCGAGCAGCTCGCACGTGCCGGCTTCGTGGCGATCACCGCGAGTGTGAGTGGAGCGGGGGTCGATGCCGATGGGGAGTTCACGCGGCCCGACCGGTTTCGGCGCAATACCTACACCCGAGAGCTCGACGATCTGCATCGGGTGGTTGGCGCCGTGGGCCGGGGTGAGCTCGATGTGGCACCGCCGATGGCCCTGGGCGTGGTCGGGCACTCGAGAGGGGGCGGGATGGCGATCCTGCTTGCCTCCGAGTGTCCCGAGGTCGGCGCGGTGGTCACCTGGTCGGCGATCGGCCGGGCACGACGGCACAGTGAGGCACAGCTGACGGCGTGGCGCGAGGCTGGCAGCATCGAGGTGCCGCACGCGAGGCTCGGGATTCGGCTGCCACTCGACTATGAGGTCGCGGCCGATTGCCTCGCCCACGAATCTGGTCGCCTCGACATCGCCGGTGCGGCCAGCATGCTGGGACGGCCCTGGTTGCAGGTGCACGGCACCCTCGACGAGACGGTGCCCTTTGAGGAAGCCGAGGCCCTCGGCCGTGCGGGGGACGCTTCGCACCACGCCTTTCTGGCGATCGAGGGTGCTGGGCACACGTATGGGGCGGCCCATCCGTGGGCCGGGAGTACACCCGCCCTCGATCAGCTCTTTGGTGCAACCCGATCCTTCCTCGGATCGCACCTCGCCCCATGAGTCGACTGCAGGCGCTGCACGAGGCACTGTCGCGGCAACCGCCCCGTGAAGCGGCTGCCGCAGGCCAACGTGAGGCCGCGATTGCCATCGTCGTCGTGCCAAATCCCGATCGGCTCCTCCTCATCGTGCGGGCCGAGCGGGGCGGCGACCCCTGGTCCGGACAGGTGGCCTGCCCCGGCGGTCGGCGCGAGCCCGGCGATGCCGACCTCCTCGACACCGCGATCCGGGAGACGGCCGAGGAGGTCGGCCTCGATCTCGCCCTGGTGCCCGACCCCATCCAGCTCGATGACCTGGCACCCACGACCCCGACCCTGCCGGTGCTTCTGGTTCGACCGTTCCTGTTCACGCTCGACCGCCAGCCGATGCTGCGGCCCAACCGTGAGGTTGCCGGCTACGAGTGGGTGTCGTTCGAGCGTCTGGTCGCGACGGGCGCCCGGTGCACCACCGAAATCGAGGTTGCCGGCGCGGTGAGGCACGTGGCTGGCTACCAGCTGGAACGTGGGCTGCTCTGGGGAATGACCGAGCGGATCGTGACCCCGGTCGTGGAACTGTGGAGGGAGCTGGGGACGCAGCCGGATTGACATTAGCCATGACACCATGAAGATTTAGGCATGGCTAAAATTGTGCGTCCCGAGTTGACTCGCTCGGTCGAGGACTATCTCAAGGCGATCTACCAGCTCTCCGAGGGCGGGCAGCCGGCCTCCACCAACGCGGTAGCGGAGGCGCTCTCGTTGGCACCCCCGTCAGTGAGCGGCATGCTCAAGCGACTCGCGGAACAGGGTCTGGTGGTCCACGAGCCGTATCGGGGGGCGACGCTGAGTCGCAGCGGGACTCGCGAGGCCCTCCGCGTGGTCCGGCGGCACCGTCTCATCGAGACCTATCTGGTGGCCCGCCTTGGCTACACCTGGGACACGGTGCATGCCGAGGCCGAGCGGCTCGAGCATGCCGCGAGTGACGATCTGGTCGAGCGACTCGCCGAGGCGCTTGGCAATCCCGCCTTCGATCCGCACGGGGATCCGATCCCGGGTGTCGATGGTTCCCTGACCGTGCGCACGACCGTGCCGCTCACGGTGGTGCCGGACGGCACGGTGGCGCGCATCGCGCGCGTCGACACCGACGATGGCGATCGGCTGCGCTGGCTGGCGAGTGAGGGCCTCGTGCCCGGGACGAGCGTCACGGTCGTGTCGCGCCAGCCGTTCGACGGCCCGATCGCGCTCCGACGCGGCCGGACCCATCAGGTGATCGGCCACGATCTCGCGGCGCTGGTATTGTGCGTGGTGGGGGAGCCATCATGAGCGGGCCGTTGTTCCCCCCCCCTGCTGAGTCGTCGGCGACGCCGATCGAGGGCATCTCGGATGCCGGCTGGCGCCACCCGCGGCGGAGCCCGACGCTGCCCGAATCGTTCCGTTCGGTCGTGATCCCGCGCGGTGGGCCATGGTGGCGGAAGCTGCTGGCCTTCGCGGGTCCCGGCTATCTCGTGGCGGTCGGCTACATGGATCCGGGCAACTGGGCGACGGACATCGCGGGTGGGGCGCAATTCGGGTACACCCTGCTCAGCGTGATCCTGATCTCGAACCTGATGGCGATGCTGTTGCAGGCGCTCGCGGTCAAGCTGGGCATCGTGACCGGTCGCGATCTGGCCCAGGCCTGCCGGGATCACTACTCGCGCCCGGTGTCGTTCGTGCTCTGGATCCTGTGCGAGATCGCGATCGCC
Organism: Gemmatimonadales bacterium; assembly: GCA_035703525.1. GTDB lineage: Bacteria > Gemmatimonadota > Gemmatimonadetes > Gemmatimonadales > GWC2-71-9 > Palsa-1233. Next base: position 104,905 of record DASSYA010000026.1, on the reverse strand, counting down.
GCGTGCGACCTCGCCGAGGTGATCGGGTCGGCCATCGCACTGAACCTGCTGTTCGGCATCCCGCTGCTCTACGGCGTGCTGATCACCGCGGCCGATGTGCTGCTCATCCTGCTCCTTCAGGCCAAGGGGTTCCGTTACCTCGAGGCGTTCGTCATTGCGATGATCGCGGTGATCGGGGGCGCCTTCGCCGTCGAGATGGTGTTGTCACGTCCCGAGATCGCCCCGTTGATGCAGGGGCTGGTCCCGACCACCCAGATCGTCACCAACCCCGCGATGCTCTACATCGCCCTCGGGATCCTCGGCGCCACGGTCATGCCGCACAACCTCTACCTGCACTCGGCGATCGTGCAGGTGCGCTATATCGGCAGCGAGGAGAGCGACAAGCGCGAGACCATCCGGTGGGCGACCGTCGATTCCACGATGGCGCTCTTCTTCGCCTTCCTGATCAATGCCGCGATCCTGATCCTGTCGGCGGCGACCTTCCACGGCACCGGCTACGAGTCGGTCGCCGATATCCATGATGCCCACGCGCTGCTGACCCCGTTACTGGGCAGCGTGTTCGCGAGTGTCCTGTTCGCGGTGGCGCTGTTGGCCTCGGGACAGAACTCCACGATCACCGGGACGCTCGCAGGGCAGATCGTGATGGAAGGGTTTCTCGACATCCGGCTGCCACCGTGGCTGCGTCGACTGATCACCCGATTGATCGCGATCATCCCGGCGGTGATCGTGACGGCGATGTACGGTGAACGGGGCACCGGCTCGCTCCTGATCCTGAGTCAGGTGATTCTCTCCCTGCAACTCTCGTTCGCCGTGATCCCGCTGGTGTTGTTCACGTCCTCGAGGTCCAAGATGGGCCCCTTCGTCAACCAGCCGCTCACGAAGGGCTTCGCCTGGACCGTGGCCCTGGTGATTGCGGTGCTCAACGTCTGGTTGCTGGTGCAAGAGGCCGAGGCGTGGTTCGGGTGAGGCGGCGTGGACCCACCGGCGGCTAGCGGCGCCGATGCAACCGGCGCAGGGCGCCACCCAGGAACGCCGCATCGGCTCGACGCAGCCAGAGGCGGCGCTCCCAGTCGCGCAGCCGGGACCGCACGACCGCGGCCACGTCGTGGCGGCCGACATGCTGGGCGAGACGCAGGGTCTGGCGCAGGTAACAGGCGGCCTCCCACTGCTCGGCGCGGCTCGGAAGCACCTCGGACAGCTGTCGGGTCGACGGGAATGCCGGTGAGGTGACACCGATCAGGTGCAGGTCCAGCATGGTCCGGCGGCATTTCTCGCAGGTGCCGCAGTTGTAGCCCGTATCCTGCCAGCAGACGCGCAGCAGTTCCGGCACGCCGGGTTCGGCCAGGACCCGAGCGAGCTTCTGCCATCGCATCGGGCCATGACCATGGTGATGCACCCGGGTCGCGGCCGAGGACAGCAATGGGTCGCTCAGGACATGTGTCCCCCCCCCCATCCAGTCGAGCCACGCGTGGCCGGACGCGATCAGCACCTCCCGGACGCCGAGGGCGTGGCCGTACCCGGCGAGGCAGGCACCATTGTGTGCATTCCATCCGACCCCGAGCGCCCGGCCGACGAACCGCGCGTTCGAGGCCATCTCGAGGAGCGGCAGGCCTCGGTCCGCGAGCCACGCACGATTGCGCGTCGTGGCCTCGGTGGCGAGGGCGCTGTCGAGCTGGAAATCGACGCCATGGCAGAACACCGCCTCCGTGATCCGTGACCGTTCCTCCAGCAACGTGTAGAGTCCGTCGATCCCGCCCGAGAAGAACGAGGCCGTGCCCACGCCCGGGGAAGGAGGTTCCGTCTCGGCGCGGATCGGGATCGGATGCAGGGCATGCCCGATCTCGACCGGCCAGAAGCGGACCACCTGCATGTACGCGTGGACACCGGCCAGGAAATCGGGGCACACCGGCAGCGACGGGTCCAGTTCGATGGCGACGTCCTGCACCATGGCCGGGACGATCAGGCAGGAGAGGAACGGCTCTCCACGCAGGTCCCCTGCCCGGTCGGACGGGATATCGAACCAGAGCTCCTGTCCGGCCACGCTGGCCGAGTGCCGGACGAGGCCATCGGACCGCGGGATCCGTCGTGGTTGCGTGATGCGGAGCGTCACACGGACCTCGGGGCCGGGCCATGGCCCCAGGGTTGCAAATCGGTCCGCACCATCCGGCGCTGGGCGGAGCGGGTGAGGACGGCGTTCCGCAGGTCCCGGAGCACATGACGCCGTGCGAGCCGACGTGCGCCCCGCTCGAGCACCCGACGCGTATCGGCATGCCCCCCCGCGCGGGCCAGTTCGATCATCTCGGCGATGTAGACATGCTCCGATCCGGCTTTCAGGTGCGGAAGGTAGGCCTCCACCGGATCGCGGTGCGCCATCGACCCTTCGATCGGGAGGGTGTTCCCGAGCAGGTGGAACGCCAACCGGGTTCGGGCGCACTTGGCGCAGCGACCACAGTTGCCGACAGGTCGCGCGTGGCAAACCCACAGGTCCGCGTGGAGCGCGGTTGCTTGCACCACCCGGGCGACTTTCTCCGCGCGACTGCAGTGGTTGCCCCAATGGCGAATCGTGGTGCGTTCAGAGGACCAGAGCGGATCCACCAGGACATGGGTGCCCCAGGGCGTCAATCGCCTGAACGAGTTGGAAGAGGAGATCGTCACGTGGCCGCTGCCAAGCAGGTGGGCGACCGCAGCCAGGCAGCCGCCGTGCATCAACGCGCCGGAGAGCCGGCACTCTCGTCGCCACTCGACCCAGTTGGTCTCGACCATCGTCAGGGTCGATCCGAGTCGCTGCGACAGGCGTTCGAGGCGAGCGGTGGTGGCGGGCAGACTCTGGCGATCGATGGCGTGGTCGAACCCGGAGACGAAGACCAGTTGCTGGCCAGGAGTCCCCTCGAGTGCGCTGTGAGTCGCGTCGATGCCACCGGAGAAGAAGAGGCTCTCGCCCCCACCCGGCCCGGAGTGGGTGGTGGCACGTTGGGCTCGGACCTCGATCGATGACAAGCAGGGATTCCACTGGGTCCAGATCGCATCCAGCGTGGGGAGCGCGTCGAGCAGCGTGGCGGACACCGGCGGGAGGTCCGACATGTCCAGGTTGCGACCCGTGGCCATCGCCGCAAGGAAGGCGACCGCGAGGAAGGCGTTGCCGCCTTCCTGCGGTGCCTCGAACCCCGGACTCTCGAACCAGACCTCCCGGCCGTCGAGGATCGCGCTGACGCGGTGACCGTTCGCCCCCTCGGTCACCCTGAACTCCCGGAGGAGATATGGCTCGGCTCGGTCGGTCATCCTGCGCTCGTCGAATGGGGTACCCAGAGGACCCAAAGCTATCCGCTCCTGTGCCCCACGTCAGCCCACTAGATTCCGGGATTCCTTCTTCCGACGGGCCGCCGATGACCGACAGGATGCTGGAGCGCCTCGCTGATGCCCTCAAGGGTCAGTACGCGATCGACCGTCAGGTCGGCCAGGGTGGCATGGCCACGGTCTACCTCGCCGAGGATCTCAAGCACCACCGACGGGTCGCCATCAAGGTGCTTCGGCCGGAGCTCGCCGCCTCGCTCGGGGGGGAGCGCTTCCTGCGCGAGATCGAACTCGCCGCCAAGCTGCAGCACCCGCACATCGTTCCGGTCTACGATTCAGGATCCGCCAACGGCATCCTCTACTACGTCATGCCATTCATCGATGGCGAATCGCTTCGCGACCTCATGCAGCGCGAGGGAAGGGTCGAGCTGGCACGCGCCGCCGTGATCATCCAGGAAGCGGCGAGCGGGCTGGCCCATGCCCATGCCCACGGGATCGTCCACCGCGACATCAAGCCCGAAAACATCATGCTCTCCGGGGGCCACGCGGTGGTCGCCGACTTCGGGATCGCGCGCGCCGTCGATGCCTCACGGGCCGAGAGCAACCTGACCGGATCGGGGATGGCGATCGGCACGCCCGCCTACATGAGTCCCGAGCAGGCGACCGCCGACGAGGTGGATGCACGCAGCGATCAGTACGCACTCGCCTGTGTCTTCTTCGAGCTGGTCTCCGGACGACAGGCCTTCGCGGGCAGCACCATGCAGGCCATGCTGACGGCCATCCTGACCGCACCGCGGCCGTTGCTCTCGAGTGTGATTGACGGCATCCCGACCGAGGTCGATAGCGCGACGAGACGGGCGATGTCGACCAACCCGGACCAGCGATTCGCGACGATCACCGATTTTGCACAAGCCGTGACCCAGGAGAGCACCGGAGTGGCGGCGGCCACCCGGGAGAGTCAGCGGTGGAAGCGACTCGCCATCATCCTTCCCGTCGTCGTGGCGTCTGCGGCGGTGATCTGGGGGGCCTTCTTCGCGGGGCCACGGCAGATGGTCGTCTCGGGCGCGGAATCGATCGCGATCGTCCCATTCACGACCACCGGACCAGGGCTCGAGGGAATCGGCGAGGGGATGGTCGATCTCCTCGCCGGCTCCTTGAGCGGCGTCGGCGACATCCAGACGGTCGAGCCACGGGGCGTGATCCGCGAGTGGCATCGCCGAGTGGGCGGTGGCACCGGTGACCTCCAGGATGCCCTTGCCGTGGCGCGAAACACCAAGGCGGCCTCGGTCCTGATGGGGAGCGTGGTCACCACCGGCGGGACAGCGCGACTGAGCGCCCAACTCTACGACCTGAATGGCAAGGAGATCTCGCGCGCCTCGGTCGATGGTCCGGCGGATTCGGTCCTCACGCTGTCCAACACCCTCGCCCTCGCCTTGCTCCGCGATATCTGGCGCTCGCGCGAGCCACTGCCGTCCGCCAATGCCTCGGGGATTCGCTCGCACTCGGTGCCCGCGATTCGCGCCTACCTCGAGGGCGAGCGCTATCATCGGCGTGGCGAGTGGGACAGCGCCCAGTCCGCCTTCGAGGAGGCAGTGCACGAGGACTCCACCTTCGCGCTCGCCTGGTACAAGCTCGCCAACACCCTGGGATGGAAGGGCGCGTACCAGGGCCCGATCGCCACAGCGGCGTCGGCCAAGGCGGTCAGGTATTCGGACTCCCTGCCGCCGCGTCTCCGGTCGTTGCTCTATGCCTCGGACCTCTTCAACCGGGCCGCCAACTCGGCGATCGACTCCGCGGCCTCCTACACGCGCGCCTATCCCGATGATGCCGATGGGTGGTACCTCCTGGGCGAGGCCCAGTACCACGGGCGCGTCTATCGGCCGCTGCCGCCGGTGGAACTGATCGCACCGTTCGACCGTGTGCTCGCGATCGACAGCACGCTGACCCAGGCGGCCATCCATCCGCTCGAGCTCGCCATCGTGCAGCACGATACCGCGCTGATCACACGCTACGAGAACGTGTTCCGCGCCGCGAGTGCCACGGCGGAGTTGTCCCGTGCTCGGCTGGCCCGGGAGGCACTCGCAGGTTCCGATAGCGCGATCGCCGCGATGTTTGGCGATGCGATCGGCAGTGGGGTGGCGTTTGCGGCGCTGACCGCACGGCTGACCGATGAGTCCACCACCGGGACCCGAGTCCTCGCGACCGCGGATTACCTCGCCGAGGCGCTGCGAGGCACGCCGGCAGGACAGCAGATCCAGATCGCCCCGCTCGCCCTGCGCGCGGCCACAGCCAGGGTCGCGGATGCCCGCACCAAGCTGCAGGAACTTGGTCTGCAGGGCGGCGACGCCTCGAGCATGATCCAGTTTGTCCCCACGCTCGCCGGATTCGAGACCGCCGAGCGGATGGCGAGACTCGATTCCGTTCTCGCCGTGGCCGCCACCAGGAATCCCAATGCCTACCTCGGGGTCTGGCGAGCAGTACTTGCACTCGATCGCGGTCGTCCGGCCGATGTCCTCGCGATCAGCCGCACCCTGCTCGGCAACCCCGATACCCTGCAGCGCCCGATCCAGGGGGCCCTGGTGGGACTCGCGGGACTGGCGACCGTCGCGCAAGGCGACACGGCGCGCGGGCTTGCGCTCGCCGACAGTGCCGTCGACCTGATCGGGAGCGCACTCGGACTCTCCAACTTCACGGCGCCATTCCAGTTGCGGTATGCGATCCTCCAGTCAGGGCGGCTGGCCACGAGAACGGCAGGCCTCACTCGACTCCGCTGGGGCTTTCCGAATTCCCCGGACCTGTACCCGGCCCGCGAACGAGCCTTGGCGACCATCTTCGACGCGATGGGTCACGCCGACTCGGCACTCGCGCACTACCGACGGTTCCTCGACCTCTGGGACAAGCCCGACTCGGCCTACCTCCCCGTTGCCGAGGCGGCCCGCCAAGCGATCGCGCGCCTGACCGAAGAACGTGCCGTCGAGGACACCCTGACGGCACGGAAACCATGAGCACTGACACGGACCCCATGAGCACTGACAACGACACCGCCGAACCGGACCTCCCGTTCACCCTCCGTGCCCGCGCATTGGCGGAGACCCTGGCTCGTGGTTGGAGCAAGGCCAGGATCGACACGATGATGGAAGTGTTCGCCGAGGAGTGCACCTTCCTCGAGACGCCATTCTCCGAGCCGATCAACGGCCTCAGCGCGATCCGGAGTTGGGCCGCAGACATTCCGTACAGCCAGTCGGAACCCCGATTCACGATCGGCGAGATCTTCACCGCCGGCGATCTCTGGTTCAGCACCGAGTTCCGATTGGTCTTCCGACGCCGGAAGTCCGGACAATGGGTCGATGCCAGGGGAGCCCTCTTCGCCGAGACCGACGGCCATCGCATCACCGAACTCCGGATGTACTGGCATCGATGGAACGGCGGGCGAGAGACGTCGCGCACCTGAGCGTGTCGAGATTTCGGCAATCCAATCGACGAAACCGACACTTTTCGGGGCACACGAAACGCAAGTCGTTGGTATGCAACGCTTTGCGGTTGGCATGAATCTGGTATCAGTAGGGGTTGTCCTGAAGGTGCGTCACCGTCACAGAGTGCAGGAGGTACCATGTACGCGCTACTCGCCTTGCTTGCCGCGACCTCGGCCAGTGCATCGGCCGGGGTCGTTGGCCTGCCGGCCAACGAGCCGGTCCGGCTTTCCCTCAACGGTGGCGACTATCGTCCGGGTGACAAGGTCAAGGTCGAAGTCGCTCCGGACCACGACGGCTACCTGCTGGTCTTCCGCGTCGACGGTGACGGCTATGTCCGCGTTCTCTTCCCCCTCGATCCGGATCTCGACACCTACGTCCGGGGCGGGCGCCGGTATGCCTTGCGCGGGCAACATGACGATGCGTCGTTCCTCGCGGATGATCGGGGTGGAACCGGCCTGATTCTCTCCGTCCTCTCCCCGGAGCGCTTCTCCTTTGCCGGCTATGCGACCGCCAGCGGGCAGCGCTGGGACTACGAACGTCTCCGGCTCGCCGACCCGGCCGGGGATGCCGAGTCCCAATTGCTCGATATCGTCGATCGGATGACGGACCGCGGCAACTTCGAACACGATGTGGTGGGCTACCGGGTCTGGGGCCCAGGCTACGAAAGCGAGCAGCCTGTGGTCGTCGCCGGTGCCGGGTGGGGTGATCCCTACTTCGACACCTGCCTCGCGTGCGGATGGCGTGCCCCGGGCTGGTCGATCTCGATCGGGAGCCGGTGGTCCGACCCGTGGTACGACCCGTGGTATGGTCGCAGCTGGGGACGCGCGCCCTATGGCTACTCGGGTTGGGGAGCTGGTTGGGGGGGGGGATGGAATGGATGGTACGGCTGGGATCCCTACTACGGGACGCCCTATCGTCCGATCACGGTGATCAACGTGCCGCTCCGACCCGTGGTCCCCAACCCGATCTACGGGACTCGTGCCCGTGTTCCGCAGGGTGGCCTGGCGCCGGCGACCGGCATCGGCCGTCGCCTGACCGATCCGTTGCCCCGGCCGACACCGACGTCGGTGGGTGGCAGAACGACGACGACGCGGAGTCGTGGGGAGGCGCCTCCACCGGCCAGCGGGAGCCGGCCCCCGTCGACGGTAACGCCGCCGAGCCGCTCGTCGGCGCCACCGCCTCCGGCGACCGAAACCGAGCGCGCGCGGAGCCGGCGACCCTCCTCGGAGGGCACGGTCGGCACCCGGTCCGCGATCCCGGTTCCGACTCCCCGGGTGCAGGCGCGCGGCGAGGAGCGACCGGTGTATCGTCCGCCGGCCGCGTCGACCACGACCCCACGCAGTGAGCCGGTCAGGCGGGAGGCCAATCCCGGGGCACGCCCGGTTTCCAGTCCACCGCCCCGTCGTGAGGCCCCGCCGCCGCCACGGCAGAGCAGCCCGCCCCCGCGGCAGAGCGCACCTCCACCGGCGCCACGGCCCAGCAGCCCGCCGCCGAGTACGAGTCGGTCCGCGCCGCCGCCGCCGCCGGCCAGCAGCGGACCGGCCAGGTCACGCAGCCGGGGACCCGACCTTCGCTAGGGCGGGAACCCCCGGAGCGTACACCGGCGCGCCGTCCTTCACGTCGGGCGGCGCGCTCGTGCATAGGCGAGTCCCCATTCCATCAACTCGGCACTCCGGAGCCCGACCTTCATGGCGGCATCGATCGCCGCGGGTTCGTCCATGCCCTGATCGATCATGAAGAACGGGATCAGGGCGCCGCCGACCCGATTGGCGCTGGCACAGTGCACCATCGTCGGCCGACCGCCCTGCGCACGGATCGCCTCCAGGATCTGTTCGAGCGAGGCATCGTCGAGGGCTCCCGAATTCACCGGCACATTGAGGTAGGTGACACCCAGCGCTTCGAGCGTTTCGGGCTCATCGAAGGGTCGGGCCTCCATCGGGTCCCGCAAGTCGACGACGAGGGTCACGCCCGCGTCCCGGGCCCGGGTGAGCTGGTCGGCCGAGGGTTGGCCACAGGTGATGAGCCAGGGGAGTGGCTGGCTGGCATTGGGGGCTTCGGCGATCGCGTCGAGCAGGGTCACGGCAGGCTCCTGAGGGTCGGGAAGCAGGGAATATACGAATCGACGCTGGTAGATTGCGACATGCGTCCCGTCCCCGTCGCCCTCTGCCAGTTCCGCCCGAGCAAGGGTCGCCCGACCGAGAATCTGGATCGGATCGGCGAGCTCCTGCACTCGGTCAGCCAAGGGCCGACACGGCCCGAACTCGTGATCCTTCCGGAGACGGCGACCACCGGCTACTTCCTCGAGGGTGGGGTCCGGGAGCACGCGGTCACGGCCGAGTCGCTGTTCGAGGAGGTGGGTCGTCGTCATGCGGCGGCGAAGCTCCCGCCGATCGACATCGTGCTCGGGTTCTACGAGCGCTGGAACGGCCGGCTCCACAACTCGGCGATGTGGGCCAGTTTTGGGGGGGGGGAAGCCGGCGTCCGGCATGTCCACCGCAAATTGTTCCTCCCGACCTACGGTGTCTTCGACGAGGGCCGGTTCGTCGAGGCTGGCGCGGATATCCGGGCGTTCGACACGCGATTCGGTCGGGTGGCGATGCTGATCTGCGAGGACGCCTGGCATTCGCTGGCCCCCACGATTGCGGCTGTCGACGGTGCCCAGCTGATCGCGGTCCTGGCCGCGAGTCCCGCGCGTGGTCTCGCCCCGGATCCGGTTCATCCCGGGCAGCCGGGCTCGATGGCCAGGTGGGATCGGCTGGCCCGCGATATCGCCGGCGAGCATGGTGTGTTCGTCGCCATGTCGCACCTGGTCGGTTTCGAGGGTGGCAAGGGATTCCCGGGCGGCTCGATTCTCACGGGTCCGGATGGAGACGTCCTGGCCCGTGGGCCGTTGTTCGAGGAGGCTGTGGTGCATCACACCATCGACCTGGAGGCGGTGCCGCGGGTCCGGGCCGAATCGCCGCTCCTGGCCGACCTGGAGCTCCGTCTCCCGCCGCTGATCGAGGCACTCGGTCGGGCACGCGAGCGCACCGTGGCATTCGCCGAGCCCGGGAGCGTCCCAGCCGTTCCCGTCCTGACGCCCCCGGCCACCAGCGGCATGATCGGTGTGCCCTCGGCTGCGGAGCGACTGGCGATCGATCCGGCGCTGGCCCGGACCTGGCTCGTCGAGTTCCTTCGTGATGAAGTGGGACGTCGCCGAGGATTCGACCGGGTGATCCTCGGGCTCTCGGGCGGGGTGGACTCGGCCCTGGTGGCCTGGCTCGCCGCCGAGGCGCTCGGACCCGAGCGGGTCATCGCGGTCCGCATGCCCTACCGTGCCTCGAGCAAGGCCTCGCTCGACCACGCCAGGATGGTGACCGGCGCGCTCGGTCTCGAGGAGCGCACCGTCGATATCACGGCCGCCGTTGACGGGTATGCCGCCGCCGCAGGCGAGCTGCTCACACCGGCTCGGCTTGGCAACGTGATGGCCCGCCTCAGGATGACCACCTTGTTCGATCTTTCGGCAGGGCTCGGGGCCCTGCCGCTCGGGACGGGCAACAAGAGCGAGCGCCTGCTGGGATACTTCACGTGGCACGCGGATGATTCACCGCCGATCAACCCGATCGGCGACCTGTTCAAGACGCAGGTCTGGGCGCTTGCCCGGCATGTCGGAGTGCCACCGGCGATCGTGGACAAGCCGGCGACCGCCGACCTGGTGGCAGACCAGACCGATGAAGGGGACTTCGGGACCTCCTACCAGGTCGCCGACGGGATCCTCGACCTTGTCTTGCGTGGATTCGGTGCAGAGGCCTTGACCGCTGCCGGCTACACCGCGGAGGAGGTGGCCATCGTGCGGCACCGCCTGGACTCGACCCACTGGAAGCGTCGGTTGCCCACGACGGCGATGGTCAGCGGCACCGCGATCGGGGAATACTATTTGCGCCCTGTAGATTACTGACCTGCGGGGTCAGGCCCCCGGGTCGGGTGGCCCGTGACCCGCTTTCGACCCGCTCTCGACCCTGACGAGGACTACTGCTTGCCGGAATCCCGACCGATGTCCCATTCCCGAGGCGAGATCTCGACCCTCGTGATGCCACACATGGCCAACATTCTCGGCGACCTCTTCGGCGGGAACATCATGGCCATGGTGGATCAGGCCGCCGCGATCGCCGCGATCCGCCATGCGGGTGGCAAGGCCGTGACGGCCTCCATCCATCGGGTGGATTTCCGGGAGCGGATCCCGATGGGCGCCCTGGTGACGTGCCTGGCCCAGGTCGTGTATGTCGGCAATTCCTCGATGGACATCACCGTGGAGGTCTTCGCGGAACAGCCGAGCACCGGGGAGCGGCGCCGGACCCACACGGCCAGGGTCGTGTTCGTGGCGATCGACGATTACGGCCGCCCCAAGCGGGTGCCGCGGCTCGTGGCGGAGACCGCGGACGAGCAGGCCCGGTATGCCGAGGCCGAGCGGTATCGTGCGGAGCACACCAGCCGATGAGCGGGCCACGTGTTGCCGTCGTACTGGGGGGGGGAGGTGCGAAGGCCGCCGCCCATCTCGGTGCCGCGATCGCCCTCGCCGAGGCGGGGATCACGCCGGTCCACTGGATCGGCACCTCGATGGGGTCGGTGGTCGCGGTCGCGCTGGCCGGGGGCGCCGATCCGGCGGCGTTGCTCGCGGGCTTCGGCAAGCTCAACCCCCGCGAGTTGATCAGTCGGGTGACCCTGTTTCCGCTCCGGGCGATCTGGGCCCGATCGATCTTCCGCAACGCGGTGTTCCGCCGGTCGATGGAGCGCCTGATCACCCCGCGGCGCTTCGCGGACCTGCGCACGCCCTGCACGGTGACCGCGGTCGAGGCCGAGCGGGGGCGCAGCGTGGCGTTCGGCACCGGCGGCGAGGACGCCCCGATCCTCGATGTGCTCTCGGCATCGTGCGCCCTGCCCCCGTGGTTTGCACCGGTGCGGGTGAACGGGCGCGACTTCCTCGATGGCGGGGTGCGGTTTCCCCTGCCGCTCGGGATCGCGGAGCATCTGGAGGTCGACCTGGTGATCGCGATCGATGTGGGGCCCGGCTTCGACGAGATCGGCGAGCCGGTGCATCGTCCCCCCCCCCTCCTTGCGGCATCCGACCGTGCCCAGGGGTGGTTGATGGCCGGGACGACCCAGTTGCTGCGTGAACAGTGGAACCTCAAGCCGACGCTCCCGCCGCTCCTCTGGGTTCGCCCGGTGAGCGATCGGGGTGCCACCTTTGCACTCGACCGCATCGCGGAATACGGTCGTGCCGGTGAACGGGCGATGCGCACCGCACTCGAGGAGTTGTGATGATCGAGCAGTTCACCCCTGAATCCGCGGCCCGGACGCTGCCGCTCGTCTCGCGGATCGTGGCCGATGTGGTCGCGCTCAAGCGCGCCTGGCGTGCGGCGGTGCACCGGTTCGACCTGCTGCAGGTCGGCGTCGGGCCGGCCGGGCAGGAGTCGGAGGCGGCCACAGTCGCCCGGCGCGAGGCCGAGTCGCTGGCCGGGCAGATCGACGCCTGCGTGGAGGAGCTCGCCCAGGTCGGGTGTCGCATGCGTGACTCGGAGGTCGGGTTGGTGGATTTCCCGACCGAGCGCGATGGCGAGCCGATCGTGCTCTCCTGGCAGCTGGGCGAGACCGACGTCGGGTACTGGCTGGCGGTCGATCCCCGGGATCGCGACCGGCAGCCGATCGACGAGCTCCTCTCGGTGCCGGACCGCTCGTGACGCATCTCTGGCGCTTTGTCCATCTGCTGGCGTTCACGGTCTGGATCGGCGGGATGGCGAGCGTGATCGTCGCGGCCGGGGCCTACGGTCGACTCGATCGTCGGCATTGGGGGGGGGTGGCCGAGGTGCAGTCGGCCCTCTATCGGGTCCTGGTCGGGCCGGGTGCCCTGCTCAGCGTGGCCTCGGGCCTGCTGCTCACCTTCCGGATGTATGCCGTGATGTCGACCCGGGTCGGCGCGTGGATGGGATCGATGCAGGCCCTGGGCGTGCTGGCGGCGCTGGTCACCCTCCTCGGCGCGATGCCCGCAGCCAGTCGCCTTGCCCGTCTCGAGCCGGTCGGTGACACCACCGCCGCGTTCGATGCCGGCCGGGTTCGGCTCGACCGGATGACGCTGTTCGGCGGCCTCCTCGCGCTGCTCGCGCTCGGGGCCGGCGCGCTCTACCGGTGACCCGGATCACCCGGCGCGAGCTGCTCGCGCTTGGCGCGATGTTGCCCGGATTCCAGGGTCTTGCCGAGGCGCGATCGCTCGCGGGATTTCGCCGCCGGGACCCGACGCCCCTGCAGCCGCCCGCCGGGGAGCCCGACTGGGAAGCACTCCAGCAGCAGTTCGTGATTGCCGGCACCCATCTCAACACGGGGACCTACGGCGCCTGCCCGATTCCGGTCCTCGAGGCGACCATCCATCACCTGCGCGCCTTCGAGCGGATCACGCGGCAGGAGCATCCCGATCTCGATGCCCTGCATGCGTCCCTTGAGCGGTTTCTCGGTGCATGGCCCGGCTCGGTCGCGATCGTGCGGAACACCACCGAGGCGATCAACGTGGTGGCACACGGCATGACGCTGGCCGAAGGCGATGAGGTGTTGATGACCTCGCACGAGCATATCGGAGGGCACTGCGCCTGGGAGATGCTCGCGGCCCGACGGGGTACGACCTGTCGCACCTTCGATCCGCCGCTCGACCCGACCGATCCCGATGCGCTGCATGACGCCTGGGTCCGGGCGATCGGGCCGCGAACCCGTGTCCTGCTGATCTCGCATGTGCTCTTCTCCACCGGGATGATCCAGCCGGTGGCGCAACTGGTCCGCACGGCGCGCGCGCGAGGGATGGTCTCGGTGATCGACGGTGCGCATCCGCCCGGGATGCTCCAGCTGGACCTCACCGCGCTCGATGCCGACTACTACGCGACCTCGCCGCACAAGTGGTTGCTGGCACCCAAGGGGACCGGCCTGCTGATCACGCGACCGGACCGATTGACGACGACCTGGCCCCTGATCGCTTCGGGCGACTGGGAGCGTGACGACCATCGGCGGTTCGAGCATGTCGGCACCTCCAACGAGTCGCTCGTCGCCGGACTCGCGGCGGCGGTGCAGTTTCAGGAAGCGATCGGGCGTGCAGCGATCGAGCGCCGAGCGCGGAGCCTGGCAACGGCGTTGTACGGGATGCTGGCTGAAGTGAAGGGTGTTCGGCTCGTCTCGCCCCGCAACGAGGAACTCCGGAGTGCCATGGTGTCGTTCACCAAGGACGGTGTCGGGGCTGATCGCCTGCAGGGTGCCCTCGGCGCGGCGGGGTTCCGGACTCGACGGATCTCGGAGTTCGGCTACGAGTATCTCCGACTGAGCACCCATCTTTACGTGTTGCCGCGAGACCTCGAGCGCGCGGTCGAGGTGATCGCCGGGGTCACGGCCTGAGCACCGGTCCGGCAGGCGGGTCGGACCGGACATGCGGCACAGTGCATGACCCGGGCCGTGCAGACGAGGGCACCGAGCTCCATGAGCGCCTGATTGGTGATCCATGCATCGGCACCGGGACGCGGGACCAGCGCCCGGGCGGTCGACTCCAGGCGGCGGCGACCCTTGGCATCCTGCCGGGTCCGGGGATGAAAGACCCGGCGCAGGACGCGGTCCACATTGGTGTCGATCGCCGGTGCGTTGTGTTCGAACGCGAACGAGGCGACGGCACCGGCAGTGTAGGGACCGATCCCCGGCAAGGCACGCAGGGCGTCGATACTGTCGGGGAGTGTGCCACCCTGCTCGCGTACGACGTCCCGGGCAAGACGATGCAGGTTGGTGGCCCGGCGATAGTAGCCAAGGCCGGACCACGCCTCCCGGACGGCGCGTGGGCGAGCCCGGGCCAGCGCCTCGAGCGTCGGGAAGCGCGCGAGGAAGGCATGCCAGTATCCTTCCACTCGGGCGACCTGCGTCTGTTGGAGCATGATCTCGGAGACGAGGATCCGATACGGATCGCGGGTCCGACGCCACGGGAGGTCCCGGCCGTGGGTGCGGAACCATTTCAGGAGTCGTCGCTTGAATCGCCGCCGCTGGCGCGCCGCGTCGAGGGTGGTCGGGGTGCTCACGAGGGACGAAGATAGGGGAGCGATGAGGTCAGGTCGAGGAATGGGGCGGCGATGAGCAGCTTCGTGACGCAGATCCAGCACCGCACTGGCCGACTCACGCTCGATGCGTTTGCGGCGGTCGGACGGTTCGCAGGCCTCGTCGCCGAGATGGCGCGTGGCCTCACCGAGGTGCGCGTCTGGCTGCCACGCACCGTCGAGGAGGCGCACAACATCGGGACGGGGTCGCTGTTCATCGTGCTCCTGATCTCGGCCTTTGCCGGTGGCGTGACAGCACTCCAGGCGGGGTACCAGTTCACCGGGAACGTCCCGATCTACGTCGTCGGTTCGCTCGTCACCGAGTCGATCGTGCTCGAGCTCGGCCCGGTCCTGGTGGGATTGATCCTCGCCGGACGGATCGGTGCGCGCTACGCCGCGGAACTCGGGACGATGCGAGTGACCGAGCAGATCGATGCACTCGAGTCCCTCGGCCGCTCGCCGTCGAGTCATCTGCTCGTCCCGCGAGTGCTCGCATGCCTGCTCATGATCCCGGTGCTGGTGGTGTTCGCGGATATCACCGCAGTGGCATCCGGCTGGATCGCCGCGAAGTCGGCGCTCCCGATCACCGACCAGGACTTTGCCTACGGGGCCCGGATCTTCTGGCGTCCGTTCGACGCGTGGTACTCGATCATCAAGGCCTTCTGCTTCGCTGGCGCCATCGGCTTCATCTCGTGCTACCGGGGCTATACCACGCAGCAGGGCGCCGAAGGGGTCGGCCGCTCGACCACGGGCGCGGTCGTCACCACCTCGGTGGTCATCCTGCTCCTCGACCTGCTGCTCGCGCAGCTGTTGTTGACCCATTGATCGAGGTCCGGGATGTCGCCAAGAGTTTCGGCGCGCAGATGGTGCTCGACGGGGTCACGCTCGATGTCCAGGATGGCGAGACCCTGGCCCTGCTCGGCCCGTCCGGCACCGGCAAGAGCGTGTTGCTCAAGCACATCATCGGCCTGATCCGCCCGGATCGCGGCGACATCATCGTCGATGGGGCCTCGGTACCCGGCCTCAGCCGGACGGCACTCGCAAAGCTGCGGCGGACGATCGGGTACGTCTTCCAGAACGGCGCGCTCTTCGATTCCGATGATGTGTTCGAGAACATCCGGATGGGGCTCACTGATCCGGACGAGTTTCGTGACGATGCCTACGCCCGTGAGCGCGCCGAAGAATGCCTCCGCCTGGTGAACCTGCCGCTGGAGACGCTCGACAAGATGCCGTCGGAGCTCTCGGGCGGCATGCGGAAGCGGGTCGGCATCGCGCGCGCGATTGCCGGCAAGCCGAAGTACGTGCTCTACGACGAGCCGACCTCGGGCCTCGATCCCGTCAACTCCGACATCATCGACGGTCTGGTACGTCGGATGAACGAGGAACTCGGGGTCACCGGCGTGATGGTCACCCACGATGTGCGCGGGGCGTTCCGGACGGCGCATCGGGTGGCGCTGTTGACGGAGGGCAAGGTGATCGCCGAGGGGACACCAGCATTCTTCCGCGAATCCGAGGATCCGCGAGTCCGGGCCTTTCTCGAGCGCGATTTCGATCGCGCGTCCATCTGACGGGGACAGTCATGCATTCATACCACAAGGAAGCGACCGTCGGTCTGCTCGTGATCCTCGGCGTCGCCGGCTTCATTCTCGGTGCGATGTGGCTCAAGGGCAGCGCGATCGGGAATCCGCCGCACGTCACGATCGCCTACACCGACGTCCAGACCCTCAAGGAGGGTTCACCGGTGCGGGTCTCCGGCGCGGTGATCGGTCGGGTCGAATCGATTCGACTCGACCGCCCGGGCCGAGTCCTGGTCGAGATCACCTACGACAAGGATCTCGTCGCACCGACGACGGATGCCACTGCCGCACTGGTCGGCGTCGGGCTGCTCGGGGACATGGCCATCGATCTTGACCCGGGGAACGGGGCTCCGCTGGGTCCCGATCAGGTGATCGAGGGGACCACGGCCAGCGGCTTGATGGACATCGGCAGCAAACTGGCCGATCAGGCGTCGGTAACGCTGGCCTCGATCAACCGGATGCTGGATACGGCGATGGTCTCCGATCTCCGGGCCACGCTGGCGAGCACCCAACGCCTGATGGCCTACCTCGCGGATGCGCGCAACGGCCCCACGGCCGAAGTCGGTGCCACGATGCGCCAGCTGCAGGCCACGGCCGCCCGGCTCGATTCGACCATGGCCGCCATCGATGCCGCCACGCTCACGGCGCGAGTCGACACGACCCTCCGGCAGGCCGGTGACGCGAGTGCACGACTGGCCAGCCTGACCGCCCGGATGGACACCCTGCTCGGGCGCGTCGCCCGGGGCGAGGGCAGCCTGGGCAAATTGATGGCCGACACCACGCTCTACGCCGAGCTGACCCGGACGCTGAACGCGACCAGTGCCCTGATCGACTCACTCGCCACTCATCCCGAGAAGGTCGGGATCACCGTCAAGATCTTCTGAACGGAGCACTCGTGTCCGAGATCCAGGAACAGGTACGCCGCATCCTCACCGCGATCGGTGAGGATCCCGATCGCGATGGCCTCGTGCGCACCCCCGAACGGGTGGAGCATGCGCTCGCCTACCTGACCCGTGGTTATGCCATGGATGCGCAGCAGGTGATCGGGGATGCGCTGTTCGAGGAGCCGTACCAGAACATGGTGGTCGTGCGCGACATCGAGTTCTACTCCCTGTGCGAACATCACATGTTGCCGTTCTTCGGCGTGGCCCACGTGGCCTACATCCCGGATGGGCGGATCGTCGGCCTGTCCAAGACGGCCCGCGTGGTCGAGGTGTTCGCTCGGCGCCTCCAGGTGCAGGAGCGGATGACCGACCAGATCGCCGATGCCCTGGTCGAGGCACTCCAGCCGCTCGGTGTCGGTGTCGTGCTCGAGGCCTCGCATTTCTGCATGATGATGCGGGGGGTCGAAAAGCAGCGAAGTCGGACGATCACGTCGGCGATGCGCGGCAGCTTTCGCGAGGATGCGCGGACCAGGGAGGAGTTTCTCCGCCTCGTGCACAACAGCCAGCGATGATTCGCCTCACCTTCCTCGGCACCGGTGCCGCGGTTCCCTCGGTCGAGCGCAACGTCAGCGCGATGATGCTCGAACGCGAGGGAGTGCCACTGCTCTTCGATTGTGGGGAAGGGACCCAGCGACAGATGATGCGCTACGCGGTCGGGTTCACGATGGCGGAGCTCTTCTTCACCCACTACCATGCCGATCACACCCTCGGTCTCCCCGGGCTCCTTCGCACCATGGGGCTGCAGGATCGGTCGGCACCGCTCACCCTGCATGGCCCGCCGGATGCCGAGCGGCAGTTGCGGCCACTGCTGGACCTCGGGATGGAGCGACCGAAGTTCCCGGTCGAGATCCGCGAGATTCGCGCAGGCGACTCGCTTGACCGCGGTGATCACGTCATCGAAGTCGGCGAAGCGGCACACAAGGGACTCGCACTCAGTTACGCCCTCGTCGAGAAGCCGCGACTGGGTCGGTTCGACCCTGATCTGGCCCGGAGCCTGGGAATCCCGGAGGGTCCGATGTGGGGTCGGATCCATCGCGGAGAGCCGGTCACGCTCGAGACTGGCCGGGTAGTGCGGCCGGAGGAACTGGTGGGCCCCGCTCGCCCCGGGCGACGGGTAGTGCTGAGCGGTGACACGGCGCCGAGCCCGGCGGTCCGGACGCTCGCCCTGGGAGCGGACCTGCTGGTGCATGAGGCGACCTTTGGTGACGAGGAGCGGATCCGCGCACGCGAGACCCGGCACAGCACCGCGCGTCAGGCCGCCGAAGTCGCTCGTGATGCCGGTGTGCGCGAGCTGGTCCTGACGCACATTTCCGCACGCTACTCGCGCGAGGCACCCGAATTGCTCGCCGAAGCGCGCGAGTTGTTCCCGGCCACGCGGATTGCCCGGGACGGGATGGTGGTCGAGGTCCCCTACGCGGAATGACAACAGGCCGCCCTCGTCCTCGCTCCCGCCCATCCTCGGTTCCGCTGGCCTTGCCGCATTCGGGGCCACTGCCCTAACTTGTGCGGCCCACAGGGGGCTGTAGCTCAGCTGGGAGAGCGCACCGTTCGCATCGGTGAGGTCAGGGGTTCGATCCCCCTCAGCTCCATGGGTGCCCGTGTCTTCCGGATGCGGGCATCTTTTTTGCCCGTACACCTCTCCATGCATCGATCCAGCTCCCATCGCGCGCAAGGCACGGTCTCTCCGGGCACTTCCCGACCATCGGACCGGTCCCGACCGGCCGCCGTGGTGCTCCCTCGAGCGAGCGACCCCAGCGGACCGGAGACGCACGCCGAGGACGAGACGGTCACCCGGCTGGCCAGCGTGGTCGGAGCGCTCTCGTATGCGTTGGACCTGACGGAAGGGCAACCGGCCGGTCATTCGGTTCGGACCACGCTGATCGGGATGCGGCTCGCCGCCGAGCTCGGGCTCGACGAACTGGCACGGAGCGAGCTCTTCTACGGCCTCCTCCTGAAGGATCTCGGATGTTCGAGCAATGCCTCCCGACTCGCGGGCCTCTTCGGCTCCGATGACCACCTGCTCAAGCATGCCCACAAGCTGACCGATTGGACCGCGACCAGCGAGGCGGCGCGCTACGCCTACAAGCACTCACTCCCGGGTGGGTCGCGATTGGCCCGGGCATGGCACGCGCTCATGCTGGGCACCAGGGCCAAGGAGATCGGTCGCGAGATGATCGCGACGCGCTGCGAGCGCGGTGCCGACATCGCCGCGATGCTGGGGTTGCCGGCAGGCAGCGCGGCAGCCATCCGCGGGCTCGACGAGCACTGGGATGGCAACGGCATGCCGTTCGGGCTGGTGGGGACCGCAACGCCGATCCTGGCGCGCATCGCGGGACTGTCCCAGACGGTGGAGGTCTTCGCGCGCTCCTTCGATGTGCGGACCGCGTACGAGATGGCCCGGGCGCGACAGGGACGGTGGTTCGACCCGGTGCTGGTCGAGGCGCTCGGTGCATTCGAGTTCGATGCGGCATTCTGGGCTGATCTCCGTGGGGCGAACAGCCTCGTCGCCCTCGCCGATGTCGAGCCGAGGGATCGTCTGGTCCACGCCGATGAACGCCAGCTCGACCAGATCGCCGAGGGGTTCGCCAGGGTGATCGATGCCAAGAGTCCGTTCACCTCGACGCATTCCCAGAATGTCGCCTTCCTGTCGAGTCGAACCGCCGCTGAGATGGGGCTCGCCCACGGTGAGATCCGGACGATCCGGCGGGCGGCCTTGCTGCATGACATCGGCAAGCTCGGCGTCAGCAATCGGATTCTCGACAAGCCCGCCGCGCTCGACCCGGTGGAGTTCCAGCTCATGCAGCAGCACACGCGGTACACGTTCGAGATCCTCTCCCAGGTGAGCCGATTCCGCACCTTTGCCGCCACGGCCGCCGCCCATCACGAGCGGCTCGACGGCTCGGGCTACCACCTCGGGTTGCGCGGCGAGGAATTGGGGACGGCGGCCAGGATCCTGGCGGTCGCCGACTGCACCGAGGCGATGATGGCCGATCGGCCCTATCGCGCGGGACTCGGGCTCGAGGAGACCGTGGATCGACTTCGGAAATTGGCCGCGAGGGGGCACTTGTGCGCCAGCGCTACCGAAGCGCTCACCGGCTGGTTCAAGGCCTTGCCGAACGCGTCGAGTCCCGCACCCGCCGCCCAGGCGAGCGGGCCGATGGCCGCATAGCAGCGATTGCGAAGGTCGCACGGACCTGCTAGTTTCGCCGGTCCGATCGAGAGCGCTGCCCCTTGGTGTAACTGGCAACACGTCTGATTCTGGATCAGAAGAGTCCAGGTTCGATCCCTGGAGGGGCAATTGGTCAGAATCGCTTGTCACTGAAACACTTACGGCGTATCTGACCACCCGACGTCCCCGCGATTTCCCCGACACGGTTGGGGAGACCACGGGGACTTGTGCATTTCCACCGGGCACCCACAGGCACCCGTGAAAATTCCATCGACGCGCGAACTCGAGCGATGTCGATGGATGCTGGTCGGGAACCATGTCCAAGGGCGCGCTGTTCCCGTGATGTACCTTGGTCCACGGCGCTGGCCTGCGGGCCGCCTTGACTCCTCGACCTGGACCGTCCCACCATGAAACTCGATGGCATCCACCACATCTCCTGCATCACCGGCAACGCGGCCCGCAATCTCGATTTCTACACACGGGTGCTCGGGATGCGGCTCGTCGCGAAGACGGTCAATCAGGACGACCCACACGTCTACCACCTCTTCTATGCCGACTACGATGGTTCGCCGGGCGCCGACCTGACCTTCTTCGAATATCCCGGCGCACTGCCCGGGCGTGCCGGGTCGGGAATGGTCCATCGGATCGCGATGCGGGTGGCATCGGAGGCTGCGCTCGATTTCTGGGCGCATCGTCTTGCCGGCGAGCGCGTCGATGTCGCTCGCTCCCCCGGGCGTCTCGACTTCGCGGATCCCGAGGGACTGG
Organism: Gemmatimonadales bacterium; assembly: GCA_035703525.1. GTDB lineage: Bacteria > Gemmatimonadota > Gemmatimonadetes > Gemmatimonadales > GWC2-71-9 > Palsa-1233. The sequence goes on along the minus strand of DASSYA010000026.1, from coordinate 83,599 downwards.
GGCTCGCGTTGGTCGTCGACCGGACGGCCGACCCGGTACTGAGCGGGCGGCACCCGGACATTCCCGGGGAACACGACCTCAGGGGATTCGACCATGTGGTGGCCTACGGGAGTGACCTTGCCGGAAGTGGTCAGGTGCTCGAGTCCGTGCTCGGCGCCCGTCGTGAGGGCGAGGCATCGTCGTGGGAACTGCGCGGCGCGAGTCGCGGCGGCCGGATCATCTTCGAGGCCCCTCCAGCCGAACGTGGCCGTCCGGGTGGCGGGACCGTCCACCATGTGGCGTGGGCGACCGAGCTCGACGAGCATGCTGCGTGGCTCGAGCGCCTGAGGACCCACGGGGTATCATCCACCCCGGTGATCGACCGGCACTACTTTCAGTCGATCTACTTTCGCGAGCCGAGCGGGGTACTCTACGAGCTGGCCACGAAGGGTCCCGGATTCACGATCGATGATCCGCTCGAGGCCCTGGGTCGCCGATTGATCCTGCCGCCGCGCTTCGAATCGCAGCGCGCGGAGATCGAGGCACGCCTTTCACCCCTCCCGGACGTCGCGCGCGACGCGTCGTCGGAGCGACGTTCATGACGGAATCGTTGTCGCTGGTCGCCCTGTGTGGTTCCCTCCGCACGAAGTCCTACAACGCCGCCCTGCTGCGGTTCCTGCCGGAAGTGTTCTCGGACGATGTGACGCTGACACGCCTCGAATGGCGCGGCTTGCCGGTCTACGACGGCGACGACGAGGCGGCCCACGGCATCCCGGAGCAGGTCACGTCGCTGCAACGGGCGATTCGTGCCTCCGATGGCCTCGTGATCGTGAGTCCCGAGTACAACCACGGGATCCCGGGCGGGCTCAAGAACGCGATCGACTGGCTGTCGCGCGGTCCGATGCCGCACGGGCTCTTCGGTGTGCCGACCGTCATCCTTGGCGCCTCGGACGGGCCGATCGGGACCTATCGTGCCCAGGCGATGATGCGCCAGACGCTCGCGCAGCTGAACGCACCCACGATGCCGTCGCCACAGGTGCTCGTCGGCAACGCGCAGGACAAGTTCGACGAGCACCTCATCCTGGTCGACGAGTCCACCAGGGCATTCCTCCGGAAATGGGCCGTCGAGGTCGAGCGCTGGATGCGGCGGTTCCAGGACCGACCGTGAGGTCCGACCCGCCGCCTGCCACTGTCAAATCGGAGCCATTCACGCGGGCTTCGATCTATCTGGGCCCACGGTTCGAGGCGCATCGGTTCGTCGTGTCCGCACGCGAGTATGCCGACGAGATCGAAGGCGCCGCGGTCGTCGAGTACCTGAAGGGGGACCTCGCGCTCCGGCTGGTGTGGGAACCGACCGAACGTGCACTCTGGATCGAGGCCGCGCGGACCACGGGGGGATCGGTGATCTCCAGGTGGCTGGACATCGAATGGGTGGTTGCCGGCGAGCGGCTGCCGCTCGACACCGCGCTCGACATCGCGCGGCTCGAGCGACTGGCGACGGCGCTGGATCGGTACCTCGCTCCACGGATCGGCGCCGGGTAGGCGCTGGGGGCGACGCCACGACGGGTTCGGGCATCACGACGGTAGCCCTCCACCTTCCCACCGAGGTACCCGTGCGGCCGCACCCGATCCTGTTTGCCAGCCTGTTCGCGTCTGCCTGCGGCGGCGGTGCCGACGATGTGTCGGAAACGACCGTGACCGATTCCGCTGGGGTCGCGATCGTGACCTCCGCCCCTGCCGATCACCCACTCGACTGGACGTTCACCACCGCGATGCAGCTGGGTGGCGCCGACAGTGGGCCGGCCTCGTTCACCTCCGCCCGACATCGCACCGTTGCCACGAATGACCGGGACCGCATCTTCGTGTTCGATCGCGATGCGTCGGCGGTGGTGGTGTTCGGCGACGATGGGACACCGGTCGCCACCATGGGCGGCAAGGGCTCAGGGCCGGGCGAGATCGAGTTCGCCTTCGAGCTGGTGGACGCGGGGGAGGGGGTCGTGGCACTCTACGACTTCAGCAAGCGCATGCTGCTCCGCTGGGACGAATCCGGCACGTTGGTCGGTGAGGGTCCGGTGCCGGCACTTCTTGAGGGGGGGAGCCTGGTGGCCGTGCGCGGCGACACGACCCTCCTGCTGACACGAGATGCGGATTCCGTGCGCACCGTGTCGATGATCCAGCGCGTCACTCGGCACGACACCGTCACGCTCGCGACCCTCCGGACCCCACCAGTGGCCATGGTCGCGTTCTCCTGCTTCGCGGCCATGATTCCGCCACTCTTCACCCCCACCCTCGTCTTTGCCACGCAGGGCGGTTGGCTCGCCGTGGCGCGTCAGGACCGCTATCAGATCGACCTGTTCCGCGATGGGACCCTGGTTCGCTCGATCCGGCGTGCGATCGATGGTGCGCCCACCACGCTCGCCGATATCGACCGCCAGAATCCGCAAGGGATGCGTGTCGAATTCGGTGCGGGCCGTGCCTCATGCACGGTACCGAGTACGGAGATCCGCGAACGGCAGGGGATGGCCGACCGGCTCCCGGTCATCCAGGACCTGGCGTTCGGGCCCGATGGCACGCTCTGGGTGCAGCGACATACCTTCCCGGGTGACACGCCCGACGTGGATGTCTTCGCCGCGGATGGCGGCTACCTTGGCACGGAGGCGGGACACGGGGTTCCGCTTGGCATCCTCTCCGGCGGCCGCGTGCTCTTTCCAGTGGCCGACTCGTCCACTGGGGTGATTGTGGTGGGGGTGTTTACCGTGGGCCGTCGTGCCCACCCCTGAACCCGAACCGAATTCGAGCCCTCTCCGTGACCCTGATCGCCCTCCTCCTTGCTGTTGCCGGTCCGATCCACCCTCCGGTGGCGCTCACCCGTATCACCCTAGTGGTCGATGCACCGACCTGGAAGGAGATCAAGGCGTCCGAGTTCCTGCCGGTCGGCTTCGGGGCGGGATACCTCGCCGGCAATGAGCAGGTCCGACTCTGCGATCGCTTGACCTGCCTCGTGCTCCTTCCGGAGGACACGACCGTGGGGCGACGTGTCGGTGATCTGATCCTCGGCGTCGTGCCCGTTGATGGGAGCGCCCTGGCGGAACATCTCGCGGCAGATTCGCTCCGGCCGGTGGTCGAGATCGTTGCGGCTCCCCCGCGAGCGGATGGCGATGCGACCGCCGGTGAACCCCCGTTGCTGTACTACCTGGAATCCGCGACGATCGCACTCAGCGACAGTGTGCTTCGCCGCGTGGATCCCCTGCTGCGCTCGGCCGGTGCCGAGGTGGTGCCCGAGGGCGAGGGGTTGGTGGTGCTGTTCCCGAACCAGACACTTCGGCTGGTGCCGGATTATCGCGGGCCGGGCGTCGAGCGCCTGGCCTGGCGACTCCGCCGCGAGGCCAGCGGGAACCCGACCTACCGCTTCGGCGGGATCTCGCGGCTGCGATTCGGGCCCGGGAGAATCGCGACCTGGACGTTCTGAGCAGGGCAGGTCCCGGAACGTCCTGCGCCCGCCTCCCCCCTACCGCCTCGGGAACGAGCGCGCATATTGCCGGTCGCGGCGTGCACCCGTGCCGCCAGCCGACCCGATCGATGTGGAGCCCGTTGCATGCCAGAAGCCGCCAAGCCGAATACACCGCAAGCGAAGCTCATCGAGTGGGTCAAGGCCATCGTCTGGACCGTGGTCGCGTGGGTCCTGCTCACCACCTTCGTGGTCCAGGCCTATCGGATCCCGTCCCCCAGCATGGAACGGACGCTGATGGTCGGTGATGTGCTGTTCGTCAACAAGTTTCTCTACGGTGCGAAGCTGCCGCTCATCGACGTGCGAACGCCCCCATTCCGCGAGCCACGTCGGGATGACATCGTGGTGTTCCTCTCGCCGATCGAGGACTCGATGCTGGTCAAGCGCCTGATCGGGACACCGGGCGACACGATCGAGATGCGGTCCGGGTCGCTCTATCGCAACGGTGTCGCGCTGGTGGAACCGTGGGCCCAAGGCACCGATCCGGCCGCGCACGCCGGGGAGTCCACGCGTCTCGGCATGCGGCAACGCCAGCTACCACACTATGTCGGCCCGAATCCCGATGGCTACCTGCCGGACATCCATGACTGGGGTCCGTTGGTGGTACCCGAGGATTCACTCTGGATGATGGGCGACAACCGCGATCAATCGCGAGATTCCAGGTTCTGGGGACTGGTCCCGCGCAAGAATGTCCGCGGGACGCCGGTCCTCATCTACTACAGTTGGGATCCCTCGAGCTACAAGCCACTGCCGTTCCTCTCGGCGGTCCGCTGGTCCCGACTCTTCACGGTGCCGCGTTGATGATCGAGCCCGCCCTATATTCCCGATGGCGACCCCTTCCCGGGGTCGGCTGTCCATACCCGGGGTGAACCATGCGCTGGAAGAACACCGGTCGATCGACCAACCTTGAGGACCGACGTGGCGCGCGCGGCCGTCTCCCAGGTGGCGCTGGAGGCCTCGGTCTGGGCGGGATCATCCTGGTCGTGGTGATCGCCCTCGCCACCAAGCAGAATCCGCTCGCGCTCCTCGGTGCGGCAGAGCAGCTCGGTGGCGGTGCGGCGCCGACGGAGGCAGCCGCCCCGGTGAACGATCCTGCCGAGGAGCAGCAAGTACAGTTCGTCTCGTTCGTGCTCGATGATGCCCAGGCGATGTGGCAGCAACTCCTGCCGGCTCAGGGGAGCCAGTACCGTGACGCCAAGCTGGTGCTCTTCCGCGATCAGGTCGCCTCGGCCTGCGGCCAGGCGGCTGCCTCCACCGGCCCGTTCTATTGCCCCGGTGACGAGAAGGTCTACATCGACCTGGGCTTCTATCACGAACTGGCGACACGGTTCGGTGCGCCGGGTGATTTCGCGGAGGCCTACGTGCTGGCGCACGAGATCGGTCACCACGTCCAGAAGCTGCTCGGGACGAACGCCGACGTGACCCAGGCCCAGCAACAGCGGCCGGATCTCGCGAACCAGCTATCGGTGCGGCTCGAACTCCAGGCGGACTGCTATGCCGGCGTCTGGGGGGCACACGCGGCGCGGGATGGTCGGCTCGAGCAGGGCGATCTCGAGGAGGGGCTCGGGGCCGCCGCTGCGGTCGGTGATGACCGCCTGCAACGCGAGGCGACCGGACGGGTGCAGCCGGAGAGCTTCACGCATGGCACCTCCGAGGAGCGGATGCGCTGGTTCCGGCGCGGATTCGATGCCGCCAGCCCCTCGGCCTGCGATACCTTTGCAGGACGGTGAGGACCAGGCCGACACTGATATCCGGGTTCGTCTCGGCGGACGGCCGCACTGACTCACGCCAACCGGGATGGCGATCATGGCTCCAAGCACACGCCGACTCTTCGCACTCGCAGGCGCCACCCTGTTTGCCGTCATTCTCATCCACTTCATCGGATGGGTCGAGGCGGGTCTCCGTCCTGCGCCGGTGGGGGTCGCGCTCGACAATCCCGACGCCGTGAAAGTTGCACTCGAGGCGGGTGAGGCACCGATGCTCTCGATGCTGCTGCTCCTCGGCGGCTGGTTTGTTGCCGGCTATTTCGGTGGTCATCTCGCGTGGAAGTGGAGTCGTGAGAGCGGCACCGTCTGGCTGTTTGCACTCGTCCTCGCGGTCATCGTCTTTCGCGAGCTTGCGGCGGGACACTATCCGGACTGGGTGTGGGGCGCCGGCATCGTGGGGGCGCCACTCTTTGCGCTCGGTGGTGGGCACCGCCAGATTTCGGTGTCTGGCTAGCGGCGAATCGCATCTCCGCTCGTCGCTCGCTGGACCTTCTCTCCGACGGAGCGTCATGCGATACCTGCGACTGATCCTCGTCACCTCGTTCCTGACCGGACTCGGTGCCTTGGCCGGCGTCCTTGCTGGCCAGCCCCTGGGACGTCGGACCACGATGCTCGGTGCGATGGTCGGCGGGACACTCACCCTCCTCGCCGCGCTCCGGTTTGTCGGTCGCCGCGGCTGGTTCGATCCCGACCGGCTCAAGGGTGGATCGATCGGCGGGCTGGTCGGCCTCGGACTCGCTTCGCCGCTGGCCGTGATGACCGGGCAGCACGTCGGCGTCCTGCTCGCGGCGTCGGCCCTGGTGGGGATCGGTGTCCTGGTGGGCGCCGGCCCGAGCGCGGCTCGATGAGGGGCCGGGTCGGCCCGCTGGTCCTGCTCGTCGCGCTCGCGGTCCCGGCGCATGCGCAAACGGAGCGACCGCGGGTGCGCGACCTCGGATTGCGCCCAGGCGTCCTGCCGACCGGCCCGCTCAATGCCATCACCGATGTGGGTGGTGTTCGCGTGGGGCAGGTGACGATCACCGCCGGTGACAGCATCAATTCCGGAGTCACCGCGATCCTGCCGCACGGGGGCAACGTGTTCCTGCAACGCGTGCCGGCGGCGGTCCACATCGGCAATGCGTTCGGCAAGCTCGTCGGGAGCACACAGGTCAACGAACTCGGTGAGCTCGAGACCCCGATCCTGCTGACCTGCACGCTCTGCGTCTGGCGCGCTGCCGACGCGATGGTGGCATGGTTGCTCGACCAACCGGGCATGGATCGGGTCGGGTCGATCAATCCCGTCGTCGGTGAGACCAACGATGGGGGCCTCAGTGACATCCGTCTCCGGCCCGTTCGACCGGAGGATGTGCGGCGGGCACTCGAGGAGGCGAGCGAGGGTCCGGTCGCGGAGGGGAGCGTTGGTGCCGGCCGCGGCACGCGCGCGTTCGGTTGGAAGGGTGGCATCGGGACGTCGAGTCGGAGGCTGCCGGGTTCGCTCGGGGGATGGACCGTCGGTGTCCTGGTGCAGACCAACTTCGGTGGTGTGCTGCAGATGGATGGTGTCCCGGTCGGCAAGGCCCTGGGACGCTACTCGTACCGCGGGGCGCTGCCGAGTGAGCGCGGAGATGGCTCGGTGATGATCGTGATCGCGACGGATGCGCCGCTCACAGCGCGCCAGCTGGAGCGTGTCGCGGCGCGCGCGATGCTCGGACTCGGACGCACGGGCTCGGACGCATCGAACGGATCCGGTGACTTCGTGATCGCATTTTCCACCGCGGAGTCCGTCCGTCGACCTCGTGGATTGACGATCCGGTCCGACAGTGTGCTCGCGGATGATGCCATCTCGCCGGTCTTCCTTGCCACGATCGAGGCGACGGAGGAGGCGATCTACAACTCCCTGCTCCGGGCAACGCCAGTCACCTACCGCGGTCGCACCACGGACGCGCTGCCGATCGATCGGGTGCGTGACCTGATCCAGGCCACCCGGCGATGAGCCTCCACACGATCCGGACTGATGCCGCTCCGGCGCCGCGCGGGCATTACAGTCAGGCCGTCGTGCACGCGGGCGTGGTGCACGTCGCCGGGCAGCTCGCGATCGATCCCGCCACCGGCAATGTGGAGGGTACCACGGCCGAAGCCCAGGCCGATCGGACCCTCCGGAACCTGGAGGCGATCCTGCACGCCGCCGGCAGTGGCCTGGATCTCGTCCTGCACCTGCAGGTCCACGTGACGGCACGTGAGGACTGGCCGGGAGTCGATGCAGCATGCCGTCGGCACTTCGGTCCGCATCGCCCCGCCCGCGCCATCGTCGGTGGGGCGGTGCTCCGAGAGGGGTGTCGGGTCGAGATGACGGCCACGGCCGCGCTCCGGACTCCCTAGCCTCCCGGCCACGGATTTCCGGCTGTGCTCGGCACCGTCGCCATCTTCCTCACCGCGCTGCTCTATTCCTCCGTCGGGCACGCCGGTGCCTCCGGCTACCTCGCCGTCATGGCCCTGCTCGGCGTGGCCCCCGGCGTCATGCGGCCAGTCGCCCTCGCGCTCAACCTGCTCGTGGCGAGCATCGGCACACGCACATTTGTCCGGGCCGGGCATCTCGACTGGGCCTTGCTGTGGCCGTTCCTGGTCACCTCCGTGCCAATGGCATACCTCGGCGGGCGTCTGGCCCTGCCGGTCACCATCCATCGCACGATCATCGGGGTCGTGCTGCTCGCATCGGCCGCCCGATTCCTCGTGCAGCTGCGCGCACCGGACACGGCGCGCGGCGCCCCGCCGCGGCCGGTCGCACTCGCCACCGGTGCCGGGCTGGGGTTCCTCGCCGGACTCACGGGGGTCGGGGGGGGGATCTTCCTGAGCCCGCTGCTGCTGCTGCTCGGCTGGGCCACACTCCGGACCACCGCCGCCACTTCCGTCGCCTTCATCCTCGCCAACTCGGCGGCCGGATTGCTTGGCCAACTCGGGACGGTCCGCGAGTGGCCACCAGAGCTGGTGCCCTGGAGCATCGCGGTGCTCCTTGGTGGGGCCATCGGCTCCCATCTGGGCGCCAGGCGCCTGCCGAGCGTCGCCATCCGGGCCACCCTCGCCGTCGTGCTGCTGATGGCAGGCATCAAGTTGATCTGGGGATGAAACGCGAAACGCGAAGCGCGAAGCGCGAAGCGCGAAGCGAGAAGCGAGAAGCGTGAAGTGAGACCTCGATACCTCGCTCCCCTCCTTGCGGTGATCCTCGCGGTCTACACCCTCCGCGTGCTCGGGACCTGGCACGCGTGGCACCTGCCGGACTACATCAACCTGCCGGTGCATGAGACCGGACATCTGGTCTTCAATTGGGGGGGGGAGGTCGTCACGGCGCTGGGCGGGACGATACTGCAGCTGCTCATGCCGGCCACCTTCGCGGTGGCGTTCCATCGACGTGCCGATCGCCTGGGCACCGGCCTCATGATCTGGTGGGCCGGCGAGAGTGCCATCAACGTGGCGCGCTATGTCGCCGATGCGCGGGCGCAACTCCTGCCGTTGGTCGGCGGTGGCGAGCATGACTGGACCTTCCTGCTGACCACCTGGAACGTGATCGACCAGGAGCAGGAGATCGCCGTCGCGATCCGGACCCTCGGTGCGGCCCTGATGATCCTCGGGACGTGGTGGGTGGTCGGCCGGACACCCAGCGCGCGACTTGACAGTCCTGCATCCAGCGCGCGACTTGACAGTCGCGCCTAAAGGATGGGTGGTGCCTCTCGCAGCGGGTTCTCCAGCTCCAGGAGCCGTCGCTTGCGCCAGAGCCCGCCACCGTAGCCGCCCAGCTTGCCGTCGGCGTTGACGACGCGGTGGCAGGGGATGACGATGGCGATCCGGTTGCGACCATTGGCACTGCCCACGGCACGGACGGCGCCGGGGTTGCCGATCAACCGTGCCACGTCGAGGTAGCTGCGGGTTTCCCCGTGCGGGATCGCCGTCAGGGCCTGCCACGTCTGCAGCTCGAACGACGTGCCACGCAGCGCGGTGGGCACGGAGAAGCGCACGAGCCTTCCCTGGAAGTAGGCGTCAAGTTCCCGGGCAAGCGTCTCGAGGTGCGGGTGGTCGCCCGGCACGATCGGACCGGGGAACCATCGACCGAGACCGGCGGCCTGCCGGGCGATGCGCGCCTCATCGGCGAACTCGAGGAGGCAGATGCCTTCATCGACTGCGGCGGTGACCAGTGGGCCCACCGGCGAGTCGATGGTGCGCATCGCGATCGGTTCCCGGACGCGTCCTCGACCCGGAGCCTGTCCCATCACCTTGGCGAACGCGTCACGGAATCCGCTATGGGATGCATAGCCGGAGGTGAGAATCACCTGATCAAGCTCCTCGCCATGGTGCAGGCGGCGTTGGGCGGTGGCGATCCGTCGAGTGCGGAGCCACGCGTGGAAGGTCATGCCATGCAGGCGCCGTGCGACGCGGCGGAGTTGGACGGGGTCGAGCCCGTGGGCTCGCAACGTGTCGTCGTTCGGGCGGTTGGGCGCCAGTTGATCCGCGAGGGCGACTGCCCGCTCCCAGACGGCCGGTGTGGTCGAGGTGAGCTCTGGGCGGCATCGGAGGCAGGCACGGAACCCCGCCTCGACCGCAGCCTCGAGGGTCGGGAAGAACCGGCGATGCTCGGGTCGCGCCGCCCGCGAGGGACAGGTCGGACGGCAGGCCACGCCCGTGGTGGTGATCGCGACAATGAAGACGCCATCCCAGGCGGGATCGCGGTCGGTCACCGCCTGGTGCATGGTCCGGCGTGCCGGGAGGGCTGGGGTCATCATGCAGCCATTCTACGGGTGTGCGTGGTCGGGCCGCCACCGCTGGGTGAACAGTGAATCCGGTTGGGACACCGGGTCACCCTTGCCGTTCCGGCAGGTCGCGGCTCCCTTCCGGTGGACCTTCGACATCAAGGGGGAACAGGTGGACGTGATCGATGTGCTCTGGCGTCTCGGTGCGGCGACGCTCATCGGTGCGATCATCGGTGCCGATCGCGAATTGCGACACAAGCCGGCCGGCCTCAAGACGCTGGCCCTGGTCGCCCTCGGGGGCGCCTTCGCGCCGGTGGTGATGCTCGCCAATGCCAACCCTGATCCCAACCCGATCTCTCGAGTGATCCAGGGTGTGCTCACCGGCGTCGGATTCCTGGGGGCCGGAGTGATCATGAACCACCGAGAGGATCGCGATGTCGAGGGGCTCACGACGGCGGCAGCAATCTGGCTGGTGGCCGGCATCGGGGTGGCGTGCGGCGTGGGGCTCTACATGCAGGCCGGCGTGGCAACGGCCATCGCGTTGGTGGTCCTGGTGGGCGGCCGTCGCTTCGAACGCCGGTTCCTCGGCAACCGCAATGGCAACGGTGTGTCGCAGTCGGGCACCTGAGCGCGTCCCGACTGCGACGGACACCGATTCAGCTGTCGAAGGTGATCTCCCGGATCCCCTGGGAGGTGCCATCGAGGAGGACCTCGACGCGATAGAGTCCAGCGGTGGCATTGGCACCGCTCGGCAGGGTGGCGGTCAGCTGTGCCGTGCCATCCGCTGCTGGTTCGGTCGCCGTGAGCTCCACGGTCTCGAGGATCTTGTCGCCACTCATCAGTCGCACCGAGATCGGTGTGCCGGTCGGGACATGTGAGGCACCGAGGGCGACGTACAGCGTGTCACCATGGGGGAATCGCTCGACACCGCCACCCATGATGTGGTTGTTCGCATCCAGGGCGCGACCGATGTCGATGGAGACAATGCGCGGCGAGGCCGGGACATCGATGACGGCAACGTTGGTGGAATCCTGGCTCCCGGCATCCTCGGCCGCCTTGGGTGCGCAGGCGACCGAGGCAAGAAGGGCGAGTGGCATGGCGAGAAACGACGGATGGATGCGAGACATGAAACGAGACCCCCAAAGAGGTGGAGAGTGAACCACACGACCGAAAATAGCGGCAAGGCCGGTGGTCTGGTGATCGAGGTGATCGGCCCCCTCGTTGACGACCGGGACCTGATGGCGCGCACGTATGCGGATCTCCTGGCCGGAGAGGGCGTCGTGCTCAGGCCGGGGGCCATCGATCAGGTCGCAGGGGCCTCGATCGACTGGGCGCTCCGGACCCTCCTGGAGGGCCATGGGCGCTTCGACCTGATCGAGCAGATCCCCGCGCTCGAGCGCCGCGTCGTCCGCGAGTGGGAAGGGTTCTTCGCCTCCGGCTTGCTGCGACTGGCACCGCGGACCGAGGCCGCATGGGCACAGATCCTGGGCTCTGGTGCGCCGGTCCTGCTGCTCTTCGTCGGCGAGCCGCACCTGATTCCCCGGCTCTTCAGTGGCCTCGGCCTGGGGCTCGGTGGGCAGGTGGTGGTTGGCGGCAGCGGGGCTCGCGGACTGCCGTACCCGGATGTGATCACCGCCTGGCTGGCCACGAACGCCCTCCCCGTGGCCTCGGTACGCGCCGCGATCCGGAGCCCCGCGGCGGCACTCGGCACCGGTGGCGCGGCACTCGGAGAGATCTGCCTGATCCGGGAGGCGGGTCCTGAGACGGGGATGCTGCCGATCGATGCAACGGTCGCGACGATCGCGGCGTTCATGGATCGACTCACGACGCAGGACTGACGACGCATGATCGACGATGGAGGATCAGCCTTCATCCTCCATCCGTCATCCTTCATCGAGGATCAGCGGAAGCCGACTTCGCCAGCCACGATGTCACATCCGCTGACGGTCGGCCGCAGGCCGTTCGAGGCGTCCCAATAGAACGTGGTCGACCCCGGGACGTGGAGCTGGGCCGACAGCAGGACGATCTGGTTCGGACTGTAACCACGCGCGGCGACGGCTGCCGTGTCGGTCGACAGGAAGGCCCAGACGGGATCCTCGACCGGAGTGGCGTCCGTTCCTCTCGCCGTGATCGGGCTGCCGGCGATGTCCAGATAGGGCGTGGGCTCGTTGCCCGCGCGGTAGATGTCGTGGGTGAACATCACGCCGGCGACGCAGCTACCCTCCGTACTGGCCGGGACGGCCTGCAGCAGGTCGCTGATCCGCATCGCGACGCACGGATAGGAACCATCGGGCAACCCGCTCACCCGGACGATCTCGGGATTCGTGCTCAGGTCGAACCGGCGCGCCGGACTCGCGGTCATCGCCGTGACGTAGGGGCCCGAACAATCCGCATGGGTCGACAGCCGGACTTCGAAGAAGGCGAGTGAGAAGCTGGTCGGGTCAACATTGAGCGGCGCGGTGGACGATGCGGTTGCGGAAGCGGAGCCGCGGATGATGAATTCGTCATCGCCGCCCTTCGGGCCGCCAACCCTTGATCCTGACGGCGTGATGCCTGATCCTTCAGGCCGGGTTTCTCGTTCTTGCTCCTCCACCCTCCGAGAGGACGTGCGGGTGCCAGCTGCCCCATCCCGCTTCCGTGCCTTCGCGAAATGGACGTCCCGGGCGACCGGGCGACCGGTGACCTTCGTGCTCGCCGTCCTGGTCGTCGCTGTGTGGGCCGTGACCGGGCCCCTCTTCCACTGGAGCGACACGTGGCAGCTGGTGATCAACACCGGCACCACGGTTGTGACCTTCCTGATGGTCTTTCTCATCCAGAACACCCAGAACCGTGACGCCGAGGCGGTCCAGGTCAAGCTCGACGAGCTGATCCGGGCCACGAAGGGCGCGCACAACCGGCTGCTCGACCTCGAGGAACTCGAGCAGGAGGACCTCGAGGCGATCCATCGGGATTATGAGGCGCTGGCGAGGCAGGCTCGCGAGCGCGGCAGGGATGACACCGACCAACCCGAGGTCGAGAACGGACCGACAGGCGACGGTCAGGAATCGAGGGTGACGGATGAGGAATGAGGGGGTTGCCGATCCTTCATCCCTCATCCTTCCTCGGCGCGCGTGGCGTTCGCCCGTGCTCCTTGAGCGCCCGCGACAGCAGATACTCCACCTGTGCATTGAATGAGCGCAGTTCGTCGGCGGCCCAGCGCTGCAGTGCCGCATGCAGCGCCGGGTCGAGCCGGACGAGGGTCGCCTTGCGTTCCGCCATCGGTCAGTGGTGCAGGGTGCCGGTGTTGATCACCGGGTGCATCGGCTGGTCCGTGCAGAGGGTCACGAGCAGGTTCGACACCATCGCGGCCTTGCGCTCCTCGTCGAGGACCACGATGCCGTCGCGCTCGATCTGCTTGAGTGCCATGTCGACCATCGAGACGGCGCCCTCGACGATCTTCTCGCGTGCGGCGATGATGGCACTGGCCTGCTGTCGACGGAGCATCGCCTGGGCGATCTCGGGGGCGTAGGCGAGGTGCGTGATCCGGGCCTCGAGCACCTTGATGCCCGCCTTCTGCAGGCGATCCTGGACCTCGTGAGCGAGCCGTTCCGAGATGTCGGCGGCATTGTGGCTCAATGACACGACATCAGCCGAGTGGGCGTCATAGGGGTACTGCGTCGCCAGCGAGCGCACGGCCGACTCGCTCTGCACGCGGACGTAGTCCTCGTAGTTGTCGACCTCGAAGAGCGCCTCGGCGCTATCGAAAACCTGCCAGACCACCACCGCGCCGATCTCGACCGGATTGGAATCGAGATCGTTGACCTTCAGCTTCGCCGTCTCGAAGTTGCGCACGCGGAGCGAGACCAGCTTCTTCGCCATGAACGGGTTCACCCACCAGAGCCCGGGTTCGCGGACCGAGCCCTTGTACTTGCCGAAGAGGGTCAGGGCCTTCGCATTGTTCGGCTGGATCGCGAAGAGGCCGGTCAGCCCGATCAGCGTAGCGAGACCGAACAGGATGCCGAGCACCCCCTTGAGCGCGCTGTCGTCGCGGACACCGCTCGCGAAGACGGCAAGGGCGAGGACGGCGAGAAGCAGCAGCAGGAGAAGGGCGACGACCCCGTTGGTGGCCTTGCGAGTGACTTCACGAATCATGACAGGATCCTGGTTCAAGGTGACATCGATATGATATCACAGTGTAATCGCCCTCGCAATGGCTGACCTCGCAGGTCGGCGGCTGGGCTGGTTGCTGCTCGTCTGGCTCGGGCTGGTGGTGGCCGCGATCGTGCTGGCACCATTCACCTTCGTCCCGGCGCTCCTCAGGACCGCCACATGGGAGCCACTGGCCGCAACCGAGCTGCGCGACGTGGTCCTCAACATCATTCTGTTCGTGCCGCTCGGCTTTCTCCTCGAGCGGGTTCAAGGCGGCCGCTGGACAGTCATCCGCATCATGGTGGTCGGCCTGCTCACCTCGTTGCTCATCGAGAGTGCCCAGCTGATGCTTCCCGGGCGCTACAGCGCGCTGTCCGACATCCTCGCGAACGGAGTGGGGGCCGGGGTCGGAGCCTTGGTCTCGGTGCATGTTCGCCGCCGAGTGGGCGAGGGTGCGGTCCTGGTTTCCCGATTCTTCCTTGACCTGCCGCTGGTGGCGTTGGCCTGGATGCTGGTGCCGCTGGCCTGGCTTCTGGCAATGGCAGGCCTCGTCTCGGCTGATCGTGTCTGGCTGATGCTGCCGGTCGCCGCAGGCGCGGGTGTGGCGCTTGCCGCGGCGGGTCGGAGCGGGGCACGTCCCGCCACGCCGACCCGGATCCCACCTCTGGCCCGGGTCGGGGCTGCCTGGGCGATCGTGGCGCTGCTTCCGGCGGTGATCATCCGGCCAGCCTGGGGGACGCTTGCGTGTGGCGGCTTCGCAGTCGGCCTCGTGGCGGGTGATCGCTGGTGGGGACGCCGGACGCGAACCGAACGACGCGTGGAGCCCTCGGCGGTGCTGGTTGTCCTCGCCCTGCTTGCTCCGTGGTTCGTGACGACCTCGCCGAACCTGGGGTCGTTGACGTGGGACGGTGGCGGTCAGGCAACCCGGGCCGCGACGCTGTTGTTCGTGCAGGTCGTGGTTGGTTACGCCGCGCTGGGTTTTGCCCTCGCCGAGCATCGCGGCCGCGAGGTCCGCGGCTGGCGGAGCGGGATGATGCTGGCCATCGTCGCGACCCTGGGACTGGCCGGTCCGCTGGTCGGGGGTGCCTCGACGGCCCGCCTCGCCCTCCTGGTCCTCGCCGCCGTCGCCGGGGCATTCCTCTATCGGCAGCAACGCGCCGATATCCTCGTGCTGATCCGTTGTGCCGGCGTCACGTCGGCGACCGCTCCGCCCTGACGATGCGCAGCGCATGACATCGCCCGTCCCGATCCCGGAGCCCTGGTGCCCAAGGCATGCTCGATGATCCGCAGGTCCTCCCCGCGCTGGCGGCTGGCCGCGTGCCTCGTCCTGGGCGCGGGGTGCCATCCGCCCGACCTGGTCATCCCCCCCCCGCCACCACCACCTGTGGCGCCGTTTGTCGCGCTGGCCACGATGGTGCACGGGCTCACGGATGCCTCGCTGCTCGCCGCATTCACCGATCAGGCCGGCACACCATGGGTCGGGTCCAGCCAGGGCGCCGTGTTGACCCGCACCGGACCCGCCTGGCGGAGCGAACCGCTCCCGGGCGGCGGGGTGGCGATCGGCATCTGGGGGGGGGAGTCAGGCGAACTGCTCGTGGCGGCGGGAACCGACCTCTTCCAGCGGGAGAGCGACGGCACGTGGCACGGCCTGGGTGTGCCCAGCGGCGGGAACGTCCTGCTGGGCATCTGGGGCCTCTCCCCCGCCGATGCCTGGGTCCATGGCGTCGGCGGGCTCATCCTGCGCCGCACCGGGACCGGCTGGGTGCCGGCCACCACCGGGACGACGGCGGAGATCTGGGGGATCGGCGGGTCCGGCCTCGACGACCTGGTGGCGGTGGGCCAGAGTGGCACCATCCTCGAGAGTCGGGATAGCGGTGTCACCTGGCTCGCACGTGCCTCGCCGACGGTTCGCACCCTGTTCGCGGTTGCGAGCGAGCCCGGCGGTCGCATCGTTGCGGTCGGCAGCGGTGGGACGATCGTCCTTCGCGAGGGTGACACCTGGCGCACGGTCGACTCCCCGACGTTCCTCAACCTCTTCGACATCAAGCCGGCTGCCCCGGGGCGGTTCACCGTCCTCGGCGACGGCGGCACGATCCTCGAGGGCGACGGCGTCACCTGGCAGCAGGCGGAGGTGCGGGGCGCTCGCGAGAACCTGCGTGGCATCACCGGACCGGTGGGGCATCGGACGGCGGTTGGCTGGGCTGGCACGATCCTCGACGAGTCGACCGGCTGGGGCACTGCACTGGCAGGAGGCACCCTGTATGGCGTGCACGTCCCCGCGACCGGGCCCGCGCTGGCGGTCGGCACCGGCGGCCTGGCGTACGCCCGGCATGTGGGGGGGGGATGGGTGCCGGTCCACATCCCGACGCCCGCCTCGCTCTATGGGGTGGCGGGGCCTTCGGGCACGGACCGGATCGCGGTTGGCGACAGCGGAACCATCATGCATCAGCAGGGTGATGCATGGACGCGGGAAGCGGTGACCACCGGCGCACTGCTCCGCTCGGTCTGGTACGACGGCACGCATGCCATGGCGGTCGGACGCGGCGGGACCGTCCTGGTGCGCGAGCACGGCAGTTGGCGATCCGTCGCGAGCGGGACCGGACGGTTCCTCCGGCGCGTGGCCGGCGACCGATGGGATCGGCTGTACATCGTCGGCGACAGCGGCACCGCGATGGTGTGGGATGGTGCCAGGCTGGCCAATCTTTCCGTCGGCACGGAGCAGAATCTTCGCGGGATCGCGGTCTCCGGCGAGCGTGATGTCTGGTTCGTGGGCGACTTCGGCACCATCATCCGGGGAGAGGGAAGCGGCTGGGTGCCCCAATACTCCCCGACGCTCAATGACATTCGCGGCATCCGGCGCTACGGTTCGTCGTACTACATCATCGGCGATTTTCGCCAGGTGTATCGCTTCGATGGCACGACGTGGACGTCGATCGGCGTGCAGGCACCTGGGTTCTGGCTCGATATCGCGGGTGAGTCCGAGCTGGTTGTGGTCGGTGAGCTCGGGCGGATCGACGAGGGTCGACGCTGAGTCAGGGTGCGAGCACCTCCACCCCGTAGTGGCCGAGCAGGTCGGGCCACTCGTTCCGCGCCACCAGCGTGAGCGCGGTGGCAATGGCATCGGTGATCGCCGCAATCGGACCGATCACACTCACCTGCAGCGTGGAGCCGAGGCCACGACCATTCGCGAGGTCGATGACGTGCGATGCCGTCCCTCCGCCGGGCACCGGGATCGCCTGTGCCGATGGCCCCGACGTCGAGACCGCACGCTCGTGCAGCGTGAGCACCGTGTCCCCCGCCTGGCGCAAGACGCGAACGCGCCAGCCCGGCGCCTGACTGGGGGCCTCACCCAGGAGCAGGTCACCACCCGCCTCGATCAGGAACCGCCTCACCCCATGGGCGCGCAGGACGACGGCCACCTGGTCGAGGATCCATCCCTTGGCGATCCCGCCGAGGTCGAGCTGCATGCCCGGAATGTCGAACCGGACGAGGTGATGCACCGCGTCGATGTGGAGATGGTGCCAGCCCACACGCCGACGGGCCGCGTCACGCACACTGTCGCTGGGCACCAGTCCGGTCGAGCGCTCGTGTCGCCAGAGTTGGGTGAGTGGGCCGACCGTCGGATCGAACCGCCCGTCGGTCCGCTCCGCGACGTCGAGTGCCAGCGCGAGCACGGCGGCGAGATCGTTCGAGATCGGGTGCCAGGCGCCTGGCGTCGCTCGGCCGAGTCTGGAGAGCTCGCTCTGCGGCCGCCAGTCGCTCAGGACGAGATCGAGCGAATCAACCCGGTCATAGGCCAGCCTGGCCATCTGTCCGGCGTCGTTGCCAGGGGTGGACTCGATGACGATCCGGAATTCCATGCCGAGGTGCACCTCGCGGAATTCCTGAAGGATTGGCGGTGCCCCCTGTCCCCATGCGCATGACGGGTACAAGTTCCCTGTGAGGCCGGCCAGTCCGAGCGCGGCGTGCGCCCACTTCAACCTGTGCATCCCATGAACCTATCCTGTCTCGCCATCGTCCTCGCCGGTTTCGTCGTGCCCCTCTCGGCCCAGGCACCACGTGCCATCCTGAGCGATTCGATACCGGGACAGCGCGTGCACTGGGAACTGGTCCAGGTCCCGGCCGGTCGCACGATCGATCCCGCGACCGGGAAATCGGTCGAGGTACCCGCGTTCTGGATCGGCCGCACCGAGGTGCCGTGGGAGCTGTACGACATTTTCTACCTGCGATTCGACGTCCCTCGTGCCGATCGCGCGACCGTCGACGCGACGACCCGCCCGTCGAAGCCGTACGGTGCCCCGGATCGGGGCTATGGCCACCGGGGCTACCCGGCGATCTCGCTGACGCATCGGGCCGTGGTCGACTTCGCCGCATGGCTGAGCGAGAAGACGGGTCACCGCTATGCCGTGCCGACCGAGGTGCAGTGGCAGCGGGCCGCCGACCTGGCGGCCCCGCGCACGAGGGTGCCGGACACCGTGGCCTGGGCGGCCGATATTGCGGAGGGCACGACGCATCCGGTGGCGACACTGGCCCCCGACGCCCTCGGGCTGTACGATCTCTTCGGCAACGCAGGGGAGTGGGTGACGGCTTCCGATGGTTCAGGCCGGCTCCGCGGCGGCACCTTTCTCGACCGTCGCGACTCCCTGAGTGCCCGTACGCGTGCGACGCAGCAACCGTCGTGGAACAAGACCGACCCGCAGATTCCCAAGAGCCGCTGGTGGCTCTCCGATGGTCCCTTTGCCGGCATTCGACTTGTGAGGATTCCGTGAGCACAACACGCAGAAACTTCGTCGCCGCCAGTGGTGCGGCCCTCGCGGCCGCCGCCCTCCCTCGCCGGGCCTTCGGCATCGGCCGCCCCGATGCGGACCCGATCCGGATCGGGGTGATCGGCTGTGGTGGCCGCGGCACTGGCGCGGTGCGGAACGCGCTCACCGCCAGCGAGAATGTGTCACTCATGGCGATTGGCGATCTCTTCCCGGATCATCTCGCCGCCGCGCGGACCAACTTCGCGAAGGTCGCCAGCGAGAACGCGGACTTCGCCTCGAAGTACAAGGTCACCGACGATCACTGTTTCACCGGATTCGACGCCTTCCGGAAGGTGCTCGCCACCGATGTCGATCTGGTCATCCTTGCGACTCCACCGGCCTTCCGGGCCGAGCATCTCACCGCCTCGATTGCCGCGGGCAAGCATGTCTTCATGGAGAAGCCGGTCGCCGTCGATGTCCGGACCGCGCTGCAGGTGATCGCCGCTGCCGATCAGGCGGCCACCAAGGGGCTGGCCATCGTGGCCGGGACGCAGCGCCGGCACGACCCGCGCTACATCGAGACGATCCGCCGACTGCACGACGGCGCGATCGGTGATGTCATCGCCGGGCAGGTGTACTGGAACCAGGGCGGCCTGTGGAGCCACCAGCGGAAGCCGGAATGGAGCGACACGGAATTCCAGCTCCGCAACTGGCTCTACTACACCTGGGCCTCGGGCGATCATATCGTCGAACAGCACGTCCACAACCTCGACGTCGCCAACTGGGTCCTCGGCGCCCATCCGGTCCGGGCCCTCGGCATGGGCGGTCGCCAGACGCGTACCGACCCGCTCTACGGCCAGATCTTCGATCACTTCGCCATCGAGTTCGAGTACCCCGATGGCCAGCGCATCTCGTCGATGTGCCGGCAACAGGATGGCACGGCGAGTCGGGTCGGTGAGTATTTCATGGGATCCCGCGGCACGAGCAACGCCTACGACACGATCAGCGGTGCCACCACCTGGAAGCATGCGAAGCTCGACATCGACCCGTATGTCGAGGAACACCGCGATCTGGTGGCGAGCATCCGCGCGGGCACACCGCTCAACGAGGGACGGCGCATCGCGGAAAGCACCCTCACTGCCATCATGGGTCGCGAGTCATGCTATACGGGGCAGGTGGTGTCATGGGACGAGCTGATCGGCGCCGATCTCGCGATCCTGCCGGAGACGTTCGCGCTCGGCCCGCAGGCGGTCCCTCCCGTGCCGACGCCGGGGGAGACGCGCCTGGATCGTGGCTTCATCGAGGGCTGGTAGGGTGCGGCGGCGGGACTTCGTGACAGCTGTGGGGGGGGGAGTGGCGGCGGCCGGAGTCGGCGTGGCTCCTCCGGTGAGCGGCGAGACTCCTCGTGGGCACCAGATCCCTCCCACGCCGCTTCGCGGCGGGTCGGGATGGGGAGCGCATGCATCGTCACAGGCCTTCACCCTGGATTACGCTCCCCATTTCGGGATGTTCCGGAATGCCGCCGGCGATGATCTGGTGGCCCAACTGGAGTTCATGCACGACCAGGGATTCCGGTCGATGGAAGACAACGGCATGCGCGGCCGGAGCGTCGCCGATCAGGAGCGGATCGCGGCCACCATGTCGCGACTCGGCATGCGGATGGGCGTGTTCGTCCTCAACCCCGAGACGGCGTGGACCACGACGTTCGCCGAAGGGAAGGACGAGTTCCGGGAATCATTCCTGGCCGACACGCGTGCCTCGATCGAGGTGGCCAGGCGGGTCGGGGCGACCTGGATGACGGTGGTGTTGGGCACCGAGGCACCGCGCCTCGAGCCGGAATACCAGACCGCGCGGGCCGTGGAGATCCTCCGTGCGGCATCGGCCCTGCTCGAACCCCACGGGTTGGTGATGGTCCTCGAGCCGCTCAATCGGCGTGACCACCCGGGTCTCTTCCTCAAGCGGATCCCGCAGGCCTACCAGATCTGCCGGGCGGTGAATTCTCCGTCCTGCAAGATTCTCTTCGACATCTATCACCAGCAGATCACCGAGGGGAACCTGATCCCGAACTTCGACGCGGCCTGGTCGGAGATCGCCTACGTGCAGGTCGGTGACAATCCCGGTCGGCAGGAACCCGGGACCGGTGAGATCAACTTTGCCAATGTGTTCGCGCACCTGCACCAGAAGGGTTACACCGGGATCATCGGCATGGAGCACGGCAATGCGATCAAGGGCGCGGAGGGCGAGCGCGCGGTGATCGCGGCGTACCGAGGGGTGGATCCTTCGTAAC
This sequence comes from Gemmatimonadales bacterium, assembly GCA_035703525.1. Lineage (GTDB taxonomy): Bacteria > Gemmatimonadota > Gemmatimonadetes > Gemmatimonadales > GWC2-71-9 > Palsa-1233. The sequence goes on along the minus strand of DASSYA010000026.1, from coordinate 62,468 downwards.
GCGAGAAAGCGGCTCCGCGCGCGGCCGGGTACGGACGCAACATGTTGCGCCCGTACAGGCCTTCTCGCTTTCTCGCTTTTCCTATTCCAGCAGCGGTCGCTGCGGCGCGACGACGCGCGCGATGAGGATGCCCGCCGCGAGCGAAACCGCGATGAGCGCCATCCGGAACACGCCCTCGATGCCTGGCAGCACACCGTCGGTATTGAGCATGCTGGTGAGCGAGCGGAGTCCGATACTGCCCGGGACCAGCAGCAGCAGCCCCGGCACCAGGGTGATCTGCGAAGGGCGGTTGGTGAACCGGGCATACCACTGACTTCCCATGCCGGTGAGCAGCGCGCCCCCGAACGCGCCGAGCTCCGGGCCCAGGAGGTCGGCCCCGAGCCGGGCGCCGACGAACGCGACACTGCCGGCCAGCACGATCCAGGGCGCATCACGCCATTCGGCCTTGAGCAGCACCACGAATGCGAGCGGTGTGAGGATGAGGGATGCCACAAGCGTCCAATCCGGCAGGGCGGTCGGCGCGATCTCGGGGATGGCACCGAAGGTGAGCGTCACGAACTTGGTGCCGAACGCGATCCCGAAGACGATGCCCATCAGGAGCACGAACGCGCCCATCAGGCGTGCGGTCCCGGACGCGAGATGGCGGGTGGACAGCTCGGTGATCGCCGTGGTGATGGTGAGGCCGGGGATCAGGATGATCACACCGGCGAGCGTGGCGAGAAAGACGGAGACGGGGACTCCCGCCACGGCGAGCAGGGCGGCGATCGCCGAGGCGTTGAAGGCGGCGACCGGTTCGAAGATCCGGCCGAGCGCCGGATGGGCGCTTGCGCGGAGGGCAAGCAGGCCGGTGATGAGACCGATCACGAGGCCGACACCCATCTCCCATGTCCCGCCGCCCAGGAATCGGGCCGCACTCCCCGAGGCGAGCCCGAAAGCAAGCGTCGTGAGGACCTGTCCGTAGAGTGGCGGGGCGCGGTCCAGCCGATCGATGGCAGCACTCCCTTCGGCGGGTGTCATCTGGCCGCTCAGGACGTTCCGGACGATGCTGTCGACCTGGGCCAGCTTGCCGAGGTCGGAGTCGCCGGGTTCGACCCGGATCATGAAGGTGCGCTGGTCGTCCTGGGGACCGAACGAGGCCATGATCGAGGTCGGGGTCGAGAAGAACTGGCCGATGATCCCGAGCCGATCGCTGGTCAGGATCAGTGCCTCTTCCAGTCGGGGCGCCGAATAGCCGGAGGTGTGGAGGGCCCGACCGAGCTGGAGGACAAAGGCGACCCGCGGGTCGGCGTTCGAGAGGGCAGCGGCAAAGGGGACGCCATGCACAGGTGTCCAGCCGGTCCAGGCGGTCCGGTGGTGGGGAGGGAAGGCGTTCCCCTCGGGCGGTAGCGGCAGGTTGCTCACGCGCGGTATGATAGACGTGACTCAAGGAGAGGCCAATGCGATACCTGATGATTGCCAGTCTGCTGGCAGGGACCCTGTCATGTGCCACCAACCCGGTCACGGGCCGGCGCGAGCTGTCGCTGGTGAGCGAGTCCCAGGAAATCGCCATGGGGCAGTCGCTCCTGGCGGGCACTCGGCAGGAGACCGGGTTCTATCCCGATGCGGCACTCAACCGCTATGTGAGCGGAATCGGCCAGCGGATGGCGGCGGCGTCCGAGCGGCCCGAACTGCCATGGGAGTTCCATGTGGTCGACGACCCGGCGGTGAACGCCTTCGCGGCACCCGGCGGGTTCATCTTCATCACCCGCGGGATCATGGCCTACCTCAACTCCGAGGCGGAGCTCGCGGGGGTGCTCGGGCACGAGATCGGGCACGTGACCGCCAAGCACTCGGTCTCCCAGCTCTCGAAGCAGCAGCTGTTCAACGTGGGGTTGGTGGCCGGCGCGATCGCGGCCCCGGATATCGCCAACAGCGGCATCGGCGAGGCGGTCCAAGTGGGGGGGGGACTCCTCTTCCTCAAGTTCGGCCGTGATGACGAGCGGCAGGCTGACGAGCTGGGTCACCGCTACGCGCTCATGCAGCACTATGACGTGCGCGAGATGCCGAAGACGTTCCTCACCCTGCAGCACCTGAGCGAGCAGGGCGGCTCGAGCGATCGGGTGCCGGGATTCCTCTCGACCCATCCCGATCCGGGCGATCGGGTGGCGGCCACGACGCGCTGGGCCGACACCATCTCCAGCTACGCCGGGCTGGAGGTCGATCGTGATCGTTACCTCGGGCACCTGGAGGGTCTCGTCTTCGGGGCCGACCCGAGGCAGGGCTACTTCGACACTGGCTGGTTCCTGCATCCCGAGCTGCGATTCCGGTTCATGCTTCCGGAGGGCTGGCACGGGGTCAACCAGGCGAGTCGCGTGGTGGTGGTCGAGCCCAATGGCCAGGCGCAGGTGGAGGTGTCCCAGGTCGCGTTCGCGACGGCGCGGCAGGCGGCCGACAGCTTCGCGCGACAGGCCGGTCTCCAGGTGCAGGGCAGCAACACGAGCCCGGTGAACGGTCTCCCGGCGGCGACCGTGGCCTTCGCGGCGACGACCCAGCAGCAACAGCAGCTTCGGGGCCAGGCGACCTTCATCGAGTATCGTGGCAGTGTCTACCGCCTGCTGGGACTGACGACGGCGGCCGGCGCCGCGACGCATGGGGGCACGATCGTCCGGGTACTGGGATCCTTCGGTCCGACGGCCGCCACCCAGGTCTTTCGACGCGTGCGGGAGATCCACGTCCTCACGCTGCCGCAGGCCATGACCGTGGACCGACTGGCGAACGAGAGCGGCGGTGCCACCACGGCCACCGAGCTGGCGCTGCTCAACAGTGTCGAGCAGGGCACCATGATCCCGCGTGGGCGCACGATCAAGACCATCCGGTTCCGCTGATGCGTCGTGCCGTCCTCGTGGCCTGTCTCCTCGGCTGCTCGAAGGGGGGGGAGAGCGCCCGTGCCGCGCGTGCGGCACTCGAGGCCCCCGAGAAACCGGCCTCGATCGAGGTGAGGCAGGCCGTGGATGCCGCGGTGGCCGCCCTCGTCCCGACCGATACGACCGCACGGCCGGAAGCCCGGGAGATGCGGACCCTCTACGCCCATGAAACCGACCAGTTGGTCTGGTTCAACACCACCACCCCCCGTCCGGTGCTCGACTCGCTGCTGGCCGCGCTGCGCGATGCCGGACAGCATGGCCTCGACCCCGCCGACTATGACGCCGAGTCGCTGACGGCCCAGCGTCGAGCACTGGACAGTGTGCAGACGCCGGTGGCATTCGCCACGCTTGATGTCGGGGCCTCGCGCAGTGCCCTCCGATTCCTGCGCGCGCTCGGCGCGGGTCGGGTCGACCCCCGGAGCCAGGACTACCGATTCGATGCGCCGCGTCGCGCACGCGACTATGCCGCGCTGGTCGACAGCGCACGCGCGGCCGGCGGTTTCGGTGGGGTCATTGCCTCGGTGGTGCCCGACTACCCGGAGTATCGCCTGCTGGTGACGGCGCTGGCCCGGTACCGGGGGATGGCCGACACGGGCAGCCTCCCGGTCGTGCCTGCTGCGGGACGGTCGGGCAAGGTCACCCCGGGCGACTCCACCTGGCCCGGGTTGACCGCGCTGCGCCACCGACTCCGCACGTTCGGGGATCTCGGAGGAGGCACGGACTCGCTCGGGTCGTACGACTCCCTGACCGTGGCCGCGGTGCGGCGGTTCCAGGCGCGGCACGGTCTCAACGCCGACGGGATCCTTGGGGGGGGGACAATCGCGGCCCTGAACGTGGGCATGGCGGTGCGGGTCCGCCAGCTGGAGCTCGCGATGGAGCGGCTGCGCTGGTTCCCCGAGATGGGCGATTCCCGGGCGGTGGTGGTGAACCTGCCGTTCTACGAACTGGCCGCCTACGAGCACGCCCATGCGGAGCCCACCTTCGGGATGCGGGTGGTGATCGGCCAGCAAGGGGAACACGCGACCCCGATCTTCGCCGACTCGATCTCGTACCTGGTGTTCCGGCCGTACTGGCAGATCCCGGCCACGCTGGCGGCGCGTGAGCTGGTCGACACGGCGTTGGTCGACTCGACGTATCTGGCCGTCAACCAGTACGAGATCGTCCCGAGTCACTCCGACAGTGCCACGCCCCTGCCGCCGACGCCAGAGCGGCTCGAGGCGGTGCGGGCCGGGACGCTCTTCCTGCGCCAGCGACCGGGTCCGCTCAACTCGCTCGGCCGGGTCAAGTTCCTGTTCCCGAACAAGGACGACATCTACCTGCACGATTCACCGGCCAGATCACTCTTCGGGCGTGATCGACGGGCCTTCTCGCACGGTTGCGTCCGGGTCGACGAGCCGGCACGGCTGGCGGCATGGCTGCTCGATGACCAGCCGAAGTGGACACCCGAGAAGATCCAGGACGCGATGATGGGTGACAAGCCGACGACGGCCGGACTCAAGCGGAAGGTGCCGGTCGTGCTCTGGTATGTGACCGCGACCGTGGACGGTGACGGCACGGTGCGCTTCGCGGATGACCCGTACGGGCTCGACGCGCGGCTGGTGAAGGCGTTGGGCGAGAAGCGAGAAGCGAGAAGCGAGAAGTGAGAAGTGAGAAGTGAGAAGTGAGAAGCGTCGGTTCTTAGGCGCGACCGTCAGGTCGTGCTCGCGATCTGCCCTCACCCCACCCGTCGCGTCTTGCCCTTCAGGAAGTCCATCAGGATGAATTGGCCGAGTGACATCGGGGTGGCGAAGTACGCCTTGCCGCGGCAGATACGCGCGACTTCCATCACGAATTCGACCAGCATCCGCTCGCGGGCCAGCATGAAGGTGTTGATCACGATGTTGCTCCGCCGACACGCCCCGACCTCGGCAAGAGTTTCCCGGAGAATACGCCGGTCGAATCCACCCGAGTTGATGTAGACCTGGCCATCGGGGAGTGTCAGCGCCGTCGGCTTGCCGTCGGTGATCATGATGATCTGCTTCATCTCCTTCCGCTCGCCGGCGAGGATCCGACGCGCGAGCGCGATGCCCCCCGCCGTATTGGTGTGATACGGCCCGACCTGCACATTGCCGAGCGCCCCGAGCGGCACCTCCTCGGCGCCGTCATGAAAGAGCACCACGCGTACCGTGTCGCCGGGAAATTGTGTGCGGATCAGGTGGGTGAGGGCGAGTGCCACCTTCTTGGCTGGCGTGAAGCGGTCCTCGCCGTAGAGGATCATCGAGTGCGAGCAGTCGAGCATGATCACCGTGGCGGCCGAGGAGCGATACTCGCTCTGGGTGATCATCAGGTCGGCATAGTCGAGCGGGATCGGCGTGCCGATACCGTGCTTGCCGATGGCGTTGAGGAGCGTGGCCGGGACATCGAGGTTGGGCACATCACCGAACTCCCAGGGGCGCGAGCCGCCGTCGCTCTCGATGCTGCTGGCGAGGTGGGGAGTCTCGTGCGCGCCGAGCCCTGACTTGCCGATCGCTCCCAGCAGATCGCGGAGAGTCTTGTAGCCGAGGAAGTCGGCGCCCTTCTCGCGGAGATCGAAGTGGACCGTCTGGGCCGCGGCGCGTTCCCTGCCGCCCGGGAGCTGGTCGGCGGGGATGCTCTGGCCGCCGGGTCCTTTCAGGTCGAGATAGCCCTCCTCCATCAGGCGTGCCACGATCTGGTCGAGGAGCTGGGCGATCTCCTGCTTGAGTGACTCATCGCGATCGAGGTCGCCGGTCGTGCCGTTCCGGAGGAAGCGGAGCATCTCGGGCGTGAGTTGTCCGGACTCGATCAGGGCGTTGAGGATCGCGCCCCGCAGGTCCTCGAGCGAGCGCCCCTCATTGGGATCCCCGGGCTCGCCACCCCACCATGCGGGCATGTCGGTGAAGCCCGACTGGAGGAGAAAGTCCCCGAGCTGGTCGAGCAGCGATTGCAGATTGAGCTGATCGGCGAGGCCGGCGACGTACCGGGACCAGGTGGTGTAGCGCATCTCTCAAGCTAGACGTGAGACGTGAGAAGTGAGAAGCCGAGAAGCGAGAGGCGAGAAGCGAGAGGCGAGAAGCGAGAAGCGAGAGGCGAGAGGCGAGACGGGAGCGGCGAGCTAAATTCCCTTCGTGACCCCACACCCTCGCCTCGACCACGTCACCGCACAGTTCCGCGCCGCCACGCTCGACGGCCCGCTCCGCGCGCTCCGCCACCCCGACTTCCGACGCTTCGCCGCAGGTCAGACGATCTCCATGGTCGGGACCTGGATGCAGACCATCGCGCTCGGCTGGCTGGTGCTCGAGATGACCGGCTCGCCGTTCGATGTCGGCCTGGTCACCACCCTCAATACCCTGCCGATCCTGCTCTTCACCCTCTACGGCGGCGTGGTCGCCGATCGGGTCGACAAGCGACGCTTCATCATGGCGCTCCAGTCGGTCATGCTGATCGAGGCGGCCGTGCTGGCGTACCTGACCCTGAGCGGTGGGGTGACCATCAGCTGGATCTGGGGCCTCGCCCTCGCGTTCGGTCTCGCCACCGCGTTCGAGGTGCCGGCCCGACAGTCGTACCTGGTCGAACTGGTGCCACCCGAGGACCTGGTCAGCGCGGCCGCGTTCAACTCGACGATCTACAACCTCGCCCGCGTGATCGGTCCGGCCATCGCGGGCATCATCCTCGCCATCGCCGGCCCCGGCGCCTGCTTCGCGGTCAATGCCGTGAGCTACATCGCAGTGCTGATCGGCCTCAAGCGGATCGAACACCGGAGTCCGGTGATGCCACGACGCGATCGCCCCTCGGTGTTCTCGGGGATGCAGTTCATCGCGGCGCGGCCGACCCTCGCGGCGCTCGCGATCCAGATGGTGCTGGTGTCGGTGTTCGCGATCTCGTTCATCCCGATCCTGCCGGTCTACGCCCGCGACGTGCTCGGCACCGGGGCCTCGGGTTACGGCGCCCTGACCTCGGCGATCGGCATTGGTGCCGCACTCGGCGCCATCATCGTTGGCGGCGTCGGGCGACGGATCCGCCGGGGCCGCATGGCCTCGATCGGGGCGGTGCTCCTCGCCTTCGCCACCGTCGTCCTCTCGGCGCTCACCGGTCTGACGGCCGCGATGTTCTGCCTCGCCGTCGCCGGCGCCGCCATGGCGACCACCGGGATCTCGACCGCGACCTCACTCCAGCTCGAGGCGACACCCGAGATGCGCGGACGGGTGATGGCCGTGTATTCGTTCGTGGTGCTGGGTCTGGCCCCGATCGGGGCCTTCCAGGCCGGCTACATCGCCGAACACTTCGGCGCCCCCCGCGCCATCGCCGTGAGCGGCGTGATCGCCCTGCTCGGTGCCCTGGCACTCCGTCGTCGGCTCCTCGAACCCGTGGAGGGAGAGCATGTTCGTCACGATTTCGCGTGAATACGGCGCTGGCGGCTCTTCGGTCGCTCGACTCGTGGCCGAGTCGCTGCGCTGGCGACTGGTCGACAATCAGGTAGTCGAGACGGTGGCGGAGTTGGCAGGCATGTCGCCAGCCGACGTGGCACGACGCGAGGAACGCGGGCCGTCGTTCATCGAGCGACTGTCACGCGCGCTCGCACTGGCCACTCCGGAACTCCTGGGACCCGAGCCGCTGGCCGTCCCCGAGGCAGTGGAGGCACGGCTGGTCAAGCTCACCGAGCAGGTGGTGACCGATGCCAGCGCCGAGGGCCACGCGGTGATGGTCGGCCGCGCCGCCGTTGCCGTGCTCGGCCGACGGAGTGATGCGCTCCACGTCCGACTGGTGGCACCCGTCGATCATCGTGCCCGGATCATCGCCGAGCGGCTCTCGATCACGGTCGACGAGGCGCTCAAGGAGTTGAAGACCGTTGACGCCAATCGGGCACGGTATCATCGGCAATGGTACAACCGAACCTGGGACAACGCGCGGAACTACCACCTGACGCTCAATACCGGTTGGCTGGGGCTGGAACGGAGTGCGGAGGTGGTGGTGGCGGCGGTGGGGAGCAGGGGCTAAACGATTGACGAACTCAACCGCGGCCTGACGGCCGCGGCTGGGGAATGACGGCTGCCGCCGTCATTCCTCGCGCCGCTTCCGACGCACCTTCTGCCAGCCGCGTTCCTCCGAACGCGAGATCCGCTGACCGGCCACCAATGCCTCGAGCACCACCTCCGCGGCGGCTACCAGCATGGCATCGACATCGGGCAGGGCAAGCTCGCCCTTGGCGATCGCCTCGACCAGCCCCGGGACCGTCCGGAACGCGGCGGCACACGCAGCGACCGATTCCGCGTCGCCGACCTTGAGCGCGGCCCCATCGTCGAACCAGGTGACGGTGCCATCGAGATCACCTTCCGCAATCCGGTCGCTCACCACGCCAAGCGCCGCCCGGCGGACGAGATCGCCGGCGACGACATGGGCACCCTGCAGCTCACCCTCGTATTCCAGCTCGAGCTTGCCGGTCACGGCCGGCATCGCCGCGTAGATGTCGCCGATCCGGAGCACCGATGCCCCGGACTCGGGACGCAGCAGGCCCCGTTGCTCGGCGTTGCTCACCGCGAGTTCGGTGAGCGTGATCGGGAGCCGCTGACTCACGCCAGCCCGCTGGTCGACCCGCTTATCCCGCCGCGCCTCGAAGGCGATCCGCTCGATCAGTTCGCCCAGGAAGTCCGGGACCACGATGTCGGTCGCATCGCGCACGAGCCACGCCTCCTGTGCCGTGATCGCCATGCCATCCTCCACGGCGACCGGCGCATGGGTCCGGATCTCGGAGCCGATCCGGTCCTTGAGCGGCGTGATGATCTTGCCGCGGGCCGTGTAGTCCTCCGGGTTGGCCGTGAAGACCATCAGGACGTCGAGCGGAAGCCGGAGCGGATACCCCTTGATCTGGACATCCCCCTCCTCGAGGACATTGAACAACCCGACCTGGATCTTGCCGGCGAGGTCCGGCAACTCGTTGATCGCGAAGATGCCGCGGTTGGCCCGCGGCAGCAGGCCGTAGTGCATGGTGAGCTCGTCACCGAGGGTGTGCCCTCCCCTCGCCGCCTTGATCGGGTCGACGTCGCCGATGATGTCGGCGATGGTGGTGTCGGGCGTCGCCAGCTTCTCCACGAAGCGCTCCTCCCGGTGGAGCCACCCGATCGGGGTCTCGTCACCGGCCCGGGCCACCAGGTCGCGGGCCGCCCGGGAGATCGGGTGGAACGGGTCGTCCCGGACCTCGCTCCCCGCCACCACCGGGATCACCTCGTCGAGGAAGCCGGTGAGGGCCCTGAGGATCCGGGACTTGGCCTGCCCGCGGGTGCCCAACAGGATGAAGTCGTGGCGGGCAAGGATGGCGTTGACGATCTCGGGCAGGACCGAATCATCGTAGCCGACGATGCCCGGGAAGAGCGGCTGTCCCGACCGGAGCCGCTCGAGGAGGTTGCTTCGGAGCTCATCGCGAACCGATCGGCCCAGGAGATGAGGCTCGGCCCAGACGGACGAGCGGAGTGCACCGAGGGTGGTGGGTCGATCAGGCATTGGCGCTCCAGGTGACGGATCGTTGCGAACCGAACCGTGTGGCGTTGCTCCGGGTTTCGGGGTCTCTTCGCCCCGCGGATGCGGAAGTTCTTCCTCAGGAAGATGTTACACGCTTGACAGGTATCCGACATGCCCTAACTTGGTGGTCGGTGCATCGGGCGAAACTGGCCGACCTGCGGCATGTGCCACGGTCACCACAGTCAATCAATACCAAGGGAGAGGCGATGCGGAAGTTCCTGATGGCGGCGGCCGTGCTGGCCGTGGCGGCATGTGCAGAGAAGGCACCGGAAGCGGATGTTGTTGACAGCGTTGCACCGCCTGCGACGGAGATGACCCCGAGCCAGATGGTCGACAGCGCGGGCAAGATGGTCGACAGCGCCGGTGCGATCGTCGACAGCGCGGGCAAGATGACGAAGGTCGATACGTCGCACGCGATGTAATCGGTCGGAGTTCCGATGCACCACGACGCCCCGTTCACCTGGTGAACGGGGCGTCTGTGCATTCACCATCCCGCAATCATGGCGCCGGTGAGTGGCAGGTCGCGGATGGTGGCCTCCCGCCCACCCACATGCACGATGTCACCACTCGCGACTTCACGACGGACCCGGGCGAGCGCCAACCAGTGGTCCCCGATCACGGCCCGCGACGCGAGTTGCGCAACGACCTTCCCCCCCCCGTCTTCGACCGCATCCGCGGCGGGGATGGCACCCCGACCGACCACCGCCCGCAGGGTGCGGTTGGCATGACCGCGGAAGTGGAGGCGCGCCACCGTCTCCTGCCCGACGTAGCATCCCTTGTCATAGGCGACACTCGCGAGTTCGTCGAACCGCACTTCCTGGGGCAGGGTCTTGTCATCGATCTCGCGGCCGACCCGGGGCCAGCCGCCCAGCATGCGGAGTGCCTCGGCGTGCCACACGGGTCGCGCGGGATGTCCGCCGCCCGGAGTCCGGCCAGACTCGCCGATCCAGAGGGCCTCGAAGGGCGCCAGGCCGCTGGGCACCAGCATCGTGCCGCCGTCCGGGGACGTGCCGCCCCCCACCAGCCACCAGACGGTCGTGCCGGTCGGCGCCGCGCTGACCTTGGCGAGCCGGGGCGGGAAACTGCGCGCCAGCAGCGTCACGAGTGCTTCGCGTCCCTCGGCGGGGACGATGAGGGTGATCCCGTCCGCATCGCGACCGCACCAGAGCGTGGTGATGATCATCCCCTTGGGGGTGAGCACCGCCCCGTGCACCAGGCCGGGGAGCGTGAGCTTCTCGATATCGTTGGTGAGGATGCCCTGCACGCAGGCCACGGCACCCGGACCGGTGACACGGAGCACGGTGTCGGTGGTCGGGATGGCGCCGGGGGTGGCGGTGATGGCCGCGAGTGCTGTCGGGGTACTGGTCCAGTCGGGTTCGATGCCATTCATGCCGAATGATACCACCCCGTCGGGATCGTTCAGGCCGCGCGGAATTCTCCCAGGTGCTGGACCTCGGGGCATTCACGCAACTTGTTGAAGGCGCGCTCGCGCAACTGACGGATCCGCTCCCGCGTCACTCCGAGGGCAGTGCCGATCTGCTCGAGCGTGTGCGTCTCCTCGTCGGGATCGAGGCCATAGTAGAGGGAGAGGATCCGGCGCTCTCGTGGAGTGAGGTACTGGCGGAACAATCGATCGAGGAAATCCTTCCGCAATGTGTCGTCCGTCCGCGCCTCGATATCGTGCAGTTCGCCGAGGGGGAGGCGCTCTCCCAGCGTGGCGGCGCGGCGATCGCCATGCTCGACCGGTGCATCGAGCGACACCTCGGTGACGAACAACCGCTTGGCGGCGCGGACGTCCTCGACACTCTGCTGCAAGGCCGTGGCGAGTTCCTGGTCGGTCGGTGTCCGGCCGAGCTCCTGGGCGAGGAGGTTCTGGGCCTTCGCGAACCGGACCACGGACGTGTTCTTGTTGAGTGGAAATCGGACTGACCGCGTCTGCTCGGCCAGCGCCTTGAGCACCGCCTGCCGGACCCACCAGACGGCGTAGGATATGAACTTGACCCCGCGATCCGGATCGAATTTCCGGACCGCCCGCAGCAATCCCTCATTGCCGATCGCGACCAGGTCCCCGAGCTCGAGACCGTGCCCCTGGTAGCGTTTCACGAACGCGATGACAAATCGGAGGTTGGCGGTCACGAGACGCTCGATCGCGATCTGATCGCCCGCCCGTGCTCGGCGGGCCACTTCGCGCTCCTCCTCGCGATCGGCGATCATCGGCAGGTCGCGAATATCGCGAAGGTACTGCTCGAACGACTCGGCAGCGGCGGCTGCCATCGGCAGGCCTACGGCCGTGGCTGGACGGGTCCGACGACGAGGCATGGATCCCTCGACTGCGTGAATTGTGTGGGTCAGTGACGTGCTGCAGATGCACGCAAGATGATGCGTTCAGGGAGCGTGTCAAGAGCCGCTAACTCTCTACATTGCAAAGACTTGCGCCGTAATCGATTGGCCTGTTTCGGCACATCATGCACATCGGGATTGTCCACACGACGTGCATGAACTGGGCAACTCCATGCCATGGCACCGAGTTGCGAGCCCCTGGGTTGTGGATTGCTGTGGAGAATGCGGCGTCAGGCGACCTGTCGGATCGCCTCTGGCGGGACGGCGGTGGTCCACCCCGTGTCGTCGGAGCCATGGACTCGGCCGATCTCGGCCAGAAGTGCCATCCGGACCGTGCCGTCCTCGCGCTTCTTGTCCTGCGCCGTTGCGGCCACGACCGCCGAGCGATCGATCCCCGCGGGTATCAGTATCGGCAGCGAGAAGGCCGTCAGGAGGTGGGCGAGTTGGTCGGCCGTCCCCGGCCGCGTGACGCCGAGTGATTCGCCGATCCGTGCCTCGGCGACGAGCCCGATGCTCACCGCCTCGCCGTGCGGGATGGCGTAGTGACTGGCCTGCTCGAGCGCGTGCGCGATGGTATGACCGGCATTCAGGATCGCTCGGCGACCCTGCTCGCGTTCATCGCCGCTGACGACGGTTGCCTTGAGGGCACTCGAATGCATCAGCAGCTCCTGCAGGCCTTGCAGCTCCCGCTCGCGGATCGCCGTGGCGTGCGCCTCCAGCCAGTCCCACTGCTCACGGTCCATGATCGCTGCGTGCTTCACCGCCTCGGCGAGTCCGCCGAAGTAGTGGTTGTCCGGGAGCGTGCCGAGGAGCAATGGGTCGATGATCACGGCATTCGGCTGGTGGAACGCTCCGACGAGGTTCTTGCCGAGCGAGGTGTCGACCCCGGTCTTGCCACCAATCGCTGCGTCGCACATGGCGAGCGTGGTGGTCGGGACCGCGATCCAGGGAATCCCCCGGAGATAGGTGGCCGCGACGAAGCCGGCGAGGTCGGTTGTCACGCCTCCCCCAAAGCCCACGATCACGGCGTGGCGGTCGACACCGGCTGCGAGCAGGGCATCGGTGAGCGTGCCCCAGGTCTCGCGGGTCTTGTGCGCCTCGCCCGCCGGGAAGGTGAGGTGGAGTGCACCGGGGAGGACATCGGGATAGTGCCCCGCCACGGTCTCGTCGGCGATCACGACGAGGCGACGCCCCGGTGCGTTGACAGCGATCGGTGCCCCGAGGTCGCTGTGCGCGCCGGGCGAGACAATCAGGGGATATTCACCGCCAGCATGGTGGACCAGCCACTCGGTCACCATGTCACGTCGCCCATGCCGGCCCGATGGTTCGCGAGCCGGGCCAGGGTGAAGAGCAGATCCGAGAGCCGATTGAGATAGGTCAGGAAGAGGTCGGGCACCTCGTCGGTCGCGGCGAGTGCCACGACGTGTCGCTCGGCGCGTCGACAGATGGTTCGCGACATGTGGAGGGCCGCGGCCTTGGGCGATCCCCCCGGCAGGATGAACTTCCGGAGCGGTTCCAGTTCGTCGGTCGATTCGTCAATCACCCGCTCGAAGGCGACGATGCGATCCGCGGAGAGTTCGGCACGCTCGAGTGCGGCGCGCACCTTATCCGGATGCGGCGTCGCGAGGTGGCCGCCGATGGCGAAGAGGTCGCGCTGGATCTGCTCGAACAACGGATCGAGGAAATCGGTCGGCGACGTGGCCCGGACCACCCCGAGTGATGAGTTGAGCTCGTCGACATCGCCATACGCTCGCACGCGGGGATGGTTCTTGGGCACACGACCGCCGCCGAACAGGGCGGTGTCGCCGGCGTCACCGGTGCGGGTGTAGATCTTCGTTGCCATGATCCAAGATAGGCCCGCCGACCCGGGGCGGGGGAGGTCACCGAATCGCGCCGAGCATCTCGTGGATGGCGGTGAACTTCTCGCGCGGCTTGCCACGTGCAGCGCCACGTTCGATCTCGAGGGCGTCGAGCCGCTGCCAGTCGGTCCATTCCGTCACCGCCACGTCGCGTTGCCGCAGTTGCGACAGCAGGTCCGCCTCGCGGTGGGGTGCGAGCGGGATGCGGCCGGCCATGGCGTCCGCGAGGAGGCCTTCGACGGTTTCCGCCGCGCAGGACTTGTTGGTGCCGATCACGCCCGAGGGCCCACGCTTGATCCAGCCACAGGTATAGAGCCCGGGGACCATGGTACTGCTGCCCTCATGCTCGACGATCTTGCCATGCTGGTTCGGCACGACCCCGCGCTTGGGATCGAAGGGGAGGCCCGGAATCGCTGTGCCGCGGTACCCGACCGACCGAAAGACCAGGCCGACCGGAATCTCGACCATCTCTCCCGTGGGTTCGGCCCGGACGTCGCCGCGACGATCCGCGACGAGATGGTTCCGCACCAGGGTGATACCGGAGACGCGGTCGGGTCCGAGGAGCGCGACGGGCGATGCGTTGAAGTGGAAGACGATGCGGCGCGGTGCGCCGGTCGGCTCGCGCATCGCCCAGCCGCGGAGCACGTCGAAGTTTTTCTGGAGCGTGCGGTCCTCGCCACTCTCGAGCCGGACCAGGCTGACAGGATCGAGCTCGAGATCGGTCGGGTCGACCACAACATCCACCCCCGGCAGCTCCCCGAGCTCCCGGAGCTCGGGCGTCGTGAAGGTGGCCTGCACCGGACCCCGTCGGCCGATCACGTGCACCGTGTGCACCTTCGAGGCGGCGAGCGCGCGTGCTGCATGCTCGGCGATGTCGGTCGTGGTGAGTTCGTCCGGTCGGCGCGACAGGATTCGCGTCACGTCCATCGCGACGTTGCCAAGCCCGATGACCGCTGCGCTCGTCTGCCCGAGGTCGAACTTCGCGCCACGATAATCCGGATGTCCGTTGTACCAGCCGACCAGCTCGGTGGCGGCATGACTGCCGGGGAGGTCCTCGCCGGGAATGTTGAGGCGACGGTCGGTGCGCGCGCCGACCGCGTAGATCACCGCGTCATAGTGGGCGCACAATTCGCCGGGCGTGGTGTCACGTCCCACCTCCACATTGCCGAGGTAGCGCACGGTCGGGTGGGCGGCGATGCGATCGAAGACCTTGGTGACCGACTTGATCTTCGGGTGATCTGGCGCCACCCCGCCCCGGACGAGCCCGTACGGGGTAGGGAGGCGGTCGATCAGGTCGATGCGGGTCTCGGGCAGTGCCTTGAGCAATGCCTCGGCCGCGTAGAATCCGGACGGCCCGGCGCCGACGATGGCGACGTGCAGGGGCAGGTCGGTGGTCATCATAGGCCCGAAAGGTAGTCCGACACGGTCCGACTCAGGGGGATGCCAGCTCCCCGACCACCGCATCGATGGCGTCGATCATCCGACTCGAGCTCAGGGTATGGTGATTCGCCTGCACCGAGAAGACGAGGACCCGGCCATCCGCGCGTTCGACATAGCCACTGAGGGTGTTCACCCGGGAGATCGTGCCCGTCTTGGCCACGACACGACCCTCGAGGGGTGTGCCGACGAACCGCCGCCGGAGCGACCCCGATTCACCGCTCCGTGGCAGGCCTGCGGCGAAGGCCTCGTAATTCGGATGCCGACGCATGAAGGCGAGCAACTGCGTGAACGCCCGGGGGGCAATCAGGTTGTTCGAGGCGAGACCGGAGCCATCGACGAGCGCAAAGGCAGTGCTGTCGATCCCGACACTGTCGATCAGGAAGCGACGTTCCACCTCGAGCCCGTCATGCCAGGAGCCGCCACCGCCACGTTGCCGGCCGAGTTGCTTGAGCAGCATTTCGGCGAACCAGTTCTGCGACGTGTTGAGGATCGGGAACAGCCAGTCACGCAGCGGTCGCGACGTGACCTCCGCGAGGGCAGGCGTCCCGCGGGCGAGTGCGAAATCGAACGGATCCACGGTCGACTGCACCCGGCCGAGGACCACGATCCCTTCATCGCGCAGGGCGTCGCGGAGTGCGTCGGCGGCAAAGAGATTGGGATCACCCACGGCTGCATGCTCGGTCTGCCTCGCGGCACCCGACGGTACCACCCCGGTTGCGACATAGCGGGTCGTGTTCGGCTCGCGGAGGATGTCGAAGTCCTTGCGCGAGCCCTCCACCCCGATGACGGCGCGGTTCTCGATCGTGGCGTAACCGACGTCGGGAAAGATCCCGATGCCCGGCTGCCGCCCGACCGAGTCGGCGCGATCGATGGTGATGTCGATCGCGTTGTCATTGAAACCGAGTCCCGACACGGGAGCGGCGTACCACCAATTGAGGTCGTACTGCTCCCAGCCGGGATGAATCGTTTCGGCGTCGAAGTAGGAGCCGTCGCCGACCAGGTCGCCAGCGATCCGGCGGACGCCGCGTTCGCGCAATTGGCGGGCGAGGTCGCGAAGCTTCGCGGAGGGATCGGCGTCGCAGGCCCCCGGGGACTGGTCGTCGGTGTTGTAGCAGCGGAGGCTGAAGGTCGGATCGCCCCGGCCGTACAGGACCAGATCACCCCGAAGTTCACCGCCTTCGACCGGGCCGGTGCCGTAGATCGAGGTATTGACCGTGAAATCCGGACCGAGGAGCGCCGCCGCGGTAGCCGTGACGACGAGCTTGGTGTTGCTGGCCGGGACGAAGAGCCGGTCCGCGTTCCGCCCGAACAGGAGGTTGCCGTCCAGATCGGTGACGGCGACACCCCAGAGATGACGGTCGAGGCCCGGGCCGTCCAGACGGGCATTCAGGCGAGCGCCCAGCGATTGCCCGGAAAGCGGCGAGATGACGAACAGGACGGTCAGGGCGGGGACGAGGCGGCGAAACGAGCGGGCATGGATCATCGGGTCGGTGGCTCTCCGGCGGGAGCAGGTTGGCGTAACCCCTTCAAGTAACCAGATTTAGGAGATGCGGTCAATCGTGCTCCTCTCGCTCCTCGCCTGCCTGGTCGGCCCTCTCGCGGGGCAGTCCGAGGAGTTGACGGTCCGCGGTCTCTCCTTCGAGGGGAATTCCTACTACGACGATGTCACGCTCGCGAGCCGCGTGGCGACCACCAACTCGAGTTGGCTGGTCCGGACGCCGGTGATCCGGCAACTCGGCTTCGGCGAGAAGCGCCGATTCGGGGAGTACCAGTTCCGGCGGGACGTGCTCGGGCTCGAGGTGTTCTACAAGTACAGCGGATTCCCCGATGTGACCGTTGATACGACGGTCATCCGGTCCGAGGATGGTGTGCGCGCCACGTTCCGGATCACCGAGGGTCGACCGGTCCGGGTTGCCAGCCTGGAGGTCACGGGACTGGACCAGGCGGTCAACCGGCGCGCGCTGATCCGGGACCTGCCGCTCGAGGTCGGGGACGTCTTCAATCGGTACATCCTCAACAGCACGATGGATACCCTGGCCCTCCGGCTCAGGAACGATGGCTATCCGACCGCGACCGTCGACACGGCGTCGACGACGGATCCCGTAGCGCGAACGGCGGCCGTGCAGCTGATCGTCACGCCCGGCACTCCGGCGGTCTTCGGTGAGGTGACGGTCACCGGTGCGACCGAGATCGACACCGCGTTCATCGCCTCGCTGGTGACGGCCCGGTCCGGCGAATCGTACCGCCTTGATGATCTCTACCGTTCACAGCGCGCGCTCTACCAGTCCGAACTCTTCCGTGGCGCGACGGTCGGGATCGACACGAGCCGCTTTCATGAGGGAGACCCGGTCGTCCCGATCCTCGTCTCGGTGGTCGAGGGCAAGACGCATCGCGCCCGTGCGCTCGCCGGCTACGCGACGAACGACTGCTTCCGACTCGGGGCCGGGTGGACGGCGCGCAATTTCCTCGGGAACGGTCGTGTGGTTGACGTGTCCGGTCGCATCTCGAAGCTCGGGGTGGGCGCCCCCTTCGGGCTCGGCCTCGAGCGTTCCGTCTGCTCGTCCCTCGCCGCAGACTCGATCGGCTCGCGACTGGTGAACTACGGCCTCGACGTGACGCTCCGTCGGCCGGGCTTCCTCTCGCCTGACAACACGCTCGCCCTGTCCCTGTTCAGCGAGCGTCGGTCCGAGTACATGGTGTACCTGCGGGAGGAAGTCGGAGCCGGCATCTCGCTCACTCGCGAGACGGCAGCCCGGATCCCGCTGACCTTCGGCTATCGGGTCTCGTTCGGGCAGACCGAGGCGAATGACGTCGTGTTCTGCCAGTTCTTCAACGCCTGTGCCATCGCGGATGTCGCACAGCTTCGCCAGCGTCGAGTACTCGTCACGCTGAGTGCCAACGCCACGCGGAGCCGGGTCAACAACCTGCTCAATCCGACGCGGGGTTCGGTCCTGACCGCGGACCTGACCATCTCGTCCCGCTACCTCGGTTCGTCCGACCTGACCGAGTTCGTGCGGGTGGTGGCCGAGGGGTCGAAGTACCTCCCGGTGTCCCGCCGGGTGGTCCTTGCCCTGCATGCCAAGGCGGGCGCGGTGGTGGCACCGAAGATCGACTTCGAGAGTGGTCGGGCCAACTTCGTGCCGCCCGAGCAGCGTTTCTATCTCGGCGGTGCCAATGATGTCCGGGGTTTCGGGCGGAACGAGCTCGGTCCGCAGGTCTATGTCGTTCCCCGCAGTGCCCTCACGGGTGACGGAACCATCGATCCGGCCAAGGTGTCGGAAGTACGGTCGGCGGCGACCGGCGGCAATCGACTGGGGGTGGCGAATGTCGAGTTGCGCTTCCCGACGCCGTTCCTGGGCGACCGATTCCGACTCGGGGCGTTCGTGGATGCCGGGGCGCTCTGGAACGGCGGGACGCCGGCGATGCTCCGGATCACGCCCGGGGTCGGCCTGCGGGTGGCATCGCCGGTCGGGCCGATCCGACTCGATGTGGCGTGGAACAATTACCGACTCGAATCGGGACCGGTCTACAGTGCAACGGAGGCGGGCGATCTCATCCAGGTGCAGGAACGGTTCACCGGTCAACGCCTGAAGCGCTGGAACCTCAATTTCTCGATCGGGCACGCGTTCTGATGCGGTGGCGACGCCTTGTCCGCCGTGTGCTGGCCTGGTCCGTGGGACCGCCATTGGTGCTGCTCGCGACGGTGGCGGGCACCTTGCTGGCGCTGATGTATTCCCCCCCCGGTCGCGCCCTGCTGGCCCGGAGTGCCGGGGACTGGCTGACCGGACAGATCGCGGGCCGGCTCGAGATCGGGGCGATGCACGGGAATCTCGTCAACCACCTCGTGCTCGAGGATCTCGTGGTGCGGGACTCCACCGGTACCCGCTTCGCGTCCGCCCGTCGCCTGGAACTTCGCTACCTCCTGCCCGAATTGCTCGCGGGTCGGATCATCCTCCGCAACGTCCGGGCCGATGGCCTCGATATCCATCTGGTGCGACTCCGTCGGGACCGCTGGAACTACCAGGAGATCTTCCGGAGCGGGCATGGTTCAGGGGGGGGGGCACCCCCGCGGATCGAATTGCACGACGTGCAGGCCACGGCGGCGACCATCCGGGTGGATGCGCCGACCGACCCCGTCCCCCCGCCGGTACCGATCTCGCGGCATGGCGCCGTGCCCGCCAGGCCGGAAGTGCTCGCGAGCCCGGACGGGCTGGTCCGGGTCCGGCGGCTCACCCATCTCGACGGCTCGTTCCCGCTGATCCGGGTCTCGACACCCGCCGACGACCCCCTGCGCGTGGAATTCGACCGCTTTGCGGCCACCCTGAGCGAGCCGGCGGTCACGATCGTGGCGGCGCGCGGGCAGCTCGAGCAGCAGGGCGACTCCCTCCGCTTCACGCTCGATCGGGCCGCACTTCCCGGCACCGTGCTTTCTGGGGGGGGGACGGTCCGGTGGCCCACCAGCGCCATGGAGTTCGACTTCACCCTCGCGGCCGACACCGTGGCGCTCCGGGACCTGCGCTGGGTCCAGCCCGACTTCCCCGACTGGACGGGGGCCGGGACGGTGGTGGCCCATTCGACCGGGCCGCGCCACACGGATTTCCGCCTCGACCCACTGGTCCTGGGCGACGGCACGAGTCGGGCTCGCGGCCGACTGACGGCGATGGTCGACGATGACCAGGGTTTCGGGATCCGGGATCTGGACCTGACCTTGAGTGCGGTGCCCCTGGCCATCGTGCGACCGTATCTCGACACCCTGCCGTTCGATGGCACGCTCAGCGGCCGGTTGCGGGCCGACGGCTACCGCGCACGGATCCGCACCAGCGGCACGCTGGATTTCGTCGACGCACTCGCCGCGGGCCGCCCGACCTCGCGCCTCGTCTTCGATGGGGCGGTGCGGTTCGGTGGGGCATCGGGGGCCGTCTTCGATGCGCTGCGACTGCAGCAGACCACGCTCGACCTCGCGACGGTCCGCCACCTGGTGCCGGCGGTCGCGCTGCCCGGCACCCTGACCCTCCGCGGGCAGCTCGATGGGGCGTGGGACGATGCCACGTTCCGTGGGGTCACCGAGCATGAGGCACCGAACGGGGCGCTGAGCCGGATGATCGGCATGGTCCGGCTCGATACGCGCCGTCCCGTGCTGGGCCTCGAACTCGATGCCCGTTTCGATCCGCTTTCGTTCGATGGACTTCGCTCGGGGTATCCGGCCCTGAGTCCACGCGGTGCATTGACGGGGACGGTCCGGGCGGCTGGGCGCCTCGACTCCTTGTCCCTCACCGCCGATGTCTCGGGAGAGTTTGGCGCCGTCGAGGCCGATGGAGTCGTCTCGCTCGATGCACCTCACTATGCCGCGGATTCGTTGTCGCTGGTGCTCCGGCGCTTCGACGTGGATGCGATGCTCGGGCAGGGGACCTCGACCGCGCTCAACGGCAGGATCGTGGTGCGGGGCGTCCTCGATTCGCTGGTCAAGCCGCGCGGTGTCGTGACCCTCGACCTCGGGCAGTCCCGGATCGGTGGTGCGACGATCGACGAGGCACGCGGCCTGGTCCGGAGCGATGGGCGGCTGATCTCCTTCACGGACACCGATGTGCGATGGCCCGACGGCGAGGTCAGGGCGGACGGGACACTCGGCTGGACGGAGCAGGACCGCGGGGCCCTCACGATCACGGCCCAGGCACGGCGGCTCACGGCCTTCGATTCGTTGGCACGCGCGACCCTCGGCCTGACCCGGGACAGCGTCACGCCGCGCCCATTCGATGGCACGGTGCGTGGCGAGTTCACGGTCGTCGGTTCCCTGGAGCATCCCGCGATCTCCGGGCACCTCGACGCGGAGAATCTCGTGCTCGATGCGTGGTCGGTCACTGGTGTCACGGCCCAGCTCTCGACCGACTCCCTGAGCGTGCGTGGATTGCAGCTCACGGCAACCATCGACTCGGTCGAGCACAACGACGTGCGGGCACGACGACTCACGGTCGACGTCGGTGGAACAAGCGACTCGCTCACCGTCTCCGCGACCGGTGACCTGCCGAGCGCGATGCTCGCCGTGGGTGGTTGGCGCCGACTCGAGGGCCCGACCCGGATCATCGGGATCGATTCGCTGCGGCTGGGCCTGCCGCATCAGACCTGGACCCTTGCCGCACCGGTGCGGGCGACGGTCACCGACGAGATGATCCGGCTGACCGACACCCTGCGCGTGATCACGATCGATGGCAGTGGGACGATCGAGCTCTCCGGGTCGATCCCCGGGCGTGGCGACGGTGAACTGGATCTCTCGGCCGTGGGGGTCGACCTGGCCGACCTCTACGCGCTGGCGCAGCGCGACACCACGGAAGTGCGTGGGGTCGCCTCGATCG
Source organism: Gemmatimonadales bacterium (assembly GCA_035703525.1). GTDB lineage: Bacteria > Gemmatimonadota > Gemmatimonadetes > Gemmatimonadales > GWC2-71-9 > Palsa-1233. The sequence continues at coordinate 41,063 of DASSYA010000026.1, read as the reverse complement.
ATGCGCGGCTCTCGGGATCACGCTCATCGCCCCGACTCCGTGGCAACGCGATGGTGACGGGACCGATCTTCCGCGACGTGCAGCCACCGCTCGCGCGCGCCGTGTTCGACTACCGGGACGAACTGCTCCGGTCGAACATCACCTTCTGGAAGACCGGTTCCCCTGTGCTCGAGGTCGATGCGTCCCTGCCGTTCGACCTCGCACTTGCCAGCCGTGAGGAGCGGCGACTGCCGGGCCCGATCGAGATCCATGCCTATGCCGACTCCGCCGACCTCGCGATCCTCCAGGCGTTGACGCCCGCGCTCCGGGACACGCGTGGCGCAGTCTCCCTTGACCTGCAGGTCGGCGGCACCTGGGAGGCTCCGGCCCTTGCGGGCAGTCTCGAGATCGTCGAGGGACGGATGACCTTGCCCAGCCTCGGCGTACGATACGGCCCGATCTTCGGCCGGGCCCGATTCGTCGGCGATTCCATGGTGATCGATTCGCTCCTGTTGAGCTCCGGTGAGGGCGACCTGCTCGTCGGGGGCCATGTGCGCTTCGCCGACCTGAGCGACCCGCGACTCAACCTCACCTTCGACTCGCGGGGCTTCCTCGCGATGGATGTCCCGGATTTCCTGGTCCTCCGGCCGACGGGCGTGGCCCACCTCACCGGTCCGCTCACCAATCCCGTGCTGAGCGGGAACACGATCCAGCTCGACAACAGCACCCTCTACTTCACCGATCTCATCAGCAAGGATGTGATCAAGCTCGAGGATCCGGCCTACGCGAACCTGGTCGATCTCGAGGAGCTGAAGCAGCAGCGACTCGGTGTGGCGTTCCAGAACCGATTCCTCGATTCCCTGCGCGTCGACAACATGCGCTTCCAGCTCGGGACCAATGTCCGGTTGCTGTCGGAGGATGCGGACATCCAGATGGAAGGGGCCGTCACGGTCCGGAAGACCGGCAGCCAATACCTGGTGAATGGTGACCTGTCGACCCCCCGGGGTCGCTACACCCTCCGGCTCGGCGGGTTCCTGACCACCGACTTCGATGTCCAGCGCGGGACGGTGCGATTCTTCGGGACGCCGGACCTGAACGCCTCGATCGACCTCCAGGCCCAGCACCTCGCCCGAACCGAGGGGGGGGACGAACTCCCGGTGATCGCACGCATCACCGGCACCATCCAGGTCCCGAAGGTCGAGCTGAGCGTGGCCAATTCCCAGCTGCCCCAGGTCGAGATCATCTCCTACCTGATCTTCGGGCGCCCGTCCTCCCAACTCGGGAGCGGGTCCGATCGTCTGGCGTTGCAGTCGGCCGTCGGGCTCCTCGCCGGGGAGACTGGCCGCGCCCTCGGCCAGCAATTCGGCCTCGATCTCTTCCAGTTCTCCGCCGAACTGCCGCTGGGCACCACTTCGGGGGCCAGCTTCAATCGACTGGCGATCGGCAAGCAGCTCGGCGAGAAGTGGTTCGTGACGGCGAATGCCGGCTTCTGCCTCGGGGGCGACGATGCCGGCCAGATCTCCGCGCGGAACTTCGGTGCGTCGCTCGAATACCGGTTCGCGCGGGAGTGGCGGGTGCAGGCCTCGGCCGAGCCGGTGCAGACCTGCGTCACCAACCGCCTGAGCGAGGCCTTCAGCAGCGTGGCGCGCCGCTATCAACTCGGCGCGGACCTCCTCTGGGAAAAGGAATACTGAGTGGCGCGTGCGATCCTGATCGCGAACCCGAACGCCGCGCGCACCGAGGCCCAGACGGTCCGGGGAATCGAGCGGGTGCTCCGCGGGGCGGGCTGGTCACTCGAAGTGCTGGCGACTGGCGGCTCCGGGGACGCCCGACGGTTGGCCGCCTACGGCGTGGAGCAGGGGGTGGACGTGGTTGCGGTGCTTGGCGGCGACGGGACCACGATGCAGGCCGCCGGCGCACTGGTCGGCACCGGCGTGGCACTCGGCCTGCTCCCCGGCGGGACCGGCAACCTGCTGGCCGGCAACCTCCGGATCCCGTTCAACCCGCTGCGCGCCGCCGAGGCGCTGGTCGCGGGACGTGCCGCCCCGCTCGACCTCGGGCACATCATGCGGGGGGGGGAAGACCAGTACTTCGCCGTTGCGGCCGGCGCGGGGGCGGATGCCCGGGTGATGACGGAGACCGCCTCCGCACAGAAGCATCGCTGGGGCATGATGGCCTACATCGCGACGATGATCCGCATCCTTCCCGAGATCCGGAACGTGCCCTTCCATGTCACGGTCGACGGCGAGCCACTCCAGGTCGACGCCGCCATGCTGCTGGTGGCCAACTGCGGCGAGGTGATCCCGCCGATCATCAAGCTGGGCCAGGGCATCTCCCCGACCGATGGCCTGCTCGATGTCATCGCGCTGGGCGCCGACACGATCGGCCAGAGCATGCGGGCGATCTGGGACCTGCTGACCGAGCGCGGCGGGACCTACGGCAAGGATGTCTTCGTCGCCCATGCCCGCGGCACCGAGGTGCGGGTCGAGGTGGCCGAGGGCGCGGAGCAGGTGGTGCAGCTCGACGGCGACCCGGGTGGCGAGACTCCGTTCACCGCCACCGTGCTCCCCGGCGCCATCTCGGTCATGATGCCTCCCTCCTGAGCGGTGCCGCGGCACTTCGTGGAGGCGGTCTTAGATTCCGGGCTGGACGCAACCCGCTCCCCACGCTGCTGGAGCTCATGGCCAACTCGATCCTGATCATCGACGACGACATCGCCCTGCTCCAGGTGCTCGGCTCCGCCTTCGAGCACGAGGGGTGGGATGTCCACCGGGAACTGGCCGGGGAGGCGGGGCTTGCCACGTTCAACCGGGTCCGGAGCGATGTGGTCCTGGTGGACATGCACCTGCCAGGGATGGACGGCCTCGAGGTCCTCGACGCGCTCGACTCGAGCAACACCGCGGTGATTGTCCTGACCGGCGACGACCATCTCCCGACAGCCGTCCGGGCGATGACCCTCGGCGCCGAGACCTTCCTGCTCAAGCCGGTCGATCTGGCCCATCTGCTGGCCGCGGCGACACGCGCGGCCGAGAAGGTCCGGCTGCGACGGGTGAACCAGGCGCTGATCGGCCAGTCACAATCCGATACGTTGCTCGACATCCTGGGCGATGCACCCGCGATGCGTCGGCTTCGCGAACAGGCCATCACGCTGGCACAATCCGACCGCATGGCCCTCGTGATCGAAGGGGAGACGGGCAGTGGACGAGCGGAGGTGGCCCGACTGATTCATGAGCACTCGCCCCGGCGTGGTGAGGCGTTCATCGAGGCCACGGCGACCAGCACCGATGCGCAGGCGCTGGAAGCGACGCTGTTCGGAGTCGAGAGTGAGGCCACAGCGAGCCGTCCGCTCCGACCCGGCCTGATCCAGGTCGCCGACCAGGGGACGCTGTTGTTGCGCGAGATCGGGCAGACGCCACTCCCGGTCCAGGCGCGGTTGGCTGAGGCGCTCGAACACCGGGCCGTTCGGCGACTCGGCGGGGTTCGCGAGATCCCGGTCGATGTCAGGATGATCTTCACGGCCAACTCCCCGATCGGTGAGCTCGCGACCGCCGGGCTGCTCGACTCAGGACTCTTCTTCCGGATCAAGCCCGGCCGGTTGGCCGTACCGCCGCTCCGGGAGCTGTCCCCCGAGGCGCAGGCCGTCGCGATGCAACGAATCCTTCGGCTGGCGGCGCGTGGCGTGCCCGGAGCCCCCATGATCCTGGGGGACAGCGCCCTGGAGCGGTTGGTGGCCCACCCGTGGCCAGGTAACTTCCTTGAGGTGCGCCACGTGCTGGAGCGGGCGTGTCTGCTGGCAAGAGGGCGCCCAGCCATCGGGGTCGAGCACCTGCCAGGCGAGTTTCGTGATCGATCCGGCCCCTTCGATCGGCGCCACACCCCGCTCACGATGGCCGAGGTCGAACGGATGCATATTGAACGGACCCTCAAGCACCACGGGGGCAACCGGACCCGGGCAGCAGAGGAACTTGGCATCTCCCGGGCCACACTCATCGCCAAGATCAAGCGATACGCGATACCGAACTGATGGCTGCCACCAATCGTCCCGAGCTCGTCGAGCGCGATGCCATGCTCTGCCGCAGTTGCGGACGGGAGGAGCGCGCCTCCGAAGGCTATCCGTGTGACGTCTGTGGCACCTTCGTCTGTCTCGTCTGCACCATCCGTGGCGTCACCGTCTGCCGGGAATGTTCGGCCAAGGCCACGCCGGCGTGACGCACCTGCTGGGCACATCGATGGTCACGCCGGTCCTCGCCGCGCCCGGACTGCGGAGCGAGCAGGTGACCCAGCTTCTGCTGGGTGAAGGGGCCGAGATCCGCGAACAGCAGGATGCCTTCTTCCGCATCCGGACCTCCCTCGACGGCGTGGACGGCTGGGTGCACCGCGGGTATGTCCTCCCGGTGGACCGCCACCGTCACGACGCCTGGCTGGTCACCGCCGCATGGTCCGGGGGGGGGACAGTCGTGGTCGGGTCCGGGTCGTGCGCGGTGCCCCATCGCGCCAGGGTGCAGCGCGAGGGCACCGACCGGGTCCGGCTGCCGGATGGACGCACCGCCGACGTGGTCGGCGGCACCTTCGCGACGATGGCCGACGCGATCGCGGCCGCGCAGGCGACCACGCCGGCCGCCTGGGCGTGGCAAGCCTTCGGCGAGGCGCCGTATCTCTGGGGCGGCCTCACGCGGGGCGGGATCGATTGCAGCGGCCTGGTGCAGACCACGTTCCTCGCGCGGGGGGTGCCGTTGCCACGGAATGCAGCGGGCCAGGCAGCGCTGGGGCTCGCATGCACCCCGGAGACCATCGCGCCGGGTGACCTGCTCTTCTTCCGGAGTGCCGGGAGTGACCGGATCGATCATGTCGCAATCGCCGATGCCGACGGGATGCTGGTGCATGCAGCGGTCGCCGCAGGTCGGGTGGTCCGCGAGCGTTGGGGTCCCGACACGCGCGCGGCCTCACTCCGACCGCTCCTCGTCGCGGTCCGTCGGCTCACATGACCGCGCCCGACACCACGCTCGTCCTGTTCGATATCGATGGGACACTGCTCTCGAGCGCGCAGGCGGGCCGCCGAGCCATCGAGGCCGCCTTCGCGAGCGAGTACGCCTCGACCGAATTCTTCGAACTGGTGCGCTTCGATGGCAAGACGGATCGACAGATCGTGCGCGAGCTGCATGTGGCGGCCGGCTTCCCCGACCGGGCCTCCGATGCAGCCACGTCGGCGCTGATCGAACGCTACCTCGTGCACCTGCATGTCGAACTGGCCGAGCGCGCCCACCTGGTCGGAGTCTGCCCGGGGGTGCCCGCGCTCCTCGACGCGCTCGAGGCGATGCCGCACGTCTGCCTCGGCCTGCTCACCGGCAACGTCGAGCCGGGCGCCCGGCTCAAGCTCGGTGCGGCCGGCATTGCCTTCGATCGGTTTCGCCTCGGTGCCTACGGCAGCGACAGCGAACACCGGCCGGAGCTGCCGCCCGTCGCCGTCGACCGTGCCACCGCGCTGCTGGGGCACACCCCGGTCGGTCACCGGGTGGTGATCATCGGGGACACGCCGGCGGATGTCACCTGCGGCGCCGGGATCGGCGCGCGGGCCGTCGCCGTCGCCACCGGGTCGTATGCCGTGGACGAGCTGCGCGCCGCCGGGGCCCATGCCACCTTCGGGACCCTCGAGCCGACCGATGCGGTCCTGGAGGCCATCCTGTGCTCGAACTCGAATTGAAGGCCCGCGTCGACGATCCCGATGCGGTGCGTGCGGCATTGCGGCGGCACGGTGCCACCTGCACCTTCGCCGGGCGACTCCAGGATCGTCGCCATGATCGGGGGGGGGAGCTCGCCGAGCAGGATCAGGTCCTCCGTGTGCGGCATCGGATGCCGCTCGAGGGCACGCCGACGGAGGTCGTGGCGTGGAAGGGGCCGACCCACACCCATGACGGCTACAAGGCACGACTGGAGCACGAGGCCGTCCTTGCACCCGGTGAGCGGATCGGCGCCATCATCGATGCGTTGGGCTACCAGGTGACGGAAGTGATCGATCGGCATGTCGAGGTGTGGCAGCTGGATGGCGGTGCAGCCCGGATCGAGTGGTATCCCGAGATGGATGTCCTGCTCGAGGTCGAGGGTGATGCGGCCGCCATCGAACGGCTGATCTCGGCCACCGGACTCCCGCGCGAGGCGTTCTCCGCCGAGCCACTCCCGGCATTCGCCGCCGCGTATCAGCGTCGCACCGGCCGAACGGCGGTGCTCGCCTTGAGCGATGGTCCGCCGTCACACTGGCCCCGAGGGACGCCATGAGCCTGGCTCCGGCCCTCGGGCGCCTCGGCGCACCGGGACGAAACGCGGGTGACGAACGGGTCCGTCTCGCGCTGGTCGACCGGCTCGTCTCGGCCGGCGAGCCCGCTGGCGGGGAATGGGTCGCGGCCTGGCATGCGGCGTCAGTCACCCTCGCGGAAAGCCTCCTCGCGACCGCCACGGGCCAACTGCAGAACGCAGCGTTGCACTCCCGGATGCCGAAGCCCACGCTCGCGGCATTGCTGCCGGATGAGGCGGCGCGGGCACGGCTGATCGAACAGCTCACGGCCGAAGGGATCGAGCTCGAACGACTGGAAGGGCTGGCGCCGGGTGCGGCAACCGACCGCGTGCGCGGCGCCGCACTCGAGGCTGCCTGGGACCGAGCGCAGGCGGTCGCCCGTCGAGAGCAGGATCGTTGGAACCGGGTGGCGTCGGGGGTCCGGCACTGGCGACGCCCGTGGCGGCCGCTCCTCATCGCCGCTGGGGTCACGATCCCGTTGGTGACGCTCCTCGCGGCGTGGCTCGGCGGCTGGCTCCCCGCGCCGGCATGGTTCGATCCGATCGGCCAGGCGTTCTGGAGCCTGCCATGGCCATAGTCGGCCTCGGACTCGACGTGGTCGAGGTGCCCCGGGCCCGCGACCTGCTCGCTCGGCTCGGCGACCGGATCAAGGCGCGGACGTTGACCGAGGTGGAACGCGCCTACGTGGAGTCACTGGGAGACCCGGCGCCGGCGTTCGCTGCCCGCCTTGCGGCGAAGGAGGCGGTCTACAAGGCGCTCCAGATCCTCCCGGGCAGTCGGCCAGTCGGCTGGCGGGAGATCGGCGTCCGCCGCCTCCCCGACGGTCGCCCCGAGGTCGTGCTGGCCGGTCGCGCCGCCCTGCTGCTGGCACCCCACCGCGTCACGATCCACCTGTCGATCTCCCATTCGCGCGATGTCGCGGCGGCGGTGGCGATCCTCGAAGGCTGACGGATGAAGGATCCGTTCGTCCTTGATCCTTGATCCTCCGAGCGCTATCATTTCTCGTCCTCGAAAAAGCGATTGAGAATGATTCTCGTTCAGGCGGCGTTCCTCCTCACAGTGTTCAGTCCGGCTCCCGGCCCGGATTCCGTCGCGACTGCACGGCGGATCGCGGCCTCGGCCGAACTGGCGGCGCAGGAATACCGCATCGGTGTGGTCGATGGTCGGGTGGTGATGCCTGCCGAGGTCGACGAAGCCCGGTTGTTCCTGACCGAGGCTCGGCGAGCGGCGGCGTTGCTGCCGAACGCGGTCGTCGATTCGGCGCTGGTGCATCTCGACGCGGCGCTCGCCTTCGTGAGCGGTACCGCGTCGCCCGATTCGATCGATGCGGCGGTCAAGCGATTGACCACACACTTGAGTGGCTCCCTCGGCATCGCCCTGGTCGAGATCCCCATCCGGACCCCCAGCCTCGCGCGCGGCGCCGAACTGTACCAGGCGCAGTGCGCCTCCTGCCATGGCACGCTCGGCCGCGGTGATGGTCTTGCGGGCCGCGGCCTCGACCCCGCGCCCGCCGACCTGACCGACCATCTGGCTCTGGCCGATGTGACTCCGCTCGCCTTCTACCAGCGGATCACCATCGGGGTGGCCGGGACCGCGATGCCGGCGTACGAGAGCCGGATGCCGGCGGCCGATCGTTGGGCCCTTGCCCTCTACGCGTCGACACTCCGTCAACCTGAACCGGCCGGGGATGTCCCCGCGGCACTCCGGGATTTCGGCACCGTCGCGACGATGAACGACAGCCAGCTGCTCGCGGCGCTCGGCGACGGGGCTACGCCGGCCACCGTGTCGGCGGTGCGCTCCTACCAGATGGACGCCGATGATGGCGCGGCGCGGGCCGCGATCTTCGCGACGGTGCGCCGGCACGTCGACGAATCAGGCAAGCTGGCGCGCGAGGGGAAGCACGACGCCGCGATCACCGCCGCCTTCGATGCCTACCTGGCGTTCGAGCAGGTCGAACGGACGGTGCGCGCCAAGAACCCCGCGCTGGCCACCGATCTCGAGGCCTCGTTCGCGACCCTCCGCACTCGCGTGGGGGGGGGAGCGACGCGCGACGAGCTCGGCGCCGTGGCCGGCGAGCTCTATGCCGGCCTCGAACGCGCCGAGCGGGTGGTGGCCGACGAGACCTCGCCCCTCAATCTCTTCGTGCAGTCGCTGATGATCATGCTCCGCGAGGGCCTCGAGGCGATCCTGATCATCGGCGCGCTGATCGCCTTCCTGGTCAAGATCGGGGCGAGTCACCGGAAGCGTGACATTCACATCGGGGTCGGGGCGGCTGTGGCGCTGTCGGTGCTCACCGCCGTGCTGCTCGAGACGGTGTTCCAGCTTTCGCCTGCGCACCAGGAGGTGCTCGAGGCAATCACGATGCTGGTGGCGGTGGTGGTGCTCTTCTACGTGAGCTACTGGCTGCTCTCGAAGATGGAGGTCCAGAAGTGGACGGCGTTCGTCAAGGAACGGGTCCAGGTTGCCGTGACCGGCGGGTCGGCCTTCGCGCTCGCCTCTGCCGCCTTCCTGGCGGTATATCGCGAGGGGTTCGAGACGGTGCTCTTCTACAAGGCCCTGCTGGTCTCGGGCGGCCCGACCGGCGGCAGCGTCGGACCTGTCGTTGCCGGGATCCTGGTCGGTGGCGCCCTGCTCGCGGTGGTCTATATCCTGATCAACCGATTCGGCGTGAAGCTGCCACTCCGGCCGTTCTTCGGTGCCACCAGCGCGTTCCTCTACTACACCGCGTTCGTCTTCGCGGGGAAGGGGATCGCCGAGTTGCAGGCGGGCGGCGTGGTCGGGACGACGGTCCTGCCGGGCTGGCCGCGGATCGCCGCATTGGGCATCTATCCGACGGTCGAGTCGTTGCTGGCGCAGGGGGTGCTGGTGGCGCTGGCGCTGGTGGCGCTCATCTGGATCTTCGGGATCGCCCGGCGACGGACCGCGGTCGCTGCTCCCGCCGTCGCGGGCACGAGCGCCGCGAGTGCGCCGTTGCCGGGGCTGGCACCGCGTCCAGCCGGTCCCGGCGTCGAGGGCGCGGTGTTGCGCTCGCTCGAACAGATGGAGGCCGACCTGGCGGCACTGCGCGCGGAGGTTGAGCGGTTGCGTGCGACGGTGGTCGAGTCGAGCGCCGAGGAAGTCGCCACGCGCGAGTAGCGAGCGTCGCGGGGACCGGATGCGAAAAGGCCCGCCACGATGTGGCGGGCCTTTTCTGTGGAGGTCCCAAGACGCCCCCTGAGTATACGAAGACGAACAAGGCTGTTCGCTTCACCCTTCTTCGCCTTGGGACTTTGTCCGGTGGCACCGGTCAGGCTGGCGTCACCATCTGGGAACCAAGTTATGGGGTCGGAGGGCGGTTGTCCAGTGGGGGGTCACTCCCAGTCGAGAACCCAGGTCACTGGGTCACCTGGGGGGAGGAGCTTCCACTCGGCGCCGTCCGAGAACCGGTGGATCCAGATCCCTTCCTCGTTCGCCGGGAAGTTGTTGTCGATCCGTGAGTAGGCCAGAAGGCGGCCGTCAGGTGAAAACGTCGGGAAGATGCCGTGGATGCTATCGGGAAGGCCCGGTGCGGGGGAGCCATCGAGTCGAATGAAACGGATCCGGCCATCCTCGAAGCTGTAGCCGAGCGTAAGGCCGTCACGCGAGATGTCCAGTGTCGGGGTGCGCGTGAGTGTCCCGGACTGGGGCAGGAAACTGAGCACTCCGGACGCGAAGTCGAATCGCGCAATCCTGACCGTCCCGAAGTCCGGGGGGCCGGCTCCGTCTACGGCGAGCGCCACAAGTCCACTCTGGTCCGGCAGCCAATGCAGTGATACCAACGAAATCTCCTCCGACGTGTTCGGCGGGCGGGTCCACAGGACGCTGACCTGTCGGGTGGCCACATCGAGGAGGAGCAGTTGGTCGGCATTGCCGCCGCCTCGGCCAAACACGCTGAGCGCGATCCGGTTCCCGTCGGGCGACGCCTTCGCGGACAGTACGCCTTCCTCGTCGCCAAGTGGGAGAAGAGTTCGCGTGATGCCGGTGGCAGGCTCGATGCTTCGAGCCTCCCGTGTTGCGGCATACGCTCCCCCAATCACAAGGGTGGCACTGGGCATGAGGGACGAACCATCCCAGAGGAGCTGAGCAGGGGAGCGCGAGAACTCAGATGTCATGAGATCTGCGGCATCAATCAGGTAGAGGCGCCCGATGGGGTGGAACGCGAGGATAGTACCGGTTGGCTCGGCCGGAGGCGTCGGCCCGATCGACTCCCCGGTGCATGCCGCGCCTGCCAACAGCATTGCGGCGACAAGACCTCGCCGGAAGCAAAGTGGGATGGAGGTCCGGAGGTCGTGCCGCATCAGCACTGCCCCACGGCATCGGTGCCGTTCCCGCCGTCGTCAGTCTTGTCCTTCAAGTCATTTCCGATCGGTCGTGGGCAGACCGCGAAGTCGTGGGAAGTCACACTTCCGACAGTCGTATCTCGGCCAGCTCGAACACGGGCGGTGATGGTATAGCTGCCGATCGGCGAGGGGACGACCACCGTTCGATTCCGTGATCCCCACGGTGGCAGGGTGTCGGAGTGGCTGACGACCGAGTCGCCGAGCGCATTGCTGAAGATGATGGTCCACTTGAATGTGACACCGGTGTTGTCCCCCGCGCCCAAGTGTGCCGTCAGTAGATAGGACCCTGGGTCATGGATCGGCATCGTGTCGATGCCGCCGGTACCGGTGATGCTGGTTACGTAGAGGTTCACCGGATTGGCGTTCGTCACTGGTTGTCGGCGGTGCGGACTGGACCCTGTGGCGCGTAGAACTGGACGGACTGGCTGCAGTCCCAGAGCGCGAAGAATTGCGCGAAGTTTCCCTTGGAGCAAGTCAGAAGGCTTGCCGACGTCGTCGGAGCTCGGTCGCTCTCGACCGGCTCCGGCAGGACAGAGTCGTCGCCGCAGGCCGCGAGCAACAAGAGGGTCATGGAGGCGAGGGTGCTAGCCCTTCGGACGGCTGGACGGCTGGACGGCTGGGCGGCTGGGCATCAGTTCCTCGGGGGTGGGTGGTCGCTCGTGCTCCTGCATCATAGCCGGTCCCGCTGTTGCTGCCAACGCCGGGCACACGCGAAAAGGCCCGCCACACGATCTGTGACGGGCCTTCTCCGTGGAGGTCCCAGGACGCCCCCTGAGTATACGAAGACGAACAAATGTGTTCGCTTCACCCTTCTTCGCCCTGGGACTTTTTCTGGTGGCGCCGATGCCGCTTGGCGTCACTGACTAGGGAAAAACCTAGGGGGTCCTAGGTGTTCTGTCAAGTACGAGTATTTCCAGTGAGGGCGGGGCCTTCAGGCCGACGCCTTCCCCCGGCTCAGGTACGCCCCCGGTTCGATGGGTGCCGTCCCGGCAAACCGGCTCCAGAGCCACATTCCGACGACCACGGAGACGATCCCGGTGGCTTGGGCCAGGGTGAGGGGCCCGAGGAAGCGATCGTCCTTGGCCCGGAGGAACTCGACCACGAACCGCTCGGCGCCCGCGAAGACCAGGTACGCCCCGAAGAGCCAGCCGGTCCCGGCCCCCTGCCGCCGCCAGCGCCAGAGGATCGCAAACACCACCAGCATGATGGCGACCTCGTAGAGCTGAGTCGGGTGGACGGCCACGAGCGTGGCCGGATCGGTCCCCTCCGGAAAGGTCGTCCCGAACAGCCGCTGCATGGTGCCGGCGAGCGACGCGGGGCTGCCGTTGGGGAATGCGACGGCCCACGGGAGGTCGGTCGGTCGGCCATAGTCGTCGCCGACCACGAAGCAGCCGACCCGACCGATGGCATACCCGGCCGCGAGGGCCGGCGCCACGAGGTGCATCGTCCAGCGAATCGGGACCCGCTTGACCCACCCGACGAGAATCACGCCGAGGACGCCACCGAGGAAGCCGCCGTAGAAGACCAGGCCGGAGCGGGAGAAGAGGGCGTCCACCCCGTAGAGCGCCACGAACCAGAGCTTGGCCCCGACGATCCCGCCGACGACGGCGCCCAGGATCATGTCGGCGACGTAGTCGGTCGCGAAACCGAGCCGGCGAGATTCGCGCTCCATCAGCCACGCGCCGACGATGAAGGCGAGCGCCATGGTGAGGCCGAAGCCGGTGATCGGCAGCGGGCCGATGTGAAACTCGAGCGGCTGGACGGTGATCATGCGACGGCTCCGGTCCGGGTCACGAGGCCGGGCAGCGGCAACGCGTCGCTCGGCTCGAGGGTGTGATCATCGCGCTCACCACGCATCAGGCGCCAGCTGCCGGCGGCCCCGATCATCGCGGCGTTGTCGGTGTTGAGTCGGGGCGAGGCGACCGCCACATGCGCCCAGGGCGCGGTGGCCGCACGCATCTCGGTGGCCAGGGTCCGATTACACGCCACTCCCCCCCCCAGTACGATGAGGTCGCGCCCGGCAGCCTCCGCGGCCTTCCGGGTCTTCTGCACCATGACGTCGATTGCGGCATCCTGGAAGCCACGCGCGAGGTCGGCCCTGGCCCCGTCGAGGTCGTCGACCTGCTGCACCGCGCGGAGCACCGCCGTCTTGAGGCCGCTGAACGAGAAGCCGAACGGGTCATCGCGCGAGCCGAGGAGCGGCCGTGGGAAGACGAAGCGCGTCGGGTCGCCGGTCCGGGCCAGCCGCTCGATGCCGGCGCCGGCCGGATAGTCGAGTCCGAGCAGCGTCCCGACCTTGTCGAACGCCTCGCCCGCCGCATCGTCGCGCGTGTGCCCCATCAGGTGATACTCACCCCACGCGGGGACGTCGAGGATCATGGTGTGCCCGCCACTCACCAGCAGGGCAATGAACGGTGGCGCCACCGAGGGATCCTCGAGCACCGGCGCGAAGAGGTGGCCCTCGAGGTGGTGCACGCCGATCAGCGGCAGTCGCTCCCGCCATGCCACGGTCTTGCCCCACGACACACCGACCAGCAGGGCGCCGAGAAGCCCGGGCCCGCGGGTCACGGCGAGGCCATCGATGCCGGCCATCCCGACATGCGCCTCGCCAAGGGCCTGTTCGACGACCGCACCGATTGTCTCGAGGTGAGCCCGTGACGCCAGCTCGGGCACCACGCCCCCGAAGATCCGATGGATGTCCTGGGAGAGGATCGCGAGGCTCTCCAGCGTGACGACGTCGCCCTCGCGGTGCACGATGGCGGCGGAGGTCTCGTCGCAGGAGGATTCGATCGCGAGGACGCGCATCAGCTAGTCGGCGAGCAGCGCTTCAATGCGCGCGCGGTTGGTGTCGGAGTCCCAATGCTCCTCGCCCAGCGAGACGAAGCGGACGATGCCGCGCCGGTCGAGCAGGAACGACTGCGGCACGCCGATCATCTGGTAGCGCTGCTGGATCAGGCCGCTGGCATCGTGCAGGATGTCGAAGGTGAGCCCGAATTCCTGCTGGAACGCCCGCACCTTGTCGGACTCGCCGACATCGACACTCACCGCGGCGATCCGGAAGCCCCGATCCTTGAACACCTGATAGGTGCGTTCCATCGACGGCATCTCCGCTCGGCACGGGGCGCACCAGGTGGCCCAGACATTGAGGAGCGTGACCTGCCCCCGATAGGCATCCCGGAGCGAGACCGTGTCACCGGTGGCAAGACTGACCGCGCGATAGTCGGGTGCGGTCCTGCCGATGGTCACGCCATCCGGGGGGGGGGCAAAGGTCGCCAATCCCCAGCCGAGCAGGATGAAGCCGGCGACGATCGAGGCGATCCAGAGTCCCTGGCGCTTCATTCGCCCTGCTCCGGGTTGGCGGCGAGGAGTGCCTCGATGATGCGCCGGTTTGCCACCGAGGCCCACGGGGCGGCGGCATAGACGATCCGCATGATCCGGCCACGCTTGTCGATCAGGAACGATTCCGGCACCCCGGTGGTCCGGTAGATCCGCTGGATCTCGCCCGACGGATCCTGGAGCACATCGAAACCGACACCGAACGGCGCGATCCAGTCGCGCACCTCGCTGGACTTCCGGGTGTCGATGCTCACCGCCGCGATCCGGAGTCCCTGCGGTCCGAGGGCGCGATAGAGGGAGTCGAGCGCCGGGATCTCCTCCTTGCACGGGAGACACCACGTGGCCCAGATGTTCACCAGCGTGACTCCGCCGCCATAGCGAGCGGTGAGCGAGATGGTGTCCCCGGTGGCGAGATCGAGTACCCGGGCATCGGGCGCGATGTCGCCGACGCGGACCGGGTTCTGTGCTGCCTCGCACGCGACGGCGCCGAGCAGCAGGAGGCTCACGATGGCGTGGAGTCTCATGTGGCCGCCGCCCGGAGCGCGCGGACGGCAGCCGCAACATCGGCCTGGCCGAAGACCGCGGTACCTGCGACAAAGGTGTCGGCGCCGGCCGCGTGCGCGGCGCCGATCGTGGCCGGGGTGATCCCGCCGTCGACCTCGAGATGGGCGGTCGAACCGTGTGCATCGAGCAAGGCGCGGACGCGGGCGATCTTCCGCGTCGAGGCCGGGATGTACGACTGCCCGCCGAATCCGGGATTGACGGACATCACCAGCACGAGATCGAGATCGTCGATGATCTCCTCCAGCCAGGCGACGGGCGTCGAGGGGTTGAGCACGAGTCCGGCCTGCATGCCCGCCTCACGGATGTGCACGAGGTGTCGCTGCACATGCACCGTCGATTCGGGATGGAAGGCGAACAGCCGGGCGCCGAGGGCGGCGTACTCGTCGATGTATGCCTCGGGATGATCCACCATCAGGTGGACATCGAGCGGCAGGTCGGTGAGCTTCCGGAGCGCCTTGATGAGCGGTGCGCCGAACGTGAGATTGGGCACGAAGTGGCCATCCATCACGTCGACGTGCATCCAGTCCGCGCCGCCCTCGGTGGCGGCGGCGATCTGTTCGCCGAGTCGACCGAGATCGGCACTCAAGACACTGGGGGCAATGCGGAGGGTCATCGGTTCCTGTCCCGTGGTCCACGACTGACAACAAGGTTCACTGATTCACCCGCCCGAACAGCCTTGCCGGGTGGTGGTTGACTCCTGAGGACGATCCCGGCGGGCAGGTTCGTGGTCTGACTGTCGACGGCGCCGGTCAGGAGCCCGGCGGCCTCGAGGACGGACCCGGCGGTGCCGAGGTCCAGGTCGGCGAGTGTCGGGACGAGTACGCTCGGTGGCCCGGCACTCACATTGAGTCGGACGATGGCCGACTCGGGCAATACCGTCCCGGCAACCGGGAGACTCCACACCACACTGCCCCGGGCCACCTGGGGGTCGTCGAGCTCACCCGATGGCCGACCGCGGAGGCCTGCCGTTCGGAGCTGGTCGAGTGCCTGCTCGAGCGGGACGCCGCGCAGGGTCGGCACGGTGGTGGTCCGGACCCGAAGCGGGGTCGGGAACCAGAGCCAGGCGACCGCCAGCCCCGCGACTACCGCGAATCCGAGCCCGAGGGTCGCGCGGTGCCACGCGCGCATTCAGGGCTCCGGGGCAGACTGGCGAACCAGTCGCGCGGCGAACGCACCGTCCATGGCATCGCGCTGTGGCAGGATCTCGAGATCACCCGCGTCAGTCATGGGCAGATCCAGCCCCACCACCGGTGCCCGACGAAACGTCGGGTGCCGTGCCAGGAAGTGATCGATCTGGATCGCATTTTCCTCGGGTTCCAGCGAACATGTGGCGTAACATAGCACGCCACCCGGCCGCACTCGATCGGCAGCGGCGTCGAGGAGTTGGGCCTGTTCCCGCGCGAGGCGGGTGAGCGCACCGGGGCGGACACGCAGCCTGGCATCGGGGTGGCGGGCGAAGGTCCCGGTCCCGAGGCATGGCGCGTCGAGGAGCATCAGGTCGACTGGCCGGATGGGGGGATGCAGCGCGTCGGCATGGACGAGTCGAACGTTGGTGACACCACTTCGAGTCAGGTTCTCGCGGAGGCGTGGAATCCGGCGACGGGAGAGCTCGCCGGCGATCACCAGATCGGCTTCTCGGGCGAGTCCGAGGGTCTTGCCGCCGGGGGCGGCGCAGGCATCGAACACCGTTGCCCCTTCGGGGGTTCCGGCGAACCGGACCACGAGCGCCTGGGCCGGATCCTGGACAAAAAAGCGGCCGTCGCCGAAACCCGGCAGCCGTTCGGGACGGGTCTCCCCGACGATGAGGCCGGCATCGAAGGGCGCCGGGAAGCTTCGGACGCCCGCGGCGTCGAAGCTGGTCGCGAGTGCCACGAGATCGCCATCCGTCGGTTGGACCACGAGCATCGGGTGCGCGTTGTTCCATTCGAGCAACGCTGTGGTGTCATCGACCCCGAATCGGGCGAGCCAGCGATCGACCAGCCATGCCGGATGGGAATATCGGGTCGCCAGATCGGTGTCAGTAGCGGCCCGCGTCTCAGGCGGGAGGCGTGTGACCCGCCTGAGTACCGCGTTGACCACACCGGTCAGTCGCTCGCCGACGCGTTCGCGGGTCAGCGAGACGGCGGTGGCCACGGCTGCATGGGCGGGCACCCGTTCGAGTTCCCTGAGCTGATAGACGCCGAGCCGGAGGATCTCGAGGACGCTGGGGTCGGTGTGGTCGATACCACGCGTGAGGAGCGGGGCGATGATCGCGTCGAGCGCATCGCCACTTCGCAAGACACCGGCGGCGAGTTCGTGCGCGAGCCGACGATCGGCATCGGGCAAGCCGGCCAACCCGCGCTCGAGTGCCGCGTCGAACGGTGTGCCACCCCGGGCCGCGAGGAGAATGCCGAGTGCGGCGCGGCGCGGACCGAGGCCGGAATCGATCAGGCGATCATCCCGGCGGTCGGACTGGAGGGCACCGCCACTTCGCGCCGGGGCATCCGGCCGGCGAGGTACGCCTCGCGGCCCGCCTCCACCGCGAGCCGCATCGCCCGGGCCATCCGCACCGGTTCGTCGGCGGCCGCGAGTGCGGTGTTCATGAGGATGCCGTCGACACCCTGTTCCATCACCAGGCAGGCGTCGCTTGCCGTGCCGACACCGGCATCGACAATCACCGGTACGCTGAGCCGTGCCTTGATCGTCCGGATCGCGAACGGATTGATCATGCCGAGTCCGGAGCCGATAGGCGAGGCCAACGGCATGACGGCGACGGCTCCGGCGTCCTCGAGCCGGAGCGCCATGATGAGGTCGTCGTTGGTGTAGGCCATCACCTTGAAGCCCTCGCCCACGAGCACTCGCGTCGCCTCGAGCAGCCCGGCCGTGTCGGGCAGGAGCGTGTCCTGGTCCCCGATCACTTCGAGCTTGACGAAATCGTTGAAACCCGCCTCGCGGGCCAGCCGCGCATAGCGGATGGCGTCGTCCGCGGTGTAGCAGCCGGCGGTGTTGCTGAGCAGGAAATAGCGCTCGGGCGAGAGATGATGCAGGATGCCGGTGTCATCCGCCCGGTCGAGCGAGATGCGCCGCACCGCCACCGTGACGACCTCCGCCCCGCTGGCGTCGATCGCCTCGACCATCTCCGCGTTGGTGCGATAGCGCCCGGTGCCCACCAGCAGCCGCGACGAGAATGTGGTGCCGCCGATCTCCAGCATTCAGCCCCCCCCCACAAAGTGCACGATCTCGACGGTGTCCCCGTCCCGAATCGCCGTCGCGGCCAACGCTGGTCGACGGACGATCTCGCGATTCAGTTCCACGACCACCGCCCGCGGGTCCAGCTCCAGCTCCGCGAGCAGCTGCTCGACACTCTCGGCGTCACGCACCGTGCGCGGCGCGCCGTTGATGGTCAACTGCATGACGCCACTCCTTGCTGGTGGTACCGTTGCACGCTCAACGCGTTCTCACCTCTCACTTCTCGCTTCTCGCTTCTCGCTTCTCACTTCTCGCTTCTCGCTTCTCGCTTCTCACTTCTCGCTTCTCGCTTCTCACTTCTCACTTCTCGCTTCTCGCTTCTCGCTTCTCGCTTCTCGCTTCTCACCTCTCACTTCTCACTTCAGGTCCCAGCAGCGCCAACGCCGCCTGGTAACTGTCCGGCTGGTCCCACACCGCACCGATCGCGGCGACGCCGTGGGCACCGTGTGCCCGGGCCTCCAGTGCGCGATCGGGCGTGATGCCACCGATCGCATAACAAGGGAGCCCGGTCCGCACCGCGCCCTCGAGCAGCGCCAATCCACCCGTCGGTCCGCCGGGATGCGATGCCGACGGCCAGATGGTCCCGACGATCAGCGCCTCCGCGCCATCCCGGGCGGCCGCCTCGGCCTCGACCACCGAATGTACCGAGGCAATATGGCGGAGCTGTGGCCGCCTGGCCGTGCTGCGGGCGACCGCCAGCCGCATCGCGGCGATCGCGAGATCCTCCGAGCGACGAATCACGCCGTCGGCACCGACCGCCAGCGCGACATCGACGCGGCCGGTCACCCAGACCTCCGCGGCTGGTGGCGTGGCGTTGGCGACGCAGCGCGCCGCGAGCGCGGTCAGCGTGTCGGTGCTCGCGCCCGGCTGCCGTGCGACGAGTCCCACCTCGGGCCCTGCGGCCGCGACGGCCGCCAGCCGAAGTCCGAGATCCTCGTGCGCGGCCACCCGCGCGTCGAGGTAGGCGAGCAATCGCGGCCATCTGCTCACACGAATTCCCTGGGCCAGGCCTCGGGGATGCCCCGAAACCAGTCTCCGGCCGGCATCCGGCGTTTCCCGGCCGGCTGGACCACCGCGATGCGGACGACTCCCGTGTCGCACGCGACCACGATCTCGTTGCCATCGCCGTCCATGGAACCCGGTCGAGCAACGAAAAGTTCCGCACTCGCGCGCGCCCCGAACAGCTTGATGTCGGTTCCGTGGTGCGTCGTCCATGCGCCAGGGAACGGATCCATCGCCCGCAGGTGACCACTCACCTGGACCGCGCCGGCGTGCCAGTCGACGCGGGCGGCATCGCGGTCCAGTTTCGGTGCCAGCGTGACGCCGGCCGGATCCTGCGGGGTGGGTGGTGTGCCAGCTGCGATGCCCGGCAACGCCTCGACCAGGGCGTCGGCACCGAGCCGGGCGAGCCGCTCGAACATCGTGCCAGTGGTGTCGATCGGACCGATCGGCGTGCTGCGTTGCAGCCACGTCCCACCGCTGTCGAGGCCCGCCTCCAGTTGCATGATCGAGACACCGGTCCGGGCGTCCCCGGCCTTGATGGCCCAGTGGATCGGTGCGGCGCCCCGCCAGCGCGGCAGCAGCGAGGCGTGGACATTCACCAGCCCGAGTCGCGGGATGGCCAGCAGGTCGGGACGGAGCAGGTGACCGTACGCCACGACGACGCCGAGGTCGAGATTCAGCGCTCGGAGGTGATCGAGGAACGCGTCGCCACGCGGGCGTTCGGGCTGCCACACCGGGATGCCGGCGTCGTCGGCCGTGACCTTGACTGGGGGGGGGAGAAGCGTCGAGTGCGACCGCGTGCGGGCCCGGTCGGGTTGGGTGACGACGGCCACCACTTCGTGATCGGTGGCCAGGAGGGCCTGGAGGGAGGGGACCGCGAAGTCGGGCGTGCCGAAGAACGCGATCCGCATCAGGCGCCCGCGTCCGACTCCTCGAGCGAGGGCGTCCAGGTCGGCCCGGCGTCCCGGTACTCCTTCTTCCAGCGCTTGACCAGCAGTTGACGCTTGAGCGGCGACAGGTGATCGATGAACATGATCCCGTCGAGATGGTCGATCTCGTGCTGCACCGCGCGGGCGGTCAGCCCCGAGAGGTCGAGCGTGAATGGATTCCCGTCGAGATCGGTCGCCTCGAGGGTGATCTCCGCGGCGCGGGTGACTTCGCCGAATGCCTCGGGCACGGAGAGGCAGCCCTCGTCGGCGCTCTTTTTGCCCGTGCGCGACGTCACCCGCGGATTGATCATCACGAAGCGGTGTTCCTCCGTATCGATCACGGCCACCCGCCGCGCGACCCCGACCTGATTGCCGGCGAGGCCGACGCCCAGGGCGGCGTCCATGGTCTCGTACATGTCGGCGACCAGTTGCTGCAGCTCCGCGTCGATCGTCTCGATCGGCGCCGCCACCTCACGGAGGACGGGCTGACCGAGGTAGTGCACGGGCAGGATCGCCATCAGCTCATGGTCCCCGGCGTGTTGATGTCCCCGACCCGGATGATGCGGCTGCGATCGATCACCAGTTCCGCGGTGCCGCTCTCGATCACGAGTTCGGTATCGCGCACCTGCTTGACCTTGCCGATCACGCCACCGGCGGTGGTGACGAGGTCGTTCTTCTTGATCGCGGCCAGCATCGCGGCGGCCTTCTTGCGGGCGACCCCCTGCGGGCGAATGATCAGGAAATAGAATACGAGGCCGATGGCCACGAACTGCAGCACCAGCATCAGCGCGGGATTGCTCCCCATCTAGGCGTCCTCTCGGGCATGCCAACGGTGGAGCCACGCACGGGCCCACCCAGTGAAGGTTCCTGCCGCGATCCGCTCGCGCGCGAGCTCGGCGAGTCGAACCAGGAACCGCAGGTTGTGAATCGACACCAGTCGCTGTCCCAGCTGCTCCTCGGCGACGAACAGGTGTCGGAGGTATGCGCGCGAGAATCGGGCGCAGGCCTCGCAGTCGCATTCCGGGTCGAGCGGGCCCTGATCGTGCTTGATGGCCGCGCCCCGGACCTGGAGCTTGCCATTCACGGTCCAGGCGCTGCCGTGACGCCCGTTTCGGGTCGCCGCGACGCAATCGAAGAGGTCGACCCCCCGGGCAATGCCCTCGACCAGGTCGTCCGGAAATCCGACTCCCATAAGATAACGCGGCCGATCGGCTGGCAGGCCCGGATGGAGGGTTTCGAGGACCCGGTGCATGACCGGTTTCGGCTCGCCGACCGAGAGCCCGCCGATGGCGACCCCGGTCCAGTCGCCCATGGCGAGGGTCTGCTCGAGGGATTCCTGGCGCAGGCCATCATGGGCGCCGCCCTGCACGATGGGCCACATCGTCTGGCGGCCTGGTTCCGGGGCACTCAGCTGGCCATGGTGCTCGCGCGACCGCGCGAGCCAGCGGAGCGTGCGTTCCATCGCGATCCTGGCCTCCGACTCGCCCGCCTGACCGGGCGGCACGTGGTCGAACGCCATCGCGATGTCGGCGCCGAGCGCCCACTGGATCTCCATCGAGCGCTCCGGCGTGAGCCGTCGGGTCGAGCCGTCGATATGCGACCGGAAGTCGACGCCATCCTCGTCGATCTTGCGCATTGCGGCGAGCGAGAAGACCTGGAACCCGCCCGAGTCGGTGAGCATCGGTCCGGGCCACGTGGTGAACCGATGCAGGCCGCCCTGCTCGGCGATCAACTCCTCGCCGGGCCGCAGATGCAGGTGGTAGGTGTTGCCGAGGACGATCTGGGCGCCGAGGCGCCGGACCTCGTCGGGATGCAACCCGCGGACGGCCCCATAGGTACCGACCGGCATGAAGCAGGGAGTCCGGACCACGCCGTGTGGCAGCCGCAGGATACCGCTCCGTGCGGCACCCTCGACATGTTCGAGCGCGAAGTCGAACACCTAGGTAATGGCCTGGATGATGCGCGTGATCTGGCGACGATGCCTGAGGTCGTGCCCGGCGATCATCCGGAGGACCCGATCGACCGATTCCTCGCCCCGTTCGGAATGGATGCCGACGCGCGTCCGGTCGTCAGGCGTGATGCTCCGGTAGACGCGCATGTTCCAGCTCCGCTGCATCGCGAAGGCGTGAAACGCCTCGGCCGGATCGGCGCTGGCATAGTCGAAGCGTGTGACCCACTTGCCCTCGTCGAAACCGGTGAGCGGCGGGCGGTCGGCGGTGAGCAGCAGCCGGATCCGCCACCCGAAGGCGAGCTCGGTGTCCGCGAGGTGCGCGAGCACCTGGGTGATCGACCACTTGCCGGGCCCTTCGGCGACCCCGAGGACCGACTCCTCGAGATCGTCGAGGTGGGTCGTCAACCAGTCGGGCATCTCCTCGAGCACGGCGACCGGGTCGCGGTCGCCCAGCAGGGCGAGGGTTTCGTCGACGTAGCCCGGGGTACTGGGCGGTGGATGAGACATGGACCTCTCCTCAGATGATGCACATGGCGTCGCCGTAACTGTAGAACCGGTACCGTGCGGCGACGGCGTGCTGGTAGGCCTGCATGGTGCGCTCATGTCCGGCCAACGCGGCGACCAGCATGAGCAGGGTCGAGCGGGGGAGATGAAAGTTGGTGATCAGGTGATCGACCACCCGAAAGGTATGACCGGGGACGATCATCAAGCGCGTGGCGGCGCGGCCGGGCTGGATTCCGCCGGCCGGATCGGCGGCACTCTCGAGGGCCCGCACGACCGTGGTCCCGACCGCCCAGATGCCGGCGGAACGCTGTCTGGCGTCCTGCACCGCCCGGGCCAGCGTCTCCGGGATCTCGTAGCGCTCTTCGTGCATCGGATGCTCCGTGGGGTCGTCGTGCTCGATCGGCCGGAAGGTGCCGGGGCCGACCTCGAGATCGAGCGAGGCGATGGTCACGCCCCGCTGCCGGAGTCGGCCGAGCAGGGTCTCGGTGAAATGCAGACCGGCGGTCGGCGCCGCGACACTGCCGACCCGCTCGGCGAACACGGTCTGGTAGCGATCATCGTCCGAGGCATCCGGCTCGCGCGTGATGTATGGCGGCAACGGCAACTGCCCGAACCGATCGATCAGGTCGCCGGCTTCGCCGCCGACGAACCGCACCTCGCGGAAGCCATCCTCACGCACCGCGAGGATCTCGAGCCCGGCCGCGTCGCCGAGGTGCACCACGCGCCCGACCCGAAGGGCGCGCCCGGGCCGGCCCATGGCCAGCCATCGCTCCCCGTCGATCGGATGGAGCAGGAGGATCTCGGCCTTCCCCCCCCCGTCACGTGTCCCGACGAACCGGGCATGGCGGACGCGGGTCGAATTGAGGACAAGGAGGTCGCCGGGCGGGATCAGGTCGAGCAGGCTGGCGAACTCGCGATCGGTGCATGCCCCGGTCGCGCGGTCCAGCACGAGCAGGCGCGAGGCACCGCGGGTGGGGCTGGGCGTCTGCGCGATCAGGTCATCGGGGAGGTGGTAGTCGAAGTCGCTGGTGCGCCAGCGTCGTTCAGCCATCGAGGAGCGAGCCCTGGTCCCCGGATCCGCTCGGCGGCCGCATGCCGAGCCGCTCCCAGGCACGCGGGGTGGCGACCCGTCCGCGCGCAGTGCGCTCGAGGAACCCCTGCTGCATGAGGTACGGTTCGTAGACCTCCTCGACCGTGGCGCTGTCCTCGCCGACGGCGGCCGCGATCGTCGCGAGGCCGACCGGCCCCCCCCCGAACTTCTCGATGATCGTGGCCAGGATCCGGCTGTCCATGTCATCGAGCCCGAACTGGTCGACGTTGAGCCGTTCCATCGCGGCCCTCGCCACGGCCGCCGTGATCGCGCCCTCGGCCCGCACCTCCGCGAAGTCCCGGACGCGGCGGAGCAGGCGATTGGCAACCCGGGGGGTCCCGCGGGCGCGCCGGGCGATCTCGCGCGCGCCGTCGCGGTCGATCGGCACGCCCAGGAGGCCGGCCGAGCGGGTAACGATCGTGGCGAGGTCGGCCTCGACATAGAAATGCAGGCGCTCGACCATGCCGAAGCGGGCGCGCATCGGCGGGGTGAGCAGCCCGAACCGCGTGGTCGCCCCGATCAGGGTGAACCGCTCGAGGGTCATGGGCAGTGTCTGGGCGTGCGGTCCATCGGTGAGGCGCACGTCGACCCGAAAGTCCTCCATCGCCGGATAGAGGAATTCCTCGAGCTGGGGGCGGAGTCGATGCACTTCGTCGATGAAGAGGATGTCGCCGGGACCCAGGCCGGTGAGCAGGCCGACCAGGTCGCCGGGCTTCTCGAGCACCGGGCCGGAGGTGGTGCGGCACTGCACGCCCATCTCCTTCGCCATCAGCATCGCGAGGGTGGTCTTGCCGAGCCCGGGCGGGCCGAAGAAGAGCAGGTGGTCGAGCGGTTCGCCCCGCCGCGTGGCGGCATCGATCGCGATCTGGAGCGACTGCCGCACCTGCGCCTGTCCGGTGAACTCGTCGAGTCGCGAGGGACGCAGGGCGGCATCGCTGGACCCTTCGTCGGGGAGCGAATCGGGCGTGGTGATCTCCACGCGGCGGTCCTCGGGGCCGGGACGCATCACGTCAGCGTGCGACCGCATTCCAGCGCACCGGGCGATCGCCCGGTGTCACGAGATGCCGCAGGCCGCAGTGGACACACCGATCCGGCACCTCGGTGGCGTCCGGTGGGACCAGCTTCCGGTTGGTGACGCTGCACCGCGTGCAGAGCCACTCGGCAGTGGTGGCGGGATGCGATGTGGGCCACATGGGCATTCAGCTCCTCGTGAGCTCGCGCAATGCACGCCGCACGAGCTGTGCGATGTCGGCATCGGGCGAGGATTCGGCGATGCGGCGCACTGCCGCATCGGCAGCCGATGCCGCGTACCCCAGCGCCACGAGGGCCTGGGTGGCACCCGCCAGTGGCGAACTGGGAACCGGGGCACCGCTGGTCCCGGGAATATCATCGAGCCGATCGCCGAGTTCGAGCGCGAGGCGTTCGGCCTTCTTGCGTCCGATCCCCGGGACCGATGCGAGCACCGCGAGGTCCTTCTCCCGGATCGCCCGCACCGTGCGGTCGGCCCCGAGACTCGACAGGATCGCGAGCGCGATGCGGGCGCCGACGCCCGAGGCCCCGAGCAGGCGGTGGAAGACCAGGCGATCACTCGGTCGGTCGAACCCGAACAACAGCCATGCATCCTCGCGGACCACGAGCTCGGTGTGCAGCAGCACCTCCTCGCCGATCGCGGGCAGGCGCTCGTACGTCCCCAGCGGGACTTCGATGAAGTGCCCCACGCCGGCCGCCTCGACGATCACCCCGGCGACATCCCGGGCCACCAGGGTTCCCCGGACGGAGGCGATCACCGTGTGCCTCCGGCCAGGCGCGCCCGCGGCATCAACCGGATGAGGTGGGTGAGGGCGATCGCGACGCCATCCGCGGCATCGGCCGGTCGGGGGGGGGAAGCGAGATGGAGCAGGCGAGCGACCATCAGGCCGACCTGCACCTTCTCGGCACTGCCATTCCCCGCGACCGCCGCCTTGACCTCGCGGGGCGAGATCTCGGCCACCGGGACCGCCGCACGTGCCGCAGCCAGCATGATCACGCCACGGGCATGGCCGAGCACCAGGGCGCTCCGGACATTGCGGCCGACGAACACATTCTCGAGGGCGAGGGCATCAGGCTGATGGCGCAGGAGCAGGTCCTCGATGGTGGTGGCGATCTGCATCAGGCGAAGGGGCAACGGATCGGCGGCGCGGGTACGAACAACGCCGCACTCGACCAGCGTGGCGCGCTCACCGGCCCGGGCGCGGATCACGCCGAAGCCCGAGATGGCCGTGCCCGGGTCGATCCCGAGCACGGTGAGGTGCGTCCGGGCGGTCAGGTCCCGGCCTCCTCCAGTTCGATCGCGTCGAAGTCGAGGTTGGTGAAGACCTTGGACACGTCGTCCAGCTCCTCGAGCACCTCGATCAGCTTCAGGACCTTTTCCGCATCCGCCGGCTCCGGCTGGACGAGATTCTGTGCGATCATCGCGAGTTCCGACGACTCGATCGTGTAGCCGCGGCCAGTGAGGGCATCGATCACCGCATGGAACGCGGTCGGCTCCGTGCTCACCACGAACAGATCGCCATCCACCTCGAAATCGCTCGCCCCCGCCTCGAGGGCATCCTCCATCACCTTATCCTCAGACTGTGGGCCACGGGGGATCACGATCTGTCCGAGCCGCTCGAACATCCAGGCCACCGAGTTGGTGGCACCCAGGTTGCCTTCGTTGCGCGAGAAGGCGTGACGAATCTCCGCGACCGTCCGGTTCGGGTTGTCGGTCGACCCTTCGATCAGGAGCGCCGTCCCGCCGGGGCCATAGCCCTCGTAGGTGACCTCTTCGTAGCTGGCCCCCTCGAGCTCGCCGGTCCCCTTCTTGACGGCACGATCGATGTTCTCGTTCGGCATGTTGACCGACTTCGCATCGTCAATTGCCTTGCGGAGCCGCGGATTCATCCCCGGGTCACCGCCGCCGGCCTTCGCCGCAACGGTGACCTCCCGGATCACCTTGGTCCAGCTGGCGGCCCGCCGCGAATCGGTGATCGCCTTCTTGTGCTTGATCGACTTCCACTTGCTGTGGCCCGCCATGGGCAGCCTCCTGTATGAAGCGGGATCATAGCGGATTCGGCGGTACCTCGGCAACGCGTCCGCTTGCCCACACGATCCCACCGCGCTACGGTTCCCGGATGATCCGACATCTCTCCGCCCTCGCCCTGGCAAGCCTGATCCTTGCCGGATGCGGCGACAAGTCCAACGGCGACCCTGCCGAAAAGCCGATTTCGGCGATCGAGGCCTTCCCGAACGTGCCGTTTCCCCCCAATGGGGTGACCGTCGGGAAACAGGGCAACAGTGACGCCCTCGAACTCCAGCTCAAGTCGCCGGAGCCGGACAGCTCAGTCGCCGAGTTCTACCGCCAGTTGCTCGCCAAGCCACCGTACCGGCTGATCAATGAGTCGGCGACCGGCGGCGTGACCACCTTTTACGTCGAATCAGACGCGAATCGTCCGCTCTGGATCCACGTCCAGGCCGACTCGACCGGTGGCACGCTCGTCCGGTTGGTGGGCACGGCCCGACCCAAGGCCGACAGCGGGAGCTGAGGCTCCCGCGCCTCACCCCAGGTCCTCGAAGCGGCGGCATCCGGACTCGAACCAGAGATCGATGGCCAGCCGGGGGCCGCGGCGGTTCTTGAGGATCAGCAGCTCGGCAGCACCGATCACGCCCCGATCGGGGCGATAGTGTTCCTCCCGGTACAACCCCAGCACCAGATCGGCTTCGGATCGGATGGTGCCGTCGGCCCCGAAGTCGGCGAGCCTCGGCCGCGGGTCCTCGCGTTCCGCGAGCGCCGGGACCGTGCGCGTGGTGACGAGCACGGCGCCACCATGCGCCACGGCCATCCGCTTGAGCCGGGTCACCCAGCCGGCCAGGATCTGCTGCCGACCGACCGTGTCCAGGATCAGTCCCTCGAGCCCGTCGATTACCAGCAGTTCCCAATCCACCCCAGCCGCCTGCTGCAGATCCTCGGTCAGGTCCGACGGGGCCATCGCCAGCCGGATCGGCAGCTCCAGCAGTCGCGCGCGCGCCGAGGCGATCGCGGCCACGTGGTCGTCGTCCGGGCGATCGGCTTCGACCGATTGGATTGGGGCGCCGCTCAACTGCGAGGTGGCGCGGGCCAGGAGACCCTCTTCACGTGACTCGCTGGAGAGGAAGACGGTGCGCGCCCCGCCGGCGGCTGCACCGAGGGCAATCCCCATCGCCATCGCCGAACTGCCGATCCCGGCATCTCCGCCAAGCACGATGAGCGCGCCGCGCGTCATGCCGCCATCGAGCTGGCGGTCGAGAGTCGGGAAACCGGTGGCGAGGGCACGACTCATGGGGTGGCTCCGGACTGGTGGGTGTGCAGGTGACGGGCGAGCACGGCCACGGCCTCTCCGACGTCGTGATCGATCGAGTCTCGTGCCGGGGCAACCAGTTGGGACAGCGCGACCCGTGCGGACTGTGGTGTGCCTGCCTCGAGGATTCCGAGTGCGCCGGTCAAGCCGCGGCCCAATGGTCGTGGAACGGCCAGGGGGGCGAGGCGTCGTCCGAGCAGCGTGCACCGCTTGCGGTCGGAGCGATCCATCCCGTCCGCCGATTCGCCGATCTCGAGCGCCACGCGGGCGAACAGCCAGAGCGCGAAGACCCCCTCGCGCTTGGGCCCTCTCGGGAGTGCTTCCTGCGTCCGGAGCAGGGTGGCCAGCGCCTCGGCGACCTCGGTCATCGGATCGGGGCCCGGATCGCGGCCAGGACCATCTCGGGCGTCGTATCGACCATGCATCGGTGGTGTCCCAAGGGACATTTCGGCCCGCCGTGGGCCGAACAGGGTCGGCAGGAGAGCGGCTGCTGCAGGATGGTGGCTCGCGCGTGGTACGGAAAGAAGCCCAGCTCCTCGACCCCGGGACCGTAGAGGGCCACCGCGGGTGTCCCGACGGCAGTCGCCATGTGAAGCAGGCCGGTGTCGCCGCTCACCACCACGTCCGCGCGCTTGAGGAGGGCTCCGGAGGTGAGCAGCGAGAAAGCGCCAGCCGCGCTGGCCATCCCGGGCTTCGCGCTGCCCACCAGGCGTGCCCCCAATTCCCGCTCGGCCGGCCCGCCCAGCACGACCAGGTCGTGCCCCGGCAGCAGCAGGCTCACCAGGCGATGCCAGTGGGTTTCCGGCCACCGCTTGGTGAAGTGGGTCGCCCCGGGGATCAAGGCAACGAGGCGGCGTGATCGACCCAGCTGATGCTCATCGAGGAATCGGTCGGCCGCGAGTTCGGCCTCGCGTGACAGGAAAAACTCCGGTGGCAACCCGTCGGGAGTGACATCAAGGGCGGTGGCTGCCGCGAAGTAGCGGTCGGCAACCGGGCCCAGGTTACCCCCGAATCGGCGGCGGCTGGCGATCAGCATGCTGCGGCGGAGCCGGTGCTTGCGATAGGTCGACCACTGGCCACCGACCTGAAGCCGAAGCCGTCGGCTGCGGAGCGAGTCGTGGAGATCGAGCCGGTGCGTCCAGGGACCGGCCCTCAGCTCGCGCACCAGATCGGTGAGCGGGGTTTCCGGCCGCCAGGTGATGATCCGGTCGAGCCGCGGGTTGTGGCGCAGGGTGTCGGCCATGTCCTCGCGCGTGACGAAGGTCAGCCGTCCGCCGGGGTGACGCGCCCGGAGGGCACGCAGCAGTGGCGTCGTCAGGATCAGGTCCCCGATGGCCGAGAACCGCAGGAGGAGGATGTCGGGCTCCACGGCAAGAAGCTAAACCCTGTACCTTCCCGGGATGCTTCGTCCACGAACGATTCTCTGGGTCGACGACGAGATCGAGACCCTCGATTCCCAGGTGCTCTTCCTCGAGCAGCAGGGGTTCACCGTCGAGCGTGCGACCAACGCCGATGATGCCCTGGTGCTGCTCCGTCGACAGCCATACGGCGTGGTGCTCCTCGACGAGCAGATGCCCGGCACGCGGGGCCTCGAGATGATCCCGCACATCCGCGCGATCGACGCGGGGATGCCGTTGGTGATGGTGACCAAGTCGGAGGAGGGCGACACCATGCGGGACGCGATCGGCGCGGAGATCGCGGATTACCTCATCAAGCCGGTCAACCCGCGGCAGGTGCTCACGGTGGTGACGCGCCTGCTGGAGGGCGACCGGATCCGGCAACAGCGGCTTTCGCGTGACTTCGCCTCCCGGTTCCGCGACCTGGAGGGCCGACGAGGCGAGGCACTCGAGTGGCGGGAATGGATCGAACTCGTGGCCGAACTCGCCGATTGGGAGGTGCGGCTCGGCCAGGCCGATGAACCCGGGTTGCAGGAAGCGCTCCGGACCCTGCAGCAATCGATGCAGCAGGATTTTGCCCGCTTCATCGAGGCGTCGTACCCGCGGTGGGTCACCGATGGGGGCGCCGATCGCCCTCCGCTGTCGATCGATGTCGTGAGCGAGTTCGTGCAGCCGACGCTGGAAGGCGCGGGTCGGGTGCTGCTGGTGGTGGTCGACTGCCTTCGGCTCGACCAGTGGGCCATGATGCGGCCGTTGATCGAGCGGGTCTTCGATGTCGAGGTGGATCATTACTTCTCGATCCTGCCCACGGCGACCCCCTACTCGCGGAACGCCATCTTCTCCGGGTTGTACCCGGCCGAATTCCGCGCCCGGTATCCCGACTGGTGGCACGACCACGAGGAACAGTCGCTCAATGCGCACGAGGCGGAACTGCTGGCGGCGCAGTTGCACACGCTGACCGGGAAGGAGATCCCGGTGCAGTACGAGAAGATCCTGTCCGCGAGCGACGGGGAGGCCATGCTCAAGCGACTGCCCGGCCACCTGTCGCACGATGGGGTGACGGCCCTGGTCTTCAACTTCATCGACCAGCTCACCCACGGCCGGACGGAGAACGAGGCGCTGTTCGAGGTCGCGCGGGATGCGTCGGCGATGCGGTCCCTCACGCTGACGTGGTTCGAGCGCTCGGTCCTCTTCGACGCGCTGAAGGAAGCCGAACGACGCAATGTGCCGGTGCTGCTGACGACCGATCACGGATCGGTCCATTGTCACACGCCCGCCACGATCTATGCAAAGCGGGATGCGACGGCCTCCCTGCGCTACAAGTTCGGCGACGAGCTGCGGGTGCAGGAAGCAGGGGCGGCCATCATGGTCGAGGACTTTGCGGCCTGGGGGTTGCCACCACGGCGGCCGGGGCACCGCCTCGCGCTGGCGATCGGTGACCGGTTCTTCGTCTATCCGACGCGCTTGCGCGAATACCAGGCCCGGTATCGCGGCTCGTTCCTGCATGGTGGCGTCAGTCCGGAAGAGGTGGTCCTGCCGGTCGCGCTGCTCACGCCGAGGCGCGGCTGAGCGCGCGGCAACGGCGGGCGCGCCTGTGGCGGCTGCTCCGGCCGCACACCGGGATCCTGGTGGTCGGCTTCCTTGCCGCCGCGGTGGCCTCGGTGCTCCAGGGCGCCACGATCCTGGTCCTCGATCCGCTCCTCAAGGAACTCTTCGGCACGGGTCTCGGTGTGGGGGGGGGATCATGGCTGGAGCGCACCCTGCCGCGCCTGCTCGCCCCGATCCTCGAGGGTGCCCACGGCAGCGAGGTGGCTCGCCGGCTGGTGCTGCTCTTCCTCGCCATCCTCGGGATCAAGGTGGTCGCCGGGTATCTGTCCGCCTATCTGTCGATCATCGCCCAGGAGAACGTCGCCCGCGACCTCCGGATCCGGCTCTGGCGCCGGTTGCTGCGACTCGAGCTCGGCGTGTTCCAGCAGACCCGCGGGGGCCAGGTCGCCACGGCGTTGGTGACCGATGCCGATCAGGTCAAGCAGCTGATCGTGGCCGCCCTGGCCGCCTTCTTCCAGAATCTGGTCCTGATCCTCGTGCTGGTCGCCACGATGATCGGCTACAGTTGGCGCCTCACGGTGATGGTGTTGCTGCTGGCGCCGCTGCTGGTGGCGGCGGTGCAGCTGCTGCGCGCCCGGCTCAAGCGCCATGCCCGAGGCTTCACGCACGAGCGCGGGGAACTGACCGCACTGGTCACCGAGCGGTTGGGCGCGATGAAGCTGATCCGGGCCTTCGGGGCCGAGGCGCGCGAGGAACAGGGATTCGATGCCCAGGTCGATCGGTATCGGAAGGGGGCGATCCGCACCCAGCGTTTTGCGCTCCTCACTTCCCCCTTCAGCGAATTGTTCGGCGGCGCGATGATCATGCTGGTGATCTGGGCGGCGGCCAACCCCGACGTCCTCGGTACCCAGCTCGCGGTCTCGTCGATGCTGGTCTTCGTGTTGATGGCGGCCCAGGTGATGTCGCCGATCAAGGCGATGGCCGAAGTGCCGACCAAGTTGGCGATCGCGGAGGCGAGTGCCGACCGGATCTTCGCGTTTCTCGACATGCCCGAGACGGAACGGGACGGCCCCGAGGCCGTGCCGGCCCGCTTCGAGACCGACCTCGTCTTTGATGCGGTCTCCTTCAGCTACGACGGCACCACGCCCGTGCTCTCGGAGGTCTCGTTCCGGGTCGCCAAGGGCGAGGTGGTGGCACTGGTCGGACCGAGTGGCGGGGGCAAGACGACCTTGCTCGAATTGGTGTCACGATTCCACGACCCGACCGCAGGGGTGATCCGGCTGGACGGCGTGCCCCTCACCGAGCTCCAACGGCGCTCACTCCGGCAATTGCAGGCGGTGGTGAGTCAGGATACCATCCTGTTGCACGACACGGTCCGGGCCAACATCGCCTACGGACGCCCCGGTGCGACCGATGAGGCGATCATGGCCGCCGCGACCGCGGCCAACGCCCATGAGTTCATCGTGCAGCTGCCTGACCGGTATGACACCCGACTCGGTGAGCGGGGCACACGCCTCTCGGGAGGGCAGCGGCAGCGGATCGCGATCGCGCGGGCCCTGCTCCAGGATGCACCGATCCTGGTACTGGACGAGGCGACCAGCGCGCTCGACACCGAATCGGAGCGATTGGTGCAGGAGGCGATCGATCGACTGATGCAGGATCGAACCGTGCTGGTGATCGCGCACCGGCTGGCGACGATCCGCGAGGCCGACCGGATCGTGGTGCTCGAGGACGGGCGACTCGTCGAGAACGGGACGCACGCGGAACTGTTTGCGTCGGGTCGACTCTACCGGCGCCTGCATGATCTTCAATTTTCGGCAGCGGAGGTGGCGAGGTGACCTCGAAGCGACGGCTGATGTTCATCGCCGCACTGGACGACGTGCATGCCGCGAATGCCTCCCATCGGGTGCGCGCCCTCGAGCGGCTCGGTGTCGAGGTCGAGGTGTTCGACTTGAATGCCCGACCCGGGCTGCTCGAGCGCTTTCGCGCCGGCGACCTGCCAACCCGGATCGAGCGGGTGCTCGACGAGTTCCAGCCCCAGACCGTGCTGACGACCCACGCCTCGACGCTGGACGAGAACCTGGTGGACCGGCTCCGCGGACGCTCCGCTGCGCGCTGGGTCACCTGGCTTCCGGATGACCTGCGGACCATGAACGCCGCCGCGGCGATTGCCCGGCCGTATGACGACATCTACGCGGTCGGCACCGATGTCGCCGCCGAACTGGGGGAGCGGCTCGGTCGGACGGTCGAGGTGCTCTCGAACGCCGCCGATCCGAGTGTCTACCGGCCGATCCGCACCAAGGACCAGTACCGTGCCAACGTCGTGTTCGCCGGGCAAGCGACCCCCCGACGCGAACGACTGCTCGCGGAGCTGGTCGAATTCGGCCTGGCGCTCTGGGGCCCCGGGTGGCGGAAGACCTCGCTCAAGGACTACTGCCGCGGTGAAGTGCCAAGTACCGAGGCGTATGTGAATGCGTATGGCGGCGCCTCGGTCGCGGTGAACATCCACCATGTGGCGGTCGAGGGCGATCTCCCCGAGGCGATGTGCAACATGCGGCTGTTCGAACTCGCAGCGATGGGATTGCCCCAGGTGGTCGATGATCGGGGTGACCTGGCCCGCCACTTCGCCCCGGGACGCGAGGTCGCGGTCTACCGGGACGGACGAGAGCTCCGCGCGGTGGTGCGCTCCCTGCTCGAGACGCCGGCCGATGCCGAACGATTGGGGCACGCGGCGCGCGCACGACTGCTGCACGACCACACCTGGATGCACCGGATGCGTGCCTTCCTGCTGGATCAACCTCGCGGGGGACCTGCGTGACCCAGACCGACCGAGCCACCACGGTGCTTGAGGCCATCATGTCGCGCCGGAGCGTCTCCGCGCTCGGCGAACCGGCTCCGAGCGAAGACGCGCTCCGGCGCATTCTCGCCGCCGGCACCACCGGCCCCGATCACGGCGGGCTGACGCCCTATCGCTTCGTGGTCATCGATGCGACGTCACGCACGCGCTTCGGCGATGCCCTTGCGCACGATACCGACCTCGCGCGCGGTGGCATCACGCCCGAGCTCGCCGACAAGTTCCGGAAGAAGGCGCAGGGCGCGCCGGTGCAGGTGCTGATCGTCTTCTCGCCGGTCGAGAGTCCCAAGGCGCCGGAATGGGAACAGCTCGTGAGCGCATCCTGCACCGGTTATCCGATGCTCCTCGCCGCGAACGCCCTCGGCCTCGGTGCCGTCTGGCGAAGTGCGGCGGTGCTCGACGGACCCGCGATGACCGAACTCTGCGCCCTCGCACCAGGGGAACGCGTGCTCGGATGGCTCAACATCGGCACGCCGGTCAGCGAGGCACCGCTCGTACGGACCGAGCCCGACCTGTCGACGCTGGTGCGACGACCGTAGAAAGAGAAAACGCGAGCAGGCGAGCAGGCGAGAAGGCGAGAAGGCGAGAAGGCGAGAGCGCGGCCGAGCCGCGGGGGCAGGTACGGGCACAACATGTTGCGCCCGTACTACTCGCGGCCCGCTTCGCCTTCTCGCCTTCTCGCGTTCTCGCTTTCCCTGTAGATCTCCACATACCGCTCCGCCATCCGCACATGCGTGAACCGCTCCAGCACATTCTCGCGCACCGTCTCGGGATCGAGTCGGTCGAGATCGGGTCGGAGCGCGACGAGCTCCTCGAGCGTATCCCCCATTCGGCCACTCGTCTCGGTGATGACCTCCGGCAACGCGCCGCGATGGGTGCCGAGCACCGGGACCCCGGACACCATTGCTTCGATCGTGGTGAGGCCGAACGGTTCATCCCACCGGGCCGGCATCCAGAGGCAGCCCGACTCGGCCAGGAGACGCGCCTTCCGCTCGCCGTCGACCTTGCCGACGAATCGGAGCCCGGGTCGAAGGCTCGGCCGCCAGCCACCGGCGACCACGAGCCGATGGCCGGTCGCGCGCGCGCCTCGCACCGCCCACTGCCAGCCCTTCACTGAATGCAGGCGTCCGATGAAGAGGTCGTGCCGCGCGGTGTGGCCTCGGAACAGATATTCGGCGGGGTCGAGACCGTTGTGCACCCACCTCGCAATGCCATGACGGTGCGCGTGGTCGGCCGACAGGCCGATGGTACTCGCCGGAAAGACACGGCCCGGCTTGCCGGTCCCGTGGAAGGTCCAGACGAACGGGATGTCCGGTGGTTCGGCGAGGGGCACGTGGGCGTGCAGGATGTCCGCATCGGGCGGCAACCACGGAGTGAGCCGCGCACCACCGTCCTGGAATGCCGCCTCGGCTGGCACCGCGACCACCGTGGCCTCGGGGAGGTGGGTCCCTTCGAGCGCCAGCATCGTGACTCGGTGGCCGAGCTCGACGAGTCCGCGCGCCAGCCAGACCACGACCCGCTCGGTCCCGCCATAGGTCCGGACCGGCAGGATGGACGGATGGTAGAGGGCGACATGGAGGGTGCTTGCCATGCACGGTCCATCGGTTGAGGTTGGTCCTCACGATGCCCACGTCCGCGAGGATGCCGTGAAGGTCTCCGGCTTTGCCATGGTCCGCAATGCGACCCGTCTCGATTTCCCGCTCGAGGCGAGTCTTCGGTCGTTGCTCCCGGCCGTCGACGAGCTGGTGGTCAACGTCGGGATCTCCGACGATGATACCCTCGCGCGCGTCCAGGCGATCGACGACCCGCGCCTCAGGATCATCGAGTCGACCTGGGACCCGAGTCGCGGGCCGGCGATGCTCGCCGACGAGACCAATCGGGCGATGGCGGCCTGCACGCATCCGTGGGGCATCTACATCCAGGCCGATGAGGTGCTCCAGGACGGCTCGGCGGCGCTTTTGAGGGCGGCCATCGAGGAGATCGACGCCGACCCCCGGGTCGAGGGCGTCGTGGTCGACTATCTCCACTTCTACGGCGGATTCGATCACGTTGCCACCAACCGGAGCTGGTACCGGCGCGAGTGTCGAGCGGTCCGGTTGGGGCCGGCCAGTGCGGTCCACTCGTTCCGCGATGCGCAGGGGTTCCGGGTGGGGTCGGAGCATCGTCGCATCCGGGTGGTCCGGAGCCGAGCGGTGATGCATCACTACGGTTGGGCGCGTCCGGCCTGGGCGCTGCACGCCAAGCGCGAGGCGGATCTGGCGATCTACCACTGGCGACAGCAGCAGGATCCCGCGCGGCCGTTGCTGCCCTGGATCCCCGGCATTCGCCTCTTTCGCGGCGAGCATCCGGCGGTGGCCGCCGACTGGATCGCGGCGCGACGGGGGGGGGAGCGCCTGGTCGAGCGGCGTGTGATCCATCCCCACCACATTCCGCAACTGATTTCCTCGGGCGTCGAACGCCTCACCGGGTGGCGCCCGTTGGAGTATCGGAACTACGCGGTGGTGTCGAGTCCCGGCAGCGGGTAACCCTCACCCTGCAGCAACAGCCGGAGCCGCTGATCATAGCTGTGCTCGGCGAGGGCGTGTGCCCGACCCCTGGCAGCCATGTCGCGGGTCCCGCTCGGGTCGGCCAGCATGGCGTCGAGGAGGGTGACGGCCTCGTCATCGTCCCGAAACCAGCGACAGTGCTCCTGATCCCGCGCGAAGTGGTCGATGCCGGGGACCCAGGCGCCGAGAAACGCCCCGCCGGCCCCCAGGATCTTCCACATCCGGTCCGAGGCCGACCCGAAGTCGTGGGCCTGTTCGGGCACCGCATGGGCACCGAGCGAGACAGTGGCACTGGCAATCACATCGGTGAGACCGGCGTCGCGGATCTCGCCGCCGGCGATGGGCAGGTCCGGCGGCGCCCCGTGCCATCCAGGCCCCCGGATCTGCAACTGGTGCCCCGAGGCGGCGATGCGCTGGAGCAGGGGCCAACGGTAGGGATAGGGACCGGAGCCGACAAAACTGACATCGCATCGGTAGGCGTCCCGTGCCACCCCGGGACGATCGACGTCCGGATCGACCCCGTGGGGCAGGAACCTCACCGAGGTCACCCCACTGGCTCGCCACGCGGGCAGCTGGGCCGCGTAGGTGATGTAGCTCTCGTCAACGAGACGGGCGAGGTCCATCACGCCAGCCTGCGGGATGGGGTCGAAGAACCAGAGTGCCGATCGGCAGCGAGAGCAGAGGTCGGCAAGCCGAGAGGGCCCGAGACGGACGGCGTGCCGTGTGGTCAGCAACAGATCGGGACTGAATTGCCGGATCTGGCGGTGAATGAGCGCACGACCGACCGCGCCGAGTTGCCGGTCCCGCCGCAAGACATCGAACACGCGCGTGGTCAGGCCGAGCCGCCGGCTGGCACGCGCGATCGCGTCCTCGGCACGGTGGGTGGCCCACGCACCGAGGATCGCGAGACGCCGAACGGTCAGAAGGAGATCCCCGCGAGGAAGAAGAGCGCACGGTTCTTGGTCGTCACCGAGTTGTCGTTGTCATCGAACAACTCCATCATGCCATGGGTATACCGTGCCTGGACGGAGAAGCGATTCACCGCGACGCCCGCACCCACGGTCAACCCGGCATCGACGCTCTTCTGCTTCCCCTCGAACAGATCGTCACAGTCGAAGCCGGCCGAGATGCCGGAGCTCTTCGCCGTCACGTCGCAGCCGGCCTTGAGGCTCACGCTCGCCCCGGCCAGGACGAACGGGTGCGTCGATGCGTCGCCGAGCTCGTATCGGAGCACCACCGGGACCTCGATGTACCCGAGCTTGAGCTCGGCACTCTCGCCGTCACCCGTGATCTTGGTGCCCTTCTGCGCGTACATGCCGTCGATCTCGATACTCGCCATGGTACCCACCGGGAAACGCATCGAGACGCCACCCGCGAAGCCGGTCCGCGACCCGAGGGTGAGGCCGACATCATCACCCTGGACCGTCACCTTGCCGGAGGTGATGCCGCCAAGGAGGCCGAACATCGGCGATCCCTGGGCCACGAGCGGGGCGACCGGGAGAGCGAGCGCGATGGCCAGGAGGGTGGAACGCTGGGATCTCGTCATGGTGTACCTCGTTCGAAGGAGTATGGAGGTGCGGAGCCTGCCCGATGATCCGCGGGCAGCGGGGGAGTCCTCTGACCTCGCTATCCTTGCAGGGTCCCCCATCCCGGACCGGAGCCCGCGTGCCGCCCATGCACGATATCCTCTTTGCCTTCGACTTCCCACCCCTCGGGGGGGGCATCTCACGCATGATGGCGGAGCTGGCCCGCGGCTATCCGACCGGTGAACTGGTCGTGTCGACCGGCACGATCGAGGGACAGGAGGCGGTCGACCGCGGGAGTCGCGCCCGCATCGACCGCATCCCGGTGGCAGTCGGCCGCCTCAAGACGGTGCAGGGGCGGTTCCACTGGTCGCGGCGGGCCGTGCATCTGGCACGTGAGCCCGGGGCCCGATTCGCGTGGTGCAGCTCGCTGAGGCCCGCGGGGTATCCGGCGCATCGAGCCTTCGTGCGCACCGGCCTCCCGTATGGCATCGTCTTCTACGGTGGCGACCTGCTGGCGCTCGGGTCCAGGCTCGCTCGGAGCCGATTCAAGCGACGCTCATACCGACCGTTGTTCGAGTCGGCAGCAGTGCTCGTGGCGATCTCGAGTTGGACTGCCGGTCTGCTCACCCAGCGCTTGCATGAGCTGGAACTCGATCACCTCGTCTCGCGCGTTCGGGTCATCGGGCTGGGCACCTCGCCCGAGCGCTTCCGACCAGATCGGGCCGCCGCGGACGCCTTCCGGCAGGGTCGCCACCTGCCCGCGGGCCGCTGGCTCGTGACGGTCGCGCGCCTGGTGCCGCACAAGGGCATCGACACCACGATCCGAGTCCTCGCGCACCTCGCAGCGGAATTCCCGGTGCTCCGGTACGCCGTGATCGGGCGCGGGGGCTATCTCGAGGGACTGGAGCGCCTGGCCCACGAGCTCGGAGTGGCCGATCGGGTCCATTTCCTGGTCGATGTTGGCGACGATGAGCTGCCCGGTGCGTATGCACTGGGAGAGATCTATCTCGGACTCAGTCGCGAGTCGGGGCTGGATGCCGAGGGGTTCGGGATCTCGTTGCTCGAAGCCGCCGCGACCGGACTGCCGGTCGTGGCAGGGGCCAGTGGCGGGATCGCCGATGCCGTCCTGGACGGCGAGACCGGGCTGCTCGTGGCGCCGGAGGATGTCGAGGCCGCTGCGGCGCGTGTCCGTCAGCTCCTGACCGATCCCACCCTGGCCCAACGTCTCGGGGCGAGCGGTCGGCAGCGGGTCCTCGACCGGTTCACCTGGGAGGCCGTGGTCGCCGAGTTCCGGCGACACGCGGCCGAACACAGTCGCTCATGAACGTCTTGCCCCGCGTGCCGCGCGGATGGAGCCTCGCATGACCCGCTCGATCGAGACCCTCAGGCAGACCGAATTCGCCGCCCTCGACGGTGCAGGCATCTTCCTCAATAGTGCCTCGATCGGGCCGATGCCCGCGAGTGCCCTCGCGGTGCTCCAGCGTGCCAATGCCGATCGGGCAGCACCGATCGACTGGCCGATGGCACGACTCGACCGGATTCTAGGGGGGGGGAGATCACGGGCGGCCAGGCTGATCGGCGCTGCCCCCGGGTCGATCGCCCTGATGCCCAACACGACGACCGGCATCAACATCGCGGCCCATGCCCTCGACCTCGGCGCTGGTGACGTCGTCCTGACCTTCGATCGGGAGTTCCCCACCAACGTCTATCCCTGGCTGGCGCTCGGCCGCCACAAGGGCGTCGTCCTCGAACGGATCCCGGTGACCAGCGAGGGGTGGCCCGACGAGGCCCGCCTGCACGCGCGCCTTGCCGATCCCGGGGTCCGGGCGGTGTGTGTCTCGCTCACCCAGTTCAGCACGGGCTACACCCTTGATCTGGCCCTCCTCTCGCGCCTCACTCGCCTGCATGGCGTGATGCTGATTGTCGATGCCATCCAGGCAGTGGGGCAGCTTCCGGTCGACGTGAGTCGGACACCGGTCGATTTCCTCGCGTGTGGGGCACAGAAATGGCTGCTCTCGCCCTGGGGGACCGGTTTCCTGTATGTCCGTCCCGAACTCATCGAGACGACATACCCGACGTTCGCGGGGTGGGCAGCATTCCAGGGTACCGACGACTACAGCCAGCTCACGAGCTACAATCCGGCGCCGTGGCCCGACGCTCGGCGGTTCGAGCTGATCACGCTGCCATTGCAGGACTTCGAGGCGATGAACGCCTCGCTCGACCTGCTCCTCGCGGTCGGTGCCGATCGGATTGCCGCGCATATCCGGGAGATCTCGACACCGATTCACGACTGGGTGGCCGCCGGGCACGGGGTGCTGACCTCACCGGTCGGGGCACGCGGCTCGGCGATCCTCTGCGTCCGACCGGGCGGCGATGTCGCCGCCGCCTACCGGCGACTTGGGGCCGCGGGCGTCACCTGTTCGCTCCGCGAGGGGTCGATCCGCCTCTCGCCGCATCTCTGCAACACGCGCGATGAGGTGGAGCGGGTGGTGGAGTTGCTCGGCACCGGCTGAGGGTCAGGGCGCGACGATCCCCGTCATCTCGATCACCTCGAAGTCACTGGCGCGAATCTGCTTGAGGGCGTTGTTCTCGCCATCGTTCCAGCGCGCATCGGCCGTCCCGGTGATGAAGAAATCGCTGCCGTTGTCGGCCACGATCATGCCGTACTTCTTGAGCGCGCGGATGATCACCCGCATGGCCGGTGAGTACGGGGTCTCATCGAAGGACGCCTTCAGGCGCACGCGTGCCCCCATCGGGAGATCCAGCGGGTTCGTCGAGGACGAGGCCCAGTGGCGGGCTGGTGCGATGTAGGCGCGCCGGGTGCGCTGGACCGTGAAGCGGATCGCATGGGTGATCTCACCCCGCTCATGCACCTCGTCATAGCGCACCAGGCCGGGCAGGATCGGGAGCCCGGCGGCATCGGCCGAGGTCCAGCCCGCCGGACGGGTGGTGCCATGGGTCAGGTCGAAGATCGCCCCCGATCCGGCCCGCCACGCACCCCCTTCCCGTCGGAGGTTGTAGAGCTCGTAGACCTTGTACTCGCCCTTGACCACGACGAGCAGGTGCCGATCTCCCCCCCCCGGTTCGATGGGGGGATCGGCAGGGATCGGATAGGGCCCAGGGTCGCTCTCGTCGTCGTAGTCGAACTGGACCGGGGAGCGGGTGAGCGTGTCGGGGACCACGATGTACGGAATGCCGAATGGCCCGCCATCGTAGCTCGCGCCGAAGTCCGGATGAAGTCGGTCCGTGAGTCCGATGCGTGCGAGGATCGCCGCTGAATTCGGGTCCACGGGCAGGCCGTCCACCGGCATGTTCCATGGATCGTCGACCGGAAAGATCCGACGTCCCTGGAACGAGCCGTTCAGCCCGACCACGGGTGGACCGGCTGGGGTTGGCGCGGTGGTGTCAACCGGTGGCGGCGTGGTGGTGTCGACCGGCGGCGGCGTGGTGGTGTCGACCGGCGGCGGCGTGGTGGTGTCGACCGGCGGCGGCGTGGTGGTGTCGACCGGTGGCGGCGTGGTGGTGTCGACCGGCGGCGGCGTGGTGGTGTCGACCGGTGGCGGCGTGGTGGTGTCAACCGGCGGTGGCGTGGTGGTGTCGACCGGTGGCG
>DASSYA010000010.1:0-57072 GCA_035703525.1 Gemmatimonadales bacterium | reverse complement strand
CGACTCGAGAGAAGGTACGCATTCAGCTTGGTCGGGCCCTTCATCGGAGTTCCGAGCCTGCCCGTCTGCGTACTGCACTTCAGCAAATGGCCGATGATTGAGCCTCGAAACATCTGAGGTCACTGGAGCTCAGTTTGCTTTTGCTTGCAGCGGCTGCATAACAGGCGCTTGCTGCGGGCGGGGCCCTAATGCCTCGGCCACCCCGGGGGTAGATTCCCTAATAGACGCGGTGGCCTCGGCGGCCCCGCCGCAGAAGCGCAGATCGTTAGCCCCCAATGTGCGGAATCACCCTAGGGCAGGTACTCCAATCCGCCGGCCCCAAGGGGCAGGGGTTGCGAGCCTCCGTCGGTATGACGTATTATCATACCAAGGAGGAGTTATGGCGAAAGCGAAGATTGCTGTCACGCTCGACGGCCCCGTGTTGACCCGCCTTGATCGCATGGTGCATGGGGGCTTGTTCCCCAATCGCAGCCAGGCGATTGAAGCGGCGGTCATGGAAAAGCTCGAGCGCCTTGAACACCGTCGACTGGCCGCGGAGTGCGCGAAGCTCGACCCGGCGGCGGAACAGGCCATGGCCGATGAAGGGCTCGGTGCGGACGCGGACGCATGGCCCGCATACTGAGAGGGGAGATCCGCTGGGCGGATCTTGACCCCACGC
Source organism: Gemmatimonadales bacterium (assembly GCA_035703525.1). Taxonomy (GTDB): domain Bacteria; phylum Gemmatimonadota; class Gemmatimonadetes; order Gemmatimonadales; family GWC2-71-9; genus Palsa-1233. The sequence goes on along the minus strand of DASSYA010000010.1, from coordinate 56,414 downwards.
GCGGGCGGGAACAAGCGGGTATGCGGCCGGTGCTGATCCTCAGCCAGGATGTCTTCAACGAGCGCTCGGGTACCGTCATCGCTGTGGCACTGACGAGTCAACGTCAGCGCGCCGGGTTTCCGCTAACCCTTGAGCTCACCTCCTCCACGTTGCCCAAGCAGTCGTGGGTCAAGATCAGTCAGATCCGCACACTTTCCGTGGAGCGGATCGGGAAGCGGCTCGCGAAAGTGTCCGTCGAAGAGCTGGCCGTGGTCGTCGAAGGGCTCAACGAGATCATTGGGGTCTAACCCGCGCTTGCTGCCGACGAGACCAAAGCGGTTCGGCCGCCGCGATGTATTCTTTATCGAAGGACTGCGGTGGTCTCACCTGGCCTCGCGGCAGAAGCGCAGGCCGTTAGGCAGATCGGATGATGAAGTACGCCCAGTGGGGGCGTGGTTTCCTTGGAGGCAGGAATGAGGACTTCCTTTTCGTCTGGCATCACCCTATCGCTTGCCATGCTTTTCGGTGGAGCGAGTGGACTGTCCGCCCAGGCCCTTGCCTGCCGGGAGGGCTCCAAGAACTCCGGCCCGGAAGCAGTCGGTCGCCTCGAGGCGTGGCCGGCGCTTTCAGAAGAGCTTTTCATCGGACCAGATGCCCGCTCCGCGCTTCTGGCGGATGGCAGCGTCGTCCTTGTCGACCGCGCGAAGAACGAGCTGGTCCGCATCGATCGGTCATCAGGGCGTGTCATGCGGCTGGCGCGTCACGGTGAGGGCCCTGGTGAGATCAAGGGGGTGCTCGCTGTGCTCGCGGGCCCCGGCGACACAATCACGGTGGTCGATCTCGGCAACCACCGCATCATGCGGTGGACTCGCTCAGGCACTCTGGTTTCCTCGCATCCATACAAGTTCCTCCCGATCCCAACCGCTCACTGGCAACTGGGATCGGAACTGGTCGAGGTTGCGCGATCGATGGGTGCACGCGGCAAGGCCGAGCCCACGGAGATGAGCTTCCGCGCGCTTCGAGTCGACAGCACCGTGGTCCTCCGCACATTGAAGCTGCCAGACCCGCCCACCGAGCTCGGCATCTTCACACAGTCCGGCCTTTCTGCGCCGCTTGGCACATCCCGGGTCATGCTGGCAACCGGAGCTTCCCCCGACATTACGGTTGCCGAGCTTCGCGGCACGCCGGACCGGGTTGTCCACCTTGGCATTGGCGAACCAGTCCGGACGAATCAGACCATGGCGACGCGCCTGGTCACCCTCGCGTCGACGCAGATTCCCGAGGCAAACCGCGAAGCAACGGTCTCAGGAATGCTGCAAATGGTTCCGATCAATCCGACCTATCCTCTCTTCAGTCGGATGGTAGCAGGGACGAGCGGATCGATCTGGGTCCAGCGTACGTTCAGCGGGGCTGATGCTGGTCCGAAGGAGCCGCCTGTCACGTTCTCCCTGAATGACCTGAGCGGCTACCGATGGGAGCAGTTCAGCGCCAGTGGGACACGAATGGCTGACTGCCTCATGCCCCAGGACTGGAGAGTTCTTGGGGCTATTGGTGGGTGGGTACTCTTTGCGAAGGAAGACGCCGAGAACATGCGCCTGTTCACTTGGTACCCAAGGTAGACTCGGGGAGGCACTCCACTGCCTAACATGCGTTTGCTGCGGGCGTGGCCATGGCGGCTCGGTCGCCGCGCTTCCGACCTACATTGAAGTACGCGGCGGCCTCACCTGGCCTCGCCGCAGAAACGCACGACGTTAGGCTGATGGCCAACCCTTGCGCAGAGGAGTGGACTCATGACGAGTGGATTCATGCCGCAATCAGGAACCGGAGAGGTGCTGACACTCCTTCGCCTGATTTTCGGCATCCTCGCGATTTTCTGGCTCGTCAACCTCGTCCCTGGGGTCCAGGCGGTCGTCTCGGGAGCCCCGGACCAGTATCACAACCAGCACTGGCGTGCCGTAACCCTCACCGGCGGCAGCCTGCTGCTCGCGCTTGGTATGGTCATCCGACGAGGGCGGGTCCAGTACATCCTCGTGGGGATGTCACTTCTCGGGCTCGGCATCAGCAACTGGCTTGCTCGGTAGGAAGCAGGTCCTGAGGCGCCCGGCGGATGCTGCGCGCCGGGTTATGCTGATTGCCGCCGGGGCGCTAGATTCAGCAAATGCCTGAGCAGATCCTGACCCTCTCGGAGGCGGAGTCGTGCCTCGCTCCCGCGCATTCAGCCATCCTCGGTCTGGGTGTACGGCGGTTGGCCCTGTTCGGGTCGGTCCCCCGCGGTACGGCACGCGAGGACAGCGACGTCGACATCCTCGTAGAATTCGAGCCCGGCCAGAAGAGCTACGATCGGTTCTTGGCGCTCGGTGATCTGCTCGAGGACCTGTTCGCTCACCCGGTCGAATTGGTGACCCCCGAGTCGTTGTCGCCGTTTCTTCGGTGCCACATCCTTGCCGAAGCACGGGATGTCATTCGAGCCGCGTGAGTTCCTGCGTCACATTCTCACCGAATGTGACTACCTGCTCTCTGTCAGTGCAGGGATCACGCCGGAACTTCTAGACGCCGATCCAACCTTGCAACGCGCTGTGGTCCGGAGCCTCACCATCATCGGCGAGGCCACGAAGCGCGTCCCGCCGGAACTTCGCGCGGAGCACCCCGCTGTCGAATGGCGAGCCATGGCTGGAATGCGTGATCGCCTGATCCATGACTATTTCGGTGTGGACCATGAGCTCGTCGTTGATGTACTCGCAACGAAGATTCCTGGATTGCGCGCCGAGATCAAGCGCATTCTCGATACAGCCTAACCTGCGCTTGCTGCGGTCGGGGCCATGTGCCTCGGCCCGCGCGCTGTAGATTCTTCGAGGTACGCGCGGGCCTCGGCGGGCCCCGCCGCAGAAGCGCAGCACGTTTGCGTGACTGGAACCGCTGGCGCGTTGCCACGCCATTCGTTATAATACATACCGTGATACGGTCCTTTGCAGACGACGCCACCGAAGACCTCTTCAACGGTCGCAGCAGCCGGCGGGCACGTCAGGCTTGCCCGATCGCCCTGTGGCCGGTGGTCCGCCGCAAGCTGACCCAGATCAACCGGGTCCGTGACCTACGGGACCTGAGTATTCCGCCCGGCAATCGCCTCGAACGCCTCAAGGGGAATCAGGCTGGGCAACATGGTATTCGCATCAATGACCAATTCCGGATCTGTTTCCGGTGGGAGGACGGCTATGCCGACGACGTCGAAGTCACGGATTACCACTAAGCGCCAGCCGCTCGTACATCGACGCCTGCCGACGCACGTGCCGCCAACTCACCCCGGTGAGATGTTGCGCGAGGAGTTCCTGGCGCCGCTGGGGATCACCCAGTCCGCCTTCGCGGCACGGCTCGGGGTTTCGTTCCCACGACTGAATGAAGTCATCAACGCCAAGCGGGCGGTCACTCCCGACACAGCACTCCGGTTGGCACAGGTACTCGGGATGAGCGCGGACTTCTGGCTTGGCTTGCAGCAGGATTGGGATCTGTGGCATGCGCTGCGGTCCGCGGATGCCGAGGAGATTGCACACTTGAAGCCGTTGGAACACGCAAGTTGAGAGCACGCTAACACGCGCTTGCTGCTGACGGCGCGCGCATGATGCCGCTGCGCGGCAAGCGCCCCGCCGCAGAACCGCAACTAGTTAGCCGGTCCTCCGGGATCCCCTTGCTCGCCTCGATCGATAGATGTATCGTTGTACGGTACCGCTATCGATGAGGTCGCGATGTCAGTCGTTACCGTTTCTCCAAAGTTTCAGGTCGTCATCCCGCGGGCCATCCGCGAGGCGATGGGGCTCGAGCCAGGGCAGAAGGTCCAGGCTCTGCACTACCAGAATCGAATCGAGTTCATTCCGGTCAAGTCCATGCGCGCCATGCGGGGATTCCTCAAGGGCATCGACACCACCGTTGTGCGTGACGCGGATCGCGTGTGAACGTCGTCGACTCATCCGCATGGTTGGAGTATTTCGCGGCCGGACCAAACGCCGGGCGGTTCGCGGTAGTGATTGAGGCTGTTGAAGAATTGCTCATGCCAACGATTGTTCTGGTGGAAGTCACACGCAGAGTCATGCAGCAACGCGGCGAGGATGCTGCGCTTCAGGCGGCCGCGCTGCTTCACCAAGGCCGCGTGGTACCCCTCGACAGTGGTCTGGCGTTGGCCGCCGCCAAATTCGGTGTGGATCACAAGCTCCCGCTGGCCGACAGCATCATCTTTGCCACCGCCCAGCAGTTCAATGCAACGCTCTGGACGATGGACGTCGATTTCGAAGCACTCCCGGGCGTACGCTACTTCGCCAAGCGCAAGTAGAGGCCGGCTAACGCGCGCTTGCTGCGGGCGGCGCGCGCATGATGCCGCTACGCGGCAAGCGCGCCGCCGCAGAACCGCAACCAGTTCAGTGGTCCTCCTTGAGCGAATGGAGTTTCGAATGACCCTGCGGTCGATGATCACGACGCTGTTCCTCTTTTCGCTCGTACCCACCGTTGCCGCCCAGACCCCTCGCCCAGATCGCTCGATGCGTGGTGACACAACAGTCGTCACCATCCCCGCAGGCAGGTTGTGGGGCCCGCAGCGCGCCGCGGTCGAGGTCGTGCGGGTCGGCGGCACGCGTGATGGGGAGCCCTTCGGAATGATCACCGCCGTCGCCGCGCTCCCTGATGGCGGCGTGGTCATCTTCGATGCAAAAGGCGTGAACGGCGCAGTCGCGTGGGTCTTCGATGCGAACGGACAGCATGAACGCCGAATCGGCCGTCAGGGGGCTGGCCCAGGAGAGTACCGCTTCTGTTCCGATTGTCTCGTTTCCAATGCCGATGGCTCGATCGGATTTCTGGACCACGATAACCGGCGCATCATGACCTATGATGGTCGCGGCGTCCTTCGGAACACGGCCGTGCTCTCGGACCGGATCGGCTACGGGCTGCCACCGCAATTCCTGCCGGGCCCTGCGGGATCCTACTATGCGCGATTGGAGACCACACCGCGGCCGCGAACTCCGATCACGGATCCTCAAGAGTATGACCGGTTTGGGTTCGTGCAGATCAGTGAGCAAGGCACGATTCTCGACACGCTCCGCCCGCCGAGGTCATTGGTGGCAGTTCCCGCGCGATCGCTGCTCGAACCCAGAACCCTCTGGTACCCGTTGCGGGATGGGCGGGTTGCTGTCGGCGCCAGCGACCAGCTACACATCCTGCTCGATGGCCCTCGGAAGTCGCCTCGGAGTCCGCTTCTCATCGAGGGGACGACAAGGCGCATACCGTACAGCAGTGAAGAGAGGGCCGTGTTTCGCGCAATTTGGGCCTACTCCAACAAGTACCGCCGCGGACCCAACTCAGGACAATCCCCGTTGCCCACCGAACCTCCGGCGCTCAAGCCTGTGTTCCGTGATTTTGGAACAGACCATGAGGGGAAGATCTTTCTCCAGCTCCACTCGACCGCTGTGCGGGCGCCGGCATCGATGCTCGAAATGGCGCCGGTCATGAGGGAGGGTGGCGGTCAGATGCCGCCGGCTCCGAGATTGGAGTATCTCGAGCCACCGCTCTTCGCCGCCTTTGGACCAGACGGGACGTACTTCGGTGCAGTGCTCTTTCCCGTCAACGCGGTGAAGGTCAGCTTCACTGCAGGATTTGCGTGGGGACTCCTGAAGGATGCAGACGGCCAGGATGTCTTGGTGAAATACGCTCTTCCGGACATGGGACGGAAACCGTAGGATCTTGCGATGTTCGGACGGGCCACCTGACCCGCGCTTGCTGCGTGCGGCCGAACAGGACAGACCTGCTTCGCCGCGAGTTCGGCCGCCGCAGCACCGCAACCAGCTAGACGGACCTAGAACATCAGTGTGACGAAGGGTTTCGGAGGGAATGGCAAGGAGGCGCGTGTGAGTATTGACGTAGTGCAGGAATTGTATGCAGCCTTCGCGAAGCGTGACATCAAAGGCATGCTTGCGCACTTGGATCCTGATGTCGTGTGGTGCGAGCCGGAGAACCCCTTCAATCCTGCGGCAGGAACGCACCGTGGCCATCAGGGATTCCTCGAGTGGGTTCAGATCGGTCGAACCGCCGAGGACATCGAGGTCCTCGAGCCGACGCAGTTGCTGACGAACGACGAGGCGGTCGCGGTCGTGGGTCACATGAGATGCCGAGCACGGCAGACAGGACGTGTTTACGAGTCGGATTTTGTCCACCTCGTCACGTTTCGAGACGGGAAGATCGTGCGCTTCCAGGAGTTCTTTGACACATACGCGGCTGGCGAAGCATTCCGAAACGCGACTGAGTGCGCCTCTGGCGAATGAGATGGCGATGAATCAGGCGAGGCTTCCTGCAGCATCCGGGGGGGGACGGACTGGTGACCACTTCTTCGTCCGAACCGGCTCTCGTGGATCCCTTGAATGTCTCGGCCGCCTAATCCGCGCTTGCAACCAAGGCGGCCAAGACGGTTCGGCCGCCGCGATGCATGCTTGACCCAGGGAAAGCGGCGGCCTCACCTGGCCTCGCTGCGGGACCGCAATCCGTTGGAAGGTGCGGGCTGGTTTCAATAGCAGGGCCCTGCACCACTCTTGCCCCCTGCGATCGCTGTCCGCATCCTTGGGTCGCGCACGCGAAGCATGCCATCCACCTGTTGCTCAGGATCTACCCATCCATCCATCCCTCACGCGGTCCGCCCTGATTGCCCTCTTCATGGTGACCACGGCCCACGCGCTGGTCGCGCAATCGGCGCCCAAGTCCACCCACGCCACGCGACTCACGGGCTCGGCACTAGAGATCGATGGACTGCTCGACGATGCCGCCTGGGACTCGGCGCCGGTGATCTCGGATTTCGTGCAGCGGGACCCCGACGAGGGCAAGCCGCCGACCGTGGCGACCCAGGTCCGCCTCCTCTATGACGACGACGCGCTCTACATCGCAGCGCGGATGCTCCGGCCGGATGCCGCCGCGATTCGTCGGTCGATCAGTCGGCGCGACTCCGAGAGTGACGCCGAGGTCTTCACGGTGTCGCTCGACCCGTACCACGACCGGCAGACCGGGTACTCCTTCTCGATCAACTCCGGTGGCGTGCGTGGCGACTGGTACCACCCGCAGGATCAGGAGGGCGGGCGCGAGGCACAGTACGATCCGGTCTGGAGCGCCCGCGCCCACGTGGACGATCAGGGGTGGACGGCCGAGATGCGGATCCCGTTTTCGCAGTTGCGCTTCAACGCGGGCGACAACCAGATCTGGGGGCTGCAGCTCACGCGGAACATGCCCGACAAGAACGAGAAGAGCACCTGGGTCCTGATCCCCCGCGGTGTGGCCGGGTTCTTCTCGAAGTTCGGGCAGCTTGAGGGGATCAGCGGGATTCCCGTGGCGCGGCGACTGGAGCTGCTCCCCTACGTCACCGGCGGGCTGACCTATCGCGCCAACGTGAACCCCCGGAATCCCTTCGAACAGAAGGCGTCCGGACGGGTGGGTGGCGATCTCAAGATGGGGCTGGGACCCAACCTGACCCTGAACGCCACCGTGCTTCCCGACTTCGGTCAGGTCGAGGCCGATCCGGCAGACGTCAATCTCTCGGCCTTCGAGACGGTCTTCACCGAACGGCGGCCGTTCTTCACCGAAGGGGCGGAGGCGCTCACCGGGCTGGGGCAGAACTTCATCAACCGGCCCGTCTATTTCTACAGTCGTCGCATCGGCGCACCCCCGCGCGGCATGACCAGGGGCGACTTCGTCGATCAGCCGAGCAATACCACCATTCTCTCGGCCGCGAAGGTCACCGGGCGACTCAAGTCCGGACTCTCGATCGGCATGCTCGCGGCCGTGACCCCGATGGAATACGCACGCGCCTACGACTCCCTCCCCGACCGCACCGAGGCCGTTGTCGTCGAGCCGACGAGTGCGTTTGCCGTAGTCCGGATGCAGCAGGATCTCGGGACGCAGCAGTCGAACGCCGGGATCAACCTCACCCACGCGCATCATTTTGTCGACGAACGCGGCGGCCTGCAGGAGATTCTCGCCCGCGACGCCGTGAGTGGTGGCCTCGACTTCAAGCTCCGGACCCGGCAAGGGAAGTACGAACTCACGGGTTTCGTCGGCGGCAGCTACGTCGAGGGCGATTCGACCGCGATCGCGCGATTGCAGCGCGGCAGCGCCCACTACTTCCAGCGGCCCGACCAGGAGCACATCCGATACCAACCGGGTCGGAGATCGCTCAGTGGCTACACCGCCTCGCTCCGTCACGACAAGAACGCGGGCTATTCGTTCTGGGGCATCCAGCTGCTCGCCCGTTCGCCCGGATTCGAGATCAACGATCTGGGGCGGATGCCAACGGCCGATGACATCGATTTCAACGCCGACTTCGGCGTGCGCAATGCCAAGCCGAAACAGTCCTACCGCTTCTACATGTTCAATCTCGCCACGCGGTCGGGATGGAACTTCGGTGGGGTGCGCCAGTACTCCAACGCCAGTCTCAACTCCAACATCACCTTCAACAACTTCACGCGAGCGTCCCTCAACCTCACCTACAATCTCCGCTCCACGAGCGATGTGCTCACCCGCGGCGGTCCGCTGATGGGTACCCCGAACTCGTGGAGCATCACGTCCGGCTTCAACAGTCGACCGAACATCCCGGTCACCTGGAGCGTCAACGTCGGCCACACCGACGATGAACTCGGTGGTGGATCGTGGACCGCGCGCTCGACGCTCTCGGTGCGGCCCGGCGCACGCTGGCAGGCATCCGTCGACCCGACCTACACGCGGTCCACCGACGCCAGGCAGTACGTCACCACCCGGAGCGGCGGCTCGGCGGCGACCTTCGGCAGCCGGTACATCTTTGCGTCCGTCGAGCGGAGTCAGCTCTCCGCGCGGTTCCGACTCAATTACGCCGTCACGCCCAACTTCACCGTCGAGGCGTACGCCGAGCCGTTCGCGGCGAGCGGCGAGTACTCGACGTTTGGCGAGCTCGCAGCCGCACGGAGCCGCCTGCTTCGCCGCTATGAGGAGACAGGATCCGGGGCGGTGATTGTTCGCAATCCGGACCGCTCGTATACCGTGACGGATGGTGCAGCGAGCTTCTCGCTCCCGAATCTCGATTTCAACCGGCTCTCCTTCCGCTCGAACCTGGTGCTGCGGTGGGAGTGGCAGCCGGGGAGCACGGCGTATTTCATCTGGCAGAACAATCGCCAGCGGTTCACGCCCTTCGGCACGGCGGTGGGTGCGGGACAACTGTTCGATGCGATGAATGCGGATGGTGACAATTTCCTGGCGCTCAAGGTGAGCTACTGGATCGGGGTGAAATAGCGACATGAGCATGACACGAGCAACGACTTGTGGACTGGTCATTACTGTGGCCCTGGGATTCGGAGGCTGCCGCTCAACGGCGCAACGACCCGAGGACAACGAACGCCCTGCCCAACTCCCTCTGGCGTCGATGTTTGGCAAGAACGCATCCTTCACCATGAACGGGACGCTGATCACCCTCGTCAATGGTGTTGCGAGCACGCCCATGGAGAATTCCTCTTCCAGGACGACGACTCGCTACCTGGGCGGGGAGGACCGCTCCGCCGTCAGAGTCCAGGGTGCTGTTGGTCACGGTCACGTCGAACGGGCTACTCGGGTCGCGCCTTGGTACCACCCGCGATTCTGCTGTCGCTGACTCCCATTCCGACTGAGGTACATCATGCGGCGCGACATCCATTGCATTCTTGTCCTGGTCGGCGTGATGGCTGGGTGTGTCGCAGAGGCCGATGCGCCGGCACCCGGTCACGCGATGGCCCACGTCACCCTCCCACCGGCGGACGTCGGGGCACTCGATTCGCTCATTCAACAGGCCGTGACCGACCAGGGCATCGTGGGGTTGACGGTCGGCGTGATGCAGGATGGCAAGATGATCCTCGCCAAGGGGTACGGCTCCCGCTCGCTCGAGCCGCGCGAGCCGGTGACGCCGGAGACGAGGATGGGGATCGGATCGGTCACCAAGGAGTTCACCTGCAGTGCGGCGTTGCTGCTCCAGGAGGCCGGCCAGCTCTCGATGACCGACAAGGTCGCGACGTACGTGCCGACGGCCACCCGGGCGAGCGAGATCACGCTGCTCGACGTCGGCCAGCATGTGGCCGGCTACCGCGACTATTACCCGCTCGACTTCGTCGTGCCCGAAATGCAGCAGGACCAACCCGCCGACACGATCATCGCGCGCTATGCCACGCGCCCGCTCGACTTCGAACCAGGAACGCGCTGGTCCTACAGCAACACGGGCTACATCATCCTGGGCAAAGCGATCGAGGCGGCGTCGGGCAAGCCGTTCGGTACCGTGCTCGCGGAGCGGATCTTCGGACCGCTTGGCCTGACGCACACCAGCTACGAGGCGCCCACGTCCGAGGCGAACGTGTCGAAGGGATATCTCTCCCGCGCGATGGCCGACCCGATCCCCGCGCTGCCGCAGGAAGGTCGCGGGTGGGCCGGCGCGGCCGGGGCGATCTACTCGACGCCAACCGACCTGCTGACCTGGGATCTCGCGCTGATGGACGGGACGCTGCTCACCGCTCCGTCGTACGCCACACTCACGACCCCGCGATTGCTCGATGACGGTCGGTCGACGGGGTATTCCTGCGGCCTCGAGGTCACCTCGCGACCCGAGGCGCTGATCCTGGGCCACAGCGGTGGTGTCGCCGGCTTCAACACGCAGAACGTCTTCATTCCCTCGACGCGCTCGGGCATCGTGCTGATTTCCAACACCGAGGGCTTCTCCGCCGGGCCGATCCTCAATGCTGCTGTCGACATGCTGATCCCGCATGTGACCGTGCCGACGATTGCGGGGCTGTCGGCGGTCGACGCCGCGACGCAGTTCCTTGCCTCGCTCGAACAGGGGACGGTGGACCGGGGCACGCTGAGCGACGACTTCAATGCGTTCCTCACCGACCAGCAGATCGCCACCGACCGGGCGTCGCTGGCGGCACGCGGCACAGTGTCCGATGTCCGGGTCACGGGCCTCCACGAACGCGGCGGGTTCGAGGTGGCCACGGTCGTCTACATGGTGGGCAGCACGCCGGCGAGGACCTCGATGTACCGGTCACCGGACGGCAAGATCCAGCAGTTCCTGATCGGGAAGCAGTAGCTGGTGGTCTGAGCATGATGACGTGCGGCAGGAGGCCACAGGCCGTCTCCGTTCCACTCGACTGCTTGGCGGCATCCGGGAAACGTCGCGTCCGGTGGACTCCATGGCAGGCACCTGTTCGCCTCGTTACATCGCGCCGAGCTCACGGCCGCCGAGCATCTCGTCGAGGCGGGTGTAGCTGTATTCCATGCCGTCGGTCATGCCGGTGGAGACGGCGCCATCACGCGCTTCCTTCGACACGTACGTCATGGTGCAGACGAGCGTCGTGACGTCATCGTGCTCGCTCAGTTCCAGTGACACGAGGCAGGGATCGCCAGCCGGCATGGCATCGCCCATCTCACCCGGGCCACCGATATCGCCCGGGTCGAAATACTCCTCGAAGACAAGCTTCGATGGGCCGCTGACCTCGGTGTACGTGCCGAAGAAACCGAACTGCCTGCCGTCCTCGCGGTTTCGCCACTGCCACATGTATCTGCCACCGACGCGGACATCCATCTCGCACACCGGCATGTCCCAGCCCTCATAGCCGGACTGCCACTTCTGCACGAGTTCGGGCGTGGTATGGGCCTGCCACACCAGGTGGCGGGGTGCGTCGAACGTGCGCGTCACGCGCACCTCGCGATCGCTCGGCAGGGATACTTCGACCGGCTTGGGCATTGCTTCCTCCGGGGTAGTCATCGGTTGGACTGGAGATCGTCGAGCAGCGCATCGAGGCGCTGGTAGTGCAGCTCGAAGATCTGGCGGTACCGTTCGATCCACTCCACGGCCTCCTCCAGGGCCTGTGGTTCCAGCTTGCGTGGGCGCCGTTGCCCATCGACTTCCATCGAGATGAGGCCGGCGCGCTCGAGCACCTTCAGGTGTCTGGAGATGGCCGGCTGGCTCATCTCGAACGGTTCGGCGAGTTCCGTGACGGTGGCCTCCCCGGTTGCCAGCCGCGACAGGATGGCGCGACGGGTGGGGTCGGCCAGCGCGCCGAAGGTGAGGTCGAGACGTTCCGAGGTCCGCATAAGTCTCCTGTTGTATAACGAATAGATTATATACATCGACAGGTGCGACCGGTCAAGGGAGGATCGACGACTGCGGGGGCCGAACCTTGCGGGATTACATGTCCTTTCGTATACTGAACCATATGGTACAGTGTACTCCGGGCCACATCGATGCCGTCTTCGGCGCGCTCTCGGATCCGACTCGACGCGGGGTCCTGGAGCACCTCGGGAGGATGGACGCGTCGATCACCACCCTGGCCGAACGGTTCGAGATGACCCTCACCGGGATGCGAAAGCATGTCGGCATCCTGGAGGACGCGGGGCTCGTCGCCACCGAGAAGGTCGGGCGCGTCCGGACGTGCAGGCTGGGCGGCCGAGGACTGGAACTAGGGGCGGCATGGATCGAGCAGCACCGCCAGCTCTGGAGCGCACGGTTCGAGGCGTTGGACGACGTTGTCGCGGAACTCTCGCTGAAGGAGAGAACTCTCATCCGTCTCGGATCAGGTACAGAAAGAGAATGACGCACTCACGCGAGCCACCGAGGAATGCTTCGATGACACGGCGATGCGGCCGTATGACAGTGGCGCTGACGCGCGGCTTCGCCGCGAGGGTCGGCCGCTGCAGCAGCACAGCAACGTTGACTGACACCACTCCACGCGACAGGTGACTCCCATGCCCGCACGCAAGACCGAGCCTGCGTCCAGGTCCGCCGCCCGCAACGCGCCCTCGGATGGGGGCACAGCAAAGCACGCTGCCACGGCGCTGCCGGCATCCATGGTGACCGGGAAGGCCAGCCCCGCGAAGGCCGCCAGCGGTGACCAGCCGGTCTTCGCCTACATCGCGAGCCTGCCGCCGCCGCAGCGGGGCATCGCGGAACGCGTCGATGCGCTTGCGGCCAGGACGCTTCCCGGCCTGCAGCGTGCCATCAAGTGGGGCATCTCCTACTACGGTGTGGGTCACGGGTAATGCTTCTGCTGCGGCGGATTCGTCGACCACGTCAAGCTGATGTTCGTGAACGGCGCGGCCCTCGATCCGGTACCGCCGGTGACGCCGGTCGCGATGGGAAAATCCACGAGGGGTGTGGAACTCGCATCGGCGGACGACCTCGACGAACGCCAGGTCGCTGCATGGATGCTGCAGGTCGCGGCCGTGCCCGGAGTTGGGGGAAAGCGGCGGTAGTCTCGACGATTGAAGTCGATCGCACTGATGTCAGGTGACGACGTGACGAGATCATGCAGCGGACGGCGCGCTGCCCCGCCGCTGACCCGCATCGGGAAACGGCAGCTCATGACTCCGGCAGCGAAGGGAAGCGACACGATGACCCGGATCGAATCCGTCCTGGCGGAGTTCGCGCACGAGACCGCGACGGCGCGGCGGCATCTGGAGCGATTGCCGGCCGAGTTCGGCATGGATCCGGGTGACTACCACCCCTTCGTTGCCGGGTCGGTGGCCGTGCTGCTCGAGACCTTTGACGCCGACGTGGTCAAGGCACAGCGGCTGATGGCGAGCTCGGCGGACACCAGCGTCACACAACCCTGGCGGCTCACGGTGCAAGGAACGGAGTGGTTCGTGAAGCCGCGGGAGGCGGTGTATCGGGACATGGTGTTGAACCACCTGATTCACCACCGCGGGCAGTGCTCGGTCTATCTCCGACTGCTCGAGGTGCCGGTGCCCGACTCGTATGGCCCGACGGCGGACGAGTGAGGAGAGTGCGTCGGCCAGCCCCGCCGGAAGGCTCCTTCCATGCGGAGGCGTGCACGTGGATATGCGGGCACCATCGCATCGAGGAGTACACCGAAAACGGTACTGGGAGTGTGCGGTTCACCCCGTGGGTCGTGGACGAGTAGCCCATGCCCCGATTCGTCGTCCTGCTTCGCGGAGTCAATGTCGGCCGAGGCAATCGCGTCCCGATGGCCGAGTTCAGGCAGCTGCTCGAGCAGCTCGGCTGCACCGACGTCAAGACGCTGCTCAACAGCGGGAACGCCGTCTTCTCCAGCACCGGGCGTTCGGGCACCAGGCACGCGGCGGCGATCGCCAGCGCGATCGAGGCAACGTTCGGATTCACGACGCCGGTAATCGTCAAGACGGCCGCCGAGGTCGAGGCGATCATCGGTGAGAGCCCGATCGTGCCGGGGGATCGGGAACACTCGCGGTTCCTCGTGGCCTTCGGGCCGACCGAGGCGGCCCTCAAGGCGTTGGAGCCGCTGGTCGCGCTGGCCGATGCACCCGAGCGACTGGTTGTCACATCGTTGGCCGCGTACCTCTACTGTCCCGCGGGAATCCTCGAGAGCACGGTCGGCAAGGCGATGCTGGGCAAGCCGGGGCGGGAGGTGACCACGCGCAATTGGGCGACGGTGCTCAAGATCCGGGCGGCGTTGGGGGCGACATCGTCGTGACCGATGGGGACGAGTTGCCCTACCTGGTGGCGTATCGGATCGTGAACTCGGGCTGCGGAATTCAGGTTGCTTCCTGGATGGCCCGGAGGGCTATCCGGATTCGACCGCGGGCGGTATCGTGGAAGAGGATCAGGCTGCGGTGGTGAGGCGGGTCCCTGCAGGTCCAGGACGTGTTGGGCGGCACTGTGCCGATACATGACCAGGTGTGCGAGGAGGATTGGCAATGTCCGAACCGGTGAGCGTCGCGCTACTCAAGTCGTTCCTCGACGCGTTCAATCGACATGACCTCGATGCCATCATGGACTACTTCGCCGATGAGTGCGTCTTCTATATGCCGCGCGGTGCGAGTCCCCGAGGAGATCGACACGTCGGCAAGGCTGGTGTGCGTGCCGGCTTGGCCACGCGCTTCGCCGGGCTTCCCGATGCGCACTATGGGGACGATCGACATTGGGCGTGTGGTGAGGTCGGCGTCTCTGAATGGACGCTCACAGGCACGTCGGTTTCCGGCCAGCGCGTCGACGTCCGGGGCGTCGACCTGTTGGAATTTGCAGACGGCAAGATCACGCGCAAGGATTCGTTCTGGAAGATCTGTGAGTGAGGTCGACGTGATCCCGACACCAGCCAAGCATTCATCCGGGCGATGGCGCGTTCTGCTTGGCGCCCTCGGGTGGATCGCCGGGGCTGTCGTGATTCTCGGGACGACTCGCTTCCTGTCTCCCTTCCTGGGCGCAGCGGTCCCGTCGGCCAATCGCACGCTCTACTTCAAGCTGCCGATCGAGGGCGCCCGCTTCCATTGGCGGTTCCTGGACCGTGCCGCGTTTCTCTCCGGTGAGCTGACCCTCCGCATCATCAACAAGGACCGTGATCAGACCCTTGTCGTGTTTCGGGATGGCAAGATCCAGGATGGCTGGGAAGCGATTGATGACACGCGGCCCAATGGGGGGATCTATTTCGGCTTCGCCTCGACCGATCGATTTCCGACCAAGGCGGATGACTCCCTGGTCATCACCCTCACCGCAACGAAGGATCTTCTCGGACAGGGACCATACCGTGAAGGGGTGCTCAAAGCCGGTGTCTGGCAGAGGACCGGGGCGTATTCCTCGATCTACGGTGAGCGGTGGAACCCGATCGACTACATCGTGCAACATGGGGACCCACCGATTGTCTTCATGGAGTGCTGGCGGGATGAGTGGCCCATCACGATCACCAAATCGGAAGGCTGGAGCGGTGGCGCGGAACCGAAGGCGGTGGCCGGCTTGCTGGGGGCGTTGGGCAAGCCGCGGGGGACCACCGGTCGTGAGTGCGGCTCGCACTCCTAGCCTGCGCTCTCGCGGGCCCTTACCCTTCCGGATGAGCGGTTCGCCCACCACACGCTTTCCGCCCGGGTTCGCCTTGATCCGCTTTGCCCTGCCGCTGGTCTCGCCCGCGGACGCCATGTTTTCTCGTGTTCGCGGAGGTCACTGGCAAATGGGGCGTGGCCATCGTGCGGAGCGGCGCTGGACCGAGTAGACAGATTGGGACGGAAGGCAAGACAGCCGCAACCCGGAGCCATGTCCCCAAGTCAGCCCCTCCGTTCAAGCGCGGCCCCGCGCACGGCATGACCTTGGACCCCTGCAGCGCGTGCTGCACGGGAAGTATCCTCATGTCCCAAGGTCGATCATGTCATATCTCGTGGGAAGTTTCCTCGCACTGGCAGCCTTCGAGCTCGCCCGCACCAGCGGCCTCGCCCGTACGCGCGCCTTCTATCCCGCGGTACTCGCCGTGGTGGCGTCATTGTACCTGTTTTTCGCGGCAACAATCGGATCGGGACAACTCGTCGCCACCGAGTTGCTGCTTGCCGTGCCGTTCCTGCTTGCCTTGATCCTGGGATACCGGCTCGGCCTCTGGTGGGTAGTGGCAGGGCTCGCCGCTCACGGCCTCCTTGACGCAGTCCACGGTGGGGTGGTCTCCAATCCCGGTGTTCCCACCTGGTGGCCGGCCTTCTGTGGCGCCTATGACATCACGGCCGCGATCGGGCTGGGTGTATGGCTGACGATGACCCGCGCGCGCGATACGGGAGCCGGCGCGTCGGTATAGACGCGAGGCACCCCTCGCCGGTCCCTTCATCCGATCGATCTGCAGGGGCGACACAGACGTCGCCCCTGCCTGCGTTGCAGCCGTCCCTGCACGTCCGTCGGCGCTCACCGAAAGTCAGCCTTTTCGTTCAATCGATGCCGAATGATTTGCCGCAACTTCCTCGCAGTTGATCGCATCACCGTTGTCACACTGTCACCTGATCCAGAGGAAGTCCCCATGCGTTCGTCGAATCGCTCCCCCCTCGCCGCTCTCGCCGTTGCCGTCACGGTCACGCTGGTGACCGGCTGCATGATGTTCATCCGTCCTCCGGCCGACTCTGAATTCGGTCGAACTCGTGTCGGGATGACCGGCATCTATCGCGCGACCATCACCCCCGCCGGTGACACGATCCCGCAGGGCGTGCTCCAGCAATGGACCCTGCACGTGGAGACGGTGGCCGGGACGCCGGTCGATTCCGCCACGGTCTCCATCGATGGCGGTATGCCGCAACACGGTCATGGCCTGCCGACAAAGCCACTCGTCACCACCATCCTCGGCAACGGCAATCATCTGGTCGAGGGATTGAAGTTCAACATGGGTGGCTGGTGGGTTGTGAAGTTCCACATTACGGCTGCGGCTGGTGCCGACACCGTCGTCTTCAATCTCAAGCTGTGAGATCGACGGTGTCCCCGACGCATCATCCGCGCGTGCTCCGCAACCTGGTTGCTACCGGTATTGGTCTCGCACTTGGAATTCTGGCTCTGGCCCCCTTGCTGGCACGGTCAACGCGGCCTGCACCGTGGACCGCCCAGGAACGTGCGATGCTCCGCTCACTGTCGCTGTCGAGCCTCGGACCGTTGCCGGCTGACCCTTCGAACAGGGTCGCCGATGATCCAGCCGCGCGCCGACTCGGCAACCGGCTCTTCCACGACACGCGGCTCAGCAGCAATGGCCGGGTCTCGTGTGCCACCTGCCATCTGCCGGAGAAGGGGTTCCAGGATGACCTCCCTCTCGGCCGAGGCGTCGGGACCACGGGTCGCCGCACGATGCCGATTGCCGGCACAGCATACAGCCCGTGGCAGTTCTGGGATGGCCGTGCCGACAGTCACTGGGCGCAAGCGCTTGGGCCGCTTGAAAGCGCGGTCGAACATGGTGGTGATCGTCTCCAGTATGTACGCGTGCTCCGTCAATACTACCGCGCAGAGTATGAGGCGATCTTCGGGGCCATTCCCGATGTGCACGGGCTGCCTGCGCACGCCGCCCCCGTCACGGATTCAGCGCGCGCCGCGGCCTGGGCGAGCATCGCTCCGACGCGCCGTGACTCCATCTCCCGTGTCTATGCCAACCTGGGGAAGGCGATTGCCGCCTTCGAGCGGCAGATCACCTTCACGCCGACGCGCTTCGATCGCTACGTCGACGCCGAACTGGCCGGCCGTACTCCGATGCCGGGCGACAACCTGTCCGACGACGAGCGTGCTGGTCTCCGACTCTTCATTGGCAAGGCCAACTGCGCCAACTGTCACAACGGTCCCTTGCTGACGGACAACCACTTCCACAATACCGGGGTGCCGCAGTCACATGACGGGGCGCCTGCCGACAGCGGTCGCGCAACGGGCGTGCGTGCCATGGTGACGAGCGAGTTCAACTGCCTGGGGCCGTACAGCGATGCCAGGCCGTCGGAGTGTGCCGAGCTGCGCTTCGCGGTGACGGATGGCAAGGAGTTGGTGCGCGCCTACAAGACGCCCTCGCTCCGCAATGCCGTCACCCGAGCGCCATTCATGCACGCGGGCCAGTTCACCTCGATCGGGCGGGTCCTGCTCCACTACGATCGCGCACCGGCTGCGCCTGCTGGCCGCAGCGAGTTGAAGCGCTTGGGGTTGTCAGCCACCGAAGTGCGGCAACTCGCCGCGTTCCTGCACACCCTGGTCAGTCCGGTGGCCTTCCCTGCCCCGATCACGTCCTCCACTCCCTGACGGAGCGTACACCGATGCCGATTGCATATCGTCACCGTGAGGATCCGGTGCACCCATTGACCCTGCTGCCCGGCCTCGTCGTCCATCGGGAGACCGACGTCGCGCGGATGGCGGCCCTCCAGGGGCGTACCGAAGCCGAGATCCGGATGCGCCTTGATGCCGGCCATCGTGCCTACGTGGCCGAGATCGACGGGATCGCTGCCGCCTGGGGCTGGGTCGCGACCGGCGCTGCGACGATTGGCGAACTCGAGGCCCGGTTCACCGTGGCGCCACACGAGCGCTACCTCTGGAACTTCCTCACGCTGCCGGCCTACCGCGGGAAGGGGATCTACCCGCGTCTGATCGCGTCGATCGTCGACGCGGAAGCGAGGGAGGCCGAGGGATTCTGGATTGCGTTCGCACCGGAGAATCATGCATCGGGTGCCGGGATCCGGAAGGCAGGTTTTGAGCCCGTCGCCGAACTCTCGTTCGATCCGGGCGGTGTCCCGGTGGTCAAGGCGCTGGTACCGGATGGCGGCCGGATGGCGGCCGCGTTGCTCGGACTTCCGGAGAGTCACGAGACGTTGGCACTCTGCTGGAAGTGTGTGCGTGCCAAGCGCCCCACGCCCATGTCCTGCGCGACGGGGGCCTGCGCGTGTGACTATCAGCGCCCCGATACGGCGTGTGCCGCATGACCACCGGCTTCGGGCGCACGGAGCGGTTCGAGACCGTCGTGATCGGCGCTGGTCAGGCCGGCCTTGCGACTGGCTACCATCTCGCGCGGTTCGACGCGGACTTCATCATCCTCGATCGGGCCGCGCAGCCGGGCGAGAGCTGGCGCAGGCGCTGGGACTCCTTGCGGCTCTTCACGCCGGCGCGCTATTCGTCACTGCCGGGGATGCCATTCCCCGCACCACCGAACCACCTCCCCGACAAGGACGAGGTCGCGGCATACCTCATCGCGTACGCGACACGCTTCGACTTGCCGGTGCGTGGGAACGCGACCGTCGACGCGCTCGACTGGGATGGTACCCGGTTCCTCCTGACGGTCGGCCCGCAGCGGATCGAGGCCGACCAGGTTGTTGCCGCCACAGGCGGCTTTGCAGAACCGATCATCCCGGCTGGTGCATCACGGCTCGCACCGGAGATCGTGCAACTCACATCGACGGAGTACTCCAATCCGTTCGGACTACCGCCTGGGCCGGTGCTGGTGGTCGGTGCCGGCAACTCCGGCGCACAGATCGCACTCGAGGTCTCACGCTTCCGGAAGGTCTGGCTCGCGGGTCGTGACACCGGGTATCTCCCGCGGCGAATTCTCGGTCGTGACCTGTTCGACTGGATATGGCCACTCATCTCGCGCGTGCCTCTCGACACCTGGCTGGGGCGGCGGATCACTCACCGCACTGGCGGCGACGCATTGATCGGCATCCCGCGCCAGTCATTGCCGGCGGCGGGGATCGTCCGGGTCGGTCGCTTCACCGGTGCCTCGGAGGGACTGCCCGTCTGCGGGTCAGAGGTCCTCGAGCCGGCCACGATCATCTGGTGCACGGGACTCACGCCAGCCCACGCCTGGATCCGCATAGGACACAACACCCCGGGCCTTCACTTCGTGGGGCTGCCAAACCAGCGGCGCATCGCCTCGGCGTTGATCGGCGGGGTAGGCGCTGATGCCGAGGTGTTTGCGGCCGCGGTCGCGGGGAGGGCAGGGGGGAGCTAGCGCATTGGCCGAGCACGTGTAATCTCCATGCTCC
This sequence comes from Gemmatimonadales bacterium, assembly GCA_035703525.1. Lineage (GTDB taxonomy): Bacteria > Gemmatimonadota > Gemmatimonadetes > Gemmatimonadales > GWC2-71-9 > Palsa-1233. The sequence goes on along the minus strand of DASSYA010000010.1, from coordinate 36,203 downwards.
AGCAGACGTGGAGTGCAGGCGTGGCGATCTCGGGCGGAGTCGGGCGATTCGTGTCGTGGGACGGCGGCTGTCTCTTCATCGGAGAGAAGGTCGGCCTCGTCCCGCCGCATGCCCACTACGCGATCCAGATTGTCTTCGGTTCCGATCCCGGCGTCAGACTCCGTCCGGACAACGCGTCGCCCTGGCAGGTGTATGACGGCGCCATCATCGCGTCACGCCAGCCGCACACGATGGATGCCGCGGGACTCCCCGGCAATGCGGTCCTCTTCGTGGAGCCCGAGACGCGCGAAGGTCGGGCGTTGGTGGAACACCATCTTGACCAGGGGATCACCCCCATGCCCGCTGTGGCCTACGCAGCCCGTGGACCGGTGTTCGACGCCTACCACGACGGCAGTGAGGAGGAACTCGTCAGGGCTGCGCGTCAATTCGTCAGCATTCTTACCGATGGCGTGGAGCCACAGAAGGTCACCGATGAGCGGATTCTCCGTGCCATGCGCTACATCAACCTCAATCTCACGCGGCCCCTCACGCTCGAGGAGGTGGCGAGGGAGGCGTGCCTCTCACCGAGCCGATGTCGGCACTTGATGGTCGAGCAGCTCGGGATGGGGCTCCGGCAGTACATCCTCTGGCGACGATTTCTGCGCGTCTGGAAGCTGCTTTCCGACGGGGCCACGCTTTCGGAAGCTGCTCACGCCGCCGGTTTCGCCGATGCGCCGCACCTGGCCCGTACCTCACGCCGAAACTTCGGCTTCCCGCCATCGATGATGCTCGTGGGGCCGAAGCGACGGGAGGACGAGAGTTGAGTCGCTCTGGGTATGCGTCCCGCCTGTGGCCCCGGTTGCCATGGTACCAACGGAGAGCTTGCCGGACCCGGCCGCAGGGCCGCCTTCGTTCCGGCAGTGCATTCAACCCTCAACCCCAACCGACCCCATGCCCCGTATTCGCATCTCGCAGAGCAGATCCATACCCGCACCCGCCTCACTCCTGTACGATGTGATCGCGGACTACAAGACCGGCCATCCGAGCATCCTGCCAACCAGGTATTTCGGACCGCTTGACGTACTGGCCGGTGGCCGCGGCGCTGGCACGACGATCCGCTTCGCCATGAAGGCCTTCGGTCGAATCAATGTGGCCACCGCGGAGATCAGCGAACCGGTTCCGGGCAAGGAGCTGCGAGAGACGCTGTCCTCCGGGATCGTCACGACCTTCCTGGTCGAGCCACGAGGCCCGACTACCACGATGGTCACCATCACGACGGAATACTCGAAACCCGGTCTCAGGGGTTGGCTCGAGCGCGTGCTTGCGACCTCGTACTTGCGCCGGGTCTACGTCGCGGAACTGGACCAGCTGGCGCGCGTCGGGGCCGATCGCCACCGTGTCTCCTGACCCGCGCATGCTCCTGGTGGTGCCCCACCGCAGCCGGCAGACAGATCGGAAGCGTTTCCGACATCAACGGAGTGGTCAGCATGCTCAAGACCGTTCCCGCTGGATGCGTTCCGGGTCGCGAGCGAGCGGTTCCTCCGCGAGCGCTACGCAGGCTACGCCCAATACGCAGAGGACACGAAGGCCCTCATTCCGTTTGTTGTGTGACGTGCCCCTGGCCTCACCGCATTCGTGACGCGTGCGCCCTCATGGCGACTCCGGCAGGGCCTCGCCCGCGCTCCAACCACACTGCTCCAGTTCCGTCAGCAGGGCGATGGCCGCTGTCCGAGCTGACAGCGCATGGACCGGGAGCACCAGCAGGTCACCCTGACGGCACCACTCCAACAACAGCCGCACCCCCGCCAGTTCGTCTGCTGCTTCGCGGAGCTGTGCGTCGGTTGCCCCTGCCGCTCGCAACTCCGCGCGCAACAGCGTCGGCACCTCGCCGGACTGCCGCCCCCGCAGATGCTCGTCCATCTCCTTCACGACGACGACCTCCGGTGCTGCCGCCCACGCGGCTCTCGCGAGTGCCCGGAGCGACTCATCGTCGCGATCCCCTGCTTGTCCCAGCAGGAGCCCCATGCGGCCATCACCCCGGGCCGCCTGCGCCACGTCCAGCAACGCCGACAAGCCATGGGGATTGTGCGCGTAATCGATCCAGACTCGCACCCCACCGACCGAGAAGCGTTCCAGTCGGCCGGGATTGTCCGCGTTGCGCTCCCCGAACCGGGTGAGTGTCTCATGGATGTGCATGTCGGCCACGCCGAGTGCACCGGCGACCAGTGCGGCACCTGCGGCGTTCAACAGGTTGTACGCGGCCGCACCGCCATGCACACTCGGCATCTCGTCGAGTGGTGGCAGCGTGGCCGGTGTGGCTGACGCGCTGAACCACGCCACGGGCCCGGGATGGTGGAGCGGCAATTCGCGGAGGGTTGGATCCTCGGCGTTGAGCACCAGAGTCCCGGCAGGGCCGAGCGCGCGCGCCACGAGGAGCTTGGTGCGGGCCAGATCGTCGAGCGAATGGATGCCGTATTCCCCGAAGTGATCGACCGCCACATTGGTGACGATGGCTGCCGTCGCGTGGGGAACCACCAGACCCCGCCGCAGCAATCCGCCGCGCGCCGTCTCGAGCACCGCCGCGGTGACCCGCTGGTCACGGAGCACGAGGCGCGCACCGGATGGGCCGCTCCAGTCGCCGCGCTCCACTTCCTCGCCATCGATGTAGACACCATCGCTGCAACAGAATCCGACGGTGTGCCCGGCCTGCGCCAGCATCGCCGCCACCATCCGTACCGTCGTGGTCTTGCCGTTCGAGCCGGTGACCAGCGCCACGGGAACCGACCGCAGCATTTCCCAGTCAACATCGTCCGGGGGGGGGAGTTCCCGCCGAGGCCAGGTGACGCTGTGGACGCCGTAGCCGCAACTCACCCGGTCGTCATCCAGCAGGATCGGGACCTGTTCGGCCCGGGCCCGTGCCTCGAGCGCCATGAGTGGCGGGTTGGCCTCCTCGGCGAGCAGGACCCGCACTCGCTCCACCGCGGCAGCCAGCTCGGTGGGGAGCCGCTCATCCTCGGGATCCAGCTCGGCGTCCGCCCGGCGTGCGCCGTCGGTGGCGGCCGCGATCCAGGCCCACTCGTTGATCAGGATTGCGGTCATCAAGGCATCGACGGGGGCGGGAACGGCGAGCATCGCCGTCACGCCGTGCCGTTGCACCACACCTGCGGCCGGCCACCCGATGGCGGGGCACATCGCCTCGAGGTGAGCACGCCAGGCCTCGAGCTCCGTGTCGGCATGATGCGGGTGGAGGCCGGCCTCGAGGATCACTCCGGGAGCGTCCAGCCAGGCGCTCGGGCCATGCAGCCGGCGCGAGTCGGTCAGGACCGGCACCGGGATGCCCGTGGCGTCGGGTCGCGTCAGTCGTCGCTCTCCCGTGCCACGTGCACGCCGCGATCGTCGCGCACCAGGGTCCCCAACTCGGGGAGCTCAAGCGGCTCGCCGCGGGGTGACGTGTCGGACGTGGCCAGCCGAGCAATGGAATGCTCAGCCGTGACCGTGCGGGTCGTACCGTCGGGGGTGAATCGGATGATCTGCTTCCAGCTTCGCACGATCGCATCGCCGAAGATCAGGACCAGGTCCCCGGAGCGGGCCATCCCGAGCGCGGCATCGATCGCGGCCTGCTCATCGGGGATCTGGGAGACGTGCTCGTCGGCCACGCCAGCCTCACGGAGCGCGGCCGCCATGATCCGTGGCACCTCATCGCCATCCCGCCCACGCAGGCTGTCATCCCGACGGCAGATATAGTGATCGAAGTGGCCGGCGGTGGCCCGGGCAATCTCCCGCAGATCCTCGTCGCGACGATCCCCGGGCCCGGCGAGCACCACGATCCGGCGTCCGGTCACATCCAGTCGCGTGGCGAGCTGGGTCATCGCGCCGACGGCGTGGGCATTGTGGCCGTAGTCGAGGATGACCTTGAACGGATGTTCGTCGAAGACGTTGGCGCGACCCGGTGCCTGGAAGAAGGTGGTGTCGAAGGTGCGGAGACCCTGGCGAATGTTCTCGAGCTTGATCCCCATCGAGAACCCCATCGCCGCCGCGAACATCGCATTCTGGACGTTGTGCTGCGCCCGTCCCTCGATGGTGGCGGGAATCAGGTGGGTCCAGAGCAGCGGAATGTGCGCACCCCGGTCGTAGATAGTGATCATCTCGCCGTTGATGCCGCTCTCGAGGGACACCGCTCGCCCTCCGGCGCGGATGTGCTCGCGGACCAGCACGTGCGCCGGGTCGAGGGTCACATAGCAGAGATGCCTGGCTTCGGTATACGAGCCCATCCGCAACACGAGGGGATCATCGGCATTGAGCACCGCGGTGTCGCGCGCCACCTCGACCACAATACGCTTGACCTCGGCCAGCGCCTCGAGAGTGTCCACTCCCTTCATGCCGAGGTGATCCGAGCGCACGTTGAGCACGGCGCCGACATCGACGTGGCGGGTGCCCATCCCGGCCCGCAGCAGGCCGCCGCGTGCCACCTCGAGGACCGCCACATCGATCGACGGATCGCTCAGCACGATCCGGGTGGCGACCGGTCCGGTCATGTCACCCTCGACGGTGCGCTGGCCGTCGATGTAGACACCGTCGGTGGTGGTCAGTCCCGGCGTCATGCCGGCCATCTTGCAGATGTGGGCCAGCATCCGTGCGGTGGTGGTCTTGCCGTTGGTGCCCGTCACCGCGGCGATGGGGACCACGGTGGGGGTTCCCGGTGGGAAGAGCATCTCGATCACCGGGGCAGCGACGTCGCGCGGGGTGCCCTCGCTCGGTGCGCTGTGCATCCGGAAACCCGGGGCGGCGTTCACCTCGCAGATCGCGCCGCCGTGTGTCAGGTACGACTGGGTGATGTCCGAGGTCAGGAAGTCCACGCCGCCGACATCCAGGCCCACTGCCTGGATCGCGCGGACGGCCATGTCGACGTTGTCGGGATGGATGATATCGGTCACGTCGGTGGCAGTACCGCCAGTGGACAGGTTGGCGGTCGAGCGCAGCGCCACCACCTCCCCAGATACCAACACGGTGTCCTCGCGGTACCCCAGTGCGGTCAGGAGTCGCTCCGCCTGGTCGTCGATCTCGAGTCGCGTGAGCACCTTCTCGTGACCGATCCCGCGCCGCGGATCCTGGTTGACGAGCGCCACCAGCTCGGCCACGGTGTGGACACCATCGCCCGTCACCTGTCCCGGGGTCCGACGCGTTGCCGCCACCAGCGTGCCATTGATCACCAGCAGGCGGTGATCGACGCCGTCGACAAAACTCTCGACGATGACCGAGCGCGACACCTCTTGTGCCGCTGCGAACGCGGTCTCCACCGCCTCGTCGGTGGTCAGGTGGATCGCCACGGCTCGGCCGTGATTGCCGTTGTACGGCTTGACCACCACCGGGTAGCCGATCCGGCGCGCGGCCCTGACGGCATCGCGTGCGGTCTGGACGAGGTCCTGCTTCGGAACCGGCAGGCCGATCCGGCTCAACAGCTTGTTGGTCTCTTCCTTGTCGCTGGCGAGCTCGACCGCGATGTGCGAGGTGCGTCCGGTGATCGTGGCCTGGATGCGCTGCTGATACTTGCCATGGCCAAGCTGGACCAGCGACTGGTTGTTGAGGCGGATCCACGGGATGCCCCGGGCTTCCGCGGCGTGGACCAGCGACGCGGTGCTCGGCCCGAGAGCCCGGCGCTGTGCAAAGCGGATGAAGGCGTCGCGCTCGGCGGGAAAGTCGAACGGTTCCTCGCCATCGCGTGTGCGCTGCAATTCGCTCGGCAGGAGTGACGTCAACAGCTGCAATGCCAGCTCGCCGGCGGCCAGGCCCTCGTCCTGATGCTCGTACTCATACACCACGTGGTAGACGCCGGGTTTGCCGGTGCCACGGGTCTTGCCGAACGTGACCGGAATGCCGGCCATGTTCTGCAGCTCGATCGCCACATGCTCCAGCACATGCCCCAGCCACGTCCCCTCGTCCTCCGTCATCCGCCGAAGCAGACCGCCGGGCTCGCCATACGAACAACCATGCTCCGAGAGGCCCGGCAGCGCGGCGACCAGGGCATTGGTAAAGTCGGGTCCGAGCCGCGACGTGGGCCAGGACTCCAGCTCGCCCAGATCAAGCTCGAGCCGAATCACGGGGAAGTGCGCGTAGAGCGACGGCCCGACATACACCGACCGTGTCAGGACCCGCATGTCGCTGGTGGCCATCCTATGCCTTGCTCAACGCGAGGGACCCAGCCGAGGCCTCGCGCGTGTGCAGATTGAAGGTGGCGCCGCGGATCAGGACGTGCATCGTCAGGCCGAGCATCGAAACCGGGTCGTTGGGTCGCGCCTGGTCCATTGACGAGAACTTGAGGCGTTCCGCATCGACGATCGTCAAGGTACCGCTCCCTTCCACGCTGACGGTCTGGTCCGGGCCGATGAAGGCGGCCGTGTCTTCGTCGAGGCCGATACCGATCAGGAAGGGATTGAAGGCGAGTGCGGTGATCAGCCGCCCGAGCCGATTGCGCTCCGAAAAGTGCTGGTCGATCACTACCCGATTGGTCAGCCCCAGCCCGGGGGCGAGGGTCACCGCGCCCGCATGGGGCGTCCGGTTGTCATCGCCAAAGGCGATCATGTGCTCGGAGAGGAAACTGGCTCCCGCGCTGGTCCCCGCAATATGAACCCCGCGTGCGTTCATCTCGCGCAGCGTACGGGCCACGTCGGTTCCCCCGATCATGGTGGCCAGCCGGAGCTGGTTCCCGCCCGTGAGGAAGACGCCGTCGCACTCGGTGAGGTCCTGGATCCGGCCCCGCTCGTACGCGTCGCGCCGGGTGTCGAAGTCGAGGACCACGACCTCACTGGCACCGAGCTGCGTGAAGAGGGTGTGGTAGCGCTCGCCGGTGTCGCCGAGCTTGGATGCGGTCGGGATGACTCCGATGCGCGCGTCACGACCGCCACAGAGCTGGACGAAGCGCTCCAGAATCACTGGGCAGTGCTCCTTCTCCTCACCGCCGCCAATGGCGACGATGTGACCGCGCTGGCCACCGTTGGGCACCTTGGCCGGACTCACGCCGCACCACCCTGGACGGCGAGTGCCAACTCGAACGTGCCACGGCGGAGGAGTGCGCCGTCAACAAGGTGCCAGTCACCATTCGCCATCACGTCCACGATCGCTCCGGTCTCATCCAGGGTGACAAGGTCTGCGTCGGCCCCGACCGCGATGCGACCCTTGCGAGTCAACCGAAGCAACCGAGCCGGGTTGGCCGTGAAGGCCGGGAGTACTCGTTCGAGGGGCTGCCCCATGTGGAGCAGGGCCTCGAGGGTGAGGGCGAGTGCACCGGGACTGCCGATGTCGAGCGATGCCACACGGCCCTCCGCATCGAAGGTAGGCAGGCAGCCACCGCCATCGGAACTGATCGTGACGTGATCGGCCGGTGCGCCTGCCTCCAGGTAGCGCACCAGCGCATCCTGCGCGCTCCAGGCATCCTCATCCGCGGCCACGGGGAAGGCGGTGATGTCCACCGTGCAGCCGTCCGCCGCCAGGGCCACCGCCTCCTCGAAGAGCGCCTTCCGACGGTTGACGTGCGTCGGGTTGAACACGCTCGGCGGCAGTTCGCTGGTGGCCAATGCCTGCCGGATCATTTCCAGGCCGCGGGGCCCATCGCCCACATGGAGGTGAAGGACCCCGGCCTTGCCGGTCATCACGCCGCCCACATGTGCCTCGCTGGCCAGCCGCAGCAGTTCATCGAGGGTGGGTTGGGAGGATCGGTGGTCGCTGATGGCGGTCTTGACGCCGAGGATGCACTCGATGGCCGCGATGTCGCCGCGCACCGAACCGGTGATGGTCACCGGGGGGAGATGGTACCCTGCGGTGTAACACCACGCGGAGAGTCCCTCGGCACGGAGGCCGTGGACCGCGGTCACCAGTTCGCGGGGGTGTCGGGTGGCGTCGTCGGTGCCGAGGAGGGCAACCACCGTGGTGACGCCCCCGCTGGTGAAGCGCGACAGCGGAAGGGGCGGGATCCTGGTCTGGGCGCCGGCCTCTCCGCCACCACCGGTCAGGTGAACGTGGGCATCGATCAGGCCGGGGATCAGGCGCTTCCCGGCCAGATCGGTCGTCGTGACGCCGAGTGAGGCCGGGAGGTCCGGGATGGTGTCGCCCAGCCAGACCACCGTGCCACCGGCCACGAGGAGGTGGCAGAGGCCGAGCGGCTCGGGGGCGTAGACCCGGGCATTGGTGAGCAGCGTGAGCATGGAGGAAGTTAGCGCTATTCTTCGGTCTCGCTTCTCGCTTCTCGCTTCTCGCTTCTCACTTCTCACTTGATGCCATGCCCCCTCCCGTGATCAACCTCGCCGGCAAGCTGTCCCTGATCACCGATCAGTGGTCCCCCCGCGTGGTGGCGGAGATGAACGACTACCAGTTCAAGCTGGCCAAGCTCGAGGGTGAATTCATCTGGCACGCACACCCCGAGACCGACGAGACGTTCATCGTGGTCCATGGACGGTTGAGGATCGAGTTCCGTGATGGGGAGGTGACGCTCGAGGCAGGGGAGCTGCTGGTCGTGCCGGGCGGGGTCGAGCATCGTCCGGTTGCCGAGCGGGAGTGTCATGTGATGCTGATCGAGCCGCGTGGTGTGGTGAATACGGGCGGTGCGGGCGGCGAGCGGACGGCGGCGAATGACGTCTGGGTGTGACGAGACACGAGACACGAGCAACGAGGAACACGGCAGAATGAATCGACTTCGCGGACTGCGTGCAATGTTCACGATCGCGCTCATCTGGGGCGTTTTCTGGGGAGTGCTCGGTCCGTTGCTCACGGCCGCTCTCGCCCTCGTGATCGGAGCCTCTGGCCCGTTCTCCGGTCCTCTGAGCCATGTCTGGGGGCTCATCGTGAGTTTCGCTGTCCTCGGCGCCGGGATGGGCGTGGGGTTCTCCGGACTCATCGCACTCCTCGGCCGGCGCAAGGGCTGGGGGTTGACGCGCGGACGGGCACTCCTGCTTGGTGCCGGAGGCGGGGTCGTGGTGTACGGCCTGTATCTCGCCGTGCTCCTCGTCGTGAATCTCGAGGGTGGCCCCATCCCAGCGGTGCTGCCGGTCGTGATGATTGCCAGCCTCGGTGCCATCACCGGCGTGCTGACCTTCGGCACCGCAGCACGCGGCAGCCTGCCCGCGCCGCCGGGCGAGTCGAAGCGGATCGCGGAGTAAGGGCCTTACCCCCCCGCCATCGCCCCGACAATCAGGTAGGGCTCGTCGCCGCTCGCGACCGCATCCGGCAGCGCATCATCGGGCGACGTGTGTGACAGATCTTCCTGGTGCGCGAAGAACCTGACGAACGCACGCCGCCGACCAGTGGCCGGATCGCGAATCGTGCCGCGCAACATCGGATAGGCACGCTCGACGGCGTCGATCACGCCGCGCTGCGTGACAGGTGCCGCGATGGCGAGCTGGATCTCGCCGCTGATCCCGGCGATCGCGCGGAGCGGCGCAGGCAGGTCCACCCGGATCACGAGAGTGTCTGCACCTCGACCGAGAGCACCGCCGGCAGGTCCCGCACGATGTCGGTCCAATGATCACCACTGTCCGGCGACATGTAGACTTGTCCGCCGGTGGTCCCGAAGTAGATGCCGCAGCTCGCGAGCGAGTCGACCGCCATCGCATCGCGCAGCACATTCACGAAGCAGTTCTCCTGCGGCAGGCCATCGGTCAATGCCTCCCACTCGTTGCCCCCACTCCGACTGCGGTACACGCGCAACTTCCCCTCGGGTGGATAGTGCTCACCATCACTCTTGATCGGCACGACATACACCGTGTCGGGCTCGTGCGCGTGCACCTCGATCGGGAAGCCGAAGTCGGTCGGCAGATTGCCACTGATCTCGTGCCAGTTGTCGCCGCCGTCATCGCTCCGCATCACATCCCAGTGCTTCTGCATGAAGAGCACCTCCGGTCGCGCGGGGTGCTGCGCGATCCGGTGCACGCAGTGGCCGACCTCGGCCGTCGGATCGGGGATGTAGAGTGAACGGAGTCCCTGGTTGATCGGCTGCCATGTCGCACCGCCGTCGTCGGTGCGGAATGCCCCTGCCGCAGAGATCGCGATGAAGATCCGATCCGGGTTGGCCGGATCGAGCAGGATGGTGTGGAGACACATCCCGCCGGCACCCGGTGCCCAGTGCGGCCCCGAGCCGTGCTGCCGAAGCCCGGAGAGCTCGGTCCAGGTGGTGCCCCCATCGGTGCTCTTGAAGAGTGCCGCATCCTCGATGCCCGCGTAGACGGTGTCGAGTTCGGTACGCGAGGGCTCGAGGTGCCAGACCCGCTTGAACTCCCATGGGTGGGCCGTGCCGTCATACCACTGATGGGTCCCGGGGACGCCGTCGTAGGCGAATTCGTTGCCGACCGGATTCCAGGTCATCCCGCCGTCGTCCGAACGCTGGATCAGCTGGCCGAACCAGCCGCTCGACTGCGAGGCATAGATGCGGTTCGGGTCGACCGGCGAACCCTTCACATGGTAGACCTCCCAGCCGGCGAAATGGGGACCGTCGACCTTCCATTCCTTCCGGCCGGCATCCGAGGTGAGGACGAAGGCGCCCTTCTTGGTCCCGACAAGGACTCGGACTCCAGGCATGGTACATCCCGCGCTGATGTGGAGGGTGGTGTGGCTCCCTCAAGCATACTGCGGACTACAGCCGCTGTCGATCCGGGGCTTCCGCTCGTCCAACGATGCCCGCGAGTGCCGGCCATGGTCTGGTGACCACACCTTCCGAACTCGCCGCTGCGCGGCTCAGACAGCGGAACGTCTGGCCACCAGACCGTGGCGATACGAGCTACTTCACCCTGGCCGTCAGCTCACGCAACACCGCCGCCGGGAATCCCGCCGGTGCCTCGAGATGCCAGGCCACCTGCACACCCACGCGACGCTGCACCAGTGTCACCTCGCCCTCCGGCTGTGCATAGACCAGCCGCACCTCGTCGCCGACCAACGTGGTCCGGAGCGGTTCGAGCCCCTCGATCCGGAACAGCGGGCCCACCGGCACCCCGACCGAATCAACGATGCCGCCCGACTGGAGGAGTGCCTTGGCCGCCGGTTGATCCCGCGGTGGCAGTCCGCTCGACACCGCGCCAGCCGCCGCACCGCCCACCGGCGCTGGTGCCCGTGCTCGACGGGCTTCCACCGCTTCGTCGGCGAGCTCGCTCCGTGCCTCCGCGGCACGCGTCGGCCGGGGTGCCGCCTCACGCTCCCCAACCGGTCGATCCGCCGTCACATCCTCGCGCCGTGCACTGTTCGACGCCGCGTCTCGTTCGGCGGGTGTCGAGGGCGCAGGTGTGCTCACCGCCGACGGCACCTGCTTGACCGGTGCGCTGACGCCGCGCTCACTTACCACGCCGCCACTGGCCTTGTCGGCCACGGGTGCGCTCGGTTCCGCCGGGTCCGGTTGGGTGACCGCCATCCTCGCGTCTGCCGTCGGTGATACCGGAGGCACTTCCCCCCCCCGAGCGGCATAGCCCAGCCCGACGGCGAGCAGCAAGGAGGCGGCCCAGGCGACGTTGCGCGGCCACGTGGCAATGGCCCTCCGCGGCGTGATATCGGGTATCGGTGCCACCACCACCGGGGCCGTCTCGGCCGGCCCATCGAGCCAGCCGATCAGCTCCTCCGATGTCGCCATGACCTCTCGTGCCTCGTCGAGGCGTGCCGAGCAGGTGGCACACGACCGGAGGTGGGCCTGGATCGGTGGCAGCTCCGTCGAGGGGATCTCGCCATCGATCAGTTCCTGGATCACACCATCATCAAGATGCGACATCTGTGGCTCCTTCCCCGTCCCGATAGGCCTCGACCAGCTTCCGCCGAGCCCGTGAGAGTGTCGTGCCGACCGCACCACGCGCGAGCCCGAGTGTGGCGGCGATGTCGTCGTAGCTGAATCCTTCGGCCTTGAGCAGCAGTGCATCCCGATCGCGTTCGCTCAGGGTGTCGAGCGCGACACGCACCGACTCGATCCGGCCGTGCCGATCCATCACGTCCGCCGGACTCTCGGACGCCCCATCCTGCTCGGCCTTGTAGAGCACCAGGCGACGGTCCTGCCGGACGCGGCGGCGACCCTCCTCGCGCACCAGATTGAGCGCGACGGCGAACAACCAGGGTCGGGGGTTTCGGGGGGGGGCGACGACCGCGCGTGCGAACGTCTCCTGGGCGATCTCCTCCGCGCGGTCACGATCGCCTGTCCGCCGCATCAGCATGCGGACAAGCGACTCGTGATACTCGCGAAAGAGTGCTGCCACCACGTCGGTCATTGCCCCTCGAACTCGCGGAGGAATCGGGCCATGGCACCGGGCGCCCAGCTGGAGACGCCGCCCTCCTCAACCTTGAGGCTCGCGCGCTTGCCGGCAAGGACCAGCGGTGATCCCACCGCGAGCGGTGCCTTGAGCGAGGGCCGGGCCGCCACCAGGGCGAACCAGGCATCGCTGAAGGGGGCGACGGTGGTCACCTTGAGCGATGCCGTGTGGCCGATATCGGTCCAGATCCCGCCGCGCATCGCGAAGATCCGTCCGCCGGCGCGCTTGACCTGCCCCTCCCCCACCCGGCCGTCGGCGCGCCGCTCGGTCTCGGCGGGTGCCATCTGCTCCATGCGCTGATGCACCGCCTCGTCGGCCTCTGCCATGGTGGTGCTGGCCGAGAGATTGGCACTCGCCTTGGCGGCATCGAAGGCGCGCTGTCCGGTCATCGCGCGGGCCGACGCGGCACCCGCCGCCACGGGGGCAGGTGCCCGGCGAATGCCCGCAAACTGCTGCTCGGGTTCCTGCACCAGATACGAGGTGTACTCGGTCAGGATGCCGTAGCGGAGGCCGAGATCACGAATCTGCTCGACCAGAGCAGTGGTGTTCCCCTCGATCCGGAGTTGACGGCTGAGTTCGCCGATCCGGCGTGCGGCCCAGAGCTGCGGCACGTAGCCGTTCTCCGCCTGCTGGCGCGGGAAAGTGCCCTGCACGGTGAACCGCTCGCGCTGCCCCTCACGGGTGCCCTCGAAGACGACCGGGCCCTGGCCCGCCCCGCGATAGCGGGTCATCACGACGAGCTCCTCGCCGTAGAACAGGTCGGGGAGCACCGCCGGCGCCTCGTCGAGGAAGCGGACCGGTGCACTCACGATCCGGAGATCGACAAGTGCGGGACGGGCAAGCTTCGACGTCAAGCTGCCCACCGCCTCCTCGACGTCGGCGCCGGGTGCCACGTAGGTGGCGCTGCCGCGGCCCTCGACGGCGAGTCGATCGAGCAGATAGGTGTTCACATCCTGACCGACCCCGATCGTGAAGATCCGCGCGCGCCCGATCCGGCCTGCCGCGCCTGCGGCGATGTGGTCAGGCTCCTGCTCGCCGACCGACGGGAGGCCATCGGTCAGGAGGAAGACGATCTCCATGCGGCCGGTCTCGGTCGGCGAATCGAGTGCCGCCGCCACGGCACCCTCGAGATTGGTGCCGCCGTTGGGGTTCAGCTCATCGACGAACCGGTTGGCATCGGCGAGATTTGCCGACGTGGCGAGCGTGAATCCCTCCCGGAAGTGACGGATGCCGCTGCTGAATGCGACCAACCGGAAGCGGTCGTGGCCACTGAGGCTGGCGAGCGCCTGATGCAGGGCGGCACGCGCCTGCTCCATCTTGGCGCCGCTCATCGAGCCGGAGATGTCGACCACGAAGGTCATGTCACGGGGCACCATCCGTGTCTCGGCGGCGGCGGGCGGGGCCAGGAAAATGAGCGCGAAGCCGTCCTCGCCCGGCTCGGCGTGGGTCAGGATCGTGCCGCCGACGAGTCCCCGACGGAACGGCAGGACGACATCGACATCGCCTGTGACGGGCGGCGTCACGGTGATCTGGAGGGTGCCACCGCGGCGACTCTCCGCGATCGGGTTGGTCGGGGAGTAGGCAGTCGCGTACTGCTCGGCGTTGGCCACCGCGATCGACATCGTCACGGGTGCGTCGCCGCGGCTGCCGGCTGCATAGCGGATCCGAAGGGCATCACTGTCTCGCGAGAGGACCTGGGTGAAGCGGAGCACGACCGTGCGCGTCTCGCCGGGCTGGACCGGAAAGACTTGCGCCCGGACGAGTCCGTGACCGACCAGCGTGAGCAGGGCAGGATCCTTGAGACGGCGGACGATGGCCTCGTAGATGCCGCGTGCCTGGTCGGCACCCATCATCTCGCCCTTGAGCTCCTGTTCACCCTGGAACAGGGAAAAGTCGCTGAAGACGGCCTCTCCCGGCAGCGGGTAGAGATAGGTCCCTTCAGCGATCCCGCCGCCGGTGTTCCGGAATCGCTCGGTCACCTCATAGCGGGCAATCCGGCCATCGACGGTGACACTGACGTGAGATTCGACCCGAACGACGGCGGGAGAACCGCGCACCGGGCCTGCGGGGCGGTCGATCTCGATCCAGCCCTGGGCCTGGAGAGAGGCAGGCAGGGCGAGCAATACGAGGGCAATGGCAACGTGGCGCATGATTTCCTCACCGGTTCTGGGTTCGGGCGGGAGATGCGCCTACCCCAGAAAGTTGCACGGTCGGGGGCGGAGCCAGTCCGGGTGCTTACGTATCGAGGCCGGCTGCCGTAGAATCAGGGGATGTCCATTCTGCGTACCCCCCTCCTTGTGATGATGGCCGCTCTCGGTTCCGCCTGCAGTGCAGGGCAACCGCGTCCGGCAACTGCCCCAGCCCCGGTCGCGTCGGCCCCGCTGCTGGCGACGCCCGCCTCGATCGCCCGGGCCAGGGCCGACAGCATTCGGCTGCCGTACACCGAAGCCGATGTGAAGTTCATGACCGGGATGATCGGGCATCACGCCCAGGCGGTCCAGATCTCTCGCTGGGCCAAGGATCACGGGGCGAGCCCGGTGGTGCAGCGTCTCACGGCGCGGATCATCAATGCGCAGCAGGATGAGATCCTGACGATGCAGCGCTGGCTGGCGGCCCGCGGCCGCCCGGTGCCCGACGCCGAGGCGGCCGGGATGATGCAGCATGGCAAGGATGGGATGACGATGCCGGAGATGCACATGCCGGGCATGCTCAGCATGGAGCAGCTCATGGCGCTCGACGCCGCGCGTGGCGAGGAATTCGACAAGCTGTTCCTGCGCGACATGATCCAGCATCACACCGGGGCCGTGACAATGGTCGACGAACTTTTCGCCACCGATGGCGCGGCGCAGGACGAGACCACGTTCAAGTTCGCCAATGATGTCCAGGTCGATCAGCGCACCGAGATCGCCCGCATGCAGCAGTTGCTCGCCGAGATCCTGTTCCGGGATCACGGCCCCTGATCGGTGGAACACGCTGTCCCACTCTCCCGATTTGTCCCTCCCGAGGAGTTCCATATGCACATCCCGACTGGTCCACGACGCTCCCACCCCATCCGTCGTCGCGGCGCTGCGCTGCTGGCGGCGTTCGGCGGCCTCCTGGCGCTTGGCGCCTGTTCCTCCAGTTCCGGGGGGGGGATGGCCGGTGCCATGCCGAGTGCCGCCCCCAGCGCGAGGATCGTCCCGCCGTCGCCGGATCGTCGGGTCGGCCTCAAGGCCGGTCTCTACGACGCCGAAGAGGCCTCGTGGAACATGCGCCTGCTCTCGAACACGCATGCGCCCGAGCGGTTCGAGGGCGTGACCAACTCCGACCTGGCGTTCACGGGCAAGTACGCGATCCAGGGCAACTACAACGGCTGGCAGGTCTGGGACATCTCGAATCCGTCGAAGCCGACGCTCGCGGCGGCGCACTTCTGTCCCGCCTCGCAGAGCGATGTGTCGGTCTACGGCAATCTGCTCTTCGTCTCGGGCGAGGGCCTCTCGGGCCGTCTCGACTGCGGGGGTGAGGGTGTCACGGAGGCGGTGAGCAAGGAGCGTCTCCGTGGGCTTCGGATCTTCGACATCAGCGATATCCGGAATCCGCGCAATGTCGGCAATGTGCAGACTTGCCGTGGTTCGCATACACACACGGTGCTGGTCGATCCGAAGGACAAGGAGAATGTCTACGTCTACATCTCCGGCTCCTCCGGTGTGCGGTCGGACAAGGAGCTGCCGGGGTGCGTGAGCGATTCCCCGGACAAGAATCCGAACTCGGCGCTCTTCCGCATCGAGGTCATCAAGGTGCCGGTGGCGCATCCCGAACGGGCCGCGATCGTCAGCTCGCCCAGGATCTTCAATGATCTGGTGGCACCGCCCAATCACGGTGCCTCACCGGCCGACGCGCGCGAGATGGCAGAGGCGCGCGCCAAGGGCGCGTTCATCGCGAGCATCGGCGGGAACGACATGGTGTTGCCGTCACAGTTCGTGGCCCCGATGCTCGACAGCATGGTGAAGGCGCGTGGCGGCAGTGGTGCTCCGACCGGTGCCGACAGTGCGGCGCTCCGGAATGCGCTGCCGGCGATGATCGCCGCACGC
The DNA here is from genome assembly GCA_035703525.1 of Gemmatimonadales bacterium. Taxonomy (GTDB): domain Bacteria; phylum Gemmatimonadota; class Gemmatimonadetes; order Gemmatimonadales; family GWC2-71-9; genus Palsa-1233. The sequence continues at coordinate 19,888 of DASSYA010000010.1, read as the reverse complement.
TTCGGTGGGCCAGCCCGGCCATCCGCGGGCCCACGGCCCGGCCCGACGCAGTGCCATGATATCACGGTCTACCCGGCCGTCGGGCTCGCCGGCGGTGCCTGCGGCGGGTACGGCCTCCTGCTCGACATTCGAGACCCGGCGAATCCGGTCCGGATCGATGCGGTGGCCGACTCGAACTTCTCCTACTGGCACTCGGCGACCTTCAGCAACGACGGCCGCAAGATCCTGTTCAGCGATGAGTGGGGTGGTGGCGGCCAGCCGAAGTGTCGTGTCGGTGACCCGAAGGAGTGGGGGGCCGATGCCATCTTCACGATCAAGGATCGGAAGATGCAGTTCCACAGCTACTACAAGATGCCGGCGCCGCAGACCGCCGAGGAGAACTGCGTGGCACACAACGGCTCGTTGATCCCGATCCCGGGTCGCGAGGTGATGGTGCAGGCGTGGTACCAGGGCGGCCTGTCGGTCTTCGACTGGACCGATGTCAACCACCCGGTCGAGATCGCCTATTTCGATCGTGGTCCGATCGACGCGACGTCGATGGGGAATGGCGGCAGCTGGTCGGTGTACTGGTACAACGGGGTGATGGTCAGCTCCGAGATCGCACGTGGCCTGGACATCCTCGACCTGACACCGAGTGCCGCCCTCTCGCAGAACGAGATCGACGCGGCGAAGACCGTCAAGCTCGACTACCTGAACGCGCAGGGCCAGCCACAGTTCACCTGGCCGCCGTCGTTCCCGCTGGTGCGGTCATACCTCGATCAGCTCGAGCGGAGTGGCGGACTTTCGGTCAATCGGATCATGAATGCCCGCGAGATCCTGCAGGCGGCCGAGCGGAGCAGCGATCAGGAGCGGCGGACCGCGCTCATCGCATTGGCGAATCAGCTCAACCGCGATGCATCGAGCGCTCCGGAGCAGGCCAAGGTCCGGGATCTCGCGCGGTCGGTCACCGACCTGGCGAGCGCGGTTCGTTGAGGGTGTGGCGGGCGCCGCGCGGATGGTCGCACATTGTACGGGCGCAACATGTTGCGCCCGTACGTTGCGCTTATCCGCGGCGCCTGCTCGCCTTGATGTTGCTCTTGCCGGTTGCGCTGCACGCGCAGGACACCACCGTGGTGGCTGCGCGCGATTGTTACCCCCAGCCCGGCCAGGAAGTCACCGAGCCGGTGCGTCGCCGCAAGGCGGTCCGGCCGGTCTATCCGGCGGATCTCCGTGAGGCGGGGTTGGTGACATCGGTGCGGGTGCGGTTCGTGGTGTGCAGCGACGGGGTCGTCGACAGCAGCACGGTGACGTTCATCAAGTCGATCGACCCCAGGTTCGACGCAGCGGCGGTGCTGTCGGTACGCGCCACGACGTACTATCCCGCCAGGCGCGAGGGTGTCCCGGTGGCACAGATCGTCGAGTCGCTGGTGCGGTTCACGCCGCCGGAGTAGCGGCGCAGCAGGATGGGCGCAAGACGTACGGGCGCAACATGTTGCGCCCGTACGTCTTGCGCCCGATTTGCTTGCGCCCTGCGCGATCTCAGCCCTTCGGATCCAGGATCCGTGCGATCTCCGAACGCACATCCTGCAGGTGTACCCGGGTCATCTGATCCCCCGCGCGTGACTGTGCCCGTGCCGCCATCTGGTCGATCCGGCGGAGTTCGGACTTGAGCATCGCCCGGACATCGTTGCCCCAGCGCGGTGTACGCGGACTGAACCGGGCGGCAGCCTCCTCCTGCGCAAGCTGTGACGCGGAGGGATTGAGTTCGGCGTCGACCCGGTCCAGGAAGGCCCGCTGCAGGTTGCGTCGATAGATGTCGACGGAGACGCTCCGATCGTCGAGCTCGCTCCACACCGCGTTCCGCATGTCATCCATGAACTCGCCGAGGGTGTAGGTATTCCCGTCGGTCAGGGTCTCGTACTCGACCAGGGTGTTGAGGCGAGACGGCTGCAGCAGTGTGGAGAACAGGGAGGTCTGCGCACTCCGGATCCGATCGACGGCGCCACGCGCTTCGATCCGCCAGAGAATGTCCTGGTCGAGGAACATCGTCGGCACCTCGAACGCATTCTTCGCGAGGAAGGCCATTGCCTCCTTCTGGCGTGCCTCGCTCACCGGCTCGAATCGGCGGCCGGTGCCGAGCTTCTCCTGGGTGATGGCCCCGCCGATGAGTGCCGCGACGTGGCGCATGTAGCGGCCCCACTGGCCGACCGCGCCGCCGTACATGCTCGTCAGCAACGAGTAGTCCTTGTTCTCCTTCTCGGTCGCGTGGCGCATGTTGGCCATCACGCGCTCGAGGTTGCGGAGGCCGTAGGTCGTCGACTTGACGGCGTCCGCATCGCCGACGGCCTCGGTCTGGTTCTCGGGGTCATTTGGTGCGTCCGGCGTCGAGAAGCGAAGCCATGGCGTCGTGTCCTGTTGCCGCGCCCAGCCGTTGAGCGTCGGCACTTCGGCCTCGGGCGTGGTGGCGCCCGGGATCGGGCGGTAGCCCCAGTTCACCGCGAACTTGTCGTACGGACCGACCTGCGGGATGAGCAGGTTGACCGGAATGCTGTCCTCCGGCTGCGCCACGTAGTTGAAGCGGGAATAGTCCATGAGGGTGGCGACATGGCCTCCCATCCGCTCGAGGAACGCGCGACTCCGGATCGAGTCGGCCGGGTACATCGCGGAGGCCTTCATGTTGTGCGGGAAGCCGATCGAGTGCCCGATCTCGTGGGTCACCACGTACTCGACCAGCCGACCCATCAGGGAATCTGGGAGCGGCAACATCTGTGCGCGCGGGTCGAGCGGCGAGACTTGCACGAAATACCATTCGCGCTGCAGGTCCATGATGTTGTGATACATGTTGACTTCGCCCTTGAGGATCTGCCCCGACCGCGGGTCGACGATCTGGCCGCCGGTCGCGTTGGCCACGGTGGACGGCCGCCAGTAGATGATCGAGTGGCGCAGGTCGTAGATCGACCAGTCCGGATCAATGGTCGGGGCGTACTCCGCGCGAATCGCGTTCCGGAAGCCGGCCTGCTCGAACGCCACATTCCACTTCTCGACGCCAACCTTGACCCACGGCTTCATCCATTCGGGTGTGGCCGGATCGATGTAGTAGACGATCGGTTCCACCGGCTCGACCAGCTCGCCACGCCGGAACGCCGCCATGTCCTTCGGCACCAGCTTGAAGCGGTGGATGATGCTCTTCTGCTGGGCCTCGTGCTCGCGCGAGGAGAAATCGTAGTAGGCGCTGGAGATGAAGCCGACGCGGTCGTCGGCATAGCGCGGCATCATGACCTCATCGGGGAGCTTGAGCATGCTCCAGTGCATCCGATTCGTCTGGCTGCTGGGCTGGGCTGTCGGCGGGGCACTGGCAGGCCGGGCACTGCCGGTCTGGGTGGCTTCCACCTCGATGTTGCGCGGGAAGGCTGCCACGTTCTCGAACCAGCTCTTGTTCTTTGCGGTGCCCTGCAGCGCGCCCATGTCCCCGTTGTAGGTGAGGAAGAGGTCGGTGACGTCGATCACCGCAGCGCTGTCCTCGGGGTTCCACGCGGCGATGTCGAAGCGGCCGATCACCGACCCGTTCTGGAAGCCCCGCACCTGGCGATAGATGTTGTCGCTGGTGTCGGCCTTGAGGCGGTAGGAGCGCTCGCGCAGGACGATCGCGTCGCCATGCCGTTCCCAGCGGACCAGCGACTGGGCGCCACCGCCGAAGAAGCCGCCCGGATCCTGGGTGGTCGACTCGACAGCGCGCGCAATCATCATCATCTCGACGTCGAATTCGCTCCGCGGGATCTCGAAATAGAGGTTGTCGCCGATCCGGTGTGTCTTGAACATGCCGGTCCGGGTGACGGCCTTGGCGGTGATCACATCCTTGTACGGCTTGGGCCCGCTGTTCGGGCCACCTGGCCGCCGGGCCGTGCTGTCACCCGCGGCGGTGGTGCGCGGTGTCGGGGTCGTCTGGGCTCGGCCGGCCGTCGAGCAGCTGGCGAGGGCGAAGGCGACCATCGAGACGGCGAGGCCGCGGAGCCATGGTGTGGCGCGCATGGAAGATCCGGTGGTTTGAGTCGAGGTGTGGGGACGGCACAAAGCTACGTCATTCCGCGGTATCTGCCAGTCCACGAGAGGGCCATGATGCCGTAGATTGAAGAATCATCCCCATCACGGAGCCGTTGTGCCGTCACCCTCCCCCATTCGAGTCCCGGATCTCGGTGCCTGCCTGCACTGGCTCGAGGTCGAGCGCATCATGCCGATTGCGGCGCCCCTGCTGTACGAGGCGTGGACCAGGGGCATCGACCGCTGGTTTGCGGCGCCGGGTTCGGTGCTCATGACGCCGGCGGTGAACGCACCATTCTTCTTCGAGACAGAATTCCAGATCGAGGATGGTGCCCGACCGGAGCGGCACCCGCACTATGGCCGGTTCCTCAGGCTCGAGCAGGATCGACTGATCGAGATGACCTGGGTCACCGGGCCGGCCGGGACGGGTGGGGTCGAGACCGTGCTGACGGTCGAGTTGCACGCTGTCGGAGCGGGGACCTCAGTACATCTCCGGCATGCCGGCTTCGGCGATGCCGAGACTCGCGATCGCACCCGTCTGGTCTGGCCCTACGTGCTCGGGCAGATGGAGGCACGGTTGCTCGGACTGGAGGAGGACTAGTCCAGGGCGTCGGACACGCGCCGCCGGAGCTCGGGGAGGGACTCGGTCGCGAACCACGGATTCACCTTGAGCCAGCGCTGATTGCGTGGGCTCGGGTGCGGGATCGGGAAGTGAGTCGGCAGGTATTCCCGCCATGCGACCACGGTCTCGGTGAGGTTCGACTTGCGACGGTCGCCGAGGTGGTAGGCGTGCGCATACTGGCCGATGACGATGGTGAGTCGAACCTCCGTGAGCAGCGGCATCAACCTGTGGTGCCAGGTGGCGGCGCACTCGCGACGCGGCGGCAGATCGCCATTCTTGCCGGTTCCCGGCCAACAGAAACCCGTCGGGATCAACGCTACCTGGTCGGGGTCGTAGAAGGTGTCGTGATCGAGGCCGAGCCATTCCCGGAGCCGATCGCCACTGGGATCCTGCCATGGCACTCCGTTCTCATGGACGCGGCGACCGGGTGCCTGACCGGCAATCACCAGACGCGCGCCTGATCCGGCGGCGAGCACCGGGCGCGGTCCGTGTGGCAGGTGCGCCGCACAGATAGTGCAGGCGCGGATGTCGTGGAGCAGGCTCGTGAGTTCTCGCATCGTGAAGCGGTTGCCCCCTGTGGGAGTTGTCCCGGCCATGGAACATCGTGGAGGCGAGTCCGGTTCCGAATTCGCCTCGAACGGACGGATGTGGCGCGGTGGCTGCGCCCTGCCCCGTGTCCGGTCTAGTTTCCGGGGATGACACCTTCCACCACCCAACCGCTCCAGGCCGTGATCGTCGGCGCCGGCTCGCGCGGCAACAAGGTCTTCGCCGAGCTGATGGCGACGCACGACACCGGATTCGCCGTGGCCGGCGTGGTCGAGCCGGATGCGGGCCGTCGCCTCGTGTTCGAGCAGCGATACGATCTCGCGGAGGAACGGAGCTTCGACTCGGTGGAGGCGTTCCTCGCGGCGGAGCGGTTCGCCGACATCGTCTTCATTTGCACCCCGGACCTGACCCACTTCTCGCTGTGCCGGACCATCTCGGAGCACGGCTATCGCATCGTGCTCGAGAAGCCGGTCGCGACGACACTCGAGGAATGCCTCGAGCTGCTGGAGGTACAGCGGCGGTCGGGCAACGAGATCTTTGTCGCCCACGGGCTTCGCTATGCGCCGTTCTTCCTTCGGGTCAAGGAAGTGATCGCCAGCGGGACACTCGGCGCCGTCCGGCACCTCCACCTCACCGAGAATGTCGGCCATTGGCATTTCGCCCACAGCTATGTGCGCGGCCAATGGCGCCGCCGAGACCAGGCCGCACCGATCGTTCTCACCAAGACCTCGCACGACCTCGATGTGATGCAGTGGTTGATCGACCAACGCGTCACCTCGGTGACGTCGCACGGATCGCTCGGCTACTTCCGGTCCGAGAATGCCCCGGAGGGTGCGACTCCCCGCTGCGTCGACTGTCCCCTGCAGGACAGCTGCCTGTACAGTGCCACGCGCTTCTACCTCGACGAGCGGCCCGAGTGGCCCTACGACGTCGTGCTTGGTGGAGCGACCGACACGCGCGCCGCACGTCTGGAGGCGATCTCGACCGGACCCTACGGGCACTGCGTCTGGCTCAACGACAACGACGTCTGCGACAGCCAATTGGTGCTGCTGGAATACGAATCGGGCATCCTGGCATCGTTCGAGATGCACGCGCTCACGGCGGAGAACACCCGGAAGATCCGCGTGCTGTTCGACAAGGGCGAGTTGTACGGCGATGTGCGTCGTGGTGACCTTCATGTCTCGCGGTTCACCGGGCAGAAGGATCAGGTCGATATCGAGCGCATCGTGCTGCCCGACATCGGTGATCCGCACGGCGGCGGCGACCTGCATCTCCTCATGGCACTCGGATCGCACATTCGCGAGCAGAAGACCGGTGACGTGCTGACGTCGCTCGAGAACTCGTTGGCCAGCCACGTGTTGGCGTTCCTCGCGGAAGCATCGCGTCAACGTGACAACACCAAGATCCCCGTCTCACCCACGATCATCCCCACGGCGCTGATCCAGGCCGAGGCCGTCTCGCTTCCCGAGGCCCTGCCACTCGCGGATGGCCCCGGTCCGGGTATTTTCCCGGATCTCCCTCTCGACCAGACAGGACCCGCCTGATGCTTGCCCTCTCGCTGCTGGCCACCCTCGCGTTCGCGCCGGAACCGACCTGCCTCATCCCGGTCCATGCCACTGCACCGACCTCGATCGCCACCGATTCGCTCCGAGCGATCTACGAACGCGGTCAACCCTTCCCGGAATTCCTGGCCTCGGCGGAGCGCCGGAAGGAGATGTGGGAGGCGAACTACAAGGCGGGCGAGGCAGTCGATGCGACGATGGTCTCCCGGGCCAGGGCGGTCGGCGGGACCTGGCATATCCTGGTGGTCGCCATCGACAGCTGCTCGGATTCGGTGAGCACGATCCCCTACCTGGCCCGGCTGGTGGAGCAGGTCGACGGCCTCGAGATGCGCATCGTCCTGCCGAGTGCGGGGAAGTCGGTGCAGGAGGCCCATCGGACGCCGGATGGCCGAGCCGCCACACCGACCGTGGTGTTGCTGAATCCGGAGTGGGAGGTCGCCGGCTGCTTCGTGGAACGGCCGGTGGCGCTCCGCGAATGGCTGGAGGCCCACACGGGCGAGAGCAAGATGGATTGGTACGCCAAGGATCTCGGCCGGACCACCGTCGCGCAATTTGTGGATCTGCTCGAGAAGGCCGGCCACGGCGAGATGCGCTGCGAATGATCCGGTGAGCGAGCATGGTCGGCCGAGCCTCGCGGCCTCCGGGCGGCTGCACCTCCGTGCGCTCACACTCGTGGATGCCGCGTGGGTCCTGCCGCTGCTCAACGATGCCGCGTTCCTCGAGCATATCGGCGACAAGGGCGTTCGCTCCATCGCCGATGCCGAGCGCTACCTGACCGATGGGCCGCTGGCGAGCTACCGCACGCACGGCTTCGGACTCTCGGCGGTGGTGCGGACCGCCGATGACGAACCGGTGGGCATGTCGGGCATCATCATTCGTCCGTCATTGCCTGCACCGGATATCGGCTACGCGATCCGGCCGGCGATGCGCGGCGTCGGGTACGGGTTCGAGGCGGCCGCGATGACGCTCGCACATGGGCACGGTGAGCTCGGCTTCCCGAGGCTGCTCGCGATTGTCTCTCCCGACAACCTTGCGTCCCGACAGATCCTCGCTCGACTCGGATTCCGCCATGAGTCGATGCATCAACCGCCCGATGGCACACGAGAGGTGGAGCTGCATGGCCACGAGGCCTAGATCCCTGATCGTCGCCGCAGCCGCCCTGATGGTCGGTTGCGCACCGGCGCCCGCGCCGGGCGATGCGCCGGACGACAGCGCTGTGGTGGTCACCACGGCACCCTCGGACACCACCTTCCGGGCCCATGGCCAGGAGCCGGGCTGGGTCGTGGCGGTGTTCGGCCGCGATTCGATCACGTTCGTGCTCGACTACGGGGACCTGCGATTCACGACGCCCGCCGAGGCGCCACTCCTGGAGGGCGATACGACCATGTGGCACGCAACCCAAGACACGCTCGAGGTCGACCTGCGCGCGGTCCGAACCCTCTGCACCGACGCGATGCGCGGTGATTCCTTCCCGGCCCGGGTGTCCCTCACGGTCGGGGCACGCACCTTCGACGGGTGCGGTCGCTGGCCGACGGAGACCGCGCCATGACCGAGACGGCTCTGATCACGAACGACGCGGTGGTGTTCGGCCTCCTTGTGGTGATCCTGGCGGCGATCTTCCACACCAGCGGCAGCAAGGCGCCCGGCTGGCAGCGATTCTACAAGATCGTGCCGACCGTGCTGCTCGCCTACTTCATTCCGGGCATCCTCAATTCGCTCGGGATCATTGATGGTGCCTCCTCGGGCATCTATCCCGTCGCTCGCGACTACCTGCTGCCGACGTCGCTGGTGCTCCTCACGCTCTCGGTCGACATGCGCTCGATCATGCGACTCGGCCCGAAGGCGCTGATCATGTTCCTGGCCGGGACGCTCGGGGTGGTGATCGGTGGTCCGATCGCACTCGCGATCGGTGGCATGATCCACCCGAACCTGCTCGGTGACATCGGCGCGGAATCAACCTGGCGCGGCATGGCGAGCCAGGCCGGGAGCTGGATCGGTGGCGGCGCCAATCAGGCCGCGATGAAGGAGGTCTTCGACGCCGGTCCGGTGATCTTCGGCAAGTTTGTCGCGGTCGATATCGTGCTCGCCAATCTCTGGCTCGCGGTGCTGTTGTTCGTCGCCGGGCGTGCGCCGGAGATCGATGCCAGGATGGGCGCCGACACCAGTGCCATCGATGCACTCAAGGCCCGGATCGAGACCTTCCAGCGCGAGACCGCGCGACTCACCGGATTCGACGACCTCATGGTGATCCTCGGACTCGGCTTCGGCGTGACCGCCCTCTCCCACTGGGTGGCCGGGATCCTGGTCCCGTGGATTACCGCGAACCTGCCTGGGGCCGAACGGTACTCGCTGACCTCGAACTTCTTCTGGGTGGTGGTGGTCGCGACGACGTTGGGGTTGGTGCTCTCCTTCACGCGGGCACGCAATTACGAAGGAGCGGGCGCCTCGAAGATCGGTTCGGCCTGCCTCTACATCCTGGTGGCAGCGATCGGGATGCAGATGGATATCCGGACCGTGTTCTCGGACCCGGAACTCTTCGTGATCGGTGCGATCTGGATCGCGGTACACGCCGTCGTCCTGATCATCGTGGCACGTCTCATCAAGGCCCCGATGTTCTATCTCGCGGTCGGTTCGCAGGCCAATATCGGTGGGGCGGCGTCGGCGCCGGTCGTGGCGAGTGCCTTCCATCCCGCCCTTGCGCCGGTGGGCGTGTTGCTCGCGGTGCTCGGCTATGCGCTGGGGACGTACGCGGCGTACCTGGCCGGCCTGCTGCTCCGGATGGTTGCGGGCGCCTGACGAGGCACGTGGTGGCCTCGTCGGGCGGCGCTGGGGTGCGACCTACGAGGCAGACGGAATCCGGAGCACCTGTCCCGGATAGATCTTGTCCGGATTCTCGAGCATCGGCCGGTTGGCCTCGAAGATCGCCGGATACTTGCCGGCGTCGCCCAGCTGGGACTTGGCGATCTTCGAGAGGGTGTCGCCTGACTTGACGGTGTAGAACACCGCCTCGGGTGCCGGGGTCACCACTTCGAGCTGATCGTCGACGCGTTCGACGCCGACCGTGTTGCCGGCGAGCAGCACGATCTTCTCGCGCGTCGCCTGGTCGGGGACCGTGCCGCGCAGGGTGACGGTGCCGGCATGAAATTTCGAGGTGACGCCATCGGAGTAGAGGCCGTTCTTCGTGATGGCGCGGAGGATCCCGTTGCCGAACTTGAGGTCGTCGAGGACATCGTCGGACGTCTCGAGCTCGACCTTCTTGCCGGATCCCTTGAGGAAATCGAATATGCCCATTGGCTGCTCCGTGATGTGAGGAATGAGTGCATCATGCCGCAGGTTCAAGTGGAAGGTACAGCCGCTGGAGGCTGCACGCCGCCGGTCGGCCGCCGAGCATCGTGGCTTCCGCTCCAATCCGTGCGCCTTGAGCCTTGAGCAGATCCTGCTACACTTGATCGATCTATGCCGACTCCCTCTCGTTTCCGCGCACTGCACATCGACCACGCTGCGACCATGCTCCTGCCGATGCCGCTGGAGGAGGCGATGGAATGCTTCACACCCGAGGGTGAACGCGACTGGGTGCCGGGCTGGGATCCGGAGTACCTCCATCGTTCCGAGGACGACGGTATCGACACCGCGTTCCGCACCACCCACGACGGCGAGGAGACGCTCTGGATGGTCCTCGAGATGGATCTCGAGGATGGTTCGGCCGGCTACGCGCGCGTCACGCCCGGCTCGCGCATGGGTACCGTGATGATCGACGGCGAGGCCATCGACGAGACCTCGTGCTGGATCACGGTGATGTACGAGATGACCGCGCTGTCGCCGGCGGGCAATGCGGTCCTCAAGGCGATGACGCCAGACGCGTACAAGACGATGATTGGCAAGTGGGAGCGGCGGATCAAGGCTGCACGCTGAACGCCGAGCGCGAGTCATCCCGCATCCCTCACGCCTGCTACAGCAGCCCATCCACGTAGAATTCCAGGCGCCATCCGGTCGGGTTCCGGAGCGCGCGCGCGAGGTCGATCCGCACCAGTCCATCGAGGAACGAGGCCCCGATGCCTGCGCCGATGAGCGGGCGGCCAGTTGCGAAGTCGGTGCGCGCACCGGCCCAGCCGATGTCGGTGAACGCGATCAGTCGTGCGGCCCGGAGCGCGTTGCCCACCTCGGCGCGCATCCGCCAGAACGCATCCCCCGCGATCGCGCCACCCGCATAGCCGCGCAGGCTGCCTGACCCGCCCAGGAAGAACTGCCCCTGCGTCGGCACGGTGCCGCGCGTGGTCCCGGCGGCGAGCGTGAGGGCACCCGCGAGCGGTCCACCCGGCTCGAGCAGTGCCAGGGCAGTCACTGTGCCGCGACCATACTCGAAGTCGCCGATCTCCCCGCGCAGCTCCGATTGCACGCCAAGCGTCACGCGGCGTCCAACGGCGGCGGTGCCACGGAGTGCCAGGGAGGCCCCGTACTGTGTGGCGGCATCGGCCATCATGTTGGAGCGGAAATGCCGGTCACCGTTGAAGAGGTGGGGGAGACTGGCACGCGTCTCGACCGACGCCAGGCGTTGTTGCTCGGTCCAGAGCCGAGCACTCCACCAGCGCGAGACGGTGTTCTCCGCGATGAGTTCCACGCCGCGGCTTCGGAGATACTCGCCATCATCCCGTCCCGCGACGACGGCCATGAACGAGTTGACGGCCCCGAGTGGGGCGTTCTCGGGATTTGCTGCGGCGAGGCGTTCGTAGGCCCCCAGCGAGAGGTGACGCGATGCGGTCGCCCGGTGGACGGCCAGTTCACCGCGCGGGTCCCCGTCAGCGAGGCCGATCCTGGCGACTCCGGTCAATTGCAGCTTCCCGAAGTCGATCCGACTGCCGAGTCCGAGCGAGAGTCCCTCGATCCTGTTGTACCTGGCGTGTTCGAGCAGGGCGCTCACGCCGCGCGGGAGCTGTGGGGTGACTTCCCAGGGCCGACCGGGCAGACCGTCGATCGCGTCTCGCAATCCGGCGAGATCGCCCTCGGTGATGAGATCGCCCATGGCGAGGATCGGCGGGCCGAGCGTGGGCGAGGTCAGCAGCGAGGCGGTGTCGGTCGGCACCACCACCGACAGGTTGCGGCGATCGCTCCGGACCCGCGCCTGACACCGCCGCCGCTGGACCCCTCCCGAGGCACCCTCGGCGACCCGACCCGCGGCATCACTCACCGCCATCACGCTGTCGATGCATGCCTCAACCGCCATCCGCAGGCTGTCCGCACGCAGCTGTCGCTCCGCACTGTCACGCTGGACCCGTGGGCGATTGCTGCCGGCCGGGCGGAAGGTGCTGGTCGAATCTGGTGGTGTGCCACCCTCGACCTCGTAGTCGGTATAGACCCGTTCGAGTCGAAACGGGGAGTTGAGCCACGACCCCACGCTCCCAACAGCATCGATGCCGACGTAGCGCGGCATCCACCAGCGCCCCTCGTAGAGCGCGTACTCCAGCGTGATGTACCTGGCCTCTGCCCTGGCGTTGACGAACGCGGGGACACCATCGAGGTCGTCGGGGTCCAGGTCGCGTCGCATCTCGAACGGACGCGAGGGACGAAACACGGCACGAACAAGATTGTGGCTGTCGGCATCGAACCAGAACGTCCCGTTCACGAGTCGATAGTCGGCCCGTCGAGCGGTCACCTCGAGTGCCACGAGCCGAATCTGCCGGCCGGTGGGCAGTCCGATCGTGGTTGTCGAGCCCTTCCGGAACCGATACAGCGCTTCCCCTGGGGTGCTCAGCGGGTAGATGAAGGAGCCGTCCTCGCCCTCGGGACCCATGAACTGGAGATAGTCCGATGCCGGATCGAGTACGAGACCGGACATCATGTCGTCGAGCCCCTCCGGGACCTGATCGCCCGCGGTCGCGACGGGTACACCCTCACGAGCACCGACCACCGTCACCGTGCTGATCGAATCACGGCGCCAGGCGATGTCCGCCACCAGTTCCTGGCGGTAGAGCATCCGATCACGGGACAGCGCGTGAAGCCCGACACCGAGTCGCTGGGAGACGCGTGCCCGATAGGAAGTCACCAACCGTTCGTTGCGGTCGCGCGCACCGCGAGCGGCCCGCACGAGCGTCGCGGTGGCCGAATCGGCGTAGCTGTCAGCGAGGACCGAGGTTGGAACCGTGTCCTGACCCTGCAGGGTCAGGGCGAGCAGGGCGGTGGTGAGTGCGAGCATGAGATCCCGGTGTCGAGGTCCCGGTCATCTACGCCAGATCGATCCGGAGGGTTTCAGATCGAACCGTTCGCGCTCTCTCGGGTGACCCCGCGGCTCGGCCGGCCCCGCGCTGCGTCAGGAGCGCTCGGTCACCGCAGCAGCGACCGCAGCACGCTGCCCAATTCGTCGAGGAGGAAGGGCTTGAAGAGGACACGCGTGTGCGGACCGGGCTTGAAGTCGTCAGGGACAAAACCGGACATGACGACAACCGGGAGCTCGGGCCGGGCCTGACGGATCCGTCGGACCACTTCCTGTCCCGACATGCGGGGCATCATGAGGTCGACCATCACGAGGCCGATCTCCGGCCGCGATGCCAGCAGGGCGAGCCCGCGCTCGCCGAGGTCGGCGTCGATCACGTGGTGTCCGAGGTGTTCAAGCTGGCGACGAATGGCGCCGCGCACGAGCGGCTCATCGTCGATGACGAGGATGGTCGCCTCGACCCGACTGGCCTGTTCCGACCGCATCACCTTGAGGACCGGGGAAACGACGCGGGTCGGCAGGGTGACGACGAATCGGCTGCCGTGCCCCAGGGTCGAGGTCCAGGAGAGCTCCCCACTCACCTCGCGCAGCATGCTGAGGTTGGTGGCGATGCCGAGCCCGACGCTCTCGGACGGGGCACGGGTGCTGAAGAACGGTTCACCGAGGTGGCGCTGCACTTCGGCCGACATGCCCTCGCCATTGTCCTCGACGATGATCGAGACGGTGTCCGGCGTGTCCGTGATCGCGATCGTGAGCTGCGGGTCGAGGGTGTCGCGCATGGCATCGCGGGCGTTCAGCGCGAGGTTGAGCAGGATCTGCAGGATCTCGCTCCGACGCCCGAGCACCCAGATCGGGCCTGAGGTCGGTTGAGCGGTGATGGTGATCGCGCGATCGAAGGTGTTGCGACAGATGCGGAGCAGTTCGTCGACCACCTCGACGATGTCGAACAGGTCCTCGATCGGTGGGCCATCCCGGCGCGCGAGCGTGCCGACCTGTCGCACCAGTTCGGTGGCAGACATGGCGGCCTGGCGCGCATCCATCGCAAACGAGGCGGCACTGGGCGGAACGGCGTCCTGCAGGAGCTCGAGGTTCGGCAGGATCACCGAGAGCATGTTGTTGAACGAGTGCGCGATGCCCGAGGCGAGACGTCCCATCGCCTCGCGTCGCTGTGCCTCCCAGTGCGCGTGCTCGAGATCGTGGGTCGCCGTGATGTCCACCGCGATGGTCCGAAGGACCACACCGCCCTCGACCCGTTCGGGGGCGCTGGTGCTCACTCGGACACGGCGCCACTGGCCATTGCGGTGGCGGATCCGGAGTTCCTCGTCGAAACCATGCTGGTCCTCGATGGCCTCGAGTCGCTGGTCGAGATAGCGTTGCCGATCGGCGGGGTGCACGTGGGCCCAGATCCGGACCGGCCGGGCCTGTGCCGCGGCCGTGCTCACGCCAAGCCATTGCTGGAGCTGACCACCGACGGCGCGCAGTTGGTCCGGTCCCGCATCGGGGACAAACTGCTCGAGGACCAAGCCGGGCAACGCATCGACGAAGTGCGCCAGCCGCGACAGGAGGTCGGCGGACGCTCGCTCGGGGCCAATCCGTCTGGTGCGTTCCGGATCCGACATCGTGGTCCAGGGAAGAGGAAGAGCAGGGGTGCCACGCTGACGCTACCCACGGGTGATCGGTCGATCCGGACGGAACTTCAGTCGCGATAGCGGTTCCGGCCCGCGTGCTTGGCGCGATACAGGTTCTCGTCCGCCAGCTTGAGCAGCGCCTCGGCATCGACGGCCCGATCATCGGGAAATGTCGCCAGCCCGGCGCTCGCGGTCACACTGATCTCCTCGGTGCCATCCGAGAACTTGTAGTTGGCGATCCGCCGGAGCACGCGGTCAGCGAAGAGTCGCGAGCCGGTTCCGCCGGTCTCCGGCAGCACGATCACGAACTCCTCGCCACCGATCCGGGCCACGAAGTCCATCGTGCGGAGCTCCCGCTTGAGGAGCGACGCCATCTGCTTGAGGACCCGGTCGCCGGCCTGATGGCCGTGCGAGTCGTTGATGCGCTTGAAATCATCGATGTCGATCAAGGCGATCGTCACCACCTGGTCATACCGACGCGCACGATCGAGTTCCTCCTCGATTCGCTGGTCGAACACCCTGCGGTTCGGGATGCCGGTCAGCGGATCGCTGTCGGCCAGTGTCCGAAGTTCGACATCGGATGCCTCGCGGATATCGTAGGCCTTCTCGAGTGCCGTGACGGCAGTCTCGATGACCTGCTCCGCAAACTTGAGGTCGATCGGGTTGAGCGGCGGGTCTTCGGCCGTGGTCCGGAGGAAGAACACCCCGGCGGTCCGGCCACGCAGGATGAACGGCATCGCGATCACCGACCGGGTGCGATTCGAGTTGCTTTCGTTGCCCCAGGTCGCGCGCACGGTCTGATAGAGGGGATGCTTCTCGACATCCTCCACCATCACGGTGGTGCCCGAGGTGAGTGCCTCGACGATCTCGGGATACTTGCCGAGATCGACGCGCATGTCGCGGATCGTGGGATTCTCGAAGGCGGCCACGACGGTGCCCTCGTTCGGTGATGCGTCAGCGAGCACGACCGAACAGCGGGCGATCCTGAGTCCCTGTGCCACGCGCCGCACCAGGATCTGGTAGATCTGGTCCGGGTCGAGTGCGGCGGTGACTTCCTGGAGGATGGTGACCAGTTGGGTGCGCGAGCGTGCCTCGGCACGGGCCCGGTTGAGCTCGCGACCCACGCGAAGATGGGCCTTCATCCGGGCCAGGAGCTCGCGCACGCGATACGGTCGGAGAATGACGTCCGTGGTGCTGAGCCCATACGGCTCGAGCACCGAGAGGTCGATCTCGGCGTCAGCCAGGATCAGGAGGGGTGTCTCGCGAGGACCGCCGGCCTCGTGCAGGGTGACGAGCCGGGCGATGTTGGTCGTCTCACCGCTGGCGAGATCGAGCACGACGAGATCGTACGCCTCCTGTTCGAGGCGCTCGCCGAACTGATCCGCGCCAGCCGACGTGACCACGTCATAGCCGTTCTCCTTGAGCACCCAACTGAGGGTGCGCGAGAGCGCGGTGTCTTCGGTGGCCAGCAGCAGGCGCGGCGTGAGCGACATCAATCCACCAGTTGGGTGTAGCGCGAAGGATCCACGTTGCCGCCGGAGACGATCACCGCCGTCGGCCCGCTCGGGACAAGCTTGCCCGAGACGAGTGCCGCGACCGGTGTCGCGCCGGACGGTTCAGCCCGGATCTCGAGGTCCCGGAGCCGCCGGAGGGCGGCCCGAATCTCGTCGTCCGAGACGCCGATGACCTCATGGAGGGTCGGCGCGATGATCGGCCAGGTCAGCCGTCCGACCGCCCTGGTGAGCATCCCATCCGCGAGGCTCGTGCCACCGTCCATCGTGACCGGCTCTCCTGCCGCACAGGCACGGGAAAGTTTCGGAATCTGTTCGGGTTCGACGCCCACCACCCGCACGGCCCTGCCGCTCAGGGCGACTGCGAGGCAGGTTCCGGCCAGCAAACCGCCTCCGCCGCAGGGGACCACGATGGCGGTCACCTCGGGCCAGTCTTCGAGGATCTCCATGGCGCAGGTGGCTTGACCGGCGATCACGTCGTGGTGGTCATACGGCGGGATCATGACCAGACCCTCGCGTTCGGCGAGCTGGTCGGCATGCGCCTGCTGCTCCGGGCCCCGCGTCGCCCCGATCAGGACGACCTCGCCGTGTACCGATCGGATGTTGTCCTGCTTGATCCGGGCAGTGTTCTCGGGCATCACGATCACCGCCCGGGTGCCGAGCCGATTGGCCGACCAGGCGACGGCATAGCCGTGGTTGCCGCTGGAGGACGTGACAATCCCCCGAGCACGGGTGGCAGGATCAAGGCGGGAGAGCGCGGTCCAGGCGCCCCGGATCTTGAAGGCGCGGACCGGTTGCAGGTACTCCGCCTTGATGCGGACCGGATGGTGGAACCCGGGCAGGTCGAGGAGGGGAGTGCGAACTGCAACCCCCGCGAGCCCGTGCTGGGCCTCGCGGAGGGATTCAGGCGTCGGGGGTGTGGCCACGGGTACTCCCCTGGGGGTCAGGTGTCGCTGTCGCTGGTCGCCTCGTCCATGGTGTCCAGCGCGTCGAGGCCGTCGTCGGCCTCATCGTCATCGGTGTCATCCTTCTGGACCCGAGCGACATCGATGATCCGGTCGCCCTTGTCGAGATTCATCAACTTGACACCCTGGGTGTTCCGGCCGCTGACACGAATGCCCTGCACGGGTACCCGGATGATGATGCCGGCCTTGGTGATCATCATGAGCTCCTCTTCGGGGAGCACCGCCTTGAGCGTGACGAGTTCCCCGGTCTTCTCGGTGCGCTGCATGGTGATGATCCCCTTGCCGCCGCGCTTCTGCACGCGATAGTCGGCGATCACCGATCGCTTGCCGATTCCCTTCTCGGAGACCGCCAGCAGCTCGGCGCGCTCGCGCACCACCACCATGCCGATGACATAGTCGCCCTTGGCAAGCGTGATCCCCTTCACACCGGTGGTCGCGCGGCCCATCTCGCGGACATCACTCTCGTGGAAGCGGATGCTCATGCCGTGGCGCGTGGCGAGGACGATGTCGTCGTTGCCGTGCGTCTTGTGGACCTCGATCAGCTCATCGTCGTCGTCGACATTGATCGCGTTGATCCCGACTGTGCGGACATTGCCGTAGGCCGAGAGGGTGGTCTTCTTCACCGTGCCGTTGCGGGTGGCGAAGATCAGCGACTCCTCGTCGGTGAAGGTGCGTGCCGTGACGAGCGCGGCGACCCGCTCGCCCTCGCCGATGTTGATGCAGTGGACCACCGGCTTGCCGCGCGCCGCGCGGCCGCCCTGCGGGATCTCGTGCACCTTGAGCCAGTAGAGCGTGCCGCGGTCGGAGAAGAAGAGGATGTAGTCGTGGGTCGACGCGATGAACAGATGCTCGACCCAGTCCGCTTCCTTGGTGTCCATCCCGGTGAGCCCGCGTCCCCCGCGGCGCTGGCGCCGGTAGGTGGTGATCGGGATCCGCTTGATGTAGCCGGTGTGGGAGATGGTGATGACCATGTCCTCCTCGGCGATCAGGTCCTCGACCGAGAACTCGCCCTGGTCGCGGAGGATCTCGGTGCGGCGCGCATCGCCGTAGGTCGCGGCCAGTTCCTCGACCTCGGCGACGAGGATCGACATCCGCTTCTCGCGCGAATTCAGGATCGATTCCAGCTCCGCGATCGTGGCACGCACCTCGGCAAGCTCCGCCTCGAGCTTGTCGATCTCGAGCCCGGTGAGCTTGGCGAGTCGCATGTTGAGGATCGCGTCGGCCTGGGCCTCGGACAGCCCGAATCGCTCGCGGAGCCGGCGATCGGCCTCGGGGGTGTCGCTCGAGGAGCGGATGATCCGGATCACCTCGTCGATGTTGTCGACGGCGATCTTGAGTCCCTCGAGGATGTGCTCGCGCTTCTTGGCCTCGGCGTGATCGAACTCGGTGCGCTTGACGATGATCACGTGGCGGTGCTCGATGAAGTGCTCGAGCATCTCCTTGAGCGGCATCACCTTCGGGGCCCCGTTGACCAGCGCCAGGTTGATGATGCCGAAGGTGCTCTGCATCGCGGTGTGCTTGTAGAGCGAGTTGAGGACCACCTGGCCGATGGCATCGCGCTTGAGCTCGACCACGAGGCGCATGCCGTCGCGATCGGATTCATCGCGCACGCCGCTGATCCCGTCGATCTTCTTGTCGATCGCGAGCTGGGCGATCGCCTGGTGCAGATTGGCCTTGTTGACCTGGTATGGCAGCTCGGTGATGATCAGTGCGTTCCGACCGGTGCGCTCGTTCTCCTCGATCACCGCCTTCGCCCGCATGATCACCTTGCCGCGGCCGGTCTCGTACGCCTCGCGGATGCCCTGCTCGCCGTAGATGTAGCCGCCGGTCGGAAAGTCCGGGCCCTTGATGTGGCGCTGCAGGTCGTCGACCGTGGATTCGGGGTTCCGCACCAGCTCGGCGATCGCCGCGACCACCTCGCGCAGGTTGTGCGGCGGGATGTTGGTCGCCATGCCGACCGCGATACCGCTGGAGCCGTTCACCAGCAGGTTCGGGAGCTTCGACGGCAGCACCGTCGGCTCCTCGCGCTGGTCATCGAAGTTGGGCTGGTAGGCGACCGTGTTCTTGTCGATGTCGCTCAGCATCTCCAGCGCGATGCGCGTGAGACGCGCCTCGGTGTACCGATAGGCCGCCGCCGGATCGCCGTCGACCGAGCCGAAGTTGCCCTGACCATCGACCAACGGATACCGGAGCGAGAAGTCCTGGACCATGCGGACCAGGGCGTCGTAGACCGAGCTGTCGCCGTGCGGGTGGTACTTGCCGAGCACGTCGCCCACGACGGTCGCCGACTTCTTGAACGCGCGATTCGGCAGCAGGCCGAGCTCGTTCATGGCGTAGAGGATCCGGCGGTGGACCGGCTTGAGGCCGTCGCGGACATCGGGGAGCGCGCGCGAGACGATCACGCTCATCGAGTAGTTGATGAAGGACTGCTGGAGCTCGTCCTCGATCAGGCGGGGAACGATCCGTTCGCGGGCGTTGGGCGCGGTCATCGGGGTCCGGGATCTGGGTCAGCACAGGCGTCCGCCGACGGGCGAACGGGAACCCCCAAATATAGCGGAATCGCGCCAGCATTGCGGGATTGCGGGCCGACCACGGGTGGTCGCTCGCGGGCCGACCACGGGTGGTCACTCGCGGTGCTCGCGACAGCACCCGGGCTCGGCTGACCGCGTCCGCTGAAGCGGACCGAGCGCAGAGATCACATGGCGGGTCTCACCCGCCGCCCCTGGCCGAGCCGTCGCTCTCAGCGACGAGCTCGCTCACCCGCCCGACCCACGGGTGGTCGCTCGCGGCGCTCGCGACAGCACCCGGGCTCGGCCGACCGCGTCCGCT
>DASSYA010000004.1:0-175574 GCA_035703525.1 Gemmatimonadales bacterium | reverse complement strand
ATCATGCTCGCGCGGTCGCCCGGAGCGCGGCGCATCGTACAGCCCGACCATGCCATGCTCGCGCCAGCGGCGGCGCCAATGGCTCACCATGGACGGCGTCAGCTCGACGCGGGCGGCGACCTCGATGTTGGGCAGGCCCTCAGCCGAGAGCAGCACCACGCGCGCACGACGGACCAGCCCGGCGGGCAGGGAGCGCGAGTGCGCCACCGACTCGAGATGGGTCCGCTCAGTCGAGGAGAGCGTGAGAGCGAAAGTTGGACGGCCGCGCGGCATGGAAGCTCCGGGAAAGGTGTACCCGAATCTCCTGCATGTCTAATGCCAAAAACTAATGGGACACTACACTAGCTCCGGCACATTGAAGTGGGTCGCTTCCTTGAGGCGGACGTTCCACGCTGCGATCGCATCGTCGAGCACGTCGATCGCATCCTGTCCCCCGCCAACAGCGGTCAGGATCACATCGGGCGAAGAGGCGTAGCATGTCCCGTCGACTCCACCACCAGTCTGGTGCTCGCCGGAGCCCCCACAGATTCCGCTTCCGTTCGAGCCACTGACGTAGAACGAGACACCGGGCGGAGCCGATTCCAGCTCGGTCGGCGGCGGCGTGCCGCAGGCGACCAGCAGCATTCCGACGATCCACGATGAACATGCGCGGTTGGTCATTGGAGTGTCCTCAAGGTGCGGGTGGTGTATTCGCCCAGACAGAGCGCAAAATCAATCCGGGGATATTGAGCAGGACGGTTTCTGCCTCGGTAGCGAGTTCGACGATGGCGAGATCGAATCGCTCAGTGGGTGGGTTGTAGGCCAGGAACCGCTCATCGGGAGACCACAGAACCCGATAGACCGGCTGATCGACCAGGAGGCTTCGCACGGGTCGACCGGTGGCGAGATCATGAATCGTGATGGTGCGTGACGTATCACCCCCGATCGAGGCGGTGCCATGTCCGGCTACCGCCACGAACCGCCCGGTCGGCGAGAGAGCGACGGTCACGAAGGCGTTGACTCCCGAAATTCCCAGGGGTCGTTTGCCCGTCCCGTCGGCGTGGATGATCGAGTACTCGCGGTCTGGGTCAGACTGCATGATCAGGAGGGAGTCCTCACCGGGAAACCAGCCGATGGCGCGATCGCTGCCGCTCGTTTGCCGGCTGGGTGGGGTTACCAGCGTCTCGACCCCGGATTGGTCATTCCGCGAAATGCGGATCCCCTTCAGGTCGAGGTCCGGCCCGATGTATGTGTTGGCCACGAGTAGCCCACTCGGGGAGACCAACGGGTAGAGCCGGGAGCCCACAAAAGTGATGTCCTTCTGCGGGAGCTCGGGCCAGCCCGGCGGGTTGGTCAGGTCGGCAATGAACACATCGCCGGACTCGACATAGGCAAGCCAATGCCCCGACAGCCCCACATGTGGAGTCGAAACGGTCACAAACGGGTGCGGCACACGACCGAAGTCGGAGCCGTCGGGACGAACCTGTCAGGCGGCCGGGAAGGCGGAGCCCGGCACCCGGTACTCGAAGTAGATCACGCCGGTGGGTGGCAGGGGCTGTGACGGGCCAGAGGGTGACCCGCACGCCGCGAGGATCGGCAGGATGGAGAGCAGCATGCGAGGGAGAGGCATGGTCGCAGCATAGCGTCCGCACCGAGGTTCCGGAACCCTTCTGATCACCGCGAAGGCGGGGGCGGTGCTCAGGGCGTTGGGGCTGGCGCGCGGGAAGTGAGAAGTGAGTGCAGCAGTGTCACGCTGAGCGAAGCGAAGCGGCGGAGCGAGGCTGGTCACTGGCACCGGCCAGTTGCGGAGGTCGATCGGAGCGCCGCCCCTTCGCTACGCTCAGCAACTGTCTTGCATGTCAAGCGGTGTTGGTCTGCCACGCGGTCCCCTCAGCCAGCATCGCATTCACGATCGTGAGCAGTTTCCGCATGCAGGCCACGAGCACCACCTTGGGCGGCTTCCCCGCCTCCCGGAGCCGGGTGCAGAACGCCTGGAGCACCGGGTTGTGCCGACTCGCGACGAGCGCGGCCATGAACAACGCGCGCCGCACGGCCGCGCGCCCACCCCAGATCACGCGCCGCCCCCGCCAGTGCCCACTGTCCCGCGCCAGCGGTGCGACGCCCACCAGCGCGGCGATCTGCTTGCGGCTGAGCCGCCCGAGTTCCGGGAGCAGGGCCAGCATCGTGCGCGCGACGACCGGCCCGATGCCGGGCACACTCCGCAGCAGATCCTCCTTGACGCGCCACACTGGACTCGCTTCGATCGCCTGCTGCAGATCGTCGTCCGTCTCGTGCACCCGCTTCTCCAACCACCGGACGTGCGCCTGCACATCGCGCCGCACCCGGCCACGCGCCAACCCCAGCCGATTCTTCTCCTGGGTCAGCATGTCCTGCAGTTGGCGCCGCCGCGTGACCAGGTCGGCCAGTTCGGTGGTCGCGGGATCGGCCAGCGGGCGCACGGCCGGTTGCACGCGCTCGGCGAACACCGCCAAGACCGCCGCATCCAGACGGTCCGTCTTCGCGAGTTGACCGGTGCTCCGCGCAAAGTCGCGGATCTGGCGCGCGTTGATCACGACCACCGGCAGGCCGGCGGTGGCCAAGGCGACCGCCGCGACCCGTTCGTAGCCCCCGGTGGGCTCGAGCACGAGCGTGGCCGGGCAGAGCGGGCCCGCCCACGCCACGAGTGCCGCGTGCCCACGGTCGTCATTGGCGAACTGTACCACCTCACCAGTCGGCCGGACCACCGAGTCGATCACGGCCTTGCTCACGTCCAATCCGATATAGCAGGTCATCGCAGTGCTCCGGCGTCGGGGACCTCGCGATGGCCCAGCCTTGCACGATGCGGGGTCGGACCCCAGGCAACTGTTCGGGCTCACGGCGAGCAGGATCGAGGGACGCCCAGGCTGAGCGACGGTGTGGACACCACAGGGTGAACGAGCTGCCCCTCGACCCGAAACCTTACGACGACCGGCCATCCTCGCTACCTCCCTCAGAGAGATACAAGGGTGACACTTCTCGCTTCTCACTTCTCACTTCTCGCTTCTCGCTTCTCGCTTCTCGCTTCTCGCTTCTCGCTAAAATGAATACCGCCACCCCGCCCCGTCCAGCAACCCGATCACCTTCCGGACCGGCAGCCCCATCACACTGAAGAAGTCGCCGTCGATCTTCTCGATCAGCGCGGCACCGTAGCCCTGGATCCCATACGATCCCGCCTTGTCGTGCGGCTCGCCGGTGGCGACATATGCGCGGAGCGTTGCAGCGTCGGCCGGCGCGAAGGTGACGGTAGTGTAGTCGTGGTCGTGATGCTCGACGCCGTTGTGGACCAGACAGACCGAAGTGAGTACCTGGTGACTGCGGCCCTGCAGTCGGGTCAGCATCTCGAACGCGGCCTCGTCGTCGGCCGGCTTCTCCAGGATCGCATCGTCCAGGAGCACGATCGTGTCGGCGCCCAGCACATACTCACCCGGAATGGCACGCGCCTTGTCGCGGGCGAGGCGACGCGAATAGGCCATCGGTGTCTCGCGCGGGAGCGGAATCTCCTGCACGTTGGCCGGCATGACGACGATCGGAATACCCAGCATCTCGAGCAATTGACGGCGGCGCGGCGAGCCCGAGGCAAGGACGATCGGTGGCCGGTGGCTCACGCGGCGTCCCGTTCGAGCATCAGCGTCACCGGGCCATCGTTGATGAGGGACACCTGCATCTCCGCGCCGAACTCTCCGGTCGCGGGTGTGTGGCCGCGGGCCGCGAGCTCGGCGAGAAACGCCTCATAGAGCGGGATCGCGTTATCGGGCCGAGCGGCCCCGATGAACGAGGGGCGGCGCCCCTTGGATGCGTCGCCGTAGAGCGTGAACTGGGAGACGACCAGCAGCCGCCCTCCGGCCTCACCGAGGTCGCGGTTCATGAGTCCGTCGTCGTCGGGGAAGAGGCGCAAGCCGACCACCTTGTCGGCCATCCAGGTGACCTGGGCCGGTGTGTCCGATGGCGCGAAACCGACGAGCAGGAGGTACCCCACCCCGATCGTGCCGGTCTCCCGACCGTCGACCGTCACGGCCGCCTGCTTGACCCGCTGCACCAGTACCCGCATCACTCCTCCGGTCGTGAGCTCGGAAGATACCACCACGATTTGAGCGTCCGTTGACCCGACGCATGCACCATGCAGCTTCCCCAAACCGGAGAGCGTCATGCGCCACCGCCTGTTGCCCGTGCTGTTCCTGTTGCTGCCGGTCCCGATGACCGCCCAGGTCGACCTCACCGTGCGGCTGGTCGAATCCCGCCACGGTTCACAGGCCAGTGCGCCCGACATCGGCGATGGCCCGAGCATTCGACCGCTCGCCGACCTCGGCGCGGGGCTCGAGGTCGGACTCCGGCGTGGTGACTGGCGGGTATCCGTCGGAACCGCACGGATCACCCACGACCTCGTGCTCCAGGGAGGCGATGCCGGGATCATCACCCCGGACGTGCTCCGAGGGGTCGACCTCGCCGTGCAGGTCGGCCGACCGATCCTCCGACACGGCGACGCATCGATCGAACTCGCGGCCGGTGTCATCGGCACCCGGTGGAGTTTCGTCGGGCTCGGCGATCCGTCGCGCTGGCGTTGGGGGCCGGTGGCTTCGCTGGCGGGAGTGCTGCCGCTGTCCGGCGGTGTGAGCGCGGTGACGCGCCTCGCCGTATCGCGCGCCGGCGGCATCTTCACCGACGAGGAGATCCCCGAGGAATACACCCGCGAGAGCGCCAATCGGTTCGAGTGGAGCGTGGGGCTTCGGCTCGGGAGGCGCTAGCCGCCGGATGCGTGTCAGGGCGTGAGCGGAGTAGACTTCCGGGATCTCCAACGATTCGAGGTCCCGGATGCGGTTCCTGCTCCCCGCCCTGCTCGCCGTCCCGATCATGCTGTCGGCGCAACAACAAGCCACCGAGTGGTCGGCGGCCACGGCTGCGATGGATACCTACGTGGCGAGTGACCAGATCGTCGGCAGTGCGCTGGTGCTCATCGAAGACGGCAAGATCGTGTCGGAGCACTACACCGGCTTCCAGGACCGCAACAATCGGGTGCCTGCCGACCGCAACACGATCTGGCACTGGGGATCGATCACCAAGACGCTGACGGCGGTGGCGGCGATGCAGGTGAATCGGGGATATCTGTTCGGTGCGTTCGAGCCGCCGCCATACGCGCCACCGAGCACCCAACCGAGGGCGTTCCTCGACCAGGCGATCACCTCTCTGGTCCCCGAAACGCGTCGGATCCACTCCGACTTCGGGAGCATGGATCAGGTCACGATCCGCATGTTGATGTCGCACTCGTCCGGCCTCCAGAACGGCACGTGGCCGTGGACGCGCGGCGAGGCCTGGGAACCCTTCGAGCCGACCGAATGGGACCAGCTGGTCGCGATGATGCCGTACATGAAGCTCGCCTTCGCACCCGGCACGCGGTACAGCTACTCGAACCCGGGTTTCGTCTACATTGCCCGCGCCATCGAGCATCTGACCGGCGACCCCTGGCAGGGACGCATCTACAAGATGCTCTTCATGCCGCTCGGCATGACGGCGAGCTACTTCGGTATCACCCCGCCCTACCTGCTCGGCCAACGATCCCAGAACTTCACCATCACCGATTCCGGCGTGATGAATCGCGGGCTCGACTTCGATCCCGGCATCACGATCCCCAACGGTGGCTGGAACGCGCCGGTCACCGATCTCGCGCGCTGGATCGGCTTCCTCGCCGGCTCGACCGACCGCACGACGCAGGCACGGTACGACGCACTGCTGCCGCACGAGGTGATCGAGGAGATGTGGCAACCGGTGGTGCGAGTTGATGCCGATGAGGAGATGGGACTCTCGTTCTTCATTCGGCATCAAGGCGGTCGAAAACTGGTCGGTCACACGGGGACACAGGCCAATTTCCGCTCGTTCTTCTGGCTCGATCCTGTCACCCACCGGGCCGTGCTCGGCGTGGTCAATACCAGCAGCGACATCGATGGGAATGCGTCGGATGCGCGGTACCGCGGCGTGATGGCGGCGGCGCGGGGAGTGTTGGGGTCCTAGAGGACAGCCGGAGATCCTTCGACTCCGGCCGCTTCGTGGCCTTCGCTCAGGATGAGGGGCTGTCGCCCCTCACTCGACCGTCACGCTCTTCGCCAGGTTCCTGGGCTGATCGACATTGCAGCCCCGGCGGAGCGCCACGTAGTACGAGAAGAGCTGCAGCGGGATGATCGTCAGCACCGGTGAGAGCAGGTCGAGCGTCTCGGGGACGGTAAACGTCGCCTCGGCGAGGTCGCTGATCTCCTGGTCGCCCGGATTGGTGATCGCGATGATGCGGCCGCCGCGCGCCCGCACCTCCTGGACATTCGAGACGATCTTGCCGTAGATCGCATCGCGCGGCGCCACCACGATCACCGGCATGTTCTCATCGATCAGTGCGATCGGTCCGTGCTTCATCTCGGCCGCCGGATAGCCCTCGGCGTGCACATACGAGATCTCCTTCAACTTGAGCGCGCCCTCGAGCGCGGTCGGGAAGTTGACACCCCGACCCAGGTAGAGCGCGTTGGTCGCGTCCGCGAACTGGTCGGCGAGCACCTTCACCTCGTCGGCGCGCGAGAGGATCTCCTCGATCTGTGCCGGCAAGGCGGCCAGCGCGTTGACCCACTTCCGTCCCTCGAGCAACGACATCTGCTTGAGCCGCGCAAACCGGATCGCCACCATCGCCAGCGCCACCACCTGCGAGGTGAAAGCCTTGGTACTCGCGACGCCGATCTCGGGACCACAGCGGAGATAGAGTCCGCCGTCGACCTCGCGCGCGATCGTCGAGCCGACGACGTTGACGAGCCCGATGCTCCGGGCGCCACGCTGCTTCGCTTCGAGCAGCGCGGCCAATGTGTCGGCGGTCTCGCCCGACTGCGAGATCGCGATCACGATCGTGTCGTCATCGACGATCGGGTTGCGGTAGCGGAACTCCGAGGCGTACTCGACATCGGTCGGAATTCGTGCCAGCTCCTCGAGCATGTACTTGCCGATCAGCGCCGAGTGCCACGACGTGCCGCAGGCCGTGATGATGATCCGCTTGATCCGCTTGGCCTGGTCGTCGTCGAGCTTGAGGCCGTAGACACGGACGTTGCCGGTCTCCTCGAGCAGGTGGCCACGCATCGTGTTCTCGACCGACTCTGGTTGCTCGAAGATCTCCTTCAGCATGAAGTGCTCGAAGCCGCCGCGCTCGATCGTCTCGAGGTCCCACTCGATCTGGTTGATCGCCTTGTCGACCCGACGCGACTTGAGCGTGCGCACGCGGTAGCCGTCCGCGGTGAGCACTGCCATCTCGCCGTTGTCGAGGTAGATCACGTTCCGGGTGTGCTCGACGATCGCCGACTGATCCGAGGCGACGAGGTACTCGCCCTCGCCGATGCCGAGGATGATCGGGGAACCATTGCGTGCCGCGATGAGGGTGCCGGGCTCGTCGGCACTGATGACACAGATCCCGTAGGCGCCGTCGACATCACGGAGTGCGGCCGCGACCGCTTCCTCGAGGTTGCCCTCGTAGAACGCCCCGATCAGGTGCGCCAGGACTTCGGTATCGGTCTCCGAGCTGAATTCGTGTCCACGGGCGATCAGTGCCTTCCGGAGATCGGCCGCGTTCTCGATGATGCCGTTGTGGATCAGCGCGATCCTGCCCGACTGATCGGTGTGCGGATGGGCATTCGGTGTGGTCGGTGCGCCGTGGGTGGCCCACCGGGTGTGCCCGATCCCGATCGTGCCATGGGGCATCTGGCCCTCGAGCTCGGCGGCGAGAATGCCGAGCTTGCCCGCAGCCTTCCGCACGGTCAGCCCGTTGCCGTTGATGATGGCGAGACCCGCGGAGTCATAGCCTCGGTATTCCATCCGCTTGAGGCCGTCCATCAGGATCGTGGCCGCCTCGCGGGGCCCGACGTATCCGACGATTCCACACATGCCGTGCTACTCCTCTCGCCCGGGAGGGCTCACGCGCCCCGGGCCGTCGCCACCAGTTCTTCGGCCAGGGCACCAGTCGGCGCCTCGGCAATCAATCGCACGATCGGCTCGGTCCCCGAGGGCCGCACATGCAGCCACCGGTCGGCCCAACCGAGTCGGAGTCCGTCGCGTTCGTCCCGCTCCGCGTCCGGGAACGCTGCCCGAAGCGCCGCGTACTGCGCGTCCAGGTCGCCACCACGCGGCGCCTTGGCCTTCACGATCGCATAGCGCGGGGACGCCGCCACCAGGGTCGAGAGCGTCTCCCGAGTGGCGGCCAGATGTTGCAAGATGAGGGCCGCGGCCAGCGGGGCGTCCCGGCCGATGTGGAGCCCGGGGAACATCACGCCGCCGTTGCCCTCACCGCCAATCAGGGCCCCCTCTGCCAGAATGGCCCTGGCCACATTGGCCTCGCCCACCGGAGCCCGGAGCAGGATCGCGCCATGGTCCCGGGCCGCATCTGCCACGACGAGCGAGGTCGAGAGGTTGACCACCACCTTGGCGCCCTTGGCGTGATCACCGGCCGCACCGAGAATCGCCCGAACCGCCAGGGCGAGCGTGTAGTCCTCGCCGATCGGGGCACCGGTCTCGTCGACCAGGGCGAGCCGATCGACGTCCGGGTCGACCGCCATGCCCACATCCGCCCCGGTGGTGCGGACCAGATCACCGAGCTCGGCCAGGCTCGCAGGCGTGGGCTCGGGCGGACGGGGGAAATGCCCGTCGGCCTGGAGATGGATCCCGTGCATGGTCACACCGAGGCGCTCGAAGAGCGCCGACATCGGAGGCCCTCCCGCGCCACGCACGCTGTCGAGTGCCACCGTGAAGCGGGCGCGACGGATCAGGTCGACGTCGATCAGGTCGAGGGCGAGGATGGCGTCGAGATGACGCGAAATGGCATCGGGATCATGCATCCGGGAGCCGATCCCGTCCCAGCCGCTCCGGGTCGGTCCCTGCTCGGCCAGTTCGCGGACCACGCGACCGGACTCCGCGTCGAGGAAGATGCCATCCGGTCCCACGAACTTGAGGGCATTCCACTCGATCGGGTTGTGGCTCGCGGTGATGATGAGTCCGGCCCCGGCGTGATGATGTTCGACCGCCATCTGGACCGTCGGGGTCGGCACCACGCCGACATCGATCACGTTGATTCCGACCGACTGAAAGCCGGCCGCGGCCGCGAGCGAGAACATCTCGCCGGAGGTCCGCGCATCGCGCCCGACCACGACCGATGTGCCGCCAGCGGAACGGACCCACGCCCCGAGCGCCGCAGCATGCCGTGCCACGAGTTCAGGGGTGAGATCGGTCCCGACATGGCCCCGCATCCCGGAGACCGAAATCATCAACGTGTCAGACATCGTCGGTGTCGTGCCTTCCTGTAGTGGGAAACTCGATCAGCTCGGAGCGGAAGCTAACGTGAGCGCCCGCCCCCGACGACCGATTCTTGCTGGAAGTCGTGACAGCCCATATGCTTCCGCCATTCTCCAGCCTTGGCAGATCATGACCCGACGCCCGCCGGATACCGACCGACACCGCCTCGCCACCATCGCCGTGCATGCGGGTCCGGAACCCGATCCGCTCGCCGGTGCAGTGATGCCGCCGATCTACCAGACATCCACCTACATCCAGGAGGCGCTGGGCCAGCCCCACAACGGCTACGAGTACGCCCGCACCCGGAACCCGACGCGCGAGGCCCTCGAGCGAGCCCTCGCGGCCCTGGAGGGCGGCCAGCACGGCTTCGCCTTCAGCTCGGGACTCGCGGCGCTTGATGTCGTGCTCAAGCTGCTGGCGCCGGGCGATCAGGTGATTGTGGGCGCCAATCTCTATGGCGGCTCGCATCGCTTGATGGAACAGGTCTTCCGCCCATTCGGCATCGACTTCCGATTCGTCGATCTCCGTGACCCAGCGCGACTCGAGGCCGCGCTCACGCCGGCCACGCGCATGGTCTACGCGGAGACGCCGACCAACCCGATGATGTTCCTGACCGACCTCGCGGCGATCGGTACGGTCTCTGCGGCGCACAAGCTCCTGTTCGTGGTCGACAACACCTTCGCCACGCCAGTCCTGCAGCGGCCACTGGAGCACCACGCCGACATCGTGCTGCATTCGACCACCAAGTACATCAACGGGCACTCGGACATGATCGGTGGCGCACTGATCGTCGATCGCGATGATCTCGCCGAGCGAATCGGCTTCCTCCAGAACGCTGCAGGTGCGGTGCCGGGGCCATTCGACTGCTGGCTCGCGCTCCGTGGCATCAAGACCCTGCCGCTCCGGATGAAGGCGCACAACACCGGTGCCGAACGGATCGCCGCCTGGCTCGACGCCCGCAACGACATCCCGCGGGTCTACTACCCCGGCCTCGCGAGTCATCCCCAGCATGAGCTCGCCCGGCGCCAGATGCACGGCTTCGGCGGGATGGTCTCGGTCGAGATCGGCGATGTCGATCGCGCCCGCCGCATCGTCGAAGGGGTCAAGCTGTTTGCACTCGCCGAGTCGCTGGGCGGTGTCGAATCGCTGATCGGACACCCGGCCTCCATGACCCACGCTTCGGTCCCCAAGGCGATGCGCGACGAGATGGGGCTCACCGATTCACTGATCCGGCTCTCGATCGGGATCGAGGACCCGGACGACCTGATCGCCGACCTCGCCCAGGCGATGGACCGTTGACGGTGCACCATGAAACAGGATGGGCCCCGATTGCGTAGGTTCCCGGGTCCTCAACCATGAGAGCTCGATGACGTCCTTGCCCGCACCGCGGCCCCGAGTGGCCCTCCATGACATTGCCCCGGTCGCCTGGGAGCATCCGGCCGACCGTGCGGCCCTGCAATCACTTCGTGCCATCCCCGGCGTCGATGAGATCATCCGCAAGGTGCTCGGGATCGTGGGCGGAGAGGCCGGCATCCGGATGCTCTTCCAGGGCAACGCGGTGCGGGTCGGTCCGACCCAGTATCCCCTGCTCTGGGGACTCCACCTCGAGAACTGCGCCACCTTCGGGTGGCCCGAGATTCCCGAGCTGTACGTCACCCAGACCCCGGTGTTCAATGCCGGCGCCTACGGGCTCGACCACCCCTTCATCGTGATCCACTCCTCGGCGCTCGAGATCCTGGACGAGGACGAGCTGCGCGTGTTGCTGGCCCATGAGCTGGGGCATGTCATCAGCGGTCACGCCCTCTACAGCACGATTGCCGAGATCATCCTGATCATCTCGGCCGGCATGGTACCGATGCTCGCGGCGATCGTGCTGCTGCCGGTCCGGATTGCCTTCCTCGAGTGGTATCGGAAGTCGGAGCTGTCGGCCGACCGCGCCGGGTTGCTCGGTTCACAGGACATGGCCGCCACGATGCGCCTGTTCATGAAGATGGCCGGCGGTGGCAACACCGCCATCGTTCGTCCGGGCGACCTCAATCTCGAACCGTTCATGCAGCAGGCCAACGAGTACGCCAACAACAACGAGGGGCTCAACGTCCTCTGGAAGATCTGGAATACCCTGCTGCTCACCCATCCGATGAACGTCGTGCGTGCGGGCGAGGTCCAGGTCTGGATCCGTAGTGGCGCCTACGAGCGGATCATCGCCGGGGAGTATCCCCGCCGCGGAACGGCAGAAGCGAAGCGCCCGTGGGCGGACGACGCCCGAGAGGCGGGAGCGTACTACCGGGATGAGGTGAAGGAGGCCGTCGGCCATGTCGCCGAGGCGGCGAGGAAGGCGGCGAAGCAGGCGCGTGACGCCTTCAATCAGGCGTTTGACGACCGCGGCAAGGGGCAAGGCGCGGCGTGAGGATCCTCGTGGTTGGTGGCGGCGGTCGCGAACACGCGATCGTCGCTGCCCTGCTCGCCGATGATCCCTCCCACCAGATCCATGTCGCCCCTGGCAACCCGGGCACGGCCAGGATCGCACACAACCTCGACATTGCAGCCGACGACATCGACCGCCTGGCCGATGCCGTCGACGCACTCGGAATCGATCTCACCGTCGTGGGGCCGGAGGTGCCGCTGGCGATGGGGTTGGCCGACCGACTCCGTTCGGAGGGCCGCACCGTCTTCGGACCCGGCGCCGCGGCCGCCCAGATCGAGTCGTCGAAGGCGTTCGCGAAGGACGTGATGCTGGCCGCGGGCGTGCCGACCGCCGGGAGTGCGAGCTTCGAGGAGATCGACGCCGCGCTGGCACACGTCGCGACGCATCCCGAGCCGCTGGTCGTCAAGGCGTCCGGGCTCGCCGCCGGCAAGGGGGCGGTGGTCTGCCCGACACGCGACGAGGCCACCGCCGCCGTTCGCTCCATGCTCGGCGACGGTGTCTTTGGTGATGCCGGATCGGTCGTGGTGATCGAGCAGTTCCTCGAGGGCGAGGAGCTCTCGGTGTTCGCCGTGACGAACGGGTGTGACATCCGATTGCTGCCGTCGGCGCAGGACCACAAGCGGATCGGCGAGGGCGACACCGGCCCGAACACCGGCGGGATGGGCGCGTATGCGCCAGTCGCGATCGCGACCCCCGAACTGCTCGCTCGTGTCGAACGCGACGTGATCCTCCCCACGCTCCGCGAACTGGAGCGGCGCGGTGCGCCCTACCGTGGCGTGCTGTATGCCGGGCTCATGATCGCACCCGATGGCACGCCAAATGTCATCGAGTTCAACTGCCGGTTCGGTGATCCGGAAGCGGAGGTGATCCTGCCACTGGTGGCGAGCGGCCTCACGGCGTTGCTCGACGCCGCCGCGCGCGGCGAGCCACTTCCGGAGATCACGCTCCACGATGCCGCGGCCGTGACCACGGTGCTGGCGAGTGCCGGCTACCCGGAGTCGTCCCGGAAGGGGGATGCGATCACGCTACCGGACCATCTCGCGGAAGGCGTTACCATCTATCATGCTGGCACACGCCTCTCCGAGCGTGGTGCACTCGAAACCGGTGGTGGGCGGGTGCTCGCGGTGACCGCGATCGCGCCGACCTTTGGTCTGGCACAGGAGCGGAGCCGCGGGGCGGCGGAGTCGATCGCGTTCGACGGCAAGCAGTACCGGCGGGACATCGGGTGGAGAGAGAACGAGAGAAGGGGAGAATGAGAGAAGGGATCGCTCGGACCGCCCGGGTAGGGGCGGCGATCGCGCTCGCGTGCTGGTGTCTCGCGGCACCGCTCTCGGCGCAACGCCCAGTCGACCTGGGCGCGGCATCGGCCCTGATCGATCGCGTGATCCCCGGTCACTCGGGCGACTTCGAGCTCGCGAGCATCCCCGACAGTGCCGGCCACGATGTCTTCGAGGTGGCGGTATCGGGTCCGCGCATCGTGCTCCGTGGCTCCTCGGGTGTCGCGATCGCCTCGGCGCTCAACTGGTACCTCGAGCAGGTTGCCGGTGTGAATGTCTCGTTGCCGCTCCAACCGGTCCAGCTCACGACGCTTCCCGCTGTCACCACGCCGGTGCGCCGCGTCATCC
Source organism: Gemmatimonadales bacterium (assembly GCA_035703525.1). Lineage (GTDB taxonomy): Bacteria > Gemmatimonadota > Gemmatimonadetes > Gemmatimonadales > GWC2-71-9 > Palsa-1233. Next base: position 162,206 of record DASSYA010000004.1, on the reverse strand, counting down.
CGTACCGGCTCCGCTATTTCTTCAACTACACCACCTTTTCCTACTCGATGGCGTGGTGGGACTGGGAAGAGTGGCAGTCGATGATCGACTGGATGGCGCTGAAGGGAATCAACACCCCGCTCGCCGTCACCGGCCAGGAGGCGGTCTGGCGCGCCGTACTCACCGACCTCGGTTTCTCGAGAACACAGGTCGCGGACTTCCTCGTCGGTCCGGCCTACCTCCCCTGGGGATGGATGAGCAACATCGACGGGCTCGGTGGCCCGCTCCCCGACAGCTGGATCGACAGTCACATCACACTCGAACGACAGATTCTCGAGCGCGAACGATCACTCGGCATGCGCCCGGTGTTGCAGGGGTTCACCGGGCATGTCCCGGCGTCGATCCGGAGTGTCTTCCCCGACGCGACGATCCACCAGACCGGCGACTGGTCAGCCGGTTTCTCGGGGACGTGGTTCCTCGATCCGCTCGATCCGCTCTTCCAACGGTTCGGCACCCAGTTCATTCGGCGACAGACCGAACTGTTCGGCACCGATCATCTCTATGCCGCGGATCCGTTCAACGAGATCGATCCGCCATCGAACGACTCGACATTTCTCGCCGGCATGGGAGCGACCATCTACCGCTCGATGGCGACCGCCGACCCCGAGGCGATCTGGGTCCTGCAGGGATGGTTCCTCTACTACCAGGCGAAGTTCTGGCAGGACACGCAGGCCCAGGCCATGCTCGGTGCTGTCCCCGACGAGCGGATGGTCGTGCTCGATCTGTGGGGCGATCGTCACCCGGTATGGCAGGCCCGTCGCGGCTTCTATGGCAAGCCATGGATCTGGAACGTGCTCTACAACTTCGGTGGCAAGGTGACCGTCAACGGCGACTTGCCGAAGATCGCCGCCAATCTCGACAGCATGCTCTCCAATCCCGATCACGGGCACCTCGTCGGGCTCGGCATGATGATGGAAGGGCTCGGTACCAATCCGATCGTCCCGGACTTCGTGATGGACCAGAACTGGCGCACCAGCGTGCCCGACGTCACGTCGTGGACCGAGCGCTACATCGCGCGTCGCTATCGTGCCGAGGATCCGCATGCCGGGGCCGCGTGGCAGCTGCTGCTGTCGACTGCGTTCCGGTCGCCGGCACAGACCGGCAACTTCCTCGCCGAGCGACCGGGCTTCTATGTCAAGGGGACCGCCTACCGCAGCGAACCGGTGGCACCGTACGATGTCGCGGTGCTGCGCGCAGCCCTCGATTCATTGCTCGCGGCGGCACCGACCCTCGGCGCGAACGACGCCTACCGCTACGACGTGGTGAACCTGACGAGGCAGGTACTGGGTCAGTTCGCCGTGCCGATGGTGGACAGCGTCGAGGCCGCCTACGCACGGCGAGACCAGCCGGCGCTCGCGCGACACGAACAACGCGTCCTCGATCTGCTCGATGACCTGGACACGCTCGTCGGGACCCGCGAAGAGTTCCTGCTCGGTCGTTGGATCGCCGATGCCAAGCGATGGGGCACGACCGACGTCGAACGTCGGCTGTACGAGTGGAACGCGCGCAACATCTTCACGATGTGGGGCACCAAGTGTACCGAGGGACAGAACGACGACCTCAACCTCTACGCGTTCCGCGAGTGGCAGGGGATGTTCAGCTCGTACTTCCGGCCGCGCTGGGAGCAGTTCTTTGCGGGACTCAACGCCGCGCTCACGAGTGGCACGCCGTTCGATCGTGCCGCATTCGCCAGTGAGAGTTGCGAATGGGAGAAGCAGTGGTCACACGACACCGCGGCATTCCCCACCGAACCGACCGGCGATGCCGTCGCGATCTCGGAGCGACTCATGGCGAAATACCACCCCCGATAAGGCTTCTCACTTCTCACTTCTCACTTCTCACTTTATAGTCGTGCCTGAACTCCCCGAAGTCGAAACGATGGTCCGTGAACTTCGGCCCCAGTTGGTCGGGCGTTCCATCGTGCGTGTGCGCCTGAGCCACGACAACTTGCTGAGCGGTGTCACCAAGGCGTCGCTTGTCCGCGGCCTCACGGGGCGCCGGATCGTCGCGGTCGACCGACGCGCGAAGCATGCCTTGATCCGAACCGACACGCGCCTGCTCGATGTGCAGCCCGGCATGAGCGGCGGCCTGCAGCGACTGGACGGCCCACGGACCGGCGAGGCGGCCCAGTACGATGTCCTGACCTGTGAACTCGACGATGGGGCGGTGGTGATCTACCGGGACGTCCGGCGGATCGGCACGCTCCGCTGGCTCACCGGGTCGGAGTGGGAGGTCTACGCCGAACGCCTGGGGCCCGAGCCACTCGACCCCGATCTCACCGCCGAGGCGTTTGCGGCACGGCTGGGTACATCGCGCGCGGCGATCAAGAAGGTCTTGATGGATCAGCGCTTCGTGGTCGGCGTCGGGAACATCTATGCGGGCGAGGCGCTCTTCGCCGCGGGGATCGATCCGTCGAAGGCGGCCAACGCCGTACCTGCCGAGCAACTGGAGGCACTCCACGGTCATGTTCGCCGCATACTCGCCATCGCCATCGAGAGCGAGGGCACCTCGTTCCGGGACTACGTCACCTCGACCGGGAAGCCGGGCCAGTTCCAGCTCGAGTTGCTGGTCTACGGCCGAGCGGGCGAGCCGTGTCGGGTGTGCGGAACCACACTCGCCATGACGCACGAGATCGACAAGCGGCAGACGGTGTTCTGTTGGCGGTGCCAGGCTTAGGCGCGACCGTCAGGTCGCGCACCGATCCCGACGCCACTCTTAGATTGGAGCATGGGTGCCCTGAACCAATCCACGCACCGGAGCGCGCCCTGACGGCCGCGCCTGAGCTCGCCCTCCCCGTGGCCGACCTCGAGGCGCTTCGCTTCCGGGTCCGCCGCCTCGCCGACGACCGTCCCGGTACCTATCGCATGCTCGACGCGACGGGCCGGATCCTCTACGTCGGCAAGGCGAAGGCGCTCCGCACTCGGCTCCTCTCGTACTTCCGGGCCAGCTACCCCGAGGACAAGGCCGCCCGGATCCTCCACGCGGCCACCGACATCCAGTTTGACCCGGCCCCGAGCGAGTTCGCCGCGGCGCTCGCCGAGCTGGCATTGATCCGGAAGCACCGCCCGACCTTCAATGTCCAGATGAACCGGACGCGTCGTCACGCCTTCCTGGTGGTGACCGATGAGCCGGCGCCCAGGCTGGTCGTGACCGGCACACCAGAGCGATACACCGGTCGGACCTACGGGCCGCTCCGCTCACCGGCCCGGGTGACCGAGGCAGCACGCGTGCTCGGTGACCTGCTCGGGCTCCGGGACTGTCGGGCCAACATGCCGATGCATTATGCCGAGCAGGCAGAAATGTTCACACAGCCGCGGGGAGCCGCGTGTCCCCGGTATGACTTCGGGAGCTGTGCCGGACCGTGCGCGGGGCGTGTCACGGCAGCGGACTACCGGATCCTGGCCGATCGGGCGGCGGCGTTCTGCGAGGGGCGGACCGTCCTGCCGATCGATCGGGTCATCGACCAGATGACTGCCACGAGCAACGCGGGGGACTACGAGCGCGCACTGCATTGGCGCGGGAAGTTCGAAACCCTGGAGTGGTTGATCGGCTCCCTGGCGCGAGTCAGGGCCGCGACCGATGCGCTCTCGTTTGTGTATCGGGACCCGGGAGCACGCGGCGATGCACGCGCCTACCTGATTCTGCAGGGCGAAGTGCGGGCGTGCTATCCGGATCCCGTCACGCCGCTCGAGCGGGAAGCGTTCCAGGCGGTGGTCGTCGAGGAACTCTCGAAGCCGAAGCCACCGGTCGGCCGGGTAGACGCAGGGCAGCTGCATCAGCGATTGCTGGTGATGTCATGGTTTCGGACCCATCCGGAGGCGTGGCGGCGGACGAGCATGGTGGAGGGGTGGCAGTAGCACACCTCATGTTGCAATGTTGCAACATGAAACAATTCGCCAGCGACTGCGTTGTGAGGGCACACCCCAACCCAGGAGCCCCGATGCGCCCCACCGTCCTCGCCGCCGCCGCGCTGTTACTCGTCCCAGCCGTCCATGCCCAGGACGCCGCCCCGTCCCGGGCCAAGCCGTTCACTGCCGAAGAGACGACGCGCTACATGGAACTTGGGAGGAGGGCCAACCGGTACTTCTTCGAGGGCCAGGCCGACTCTCTGCTCGCGATGGGCGATTCGGCGTTCGCGGCAAGGGTCGGAGGGATCGATGGCATCCGGCAACAGGTGGCCAACATCGGCGATCGTGCCGGGATGCCACTCACCGTCCTCGAGCAGAAGATGACCCGTCGCAACGGCGCGCCACAGTTCTGGTGGGAGGCCGAGTTCAGCGAGTTCACGGCTGAACCGCTGGTGTTCCGCTGGCTGTTCAACGAACAGGGCCAGCTGGTCGGCGCCGGGATGAGCCCGAAGAGCCAGGCGCGGATGGATCCGGTCCAGGAGTGAGGCGTGAGAGTTGAGTCCCGAGTCGATCAACCTCAGGACCCAGGACTCAGCGCTCACCTCTCGGGATCAGCTGCGCGACTTCTTCCGACGGCTGGCCGCGAGGCCGGCCAGGCCGGTAGCCAGCAGTGTCAGTGTGGCGGGTTCGGGCACGGTTGCCGTCGGGTCGGCGATGGTGTCGGCGCCGTAGAGGATGTTGTCGACACTCTCATAGCCTTGATCCCACGACCAGCTGTCCTGGCCGAACGGGGCGGAAAAGCGATAGAACTCGCCGGTGGTGCCGTCGGCGAAGATCCCTGAGAACGACCCGGACAGGCTCGTCGGCCGGCCAGCAGATTCCCAGAGTCCCGAGGCTCCGTTGAACGTGGCCGCAGCGAGGAAGGTCGCCGTGAGGCCGAAGTCCCACGACACGAACGATCCACCGTTGGCACTCGTGCCGCCATTCCAGAGGCGGCCACAGTCGTCGGGGGCGAGGTTGGCACAGCCCTCAATGGTCGCCGCACCGCTCGCGGCGTAGCTGAACGCGGTGAGGGCGGTGTTCCACGAGGCCGACTGGGACACCACCGAGCCTGCATCATCATCGGCAAGCTGGAAAAAGCCGGTATTCGTGTTGCTGGGGTTGCCGATGCCGTCCTGACCGGTCGCACTCGCAAACCAGTTGGTCAGGACGTACGCGGTATCATGGTAGTAGGAGGAGTTGAACGACAGGTAGAGTGAGAGATCGCGGGTTGGAAATGCCGTGGAGACGAGGGCATTCGAGCCGGCGAGTGCATCCGCCAGCGTCGCGTGCGTGCTGAGCGTACCGCCGCTGTACGAGGCGGTGTTGTCGGAGACGAACCCCGACTGAGCGACCACCGCGGTCGGGCGCATGAGCGCAACGGCCACGAGCATCGCGAGCAGTGGTCCGAACTTGTGTGACATGACCATCTTCATTGCAGGGGAATCCTTGGAGTCGGCATGAAGTGAGCCGAACGATCGGCGCCGACGAGAACCAACCGTTCGAATGGGGCGCGTCGCATCCCACGACAACCTGCGGATGGGGTGTGACAGTCGGCGGAGTCGGCTGAGTCGGTGACGATGTCTCCGGCTCGGTCTCACCCTGTCACACCACGGGGAACCCGCAAGAATCGCTCCCCCCGAGGCGTGAACGGCCATCGACCGTCAAACCCTCGAGAGACACGGGAATCCGACTGGTCGGGTGAGCGGCCCGACCGTATTCCCTGTCGAGCGTGTCCCACACTATTGACGGGTCAGCGCAACGGATCGACTGCTCACTCCGAGTGCCCCAGCGAGCTGTGCCACGGTACTCTTCGGAATGCTGACCTACCCCGATCCCCTCCGCCGCCCGGTGTTGATCACCCGGTGGGCACGCCTGTTCGCGGTGCACGTGCTGGCCACCAGTGGCGTCGGCGCCCAGCGCATTGCCCCGCCGACGCCGACGCGCGCCTCATGCACCACGCGGCAGCCGGCCGTTGCCGTCCAGCAGACGATCGCGGTCAACTATGCCGTCAACCGCTTCGATGCGTGGATCGCCAACCAGGACTGGGCCCGGGTCGGCTTCGAGAGCTGGGGGCGCAACATCAAGCTCGGCTGGGAATGGGACGAGAACTCGTTCGCGACGAACATGTTCATGCATCCATTTCATGGCGCGGCCTACTTCAATACCGGCCGGACCCACTGCCTCTCCTACTGGGAGTCGGTGCCACTCGTCTTTCTCGGTTCCTGGACCTGGGAGTATTTCGCGGAGACATACCGACCGTCCCTCAATGATTTCTTCATGACTTCGTTCGGCGGCATCGCCCTGGGCGAGATCACGCACCGCGTGGCGGCGACGATACGCGACGAGCAGGCCGACGGCACCGGACGCATCCTGCGCGAGATCGCAGCAACCCTGGTCAATCCCGTGACCGGCCTCAATCGCCTCTATCATGGCGACTGGACTCGCATCGGGGACAACCCGTCCGAACACGACCCCGGGGCCTTCATCCTGCGTTTCGACGTCGGCCTGCGCAGCTTGTCCGAGGACGCCACCCGGTTCAAGTCAGGCGCCCCCTTCATGCAGCTCGGCATCGGGTATGGTGACCCCTTCACCACGCCGTACAAGGCCCCATTCGACGTCTTCTCGCTCGAGGCGCAGGTCGCCCTCGACGGAAGCGGCCTCAATGTCCTCCAGGGAGCGGGTCGACTCTACGAGATGCCGCTCCCCGGCTGGGGACGGGGCATCCGACATGCCCTGACGGTGAGCCATCGCTATGACTACCTCAGCAAGCCGGTGTACAGCTTCGGTGCACAGAGCATCGAGGTCGGAGTGTTGTCGAACTTCCCGCTCTCGGCCCAGACCGCCCTGCGGACGCGCGTGGGAGGCGATGTCGTGGTGCTCGGTGCGATCGGATCGCCGCATGGCGGCTTCGGCGAACGCGACTACGATTTCGGTCCCGGAGCGGGGGCGACACTGGAGCTGTCGCTCCTTCGGCGCGGACGCCAGGTGGTGACACTGACGAACCGCGCAGAGTACCTGCACACGGTGAGCGGTCCGGCCGGCGATCACCTGATCGCGTTCAGTACCTTGGAAGCCAACCTGGGGATCGGTGACCGGTGGGGGGTCGGCATCCGCCTGAATGGCGATTCGCGGACCAGCAAGTATCTCGACGCCGAGACGGACACGAAGCAGTTCGGTGAGGCACAGCTGGTCGTTTCCTGGATCACCCGTTCCCGACCGGCGGTGACGCCGTGAGGCCCCGGTTGCTGGCCACGCTCGTGCTGCTGATCGTCGGGGTGCACCATGCCGGCGCCCAGGCCCAGTCTCGCAGTGGTCTCTGGCTGGAGGCCGGCGGTGGGACCGGAACGATCCGGATCGGCTGTGCCAGCTGCCTCGAGCCGATCGCACTCTACGGCAACAGCGCCTACATCCGGGTGGGAGGGACCATCTCGCGAAAGGTGCTGCTCGGGGTCGAGACCTTCACCCTGACAGACCGCACCTTCGCGCTCAGCGACGGCGATTCCTCGGTGGTGGTGAAGAACACGATGTTCGCACCAGTCGCGCTCTGGTATCCGTGGGCCGGTGGCACCTATGTGAAGTTCGGGGTCGGTGTCGCCTCGACCGACATCCGGACACCGCCGCGCGAGGACACGCCGGCGATCGTCACGAACGGGATCGGGAGCGGTCTCACCTTCGGCGCCGGGTTCGACATCCCGCTCAGCAGGCGGTTCGCCCTCACCGTGAACGGCGGACTCTATTACTCCGCGCTCGGGGACGTCGGCGTCAATGGTACCCTGATCGACGATGTGATCACGACGATGTACAACGTGAACTTCGCGATCACGATCCGGTGAGGGGGAGCATCGATGCACGACCTGACGGTCGCGCCTGAGGGTCGCGGCTGAAGACCCTGATCACTCCTCATCCGCCGCCGTTAGTGGCACCAGCCGCGCTCGCGGCGGGATCCCGGTCTCCAGTTCCATGATCCCCACCGACGCCGGGATGTCGTAGCGTCTCGCACCGGCACTCCCGGGATTCATCACGGTCACGACCACATCGACATTCTCGAGTTTCGGAATGTGGGTGTGTCCATGGATCAGGATATCGGCATCCGGGAACAGGTCATGCAACCCCTCGCTCGGGACCTCCCGCCCGAACTGATCGCCGTGAGTCACCACGATATCGAAACCATCGAGCTGGAGCCTGGCGACCCGCGGGAGTTTCGCACGAATCTCCATCCCGTCGGTGTTGCCGTAGACCGCCGTGACCGGTGCCAACGTCTCGAGCTCGGCGAGGAGATCCAGCGACCCGATGTCTCCGGCATGCAGGATGTGATCGACCTCGGCGAAGACCTCGAAGACCTCGGAGCGGAGCATGCCATGCGTGTCGGAGATGATTCCGAGGCGCATTCAGCCCTCCCAACGCGGCGCGAGTTCGATCTCCAGCCCGAGCTGATCGATGATCCGCTGCACGATGAAGTCGACGAGTTCGGCGATGCGCGAGGGACGATGATAGAAACCGGGGGCGGCGGGAATCACCACGGCACCGGCCTCGGTGACCGTCACGAGATTCCGGAGATGCACCAGGGAAAGGGGGGTCTCGCGCGGGACCAGGATCAGCTTCCGTCGCTCCTTGAGCACCACATCGGCCGCACGCTCGATCAGCGAACGCGAGGAGCCCTGCGCGATGGCCGAGATCGTCCCCATCGAGCAGGGACAGATCACCATCCCCGCGGAACGGTAGGAACCCGACGCCGGCCTGGCCCCGCGATCCCCGTCGGTATGCAGCGTGACGTGCTCCCACTCTCCACCCGTCGCTGCGCGGAGGGCACCCTCGTCGGCGATGCCCATCTCGCCCTCGAGCAGCCGCCAGCCGTGCGGGGAAATGATCAGGTCGACCGGGACACTCGCCTGCGCGAGGACGTCGAGGAGCCGCACCGCATACGCGGCACCCGAGGCGCCGGTGATGGCGAGGGTGAGGGGGAGGGGGAAGGGCCTGGTGGATGTCATAGGTCGCAGATGGTCGGAAGTCGGAAGTCGGAAGTCAGGGCGGGCGTCGGACGTCGGAAGTCAGAAGTCGGTGTGGTCATGCGGCACTCCCTGGTGAGCCAATGGTCTCCGATTCGAACACACCTCTCCGACGTCCGACTTCCGACTTCCTCACATCATCCTGTCCACCAGCGCCGCGGCAAAGACCGTCACGCTCATCACCCCGTTCATCGTGAAGAACGCCGCATCGAGTCGCGACAGGTCACCCGGTTGCACCAGGCGGTGTTCGTACGCCAGGATCAGCGCCGCGAGCACGAGGCCCGCGGCGTACCACCACCCGAACCCTGCCTGCCAGCCGAAGAGGGCCAGCGCGGGAATCGTCACGCCGTGCAGCAGCTTGGCGACGAGAATCGCGCGCCGTTCACCGAACCGGACCACGACACTCCGCAGCCCCTGCGACACGTCGAATCCGGCATCGGGCAAGGCATAGAAGATATCGAACCCGGCGACCCACGTCATGACGGCGAGCGCCACCAGCGGCAGCAGCCACCAGGGCGTGCTCCAGGTCCCGGTGACCGCGAGCCAGCCGCCGACCGGTGCAATCCCCAGCCCCAGCCCCAGCCAGAGGTGCGGCCACGTGGTGAAGCGCTTGGCGTAGGAGTAGCCCAACACCCAGAGCAGCGCGACCGGTGCAAGGTAGAAGCAGAGCGGGTTGAGCATCCGAGCCGCAATCACGAACAGTGCCGATGCCAGGAGCACCGCCACGCGCGCCGCCCCGATGCCGATCGCCCCCCGTGGGATCTCACGCTGTGCCGTTCTCGGGTTGAGCGCATCGTACCGGCGATCGACGATGCGATTGAAGCCCATCGCCGCGAAGCGCGCGGCGCTGAAGGCGACCACGATCCAGAGGAGGATCGGACCGGTGATCGGGGCGAGATGGCTGGCACCGAGCATGCCGACCAGCGCGAACGGCAAGGCGAACAACGTATGCGGCAGCTTCACGAAGCTCGACCAGCGGGCGAGGAGGCTGGTGCCATCGAAGGTCTGACCCTCTCGCCGCTCGCTTCTCGCTTCTCGCTTCTCCCCCCTCACTTCTCGCTTCTCACTGCGCCAATGCCCAGCTCCGCCCACATCGCATCGACGCGCGCCTTGGTCGCCTCGTCCATCACGATCTTGTCGGGCCACTCGCGTGTGAACCCTTCCTCGGGCCACTTCCGAGTCGCGTCGATCCCCATCTTGCTGCCGAACGAGAAGTGCTGCGACGCGTGATCGAGCACATCGATCGGCCCGCGCGCGAATTCCACGTCGCGCTTCGGGTCGATGTTGTTGAGCGCGACCCACCAGGTCTCGTCGACGTCCTGCACATCGACGTCCTTGTCGACCACGACGAGCACCTTGCTGAGGGACATCAACCCCTGCCCCCAGAGCGCGTGCATCACCTTGTACGCCTGCCCCGGGTACTGCTTGTCGATGCTCACGAACACGAGGTTGTGGAAGATGCCGGCGGCCGGCATGTGATAGTCGACGATCTCCGGGACCGTGAGCTTGAGCAACGGCAGGAAGATCCGTTCGGTCGCATGTCCGAGCCAGTAATCCTCCATCGGGGGGCGCCCGACCAGCGTCGCGGGGTAGATCGGCTGCCGCTTCATGGTCACGGCAGTGACATGCATCTTCGGGTAGAGATCGGCCAGCGAATAGAAACCGGTGTGATCCCCGAACGGCCCCTCCATCACCAACGCTTCCGCCGGGTCGATGTGGCCCTCGATCACGATTTCGGCCTCGCTCGGCACCTCAAGGTCGCAGGTGATCGCCTTGGTGAGCTCGACCGGCGAGCGACGCAGGAAGCCGGCGAAGAGGAACTCGTCGATCCCGGGTGGGAGCGGTGCCGAACCGGAGTAGATCGCCGCGGGATCACCTCCGAGGGCAATGACCACCGGCATCACCTCACCCCGGGCCGCCATCTCTCGCCAATGGGCGGCACCGCTCTTGTGGCGCTGCCAGTGCATCGCGAGTTCGCGCTTGCCCAACACTTGCACCCGATACATCCCGACGTTGCGGGTTCCCCGACCGGGGTCCTCGGTGATCACCATCGGCAGGGTGATGTAGCGACCGCCGTCCTCGGGCCACGTCTTGAGGAACGGGATCCGGTCGAGATCGATTTCCTCGCCGCGATGGATGATCTCCTGGCACGGCGCCCGACCCGATCTGGTCTTCGGCGGGAACTTCGCCATCTCGGCCAGCTTCGGCAGCATCGAGAGCTTCCCCATGATCCCCGCGGGCACCTTGAGGTCGACCATCTCGGCGATCCGATCGCCGATCGCATCCAGTGAGGTGGTCCCCAGCGCCAGTTCCATCCGGCGCCGCGAGCCGTAGGCGTTGATCAGCACCGGAATCGACGACGTGGTCCCGTCGGGCATCACCGGCTGCGTGAACAGGAGCGCCGGCCCGCCTCCGGGTAGTTTCATGGTGCGATCGGCGATTTCCGCGATCTCGAGCTCGGTCCCGACGGGACGGTCGATCCGGACGAGCTCACCGAGCTTCTCGATGGCAGAGACGAAGGCTGGCAGGGAGTCGAGGCTCATGAGGCGAGGCGTGCTCCGGTATGGATGGCGACAATCCCGCCCCAGCGCGTTTCGAAGCGAACATCGCCGAATCCGGCCGCTTCGAGTCGTGCGGCGAGGGTGGGAGGGTCGGGGAAGGCGAGCACCGACGCTGGGAGCCAGTCATAGGCACTCCTATGTTTCGACACCAGCCGGCCGATGCGCGGCAGGAGATGACGGAAGTACCCGAGATACAACGCCCTGAGTGGCTGCCAGGTCGGGGTGGTGAATTCGAGCACGACCACGCGTCGCCCCGGCCGGATCACTCGCGCCAGTTCCCGCAGGCCTGCATCGAGGTCCATGAGATTGCGCACGCCGAAGCCGACCATCGCCCCATCGAATGCCGCATCGGCAAACGGCAGTGCCAGTGCATCGGCCGCAGTCGGTACCACGCGTGCGCTCTTGCCCGTCCCGCGGACCAGCATCGCCGGCACAAAGTCGGCGGCGACCACCTGTCCACGGAATCCGGGGCGGTTGCCGAGTTCGGCGGCGAGGTCCTGGGTCCCGGCACAGCAGTCGAGGTACCTCCCCTCCGCATGTCCTGACCACTCGAGTCGATCGACCGCCGTGCGGCGCCAGCGCGTGTCCGCGCCGAGGCTCAGCATGCGGTTGAGCAGGTCGTAGCGCGGCGCGATGGAACGGAACACCTCGCGCACGTATGCCTGCTTGGCCGCGCCGCCCGTGAGCGGCAGGGTCGTCGGTTCGGGTGTCATGATCCCCAAAGCTACCGGTTCCGGGAAGATCCGGGCAATGTGGGTGGCCTCGTGACGCTGCCAACCCCCGTCGATTGGCGGATGTTGACCGATCAGGAGGTGGTCCGACACGCCGTGCTCGGCCGCGAGGTCGCCTATCAGGAGCTGATGCGTCGCTATCAGCGACCGGTGTTCTCGCTCATCTACCGGATGGTCCGGAATCGGGAACTCGCCGAGGATCTCACCCAGGAAACCTTCATCAAGGTGCTCGGGGCGATCGAGTCGTACCGGCCGGAGTATCGCTTCTCGAGCTGGATCTTCAAGATCGCCAACAATGCCTCGATCGATCAGTTGCGTCGTCGCGCACTCGACACGCTCTCCCTCGATGGCTCACCGCATGCGGAGACACCCGATGCGATCGAGGCCACCTCGCTCCAGATCCGCGACGCGACCGAGTCGCCGCTCGACGAAGTGGCCAATCGGGAACTCGGTGCCCAGATCGAGGAAGCGATCGGTCAACTCCGACCGGAGTACCGCAGTTGCATCCTGCTCCGCCACGTCGAGGGCCGACCCTATGAGGAGATCGCCGAGATTCTCGACCTCCCCCTCGGCACGGTCAAGACCTACATCCACCGCGCCCGGAACGAACTCCGGATCCTCCTCGCGGACCTGCACGAGGAGTGAAACATGGCCCCCGCTTCACTCGTACGAGGACGGTAAGATGATCCCCGAGATTCCGGCTCACCTGAGCATCGACGAACTGGATGCACTGCACGACGGCAGCGCATCGCCGCGTGCGACGTCGCACATCGCGACGTGCCTGCAATGCACGAATCTCCTTGCGCAAGACCGTCGGGTGCTGGCGCTCCTCGCGGCGCTGCCGACGTGGGATGCCTCGCCTCGGCTTGCCGTCCGCGTCCTCGCCGAACTGCATCCGCATCCCACCCTGGCTCCCGCGGCGACCCCGGGATCGACAGCCGATCGCGCCATGGCGGCCCGGCGCCGTGTGATGGTCGGTGGGCTGCTGACCGGCAGCCTGGTGACCGCAGGTTGTGCCTGGGCGGCGTTCAACCCGACCACGGCAGCGGGACTCGCCGGCCCGATCGTCCAGGAGGTGACACACGCACTGTGGCTGGCGGTGCAGGCGGTCACGGCCAACACCCTCGAGCAGCCGTGGTTCGGGGCCGTCCGGGACGCGCTGGCCACGCCCGCACGGGCGGTGCCGCTCCTGGCCGTCGCGGGCCTCACCTATGTGGCCGTGCTGATCGGTTTCCGGAAAGTGCTCTCACGGTCGGTCACTCGTGCATCCTGGTAGGTGGGCAACGGTCGGCCTCCTGACGCTCTGTCTGGGCTCCGTCGACCGCGTCCATGCCACTGTCACTCCGGAGCCGTCGGCGACGAACCTCGTGGATCGAGTCCGCAACCTGTTGCCATTTCTGGTGACGGCCACGACGCTGACGCCCCAGGCGGTCGAGCAAGCCCCGGCAGGCGGCGCCACAGTCGACCCGACGCACCTCGACATGCCGGAGCGGCTTGAGCACGACCTGCGGGAGGCGATCACCGACCCGATCGGGCAGACCCGCCTGACGGTGGTGGGCGGGACGGCACGCCTCGGGAACTACTCGCTCGGCTCGACCGAGACCCACCACGGTCATCTCGTCGTGCTCAAGGGGAATGCGGAAATTCATGGACGTCTCGAGGGCAACCTGGTGACGCTCGACGGCGACGTCGTGTTGCACCCGGGTGCGGCGGTGGTCGGGGATGTGCTGGCGATCAACGGTCGGATCCGCGGCGATCCCGGGGCGATCACGGGCTCGAGCAGCACACTCCAGCCCCGGGAAGTCGTCGCTCACGTCGCGGTCCCCGCCCTGATCGGACGCCGTTCACTGGGGTTGCTCGCGGTCCTGGCGACTTTCACAGTCCTCGGATTCGCCCTGGTCACCTTTGGTCGACCGAACCTCGAGATCGTCTCCGACACCGTGATGCATTCGTTCGGGCGCTCATTCACCGCCGGCCTGCTCGCGCAGGTGCTCCTGTTGCCGACCTTCGGCATGCTGGTGGTCGGACTGGTCCTCACTGTCGCGGGGGCCTTGCTCGTTCCATTCGCGGCGGCCGTCTACGTGATTCTTGCCATTGTGGCGGTGCTCGGTGGCGTGATCGCCGTGGCACATGCAATGGGAGAGACCATCACGCGGCGCCGAATGGCACGCGGCCTCGCGGTCTCGCCGAACGCATACCGCTACGTCGCGACCGGTCTGATGGGGATGGCCGGGATCTGGCTCGCCTGGACCATCGCGGGGTGGGTGCCGGTGGCCGGGCCGCTGACATTCCTGCTCGCCGCACTTGCGACCTGGCTCGTGGCGACGGTCGGGTTCGGCGCGGCCCTCCTCTCCCGGGGCGGCATTCGCGAGGACTTCGCCGGCCGACTGTTGCCTGCCGCGATGATGACCGATGAGTATCTCTGGGCCACACCGATGGTCGGGGTGCCCGCGGTCAAGCGTCCCCCGACCGCCGACAGATGATCACCCGCGGGACCACCCTGCTGGTGTGTCTTGCCGCCATCGTGTCCCCGCCCCGCCTGGCGGCGCAGTCGATGCGAACCTACGCCGCGTCCAGGCCCGTCACCGACACCGGTATCCCGCTCCGCGCGTCACTCGACTTCGGTGCGGGCCGGGTCGTGGTGCGCGCCGGCGATCCCGCGGTGCTCTACGCCACCACCATGGAATACGATGCGGAGCGCTACACCCCAGTGCAGCGATATGACCCGCGCACCGGCATCCTGCACCTCGGGCTCGCCTCGATCGGTCGCGGCGGTTTGCGGGTGACCTCCAGGGAGCACCTGCAGCAAGCGGCCCGGTTTGAATTCGCGCCAGGGGTCCCCCTCAATCTCGAGGCCAACCTCGGCGCGAGCGAGGCCCACCTCGATCTCGGGGGCCTCGCCGTGCACGACGTCACCGTCCGTGCCGGCGCGAGTCGCAGCGCAATCGATGTCACGAAACCGAGTGGGGTGCGATGCGAGCGAGCTCGGTTCATCAGTGGGGCCAGCGAGTTGCAGGTCCGGCAATTGGCCAATCTCGGCTGCCGTGAGGTCCGGATCGAAGGAGGTGCCGGGAGCACGACCATCGACTTCAGTGGCGCATGGTCTGCGGATACTCGCGTCACGGCGACGCTGACCGTCGGCACCCTCACCCTCCGGATCCCGCGCAGCGTCGGCGTGCATCTCGATGCCACGGGCCGATTCCTGTCACGGCTCACCTTCGACGGACTCACCCGGAGCGGCGACAGCTGGCAATCCGCGAATTTCGCCGGAGCCGAGCACCACATCACCATCGACCTGACCACCAATGTGGCCGATGTCACGGTGGAGTGGATCGACTGACGAGAAACTGTCACTCCGAGCGAGCAGAGCGAGTCGAGGGGGAGAAGCGAGAAGCGAGGAACGAGGAACGAGAGGCGAGATACGCATCAACATCACCCCCCCACCCGATAGACCACCAGGTGCGGCACACCGGTCGAGTCGGTCCTCCGACCCAACAGGAATCCGTTGCGCACCTCGAACACCTTGACATCTCCCGCGAGGCGCAGGGTAGCTGGCTCGCGATCGGTTGTCGGCAAGACGCGAAGTTCGGTCACGCCGTCGCCGCGTGCGGAGGTCACCAACCAGATATTCTGGTGTTCATCGACCATTGCGCTCTGGTAGGCGGGAAGTCGATCGGCGACGGGGATCCGCTCGCGTAGCAGCCTGCGGACGATGCTGTCCTTGTCACTCCGAGCGACCATCTCCATCCGGGCCTCGATTCCGGCATCGAGGTTGGCTTCGGTCGGTTTCCGCCGCGGCACCCCAGTCTCGATCTCACGGAGTCGCTTCCCCGTGAAGTCGCGGATCTCCAGGCGTTCAGACTCTCCGTCGCCGTAGACAATCCATTCGTCGGACATGGCAAGGACGGCCGTGGCACCGAGGAGCTTCGTACTACCGACCTTGACCGTGCCGAGCGACCCGGTGGTGTCGCCCGATGGACCCAGAATCAGGCTGCCGGCCGAGAGTGTCGGATGCGCGTCGCCGTCGCTGGAGAGCGGCGGGGCATAGAGCAGGGCGAGCCGGCCTGTTCGATTGCATGCGAAGACGAACGGCCGTGTCCCGAACGAACGTTGAGCAATGGGCCGACCGGCGGTGTCGATCGTCGAGAGCCGACTCGCCATGAAGTCCCAGACGTGGAGTGCGCCGGGGCCGCACAAGCCAATCCATTCAACCGACCTGAATTCCCCCGGCCCGCTTCCGGCACGCCCCAGATACCGGTCGAGCTTTCCTGTGCTATCGATCAGGACGACCCGTTCGCCGAAGCGGTCGGTGACCGCGATGCGTCCATCGACAAGCCGAGTCGCATCGGTGACATCGCTGACGAGCGTCTGGCTCCCGACGGTCGATGCCACGTCGAGCACTGGGTCGGCCGAGATGGAGAATCCCCCGGCCTTGCTGACCAGCTCGGTGGAGAATTCACGCGGGGGGGTGGGGGCGCTGCAGGCGAGGAGCATCCACACGACCGGAACGCCCGGTCGGGTGAGGCAGCGGAGATGGTGGGTCATGGCGATTCCTCAAGGGAGAGACGAGCAACCCGACTCGGTGGTCCCTTGGAATGCCTGGTGGCCGCAAAAGCTTACACCGCGTCTCTCTCGCTTCTCGCTTCTCGCTTCTCGCTTCTCGCTTCTCGCTTCTCGCCCTACGAAATCTCCGGCAACTGGATCCCGACCTCGCCGACCCGTGCCATGATTTCCTCGGCAATCTCGCCGAGCATGACGGCGGCCGCGGAGCTGCCGGCCGACACCACCACCGGTTCGCCGCGATCGGCGGCGTCGGCCAGGCCGCCCTGCAGCGGCACCATGCCGAGCAACGGGACGCCCAGCTCGTCGGCGAGGCGGGCCCCGCCGCCGCTGCCGAACAGGTCATGGCGCATGCCGGTGGTCGGGTCGAGGAAGCCGCTCATGTTCTCGACCACACCGAGCACGGGCACGTTCACGCGTTCGAACATCTTGGCGCCGCGAAGCGCGTCGCCGACCGCGACATCCTGTGGTGTGGTGACCACGACCGCGCCGCTCACCATCACCTGCTGTACCAGCGAGAGCTGTGCATCGCCGGTGCCGGGTGGCATGTCGACCAGCAGCACATCAAGCTCGCCCCAGGCGACATCGTGCAGGAACTGTTGCAGCACCTTGGTGATGATCGGGCCGCGCCAGATCGCCGGTGCGTCGCGATCGACCAGGAAGCCGATCGACATCAGCTTGACACCGTGTGCCTCGAGCGGGATGATGCGCTTCTCGGCATCGATGCCCGGTCGCTCATAGACACCCATCATCCGGGGGATGTTCGGGCCGTAGAAATCGGCATCCATCAGGCCGACCCGGAGCCCCTTCCGTGCCAGGGCCACCGCGACATTCACCGACACTGTCGACTTCCCCACCCCGCCCTTTCCCGACGAGACAGCCACCACCCGCTCGATGCCGGACACCGCCATCGGGGTGGGCGCCGGTACGGCGGCGGCGCTCTGGGGCGCGGCATGCGTGACCTTCGCGGGGCCATCCGGATTGGTGACGGTGATGCGGGGGCTCGGCAGGTCGAGGGCCGTCAGCGCCTGGCGGGCCTGGCGCACCAGGGTGGCGGGATCCTCGCGGCGCAACAGGAAGGTGAAGGTGGGTGTGTCGCCATCCACGGCGAGGCCATCGATCATCCCCGAAGCCACCAGCCCCTTGCCGGTGCGTGGCGTGATGACCGCATCGAGTGCCGCACGCACGCGCGCGAGAGTATCGTCCGTCATGGTCAGATCGCTTCGAGGTGTCGGACCTCGGGGACCGCTTCGCGGAGCCGGACCTCGATGCCCTGGGTGAGCGTGATCGATGCCGCCGCGCAGCCCTGGCAGGTACCCCCAAGCCGCAGGAAGAGGCGTCCCTCACCGGCATCGAAATCGATGACCTCGACGCTGCCGCGGTGCGACGCGATGTAGGGACGAATGCCGTCGAGCGCGAGCTCGATCCGCGCGAAGACATCGTCTGTGTCGGTGGGGGTGGTGTGCGGGCTCGTCATGGCGTGCTCGATGCGCCAAGCCACTCGCGCGCCGCGGTGAGG
The DNA here is from genome assembly GCA_035703525.1 of Gemmatimonadales bacterium. Classification (GTDB taxonomy): domain Bacteria; phylum Gemmatimonadota; class Gemmatimonadetes; order Gemmatimonadales; family GWC2-71-9; genus Palsa-1233. Next base: position 143,900 of record DASSYA010000004.1, on the reverse strand, counting down.
ACCGCCGCCTGGACCTCGTCCATCGCGCCCGTGATGGCGGCGCCGGCGGCCTTGGTGTGCCCCCCCCCACCAAACTTCCGGGCGAGCGCCGCGACATCGACCGATCCGACCGAACGGAATGACACCTTGATCCGACCGGCGGAGATCTCCCGGAAGAGGAGCGCCATCCGGACGCCCCGAATGGCGCGCGCATGCTCGACGGCGCCATCGAGATCATCGGCCTCGACACCGTGGCGTTCGAGAGCGCCCGTCGGCACGGTCAGTGCGGTCAGGCCGACCCCCGGTTCGTGGACCAGCGTCTGGAGCACCTCGGCCAGCAGCCGGGGCCGTCCGACCGGGCCGGAGGCATAGACGTCGCGATAGACCTCTTCGGGATTCGCGCCACATTCGAGCAGGTGCGCGGCCGTCCGGAGCGTCGTCGGCGTCGTGTTCGAGAACCGGAACGAGCCGGTGTCGGTTACCAGCGCGACATACAGCGCCCGGGCCACCGGCACGGTGATCGGCCAGCCGAGCTCGATCGCCATCCGGTGGATCAGCTCCCCGGTGGCGGCGGCAGTCGAGTCGATCAGCCGTGGCCCCTCCGGCAATTTCCCCGGGCCGACATGGTGGTCGATGCAGCCGACCGGCACGCCCCGCTGCTCGACCGTCTCCGCGAGACCGCCGAGCCGGCTGAGCTCGCTGATGTCCAGCACGATGATCACGTCAGCCCGGCGCAGTTCGACCACGGCCCGGGCCGATCGGTCGACGCCCGGCAGGTCCTCGAACAGGAAGGCGAAGCGCTCCGGCGTCGGTGAGGGGTTGCAGATGCTCACCGTGAGGCCCTGGGCCTGCAGGAGATGGGCGAGCGCCACCTCACTGCCGAGCCCGTCCCCGTCGGGATTCACATGCGTCGTGAGGCAGACGCGACGGCCGGGAACAAGGAGCGCCGCCAGCTGCTGGGCGGCGCTCCCTGCCGACATCGAAGTGCTGGTCATCCCGGGAAGGTAATCAGGAACGTGCGTCGCCCGATCGCCCGAGCACCGAGTGCCGGATCCCGTAGCCGAAGTAGATCGCCATGCCCAGGGCCATCCAGACGATCAGCCGGATCCACGTGTCGATGGGCAACCCCGACATCAGGTACCCGCAGACCAGGATCCCGAGGATCGGCACGACCGGCACCCATGGTGTCCGGAACGGTCGCGGCAAGTCCGGCTGGGTCCGGCGAAGCACCAGGATGCCGCCGCAGACGATCACGAAGGCCAGCAGTGTGCCGATCGACACCAGCTCGCCCAGCAGCCCGATCGGGAAGAAGCCGGCGATGACTGCCGCCACCGACCCGGTGATGATCGTCGCCACCCATGGCGTCTGGAACTTCGGGTGGATCCGGCCGAAGAACGGCGGCAGCAGGCCGTCGCGCGACATGGCGTAGAAGATCCGGGGCTGCCCCATCAGCATGACCAGCACCACCGAGGCCAGTCCGGCGATGGCGCCGATGTTCACCAGGTATCCCAGCCACGCGAGGGCCGGACCGGCCGCTTCGATCGCGACGAACACCGGATGCGGGACGTTGAGCGTCTGGTAGGGCGCGATCCCGGTCATCACGAGGGACATCGCGATGTACAGCAGGGTACAGATCGCCAGCGAGCCCAGGATGCCGACCGGCAGGTCCTTCTGCGGGTTTTTCGCTTCCTGGGCGGCCGTTGATACGGCATCGAACCCGATGTAGGCGAAGAAGATCACGCCGGCGCCTCGGACGACCCCGCTGAATCCGAATTCGCCGAAGACCCCGGTGTTGGCCGGGATGAACGGGTGCCAGTTCGCGGTGTCGATGTACTTGATGCCGAAGCCGATCACCAGCAGGACGATCGCGACCTTCACGAAGACGATGATGTTGTTGAAGCGGGCCGACTCCTTGATGCCGAGCACCAGCAGGGCTGTGAGCGCCAGCACCAGCAACATCGCCGGCAGGTTGATGATGCCTGACGCGACGGTGAAACCGGCGGCGGCGCAATCCCCGATGGCCACGGCCGTCCGGGTGGCGGCGTCCACGGCGATGCCCGCCGTCGCGGGATCCACGCAGATCTGGCTCCGCACCAGCGTGTGGGTGCCGACCACATCCAGGGGGGCCCCGGCGACCGTGGGCGGAAGGTGGAGACCCAGCTCGCCGAGGAACGCGACGAAGTAGCCGGACCAGCCGACAGCAACCGTCGAGGCGGCGAAGAGATATTCGAGGATCAGGTCCCACCCGATGATCCACGCGACCAGCTCGCCGAGCGTTGCATAGCCGTAGGTGTAGGCGCTGCCCGCCGCCGGGATCATCGACGCGAACTCGGCGTAGCAGAGGCCGGCGAAGAGACAGCCGGAGCCGGCCAGGATGAACGAGAGCGCGATGGCCGGCCCGGCGTACTGGGCGGCGGCGGTGCCGGTCAGCACGAAGATGCCGGCGCCGATGATTGCGCCGATCCCGAGCAACACCAGGTTGGTCGCCGTCAGCGTGCGCGCCAGCTGCGGCTCATCCTCGCCCGGGAGGAAATCCGAGAGGGCCTTGGTGCGGAAGAGACTCATGCCATCACTCCTTCGGTGCTGCAGGTGATGTGGTTCACTTGAATGCCCGGAACTCGCCCCGCTTGTACATGCCCCAGTAGGTGTTGAGATCCGTCTTCACCTTGCCGCTCAGGAGCAGGACACCGACGAGGTTCGGGAAGGCCATCCCCAGGATCATGAGGTCACCGAACTCGAGGATGTTGGTGGCGGTCACGATCGAGCCGAGGAAGGTGAAGATCACGAACACGAACTGGAAGATCCGGCTCTTGCCGTCACCGACCAGATAGGTCCAGCACCGCTCGCCGTAGTAGGACCACGAGATCATCGTGCTGAACGCGAACAGCAGGACGCAGATGCCGAGGATGTACGGGAACCACGCGATATGCTGGCCGAACGCCCGGGAGGTGAGTGCGGCCCCGTTGTTCCCGGCGATGAGCGCCGCGTTGTCCGGGTTGTTGTACGAGCCGGTGATGACGATCACGAGGGCGGTCATCGTGCAGACCACCACGGTATCGATGAACGGCTCCAGCAGCGCGACAATGCCCTCGCGAATCGGGTACGGCGTGCGCGCGGCCGAGTGGGCGATCGCCGCGGACCCGGCCCCCGCCTCGTTCGAGAACGCGGCCCGACGGAAGCCCTGCACCAGGACGCCGATGATGCCGCCGTAGCCGGCCGCTGGCGTGAAGGCCCCACTGAGGATCGCGCCGAACGCGGTCGGGATGACCGCCGCATTGTCGATCAGGATGAACAGTGCCCCGGCCACATAGATCCCCACCATCGCCGGGACGATCTTGTCCGCCACATCAGCGATCCGCTTGATCCCCCCGATGATGACCACACCGACCAGGACCGACATCACGAGGCCATACGCCCACGGATAGGTCACGAGGAACGGCATCGACTCCTGCAGCGCACCCATCGACTGGTTGACCTGGAAGGTGTTGCCCCCGCCCAGCGATCCGCCGATGCAGAGCACCGCGAAGAGCACCGCGAGCACCTTGCCGAGCTTGCCCAGTCCGAGTTCCTTCAGGCCGTTCGACAGGTAGTACATCGCGCCACCCATCACGTGACCATCCGACCGCACTTGCCGGTACTTCTGGCCCAGCGTGCACTCCGCGAACTTGGCACTCATCCCGATCAGCCCGGCGATGATCATCCAGAGAGTCGCCCCGGGTCCGCCGATCGAGACCGCGATCGCGACACCGGCAATGTTGCCGAGTCCCACCGTGGCCGACAGCGCCGTGGTGAGCGCCTGGAAGTGGGACACCTCACCCAGGTCATTCGGATCGCTGTACTTGCCGCGCGTCACGTTGATCGCATGCGTGAACGCCCGGAGGTTGATGAACCCCATCCGGACCGTCAGGTACACCGAGCCGGCCACCAGCCAGAGGACGACCAGTGGCAACTGCAGGTTGGTCGCGGAGCTGTTGTCCCAGAACATCACGTCGTAGAAGAAGATCGTCGTGAGCGGCTGCACGAGGACCGCACCGAAGATCCGGTCGATGGTGCCCATGATGCCGGCCCCCGCGGCTGCGGCCGCGGTCGAGTCGGCAGTCTGTGCGGCGAGGGACGGCACGATGCCGAGCAACAGCACCATGAGGGGAGCGAGACGGCGAGCAATGCGCGAGCGACGCGTCATGTAACGTCCTGAGCGAGAGGAGAAACGGGAGAGGCACTCGACTGCGGTCCAGCGGTATGGCGGAACCGGCCGGATCAGGTGACCCGACCGGGGTCAGGCATCAGACAGAGTAGTTCGGCGCCTCGCGGGTGATCGTGACATCATGCGGATGCGATTCCCGGAGACCGGCAGGACTGATACGTACAAACTCGGTGTCGGTCCGCAGTCCCGTCAAGTCGGCGACCCCGCAATACCCCATCCCGCTGCGGAGCCCACCCGTCATCTGGAAAAGAACATCGGCGACCGGTCCCTTGTAGGGAACCCTGCCCTCGATCCCCTCCGGTACGAGTTTCGTTGGCGAGACCTCTCCCTCCTGGAAATACCGATCGGCCGAGCCGTCCTGCATCGCCGAGAGCGAGCCCATGCCACGAATCATCTTGAAACGTCGGCCCTCGGCCAGGATGCTCTCGCCAGGGCTTTCCTCGGTCCCCGCCAGCATCGAGCCCATCATGACGCTTTCGGCACCGGCCGCCAGGGCCTTCACCACGTCGCCACTGTACTTGATCCCGCCATCGGCGATCACCGGGACACCGTTCGCCCCCGCAACGGCATCCATGATGGCCGTGATCTGGGGCACCCCAACACCGGTGACGACGCGGGTGGTGCAGATCGATCCCGGCCCGATCCCCACCTTCACGGCATCGACGCCGCGCTCGACGAGAGCGCGGGCGCCACTTGCGGTGGCCACGTTCCCGGCAATGAGCTGGACATCGGGGAGGGCATCACGGAGCCTGGCCACCATCTGGAGCACGCCGTCGGAGTGGCCATGGGCCGAGTCGACGACGATCACGTCGACACCCGCCTGGGCGAGCGCCGTGGCGCGTGCGAAGGCCTCGGCGCCGGCACCGACGGCCGCCGCCACGGCGAGGCGTCCGTGACTGTCCTTGTTCGCATCGGGGAAATCCCGACGCTTGAAGATGTCCTTGACCGTGATCAACCCCTTGAGGAGCCCGGACTCGTCCACCACCGGCAGCTTCTCGATCCGATGCCGAGCGAGGATGGCCTCGGCCTCCGAGAGCGTGGTCCCCACGGGCGCGGTGATCAGGCCGGTGCGCGTCATCGCTTCGGCGATCGGTCGATCGAGCTCGGATTCGAACTGGAGATCGCGGTTGGTGATGATCCCGATCAGGCGTCCGGTGCCATCGACGATCGGGACCCCCGAGATCTGGAATCGCCGCATGAGCATGTGCGCCTCGCGCACCGGGCGTTCCGGGCCGAGCGTGATCGGGTTGAGGATCATCCCGCTCTCGCTTCGCTTGACCCGGTCGACCTCGGCTGCGTGCCGGTCGATCGACATGTTCTTGTGGATGACCCCGATGCCGCCCGCGCGCGCCATCGCGATGGCCATCTCGGCCTCCGTGACAGTGTCCATGGCGGCCGAGAGCAGGGGGATGTTCAGGTGGAGCGTGCGGGTCAGGCGGGTGGCGATCGACACGTTGCTCGGATGCACGGTGCTGTAGCGCGGCGTCAGCAGGACATCATCGAAGGTGAGGCCGAGCGATTCGCGGAGACGACTCATGCGGGATCGGACTCCTTCGGGGGCTCTGTCGCGGCGGGGGAGGGATCGGGGCGGGTCACCTCGCGGGCGGCCCTGGCCGTCTCGTCGACCACCGATTGGGCCGCCGACGCGAGGCCACGAACCACCTTGGCCGCCCCATCGAAGAGTCCGACGGTGCCGGAGATCGCCTTGATCGGCGCCTTGCCGGCCCGCATCGTGTCCTCCACCTTCTCGGACAGGCGAGTGAAGATGTTGTCGGGATTCGTGCGCTCGGCGTAGCGACTCTCGAGAAACTCGACATAGTCAAGAATCTGGTAGCCACGTTCATCGGGCAATTGTTCGAGGCGACGCATGATGCGTTCGCGAAGATGACCTTCCATCCCATCCCTCCCGATCAGTCCAGGCGCCGGACCAGTTCGATCACTGGTGTCGGAAGGTAGCGGGTACGTCCAGCGCGGATGGTGGCACGGACCCGGACCTCGGCGAGTGGGCCCAAGGCTCGCCACGCCGCCACATCCTTGGTCGGGAGCAGGAGGTAGACGAATCCCGTCTCCGGGAGCGGGCCTCGGGCCAGGACATAGGGCTGACCGAGCGGAAGTTCGGGACGGAGTTCATCGGCCTGTTGCACCGCCAGGACCTGGAGCGACCATTCGACCGTCTGGCCGATGTAGCGGTCCGGCTCATCGCGGACGTCCTTCCCCGTGATCCCCGTCGCGGAGGGGGCGCCACCCACACTGCCATCGCGCACCCAGACGTCAAGGGTGACGCGGCTCCACCCGGCACGACGCTCGGTCACGGTCGCCCGACGCGTCGCCTCGAGCGTCCCGATGGGGGGACCGCCGGCGTCGGCAGAGAATTGCGTCCCACCCTGCACCGCGACCTGAGTGGAATCGGTCGCTGTCGGGCCTGGGGTGGTCCCGGCTTGGGCCGGGGAGGGAGCCGGGGTGGGGGCGGGAGATTCGGGCGCCGCGGTTGACACCGGAGTCCACGCAGTGCGCCGAATCTCCGACCAGCCTCCGCGAGTGGAGACGCGATCGAAGAGCGCCCCGGTCCTGGCGACCGCCCGGATCGGTGCCGCAGCATCGGGTTCCGTGCGGATCGGCGTATTGTCACTGGTCACCGACACATCGAACCCGTCTCGCGTATCGGGGCGTACCGCCTTGGTCTCGATCCAGCCCACGAGTGTCACCTCACGCCAACCGGCACGAGTCTGACCGAAGACCACCGCAGCGTTCTTCGAGATCGTGCCAAGGGGCGTGCCGCCGGGGTCCTTGTGGAAGTCACCGTTGGCGGGCATCCGTCCGGCACCCTGCGCCACGAGGGGCAGGGTGCCGAATGCGAGGAGCAGGGCGAGTCCCGTCATTCGGCTTGGAACGCGGGTTCGCGGCGGGGTAGATTCACGGGTTCTGGTCACCAAGCGGGAGTGTAGGCGTCACGGAGGATCATGTCAAACGGTCGGAATGATGGATCGCCGGTGGTACTGCTCGTCCTCGATGGATGGGGGTGGCGCCCGGAACGAGAAGGCAACGCCATCGCCCTTGCCAGGACCCCGACGTGGGACCGGTTGGTCGAACGGATGCCGCGTACCCTGCTCGAGGCGAGCGGCCGGCGTGTCGGCCTGCCGGCCGGCCAGATGGGCAACAGCGAGGTCGGCCACCTCAATCTTGGGGCCGGTCGGGTCGTCCCGCAGGACCTGGTTCGCATCAACACCAGTATCGACCGAGGCGAGTTCGGGCACTTGCCGACCCTCGTCGACCTCGCGAGCGCCGTCCGCGCGACCGGTGGCACGCTCCACCTGGTGGCCCTCCTCGGCGAGGGTGGCGTCCATGCGATCGACAGCCACCTGCGTGCCGCGATCTCGGCCTTCGTGGCCCTCGACGTCCCGCGCATCGCGATCCACGGCTTCCTCGATGGCCGCGACGCCCCACCCACGGCCGGCCGCGAGGTGGTGGCGCGGCTCGAGCGCGACCTCGCGACCATCGGGGGGGGGAAGGTCGTCCTTGCCTCGCTGATCGGTCGCTACTTCGCGATGGATCGCGACCGGCGCTGGGATCGCACCGCCCTGGCCTACCACCTGCTCGTGCACGGCACCGGGAAGCACGCCGGGTCCGCCACGGCGGCGATCACCGAGGCGTACGAGGCGGGCGAGACCGACGAATTCGTCCGACCGATCGTGCTCACCCGGGACGGGGCACCGGTCGCCCCGATGCGGGATGGCGATGCCGTCTTCTTCGGCAACTATCGATCCGACCGCATGCGGCAGATCGTGGCGGCACTCACCGAACCGTCCTTCGACGGCTTCGCGCGTCCGGATCGCCCCGAGCTCGTGGCCGCCAGCATGACGCAGTACGACCAGACCTTCGCCCTGCCCCAGGCTTTCCCGCCGTTCTCGATGGCCCGCATCCTGGCGGAAGAACTGAGCCAGGCCGGACGCTCGCAGTTCCGGACGGCCGAAACCGAGAAGTATCCGCACGTGACGTACTTCTTCAATGGCGGGTTCGAGACGGCGTGGCCGGGCGAGGAGCGCGAGCTCGTGGCATCCCAGCAGGTGGCGACCTACGACCTCTGCCCCGCAATGAGTGCGGTCGGCATCACCGACACCCTCCTTCGGGCCCTGGACCGCGGCGATCACGACTTCCTGCTCTGCAACTTCGCGAATGCCGACATGGTCGGACACACCGGTGTGCTCCCGGCCGTCCGGACGGCGGTCGAGACGGTCGACGCCTGCCTCACCCGGGTCCTTGCCGCCGCCGAGCGGGTGGGCGCCCGGGTGCTCGTGACGGCAGATCATGGCAATGCCGAACAGATGATCGATCCGGTCACCGGCGGGCCGCATACGGCCCACACCACGAACCCCGTCCCGCTGATCGGTATCGGCCCGGGTTTCACGTCCTTCCGTGCGGGCGGTGCGCTCTCGGACGTCGCCCCAACCATCTTGCAGCTTCTCGGCCTGCCCCAGCCGGACGAGATGACCGGCCACACCCTCATCCCGGAATGAACCCTGTGTCTCGAGTCAGCATCCGTGTTCTCGGCCCGCTCCTGTTCGCCACCCCGCTGGCCGCGCAGGTGGGCCATGCCCCGACGAGCTCACCGTACCGTGACATCCGGCAAGGCACCGCCTGGGAAATCACCGGCGGCACGATCAAGGGGTCGGGCGGACCGATCGGCGTCGGGCCCCGGGATGGTTCGATGGCGGGCCTGCGCGTCATGCTGCGGGCCAACAGCACCCTGTCCCTCGGACTCGGCGCCTGGGCGAGCCAGACCGAACGCACCGTGCTCGATCCGAATGCCGCCCCGGCCCAGCAGGTCGTGGGCACCCGCGACGCCCACCTCATCGGTGGCGAGATGGTGGTGCAATTCAACCTGACGGGCGGGAAGAGTTGGCACGGCTTTGCCCCATTCACCGGGATCGGACTCGGACTCGTGCACAATACATCCGGCGATGTCGCCGATCCGGGCGGGTACGAATTCGGTACGAAGTTCTACTTCGCCCCCATGATCGGTGCAAGATTCGTGGCGTCGAAGCGACTGTACTTGCGTGTCGAGGGGCGGGGGTTCACCTGGAAGCTCAAGTATCCGTTCCTGTACGGGGTGGAACCCGCCAACGCACCGGGCACCGCCGAGGCACCGAACGCCATCGATCCCCTCGGGCGAGATGGCCAGTACGTGGTGGCACCGGCGCTCTCGGTCGGCCTCGGCATCTCGTTCTGAGGTCGTGAACCACCCAGGACATGCCTGACTCCCCGCCTGTGGGAGCCGACCACCCGCCTTCAGCAAGCGAGATTCGTGATGCGACTCCGGACGCTCTCCCTCCCGGCCCTGCTCATGGCACTGCCACTCCTGCCCATCACGGGACAACGCAGCAACGATGAGTCGCGCCTCGTCGTCGGCATCACCGGTGGCTACATCGGCGGCACCGACCTCTGGGCGGTGGAGCAGCCGATCACCACGAACACGACCGAGTCCGACCGGTTCGCCCTCGCGCGCCGGTTGCGCGGCAACATCACGGTCGGCGGGCACCTCACCTACTTCCCGCGGCCCTCGTGGGGGGTGACCGGCGAGGTGGTCTATCTCGGCCTCGGCACCCGCGACCAGTGCGCCCTCGTGACCCCCTCGAACGACGGATTCAATCGCCTGGCCTGCGCATCACTCGAGAACAAGGAGCGGGCGGCATCGGCTGTGGCGGTCATGGGGGGGGGAGTCTGGCGACCGGTCCCGCGCGGGGACATCCAGCTCTACCTCAAGGTGCAGGGCGGACTGGCGCTGGTGCCACGCAGCACCACCACGATGACCGCGTTCTTCGGGATCGATGACGACTTCGCCCTGCCGATCTATGCCGAGGATGGCTCGAAGGATGTGGCTCCGATCGGCGCGGCGGCGATCGGATTCGCCACCGCGCCGAACCGCGGATACCAATTCAGCCTCGAATTTCGCGCCACCGCCGCAAGGATCCAGCTGGTCGATGGGCCTGCCCCCGTCGGGGTGCTCACCCCACCGATCCGCGGGCAGTGGAAGCTCCTCCCGACGATCACCGCCGGCTTCGAGATCGTGCTCGAGAGGCACCGCGGTCGACGGTACTAGGTCGACCGCGAATGACCGTGATCCGGTGCGATGATGCCATCCGCGCGGTGATCGCGGCGGCGGAGCGACAGCCGATGCTGCGTGTGCCGCTGGAACGCGCGCTGGATCAGGTGCTCGCGACCCCGCTGATCGCCACCTTCCCGCTCCCTCGCTGGACCGCCGCGTCGATGGACGGCTTCGCCGTGCATGGCGACGACGTGCGCGCGGCCTCCCCAACCCACCCCGTGCGGCTCAGCCTCGCGGGTGCCACGAGGGCGGGCGAGGCCGAACCACCGCCCCTGGCCCAGGGCAGCGCCTGGCGCGTGGCGACCGGCGGCCGGATCCCCGCGAACGTCGACACGATCATTCGTCAGGAGGATGTCACGGTCGAGGGTGAGGTGGTTGCGGTCTGGCAGTCACGGGATGTGAGGCGAAACGTGCGGCCGGAGGGGGGCGACGTGCGCGAGGGCGATCTCGTCCTCCCCGCCGGCACGGTGATTCACCCCGGCACGCTGGCACTCTGCGCAGCGCTCGGGCACGGGGAGGTGATGGTGCATCGGCGGCCACGCGTCGCGATCCTGACCTCGGGCGATGAGCTGGTCGGCATGGACCAGGTGGAGAGCTTGCGGCTGGGATCGGCGATGGCCGATGTCAACACGCCGATGCTCACGGCGATGGTGTGTCAGGCAGGCGGGGTCCCGGTACCGCTTGGCCGGGTCCCGGACGATGTGGACGCGATCACGGCGGCGATCGACGCCGCCCCGGACGTCGACTTGATCCTCACGGCGGGCGGCGTGAGTGTCGGGGCACACGATCATATTCCCGCGGCGCTGGTGCGGCTGGGGGCTGCGGTGATCTTCCGACGGGTGCGCATCCGTCCGGGCGGTCCCACCATGCTGGGGGTGCTGCCGGACGGTCGTCCGCTCCTGGCCCTCCCGGGCAATCCGGTCAGTGCGTTCGTCACGTTCACGCTCTTCGGTCGGGCAATGATCCGCGCGATGCTGGCGACGCCCCGCCCCCTGGGCGAGCACGAGGAGCGACGGGAGTCCCACGGGGGGCCCGTCCCCGGCCGTTCGGTCGCCCTCGCCTCCCCCATCTCTCGCCACCCGACGCTCGATCAGTTCGTGCGCGTCACCGTGAGCGACGAGGACCCTCCCGTGGCGACACCCACTGGCGAGCAGGCCTCCTGGGTGCTGACCTCCATCGCCCGCGCCGATGCGCTGGTCCGGATCGACGCCGGGGTGGGAGAAGTCGTGCGGGCAGAGCTGCTGGCAATCTGAGGCCGACCTCCGATCTCTCCCGCCCGACTCCCGACTTCCGCCCCATGATGCTCCTTCCGGCGGGCATTCGATTAGATTCCCTGCCAGAAGGGGAGTAGCTCAGCCGTCGAGACAGACGGCCGACGGCATCGTCAAGACTGTCTGCTTCGGCAGACACGGTGCCATCGAGGCGCATCAGCGTTTCAGGCGAGACCTTCGTCGTGACCCACTGCCACCGGCGGTTGGGCCCGGCGAGGGCTCGCCTTCAGTGCTTCAAGGAGGAGTACCGTGGTCAACAACATCAAGACATTCGTGCTGCTCTCGGGATTGCTCGCGCTGTTCCTGCTCGGTGGCCAGATGCTGGGCGGCGCCCAGGGGCTGCTGCTCGGGGGCTCGATCGGCGTGATCATGACCTTCGGGTCGTTCTGGTTCTCGGACAGCATGGTCCTCAAGGGGTACCGCGCCCGCGTGGTCACCGCCGAGCAGGCACCGGAGCTCTACGGACTGGTCGATGACCTGCGCCAGCGCGCCGGTCTGCCGATGCCGCGGGTCGCCATCACGCCGTCGGCGCAGCCCAATGCGTTCGCCACCGGCCGGTCGCCATCGCGGGCGGTGGTCGCGGTCACCGAGGGCATGCTCAAGGCCTTGCCTCGCGACGAGCTGGCGGGAGTGATCGCGCACGAGCTGGCCCACATCAAGAACCGGGACCTGCTCACCTCGACCATTGCCGCCGGGATTGCGTCGATCATCGGCTACCTCCCGTACGCCCTGCTCTTCTTCGGTCGGCGCGACGACGATGAGGGGGGGGGACTCATGCAGATCGGCTTCGCGATCCTCGCGCCATTCATCGCGATGATCCTCCAGTTCGCGATCTCCCGGCAGCGGGAGTTCGCGGCCGACCGGACCGGCGCGGAGATCCTGGGTGCGGCACGGCCACTGGCCCAGGCGCTGACCCGGATGGATGCGATGGCCCGCCAGATCCCGATGCAGGTGCCACAGGCGGTGGCCCCGCTGGCCCAGGTGAACCCGTTCTCGGGGCGCGGCGGCCTGATGAAGCTGATGAGCACCCACCCGCCGACTGAGGAGCGGGTCGCGGCCCTGCTCGCCATGGACACGGGTCGGTAACGGTGGACCTGGCCGGACACCACCCCGCCGTCTGGCTGGGCTTCACCGGGATCATCGTTGTCCTGCTGATCCTCGATCTCGGCGTGCTCAATCGCCGGAGTCATGTCCTCAGTACCGCCGAAGCGGCGCGCTGGAGTGCCGGCCTCGTCACGCTGGCCGGCCTGTTTGCCCTCTGGCTCTGGGACCGCGAGGGGCAAACCGCCGCGCTCGAGTTCGTGACCGGCTACCTGATCGAGCTCTCGCTGTCGGTCGACAATCTTTTCGTCTTCATCCTGGTCTTCCAGTACTTCGCCGTGCCCGCCCGGCTGCAGCCGAAGGTCCTCAAGTGGGGCATCATCGGCGCCCTGATCATGCGCGCAATCATGATCGCCTTCGGTGCCCTGCTGCTCAACCGCTTTCACTGGATCATCTACGTCTTCGGGGCGATCCTCATCGTCACCGGCCTCAACATGTTCCGGGGCCAGGAAGCGCACCGGGTCGAGCCCGAGAAGAACCCGCTCGTCCGGGTCGCGCGGCGGATCATGCCGTTCTCGAAGAGCTACGATGGCGACAAGTTCATCACCCGGACCCGAACCCGCTGGCTGGCCACGCCACTCCTCCTCGTGCTCCTCGTGGTGGAGTGGACCGACCTGGTGTTCGCGATCGATTCGATCCCGGCGATCTTTGCGGTGACCCGTGATCCCTTCATCGTCTATTCGTCGAATGTCTTCGCGATCCTCGGGCTTCGGGCGCTCTTCTTCCTGCTGGCAGGCATGCTCGACCGGTTCTTCTACCTTCAGGCCGGCGTGGCCCTGATCCTGACGTTCGTCGGGGCCAAGATGCTGCTGTCGGGCCTCGTTCACCTCCCGACCGCGCTCTCCCTCGGCATGATCGTCGGGATCCTGCTGGTGGCCATCCTTGCCTCGATGGCCCGAGCCAGGCGCGAGCGGCTCGCGGGACCTCCTCCCACGGGCTAGGCCACGCCCGACCGATCACGCTACGTTCCTCGACATGATGCGCATCCCCGTTGCCGTGCTCGGCGCCACCGGCGCCGTCGGCCAGAAGCTGCTCCACCTGCTCGTGGAGCACCCGATGTTCGAGGTGGTCCAGGTCGTGGCGTCGGCCGAGCGGATCGGGCGTGCCTACGGCGAGGAGGTGCGCTGGCGTGAATCGGCCCGCGTGCCCGAGCGGCTGGCCGCTCTCCGGTTCACCGATGCGGAGCCTGGCCCCGGGGTACGCCTGGCGTTCAGTGCGCTGGACGCCAGCGTGGCCCGGGACCTCGAACCACGGTGGGCCGCGGCGGGCGTGCTCGTGGTCAGCAACGCGTCGGCCTTCCGGATGGAGGCCGATGTGCCACTGCTGATGCCGGAGATCAATCCGGGTCATCTCGCCCTGCTCGAGGTGCAGCGTTCGGTCCGGGGCTGGACCGGGGGAATCATCACGAATCCCAACTGCTCCACCACGGTCCTGGCCATGGCACTCGCCCCGATCCATCAGGCCTTCGGCGTTCGCGTGGCCGTGGTGGCGACGCTCCAGGCGGCGAGCGGGGCCGGCTACCCGGGCGTCCCCTCGCTCGATCTGCTCGACAATGTCATCCCGTACATCGGCGGCGAGGAACCCAAGATCGAGGCGGAATGTGCGCGGATCCTCGGGGCGGCGGCCGGGGGGGCGATCATGCCGGCCTCGTTCACGATCAGCGCCATGGTCCACCGCGTCGCGGTGACGGACGGCCACCTGGTCTCGGTGTCGATCGGACTCGACCGGCCAGCCTCCGTCGACGAGGTGCGCGAGGCCCTGGGCGCCTTCCGCGGCCATCCTGATGCGCGAGGCCTCCCCAGTTCACCACAGTCGCCGGTGGTGGTCCTCCCCGACGACGATCGCCCGCAACCGCGTCGCGATCGTGACACCGGGGGGGGGATGACGGTCTCGGTGGGACGGCTTCGTCCCTGTCCCGTGCACGACATCCGCCTCGTGGCGCTCGGCCACAACCTGGTGCGCGGCGCCGCCGGTGCCGCGATCCAGAACGCCGAACTGCTCGTGGCACGCGGGGCACTGCTCCAGGAGGGACGCGTCACGCGGCAGGATCACGGCTGACGGATCGTCACTCCTCGATCAGGCATCCTCCCTCCTTCATCCTGCATCCTGCATCGTCGCGGCCGGCATGTCGCTCGGCCCGAAGATCCGGTTCCGTCCCGCGGCCTTGGCGGCATAGAGTCGGGCGTCGGCCGCATCGAGCAGCTCGGCGAGGTCACTGCCATCGAGTTCGAGCGCCGCGACGCCCATCGAGACCGTGAGCCGGGCCGTGCCGCCGCGCGGGAGCGGGATCTCGGTGAGGCCGACCCGGACGCGGAGATCGTCGAGCTTCTCCATCGCGCTCCGGAGCGTGGTGTTGGGCATCGCGATGAGGATCTCCTCCCCGCCGAACCGGGCCACGACATCGCTCCGGCGCAGTCCGGTCCGGAGCACCTGGGCCGTGGTCCGGAGTGCGGCATCGCCGGCTGCGTGGCCATGCGTGTCGTTGAAGCGCTTGAAATGATCGACATCGAGGATGGCGAGCGCCACCGGGACCGCCTCGCGCACGGCGCGCACGAGTTCGTGCCCGAGGAACTCCTCGATGTAGGCGCGATTGAAGAGCCCCGTGAGCCGATCCGACGTGGAGAGGCGGCGCAGGCGCACGGCCCGCGAGACGACCGACGTTGCCAGCACCGTGGCCGCGAGCAGCATGATCATCCGGGCGAATTGCGTGGTCCAGTCGAGCGTCCCGTAGCTGCCCATCCCCACGGCGAGGGATTCCTCGGAGGCGAATCGCCAGGTCAGCACCGAGAGGGTCAGGTACTGCAGGATGGCCGCCGTCCCGGCCAGCCAGCAGATGCGTGGCGAGTAGCGGAGCGACGCCGCCGCAATCGCGAGGAAGTAGGCCTCGAAGATCACTCGTGAGTTCGTGGTGATGATCGGCGCACCGATCAGCCAGAACGCCGCCAGCGCCATGGTCACGATCGTCACATCGGCCAGGGTGGTGACCACCGAGAGGCCCGGTCGATAGAGTCCGCGGCGGACGGCCCGGTCGAGCGACAGTGAACCGATGACGGCCACCACCGCCACCGCGAATCCGACCCAGTGCTGCGCCTCCCCGGGCTGGAGCGAGAGCGCCACGGCGGGGATGAGCAGCAGCAACATCGTCAGCCAGGTCCGGACCCGGGCAACCAGCAACTCGCCGTCGCGCGCAGCATCGGCCAGCGTCTCATCGGACGGTGCGGCAAGCCACTGCCAGAGCTGCCGGAGATTGGTGGTCGGGCGCATGCGGGGCTACATCAACCGGTAGCGGGGGCCGCTGCCACCCTCACGTGGCAGCCACCGCGGCCCCAGCACATCGGTCGCCTTGCAGTCGACGCAGTTGGGCGGATTGACGCGGAGTTGATCGCCCTCGAGCTCGTAGACGCCGGCCGGACAGAGATGGGCATAGAAATGCGCCACATCGGTCGGGATGTCCTGTCCGACCACCAGGTGCGATGGTCCGTCATCCCGGGTGGCGTTGCCGGACTTGAAGACCGCATCCACCTTGCTGAAGGTGAGCACATTGTCGGGTCGGAACGGCGGTGACTCGGTCGCGCGCCTGGGCGCTTCCGCATCCTTGTGCATCGCGATCCGTCGACCGGGGAACGCGCCGCCACTCAGCGTCATCAGACCGGCCTTGATGGCCCCGGTGACGAAGCCGTCCTTGAACGCCAGGCGCATGTTCCGGGTGCGATACAGGTCCTTGGCAATGCGCGAGTCGCGGACGGCCACGTCGTACGGCATCAACCGCTCGGTCGTCGCCTCGCCCCCATCGGCGAGTGCTGCCACGATCGTGTCGGCCGCCAGCATGCCCGACTCGATGGCGTAGTGGATGCCCTTGAGCGAAGGGACATCGACGAAGCCGGCGGTGTCACCCACCTGCACGAGTCCCGCGCCGACCAGACGATCCGGGATCGCGTACCACCCGCCCTCGGGAATCGTCTTGGCGCCCCACTCCAGCATCGTGCCGCCCTCGAGGATCTCGCGGAAGAGCGGATGCAACTTCATTCGCTGCAACGACTCGTGCACGTCGAGCGAGGCGTCGGCGGCGTCGAGCCCGGCAACCAATCCGATCGAGACCTGGTTCGGACCCATCGGATAACACCACGAGCCACCGAAGACATCGCGCGGCAACGGCCATCCGAGGGTGTGGATCACCCGATCGAGTGGTTGCGTGACCTCCCAGACTTCCTTGACGCCGAGGGCGAAGATCTGCGGATTCGCGCTGCCGATCCCGCGCCACTGCCGCCACGCCTGTCCCAGCGGTCCGCGCGTCCCCTCGGCGAGCACCACGACCCTGGCCGTGAGCTCGGTGGGCTCCTGGTATCCCTCGCCCGGCGTCCCGTCCCGCTCGAGTCCACTGGCCACGGTACGGACCCCGATCACGCGATCACCATCGATGAGCAACGACTCGACCGGGAAGCCCGGGAAAATGTTGATCCCGAGCGCTTCGGCCTGTTCGCCCAGCCAGCGGACCAGTTCCGAGAGCGAAACGACGACATTGCCGTGGTTCCGCATCGTGGGAGGGGTCGGGATCCGGGTCGCCCGCTCGGGCCCGAGATGATAGACGGCCTCACCGGTGACCGATTGGCGGAACGGGAACTCGGAGTCGGCGAGTTCCGGGAAGAGCGACCGGAGGCTGACCGGATTCAGGACCGCCCCCGACAGCGAATGCTCACCCAGCCCTGCCGCCTTCTCGAGCACCCCGATCGCGAGATCAGGCTGGCGGCGGGCCATCTGGATGGCGGCCGCGAGACCGGCAGGGCCGGCGCCGACCACGAGGACATCGAGTTCGATCGCCTCGTCCGACGGGGGATCCTGACTGAGCAGGGTGGCCGGCAAGGCATGCTGATGGCGAATCGGAAGGACGACACCCACGAGAACGGCTCCAAGCGGTTGGTGATCGGTCAATATAGACCGGGATTGGGACCTCGGTACGGCCGGCAGGCGGCGCATGCCCTAGCTTTCGGGCATGGACGACCCCACGCGCTACCGGGTTCCGGCAGGTGCCCATCGGGCCGAGCAGGTGATCAGCCGCAGTCGGTTCGTCTGCTCGCTGGCGCGCGCCGAGACCGCCGAGGCAGCGCAGGAGTTCATCCGGGCGATCCGCGAACGATGGCCCGACAGTCGGCACCATGCCACGGCGTGGGTCGCCGGTCCGCCCGGTTCCACCACGCAGGTCGGCATGAGCGACGATGGTGAACCGCACGGAACGGCGGGTCGGCCGATGCTCACCGTCCTGCTGCACTCCGGCGTCGGCGAGGTGGTCGCGGTGGTGACGCGCTGGTTCGGCGGGATCAAGCTGGGGACCGGAGGCCTGGCACGGGCGTACGCCGGCAGCGTCGAACTGGCGCTCACCGATCTTCCGACGGTCGAGCGGATGGCCACCGTCATGCTCGACCTCACGATCGGCTATGGTCGCGTCGATGCGATCCAGCGCCTGCTGCCTCGATTCGAGGCCGAGGTCCTGGAGGAAGGATACCTCGATCGGGTCTCCTACCGGATCCGGCTCCCGGCGACCGCGCACCAGGTGCTCTGCACTGCGCTGGCCGATGCCACCCAGGGCGAGGCCGTGATCCGCGTCGTCGACGACTGACGCCCGCACCCGCGCGGTGTAGCTTTCGGCGCTCCCGCCATCCCGATTCTCGCGCGTTCCCGAGGCCCATCCATGAAGAGCACGTTCTTCCGCATTGCCGCCCTGATCGTCATCGTCGTGGCCCTGCTCGGCATGATCTGGTCCCCGGCGTGGTGGCTGTACCTGCTCATCATCCCGGTGCTCCTGCTCGGACTCTGGGACTTCTTCCAGACCGGGCACACCATTCGCCGGAACTTCCCGGTCATCGGCAACTTCCGCTACATGCTCGAGGGGATCGGGCCGGAGTTGCACCAGTACTTCATCGAGAACGCCACCGACGGCACCCCGATCAACCGGACCCAGCGCCGCTACGTCTACTCCCGCGCCAAGCGGGAGCATCAGGTGCACCCGTTCGGGACCGAACTGGATGTCCTCAAGACCGGGTATGCATACCTGCCACATTCGATCTACCCCGCGAAGGTGATGTCACCAGCGCCACGCATCCGCATCGGTGGGCCGCACTGCACGCAGCCCTACGACGCAAGTGTGTTCAACATCTCGGCCATGTCCTACGGCTCGCTGAGCCAGCAGGCGATCACGGCACTCAACATCGGGGCGCGCGAGGGTGGGTTCTATCACTGCACCGGCGAGGGTGGCATCTCGCCATATCACTTGCAGGGGGGGGATCTGGTCTTCCAGATCGGGACGGGGTACTTCGGGGCGCGTTCCCCGGAGGGGGGATTCTCGCCGGAGCGCTTCCGGGAGAATGCGCTGCGCCCCGAGGTGAAGATGATCGAGCTCAAGCTCTCCCAGGGTGCCAAGCCCGGGCACGGCGGGATCCTGCCGGCGGCGAAGAACAACGAGGAGATTGCGGCGATCCGGGGCGTGGTCCCGCACACCGAGGTCGATTCGCCACCCTATCACACCGCGTTCAACGGTCCCATGGGCCTGCTCGAATTCATCCACCAACTCCGGGATCTCGCCGAGGGCAAGCCGGTCGGCTTCAAGCTCTGCATCGGATCGCGCGAGGAGTTCATCACCCTCTGTGAACTGATGGAACAGACCGGCCTCCGGCCCGACTATATCGCGGTCGACGGCGCCGAGGGTGGCACCGGAGCGGCCCCGGTGGACTTCTCGAATCATGTCGGGGTGCCGCTGGAGGAGGGACTGGTCTTCGTGGTCGACACGCTCGAGCGCCACAATCTCAAGAGCGACATCCGCGTCGTGGCCGCAGGCAAGGTGATCACGGCCTTTGACATCTTCCACACCCTCGCGGTGGGTGCCGACCTCTGCAGTTCGGCCCGCGGCATGATGCTCGCGCTCGGGTGCATCCAGGCGCTCGAGTGCCACCTGAACACCTGCCCGACCGGCATCGCCACCAACAACCCGCGCCTCACCCGCGGCCTGGTGGTGGCCGACAAATGGGAACGCGTCAGGAACTACCAGCAGGAGACGGTGAAGGATTTCCTCGACCTGGTGGCAGCGGCCGGGATCACCGACCTCGAGCAGGTCGACCGCACCAAACTCTACAAGCGGATCAGTCCCGAGGAGGTGCGGCGGTTCGATGCGCTGCATCCGGCGGGCGGGCGGTAGGGCGCATTCAGGCACGACCGTCCTTCAGGCGCGACCGTCCTTCAGGCGCGACCGTCAGGTCGTGTTTCGGATGCTGGCCGGATCCAGAGCGCGACCTGACGGTCGCGCCTAAGGTGACGTCACTTCCATCCCGAGATCCGCGCTCCGCACGCTGTGCGTGAGCATTCCGGTGCTGATGAAGTCGATGCCGGTCCGGGCATAGTCGCCCATCGTTGCGAGCGTGATGCCGCCGGTGGCCTCGAGTTCGATCGTCGGGCGGAGTCCCCGGGCCCTGACCACCCATTCGGCCACGACATCCGGTGATTGATTGTCGATCAGCAGGCGGGTGGCACCGGCACGGCACGCCTCCTCGAGCTGGGCCACCGACTCGACCTCCACCTCGAGCTGCTCCACCCCGGACTCGCGCGCGGCCTGGAGTGCGTCGGCCAGTGATCGGCCACTTGCCGCCAACGCCTGCCAGTGATTGTCCTTGACCATCACCGCGGTGGCCAGGTCGAGCCGGTGCAGTCCCCCCCCCCCTGACAGGACCGCACGCACCTCGAACGCACGAAGGCCCGGCGTGGTCTTCCGCGTGTGCAGGATCCGGCAGCCGGTCCCCGCGACCGCCGCGACACAGCGCGCGGTCATGGTCGCGATGCCGCTGGCACGCTGGAGCAGGTTGAGCAACGGACGTTCGGCCCGCAGCAGTCCCCGGAGCGGTCCGGTACATGCGCCGATCGCCTGCGGACGGCCCACCTGCTGCCCCTCGGTGACCAGCCAGGCGAGCGGCGGGAGCCCCGCCGCCGCGACCACGGCATCCGCATAGGCGAGGCCCGCGACCACCATCGGCTCGCGGGCTTCGAGCACGCCGCGGCCCTGCTGCCCGTCGCCGATCGTGACCCGCGAGGTGACATCCTCGCGGCCATCCTCCGCGAGCGCCATCGTCGCCACGCGCATCGCGTCACGGGCGAGATCGGCCCATCCTCCCGCCTCAGTCACCCAGCGCCACCATCCGCTCGATCGCCCCCAGCGCCCTGCTCCGTGTCGGTTCGGGCACATCGATCTCGAACTGCATCTTCGCAAGCGCCTCGCGCACGTCGAGCAACGAGATGGTCTTCATGTAGGCGCATTCCGCGGCGCGGTCGGCCGGCACGAACCGCTTGCCGGGTGCCGCCTGGCGCATGCGGTGGATGATCCCGGTCTCGGTCGCGACGATGAAGGTGTCGGCCTCGAGTTCGCGAGCAAGGTTGATCATCCCCTCCGTGCTCGCGATGTGGATGCCCTCGGGTGGAAGATCACCGTCGGCCATCCGATAGAGCAGCCGCGAGGCGCAGCCGCACTCGGGGTGCACCAGCACTTCGCTGCCGGGATTCGCCGTGCGCGCCGCCTGCAGGTTCTCGATGTCGATCCCTGCGTGGACATGGCACTCGCCCATCCAGACCTCGACCGTGCGGTCCGGTCGCATCCGACGCACATGCGCACCGAGAAACATGTCGGGGAGGAAGAGGATGCCGCGGTCAGCGGGGATCGCGTCGATCACCGCCAGCACGTTCCCGCTGGTGCAGCAATAGTCGAGCTCGGCCTTCACCGCCGCGGTCGTGTTGACATATCCCACGGCGACGTAGTCCGGGAACTGGCGACGCCAGCCGCGCACCTCTTCTGCGGTGATCGTGTCGGCCAGCGAGCAGCCGGCCGCCAGGTTCGGCAGCAGCACCGTCTTGTCGGGCGAGAGCACCTTCGCGGTCTCGGCCATGAAGTGCACGCCGCAGAAGACAATCACATCCTCCTCGACGATCGCCGCACGCCGGGAGAGCCCGAGCGAGTCGCCGACGAAGTGCGCCACATCCTGCACTTCGGGGCGCTGGTAGTTGTGCGCCAGGATCGTCGCGTTGCGTTCCGCCGCCAGCCGACGGATCTCGGCCTGGAGCGTCGGGATGTCCGCCTCGTCGTAGGGATGGGCGTCAATCACCGGCAGGTGCTGCGTCACTCGGTCCTCCTCGTCTTCGGGTTGGGGAAGTCGGCACGTCGGTGGCCTCCCCGTGATTCCCGCCGTCCCCGTGCGGCGCGCGCGACGAGCGCGGCCACGCGGAGCTGGTCGGTGGTGTGCCAGGCCCCCGAGGGCGCCCGCGCCAACAGGTCGGCGAGCGCGATCTCCGCCTCCGCCAGGCCCGGCTCGGTTCGGATCACGCCCACTTCCCGGGTGAGAATCGAGCGCATCCGGGCCAACAGTGCAACGGCTTCGGGGAGGCGATCGGTTCCCGAGTCGAGGTCGCTCGTGGCCGGCGACATCGAGGCCGGTGGCCGCGGGCTGGTCTCGAGGTCACGATCGATCTCGCGACCGGCTCGATCGGCGAAGACCAGACCCTCGAGCAGGGAATTTGATGCCAGGCGATTGGCCCCGTGCACACCGGTGTTGGCACATTCCCCGACGGCGTAGAGGCCGGCCACCGAGCTTCTTCCTGCCAGATCGGTCCGGATGCCGCCCATGGCGTAGTGCATCGCCGGCGCAATCGGGACGAGGTCGCGCGAAAGCCTCAGACCATGCACGGCGAGCAACGCGGAGACACCCGGGAATTCCTGCTCGACCGCGTCCACGTGTCGAGCATCGAGCCAGACATCGTTCCGGAACGCCCGCACCGCCACCGCTCGTGCCACCACATCGCGTGGTGCCAGTTCGGCCCGTGGGTCGATCTCGAGCATGAACCGCTCGCTGCGACCATTCACGAGCCAGGCCCCCTTGCCACGCAGCGCCTCGGTGAGCAGTGGCGCCGGATTGATGCCAGGCACCCGAAGCGCGGTCGGATGGAACTGCAGGAATTCGAGATGCCCCAACTCGGCACGCACCGCGTGCGCGAGCGCCCAGCCATCCCCGGTGGCCACCGGGGGATTGGTGGTGACCTCGAACAGCTGGCCGACACCGCCGGTCGCGAGCACCACCGCCGGTGCACTCACCGCGAAGGGCTCTCCCCCGTCGTCGAGGAGGATCGCGCCGACCACGCGATCATGATGGCGCACGAGACGTCGGACGGTGGTGCGCTGCAGTACCTCGATGCGTGGATCCGCGAGCACCACGCGCGACAGCGCCTCGACCAGGGCCGCCCCGGTGCGATCGCCTTCGGCGTGGAGGATGCGCGCGCGGGAGTGGGCAGCTTCGAGACCGAAGCGGAGTTCACCGTCTGGATCCCGGTCAAACGCCGCACCGAGCTCGAGCAGTTCACGCACCCGTTCGGGGCCCTCGTTGACGAGGACATCGACAGCGAGTGGGTCGGCGAGCCCATCGCTCGCCGCGATCGTGTCGGCGGCATGGAGCGCCGGCGAATCGCCGACATCCATCGCGACGGCGATCCCACCCTGAGCCCAGGCGGTATTCGAGTCCTGGAGCGTCGCCTTGGTGACCAGCAGGACCCGGCGGCCCTCGGAGGCGAGTCGCCACGCGGTCCAGAGGCCGGCGATGCCGGTGCCGATGACGAGCGGGCGATCGGTGGAGGTCACAACATCAAAATAGGGTGCGAGGACCGAAATCCCGAGACGGGAAGTCGGAAGTCAGGAGTCGGACGACTCTAAACCGACTTCCGACCTCCGAAGTCTGACTTCCCCCTAGGTCCGCGCCTTCTTCACCGCCTCCGTGAGCACCGGCATCACCTCGAAGAGATCGCCGACGATGCCGTAGTCGGCCACCTTGAAGATCGGGGCGTCCTTGTCCCGGTTGATCGCGACGATGGTACCGGCGGTGCGCATCCCGGCGAGGTGCTGGATCGCTCCCGAGACCCCGACCGCGAAGTAGAGCTCGGGGGCCACCGTCTTGCCGGTCTGCCCCACCTGGTGCCCGTGCCCGATCCATCCGGCATCGACCACCGCACGCGACGCGCCGACGGCGGCATCGCCCCCGAATGCCGCGACCAACTCCTCGATCAGGGCGAAGTGCTTCGGGTCGCCGAGTCCACGACCGCCGGCGACGATCACGCGCGCCTCGGCCACGTCGACCGCACCCTGATCGGCCGTGCTCACTCCGGTCACCGTGAGTCGCTTGGTGAACTCCGGGACGGTCACGGTCTCGACCGCGCCGGCCTTGCCGGCCGAGCTGGCGGCCACGGCCGACGGCCGAACGGCGATCACGGGCGTGCCGGCGAGATCGAGTGTCTGGATCACCTTGCCGGCGTACACGGGGCGGGTCACACGGATCGCATCGCCCTGCATCGCGACACCGATCACATCCATGCCGCATGGGGCGCCGGTCCGCGCCGCGATCCGCGGGGCCAGGTCCTTGCCCGTGGCCGTCGCTGCGGTCAGGATCGCGCGATAGTTGCCCGCGATCGAGGCGACGGTCGCGACCATCGCGTCGGGGCAATAGTGTGCGCACTCGGCGTGTGTCGCGGTGAGCACCCGATCGGCCCCCATCGCCCCGAGGCCATCGATGCCACCCACATTGCCGCTCCCGAACACGATCGCGTCGACGGTGCCACCATCGGCATCGGCGAGCTGGCGTGCGGCGGCCATGAGTTCGGCGGCACCCTTCCGGAGGGCACCGTCACGCTGTTCGAGGATCGCAAGAATCGCTGCCATGATCAGAGCACCTTCGCTTCGGAGGTGAGAGCCTCGATGAGCGCCGGCACCGCAGCGGCCCCTTCGCCGACGATCCGACCGGCCGGTCGCTCCGGCGGCAGCGCCAGACCGACCAGGGTCGACTGCGCGTCGCCCACGGTCACCGGGGTGACATCGAGCGGCTTCTTCTTGGCCGCCATGATGCCCTTGAGCGACGGCAACCGGGGGTTGTTGAGTCCCTTGTCGCAGGTGAACACCGCCGGCAAGGCACACGAGGCGTTCTCGGTGCCGCCCTCGATCTCGCGTTCGACCGTGGCCGACCCACCATCGATCGTGAGCGACGTCACGGCGGTCGCACAGGGGAGATCGAGCAGTTCGGCGACCATCGGGCCGGTCTGCTGCGCATAATCGTCGACGGCGAGCTTGCCGAACAGGATCAGGTCGTAGCCGCCGTCCTTGAGCGCCGCGGCAATCACGCGCGCATTGGCCAGCCCGTCGGTCGATGGCGCCCCCTGCAAATGCATCGCCCTGTCGATCCCCATCGCGAGCGTGGTGCGGAGCGTCTCCTGCACACTGTCGTCACCAAAGGCGACCGCCACGGTCTCACCCGCCCCGGCGGCCTCCTTGAGCGCGATCGCGGCCTCGACCGCGAACTCGTCGTACGGGTTGAGGACGAACTTGACACCCGCCGGATCGATCGTGGCGCCCGAGGGGCCGATGGCGATCTTCGCGGTGGTGTCGGGGACTCGGCGGATGCAGACAGCGATCTTCACAGTTTCACGTTCCAATGCTGGATAGGGTTCATCGGTGAAGGAGTCGGAAGTCGGAAGTCGGGGGAGCATCTGTCTGACTTCCGACTTCCGACTTCTGATTTCCTAGTATGCCGCAATCCCGGTGATCTCCTGGCCCAGGATCAACGAATGCATGTCGTGCGTGCCCTCATAGGTATACACGCTCTCGAGGTTCACCATGTGGCGCATCGAGTGGTACTCGATCAGGATCCCGTTGGCCCCGAGCAACCGGCGCGCCTCGCGGGCGACCTCGCAGGCCATGTCGATGTTGGCACGCTTGGCGAGCGAGACCTGCTGTGGCGTCATCGTGCCCTTGTCCTTGAGCCGGCCGAGCTGCAAGGCAAGCAACTGGCTCCTGGTGATCTCGGTCAGCATCTCGGCGAGGCGCTCCTGCTGGATCTGCGTCGCGGCGATCGGCTTGTCGAACATGATCCGGTTGGCGGCGTACCGACGCGCCTCGTCGAAGCACGCCATCGCCGCACCGATGCCGCCCCACGCGATCCCGTAGCGGGCCTGCGTCAGGCACATGAGCGGCGACTTCATGCCACCCGAGTCGGGGAGCAAGGCGTCCTTGGGGACGTGCACGTCCTGCATGTGCAGCTCACTGGTGTCGCTGGCGCGGAGCGAGAGCTTCCCCTTCTGGTCCTTGCCACTGAATCCGGGGGTATCGGTCGGCACGATGAAGCCGCGCACACTCTTCGTATCATCGATGTCACCGGTCTTGGCCCAGATGATCGCCACCGTGGCCTGCGAGCCGTTGGTGATCCACATCTTGGTGCCGTTGAGGACCCAGCCATCGGCGGTCTCGCGGGCGGTGGTGATCATCCCACCGGGGTTCGACCCGAAGTCGGGTTCGGTGAGGCCGAAGCAGCCGATCTCCTCGCCACTCGCCAGGCGCGGGAGCCAGTACTGCTTCTGCTCCTCGTTCCCGAATGCATGGATCGGGTACATCACCAGAGCGCCCTGCACCGAGGCAAACGAGCGGATCCCGCTGTCGCCGCGCTCGAGCTCCTGCATGATCAGGCCGTAGGCGACGTTGTTCAGGCCGGCGCAGCCGTACTCCTCGGGCAGGTTGGCCCCGAACAGTCCCAGCTCGGCCATCCCCGGGATCAATTCCTTGGGGAACCGGCCATCGATGTAGGCTGGCCCGATCGCCGGGATCAGCGCGTCGCTGACCCACTGCCGGACCGTGTCCCGGACCGCCCGCTCCTCTTCGGAGAGGAGGGAATCCATGTCGTAGAAATCGACGCCTGTGTATTCGGACGATCCCGCCATCTGCCAGAAACCCCGGGTAAGAGACCGGGGGAAGATAACAAGGGGAGAATGCCCCGCCTTCAGTCGTGAGCGTCGGCTCGCGGTCGAGATCCCGACCAGCCCGTGGCCGTCTGGCCGCGGCGCGCCGGATCGTCGTCGACCCGACGCATCGCGCCCGCCGGCACCGTCGCCGCGGGCCGAATCCCGACCGCGCGGGCCTTTCGCCGGAAGGCCGGCCCATGATCGAGGGGCCGTCCGGTTTCCGATTGCCACTGGTGCACCATCTCATGTAGCAGCGTTTCGGCGGCGGCTTCCCAGCCATCCCGCGCGAGGTGCTTCCGCGAGATGGTGATCATCCGGTCCGTTCCGCCGGGATCGACCGCGAACTCCCCGAGTCGGCGTTCCATCCGATCGGAGAGCCGGACCGGGACGGTGGTGAGCGTCCCCCCGAAGTGGCGTTCGTTCAGGATCGCATGCAGGCGCTCGAGTCGGTCGAGGATCGGTCGATCGGCCGGGGGCGGTGCCGCGGCAGGGCGACGCCGCCGCACGGGCGCGTGTCGTTCAACCGGGAACGAGAGGAAGAGACGACGTGCCGCAAGCCGGTCGGCTCGCGACATCCGTGGCTTGATGAACGTGAGGATGGCAGTGAGCACGGCGTCGGGTGCCCACGCGTACCCGGCGTGCAGCCGGAGCGCGCCGCGCGGGTCGAACGAGACGAGCACGGTCCGATTGCGCGTCAGGGTGATCGGGACACCCGCGGGAAACCCCAGTCGTCGGAGGCGATCGGGCAGGTCTGCTTCGGGCGCGGCGTCGAGCGAGAGTTCGAGCTGCGGGAGCGCCGACATCACGCCGTCGTGGCGGAGGTGCGCGGCCTGGCGAATCGCGAGGTCGACCCCGGCACGAATTGGCCAGCACGCGTGTCCCAGACCTGGTGCGTGACCTCGATGGTGAGATCGGTCACCCTGATCAGGTTGCAGGCCGACGGCCGGCCACCGCGCGTCCGGGAGGTGTGGGTGCTGCTGGTCGACACCACCGCCCCGTTCGGCAGCGTACCGGTATTCTCCTGATGGTCATGCCCGCACAGCACCAGATCGACACCGGTCGCCATCACCTGGCGCTGCGAGCGCCGCCAATGCGCCAGCCCCATCCGTTCGGAGATCTCGCCACGCAACAGGTTCTGGTGCATCACCATCACCCGGAGCAGGTCGGGCGACTCGGCCTGGAACCTGGCCGCGATCCGTTCGGTCTCGCTGGCCGGGAGATGCCCCTTCACGGCCATGTCGTTGAGGTTGTAGGTCATCGAGCCGGTCACCACACCGTAGCTCGTGAGTGCGCCACAGAGCACCGCGCCGTCGACCACCAGCTTCGGCGTGAGATCGTCGCCGAAGTAGCGACGATACTTCTCGTACTTGGGTCCCGCACCGACCAGGTCGAACGGGGTGGTCCACCACTGGACATCATGGTTGCCGGGCACCACCAGCGTCGGGGCGACCTCCCGGAGCTGTTGCACGAACACCAGCGCGCGCTGGAACTCGCCGTGTCGGGCCCGCTGGGTCAGGTCGCCGGCGATCGCCACGACGGTTGGCGTGAGCTCGGCGGCGAGCGCCTCGAGCGCTGCGATCTGGGCCAGATCGGCGTCGCGCCCGAAGTGCAGGTCGCTCATCTGCAGGATGGTGATCGGTGCGCTCACCACACCACCCGGACGCGATACGTGAGCGTCGTTTCGCCCTTCGACGGCACTCGGAGGCTGAACACTGTCCGGCTGGAGGACTTCCTGACCGCCGGCACCGAGCTGGAGATGACACTCCACTCCCCCCCCCGATCCTCGCGGATCTCGACCGTCACTGCCGAGTCCTTGGCGTTCGCCACCACGACACGGTAACCGACCGTGGCCGTGGTACGGGACGGCTTGTCGGTGCGCACGGTGGTGTATTCGGTCTGGGTGCGACGCGCCGAGACGTCGAACGCCAGTCCGGTGCTGACCTCGACCTGCTCGCCGGGGGCGGTGTGACCGATGCCGCCATTCCCGACCAGCTGGACCCGCCCGGCCCGGTCGGTGTCGTAGACGCTCACGCTGCCCGCCGGGAGCGCGAGATCGCCGAAGGTCGACCCCAGCTCGTGGGCGAGCCGATAGCTCACCATCACCGGTACCTCGACCTCGTCGGTCTCCTGGCCAAGCCCGCCGTAGAAGGGCAGCGAGCCCGGAATCGTGAGCCGAAGCTCGGGCGAGACCGTGGTCGGGGCAAAGAGCGGCAGCACCATCCGGGTCTGCGGTGTGAAGGTCACCCGGCCCGGGACGGTGTAGAGGCGTGCCTCGCCGACCGCCTCATTGACGGGCACACCCTGCATGTAGGAGTCCGCCTCCCGGGCCATCGCCATCATCGGCTGGGGGCCACGCGACACCTGCTTCTGCCCGATCTCGCCCGCCAGCAACTGCACCTCGACGTTGGCGAGATCCAGCGTCCCGGCATCGATCGTCGCCATCCCCTCGATCCGACTCCGTGTCCCCAGGAAGATCCGGTAGCCGGCGTTCCACGAGCCACCGGGTGCCTCGTACATCACCGAGAGCTTGTCGTGCGCCCGGTCACTCTGGAGTGCCACGTCGGCGATGGGGGCGACGGGGACCAGCTCGGGGTCCCAGACGATCCGACCGGGCCGTGCGAAGCTGACGCCAGCCGGATGGTCGGGGTTGCCCGGCAACACCTCCCACCGCTCGGGATCGAGTGCGACGAGACGCGCCCTGATGAGTGGCTTGCCCTCACCCGTCACGAAGGAGAAGACGTGCCCGATCTGCCGACGCAGGAGGGACGCCTCGGTGAACGCCGCATCGAAGGTGACCATCCCGACCTGGACGCCGGCATCGAGGACGGCGAAAGTCGAGGGATCGAACAGCCCGAGCACCAGTGGGTGGGTCGAGCTGCCGACCGGCACCGCGATCGGCAGCGTCCGTCGCACCAGCGCGCGTCCGGAACTGAAAAGGGTGACCGACGGCGAGGCGCTGGTCTGTGCCGGCAGCGGCGTGACGGCGGAAACGGCAACAAGGGCGGCAAGAACGATGCGAGCGGCACGGATCACGGCAACACCTCCATGGCGAAACGGCTCACGATCAGGTGGGTGAGCACATAGGCGACCGGCACGGCGATCACACCGGCCCATTGGCTCGTGGGGGACGTCGCCGGCCGGGTCAGGACCCACGCCGCCACGGCGGCCGTCACCGCCAGCGACACCCGTCGCGTGATGACCCTCACCCGTTTGGCCCGTCGCCGTTGGCATGCCGGGCACCGTTCACCGAAATCGATCCCCGCGACGAACGCCCCGCACTCGACGCAGGGGACCTCACGCCACCCGGCGGGCGACGGCATGCCCGAACTCCTCGGTCGTTGCAGTCCCGCCGAGATCGCGGGTCCGGACCCGATCGGCCACGATCGTTGCGACGATCGCCCGGCGAATCCGGTCGCCGGCACCGGGTTCCCCGATGTGATCGCACATCATTGCCGCCGCGAGGATCAGTGCGGACGGGTTGGCGATCCCCTGCCCCGCGATGTCGGGTGCCGAGCCATGGACGGCCTCGAAGATGGCCGCGTGGTGACCGATGTTGCCGCCCGGTGCGAGGCCGAGCCCGCCCACCAGACCGCTGATCTCATCCGAGAGGATGTCCCCGAAGAGATTCGTCGTGACGATCACGTCGAACTGCTCGGGATGCATCACGAGTTGCATGGCGCAGTTGTCGATGATCAGGTCGTTGCACGCGATGCGCCCCTCGTACTCCTTCGCCACCTCGCGGCCCACCTGGAGGAACAGCCCCGAGGTGTTCTTCAGGATGTTCGCCTTGTGGACCAGGGTCACCTTCTTCCGGCCATGGCTGAGCGCATACTCGAAGGCGTACCGCACCACCCGCTCCGCCCCGACCCGCGTCACGACCGCGACCGACTCGGCGCGGCCGTGCGGATCACCGTCGACCTCGACCCAGCGCTCCTGGCCGATATAGAGACCCTCGAGATTCTCGCGCACCAGCACGATATCGATGCCATCGAACCGCCCACCAGGCACGATCGTCTTGGCTGGACGCAGGTTGGCGTAGAGTTCGAATTCCTTCCGGAGTGCCACGTTGATCGACCGGAATCCCCCCCCCACTGGCGTGGTGAGTGGCCCCTTGAGGGCCAGGCGCGTCCGGCGGATGCTTGCGAGTGTGGCCTCGGGAAGCGGGTCCCCGGTGGCCGCGACTGCCGCCATGCCGCCGGTTTGCCGATCCCAGGTCCATCCCAGGCCGGTCGCCTCGACCACGCGGACAGCGGCCGCGGTGATTTCCGGTCCGATCCCGTCGCCGGGAATGAGGGTCACATCAGTCATCGTCAGGGTCGATTCAGTCGAGATCAGGAAGGATGTGCGCGATGCTCGCGCGGAGCGCTGCCGCCGGAGTGTCCCCGATCACCGTCGGATGACTCCGCCAGATGACCCGGCCATTCCGTGTATCGGCCATCACCATCACCACCTCCGCACGAATCCCGCCACTGTCGGGCACGAACCTCACCGCAGCGGGAATCATCACGAGGCGAGCATCGCTCATGGCCGAGAGCGCCCGCAGGTACGAGCGGAGGGGATCGGGCACGATCTCGAGCCGGGACGAGCGCATGATGGCCTGCCCCATCCGATCGGGGTCGGTGACCATGTTGGGTGCCCGCGCCGCGATCCGGCGGAGCTCGGGCGGCAGGACCCACTCGACCTCGGGACCGTGTTCCAGCAGCATCGCGCCGATCAGCGAGTCGGCCCAGGCCAGCCGTGCCACCCGATCGGGTGGCAGGAATTCATCCGCGGGCACCTCGGCGACCAGGAAGGTGAGCGGCAGGACCGGGATCCGCTGGCCCGCCAGGGGGGCGAGCGACAGCCCCGGAGCCGGTTCCGGCCGCGACGGCTCGGTCTGGGGTCCGGGATTCGAGGAGGCACACGCCAGGGTGGCGAGGCCGACGAGGCACCACAGGAAGTTCTTCACCACGGGCAAGCTATTCGAGCGAGAGGCCGCCGTCCACGACGATCGTCTGACCGGTGATATGCCGTGATGCCTCCGAACAGAGGAAACTCACCACCGAGGCGATGTCCTGAGGCTCCGCCAGCCGTCCGAGCACCGACCGCTTCCGGGCGCGATCGATGACGCTCGTCGGCAAGGCATCGAGGCGCTCGGTGTGCACGAACCCCGGCGCCACCGCATTGACATTCACCTGGCTCGGGCCGAACTCGACAGCGGCCGATCGGGTGAGCGCCTCGAGCGCTGCCTTGGACGCGGCATAACTCGCGACGCCGAATCCTGGGCGACCGGCCTGGTGGGCGGAAATGTTGACCACCTTGCCGAACTGCTGCTGACGGAAGTGCGGCGCGCACGCCGCCATGCAGTGCCAGGCCCCTGTCACATTGGTATCGAGCACGGCCCGCCAGTCGGCATCCTTGATGCGCCAGAGGGCACCGTCGTGCGCGATGCCGGCGTTGTTGATCAGGTAGTGGATGCCACCCCAGCGCTCGACCACTTCCGCCACGAGGCGTTCGACCTGCTCACGATCCCGGACATCACACCGTCGCGACATCACCTCGAGGTTGCCGTGCGACAGGGCGGCCTCGGTGAGGAGCGCGTATGACTCGACGTCGCGTCCGGGCATCGGGATCCAGCAGAACGCGACGCGGCACCCCATCCGTCCGAACTCGTGAACAATGCAGCGCCCGAGTCCGGTGGCGCCACCGGTCACCAGCACGACCTTGCCCGCGAAGCCGCCGTCGATCGCGGCCGGATTGGGCGCCGTCAACGTGGACGGGCCAGTCGACTCGGCAGGATATGGGGTCGCCCACGGTTCAGGACGACCGGGCGGTGGCGGGGTCATCTCTCGAAGCTACGGGTCGAAGCGAGCCGCGGCAACCGGCCCGAGCGGGATCAGTCCGGGAAGGCGCTCAGGCGTGCATCGCGCCGACGGCGACGTGCCGCCGCGAGGCCGATCAACCCGGAGCCAAGCAGCGTCATCGTCGCCGGTTCGGGAACCGTGGCCTGAGGCTCCGCCAGGACCGGTCCCACCACCGAAAACGGCTCGGCTTCGGGGAGGACGCCGTCGCCCGGCTCGGACGGTTCCAACATCGACCCGCCCTGCTCGTAGATCATCAGGACATGCACGCCGTCCACGTCCACACGGTCGAAGCGGCCGTCCCAGTTCCACCAGCCCGTTCCCGGCGACCGCACGATCGACCGACCAACCTGCTGCCCCGCCAGCCAGAACGTGAAGGCGAAGTCGGCCTGCTCCCCGATCCAGAACCCGAGCCCATCCCGCGCCTCGTTGTACCAGACCGAGTCGAACGGACGACCGTCCGCCCCCGTCAACCCCCACGGGGCCGGAGCCGTGAAGAGCGCGCACCGGTCGAGAACCCCGCCCGGTGTGCCAGCGGGCGCGGCCTGCCCCGTGTAGGCCCCGGACGGGACGCTCGGGTGCAACAGGAGACAGGCCGGGTCGTCGGCGCGGAGCGGCGCGGCCGCGAGAGCGAGGACGCCCAGCGTCCAGAGGGGTGAGTGGCGCATGGGGGTGAGTATCGGCAAGAAGCAGACCGCAACTTAGGAGAGAGAAGGCGATTCTGTCCGCTGCGAACCAAACCGCGGCCTGACGGCCGCGGCTCGGCCACTTTTCTCGCTTCTCGCTTCTCGCTTCTCGTCTACTGCAGGAACAGCAACTCGCGGTAGGTCGGCAAGGGCCAGAGATCCGAGGCGGTGTACATCTCGAGGGCATCGGCGGCGGTGCGCATCGCGCGCATCGCCGGGATCAGCCTGGTGTTGATCCTGGTGGCGTGCGTGTTCGGGTCGGCGGACTCGTGCGTCAGTTCCGCCTCGAGGTCGCGCAGCGCCTGCCGGGCCGCGGCGATGAGTTGCACAAAGCGTTCGAGTGATTCGACGGTATCGGGACATGCCACGCCGCACGCCTCGGTCGCCACCACGGCCTCGGCCAGCAACGCCTGGTGCCGCATGGCGGCGGGGACGATCATCGTGCGCGCGATGGTCGCCATCGTCTCGCCCTCGATGCTCACCTGCTTGACCCACTTCTCGACCGTGATATGATGCCGTGACTCGACCTCCGCCTTGCTCAGCACACCGTACTTCTTGAAGAGGTCCACCGTCTTCTTCGAGCGGAGGACCGGAAACGCCGAGACCGAGTCCTTGAGGTTGGGCAACCCGCGCTGTTCGGCCTCGCTGTGCCAGGCCTCGGAATAGCCATCGCCATTGAAGAGCACCCGCTTGTGCTCCTTGACCAGCCGCTTGAGCACCGCGAGGGCACTGCTCTGCACCTTCGCCGGCGTCGGTGAGCTGCCGGCCGCCTTCTCCATCTCGGTCGCGATCTGATCAAGCGACTCGGCGACGATCGTGTTGAGGATCGTGTTGGGCCACGCCACCGAGTGGGTCGACCCGACCGCCCGGAACTCGAACTTGTTGCCGGTGAACGCGAACGGCGAGGTGCGATTCCGATCGCCGGAGTGCCGCGGGATCTGGGGCATCGTGCGGGCGCCGAGATCGAGGGTGCCACCGCGCAGCGTGCGCTTGGGCTGGCCCGATTGCACCTGCTCCAGGATGTCGGTGAGCATGTCGCCCAGGAAGATCGAGATGATCGCCGGTGGGGCCTCGTTGGCCCCGAGACGATGATCGTTGCCGGCGGAGGCGACGCACGCGCGCAGCAGTTCGGCGTGGGTGTCCACGGCACGGATCACGGCTACCAGGAAGATCAGGAACTGCAGGTTGATGTGCGTTTCATCCTGCGGATCGAGGAGGTTGACGCCGGTATCCGTCGCAAGCGACCAGTTGACATGCTTGCCGCTGCCGTTGACGCCGGCGAACGGCTTCTCGTGCATGATCGCCTTGAGGCCATGCCGATCGGCGACCCGGCGGAGGGTCTCCATCAGCAGCATCTGGTGATCGCTGGCGATATGGGAGACCTCGAACAGTGGGGCGATCTCGTATTGCCCGGGTGCGACTTCATTGTGCCGTGTCTTGACCGGCACGCCGACCCGGTAGAGCTCCTCCTCGGCCTCGGACATGAAGGCCAGGACGCGCGGCGGGATCGCACCGAAGTAGTGGTCCTCGAGCTGCTGCCCCTTGGGAGGGCGCGCCCCGAACAGCGTCCGTTCGCACGTCACAAGATCCGGGCGACGGTAGAAGAGCGCCTTGTCGACAAGGAAGTACTCCTGCTCGGGCCCTACCGTGGTCTGGACCCGGCCGACTCCGGTATCGGTCCCGAACAACTTGAGGATGCGCATCGCCTGACGCGACACTGCCTCCATCGAGCGCAACAACGGGATCTTGGTGTCGAGCGCTTCGCCATTCCACGAGACGAAGCCGGTCGGGATGCAGAGCGTGGCCGAGCGGCTGTTCCGGATCAGGAACGCCGGCGAGGTCGGATCCCACGCGGTGTACCCCCGAGCTTCGAACGTGGCGCGGAGGCCCCCTGACGGAAACGAGGACGCGTCGGGCTCGCCCTGGACCAGATCCGTCCCGGCGAGGTTGTAGATCACTCCGCCGGTCCCGTCGGGGGAGATCAGCGAATCGTGCTTCTCCGCCGTGGCTCCGGTGAGCGGCTGGAACCAGTGGGTGTAATGGGTCGCGCCCCGCTCCACCGCCCAATCCTTCATCGCCGCGGCAACGATGTCTGCCACCTGCGGCTCGAGGGGCTCACCATGGTCCATTGTCCGCACCAGTGAGCGGTAGATCGCCTTCGGCAACCGCTTCTGCATCACCTGGCGCGAGAAGGTATCGGCGCCGTAGAGCGCCTCGAGACGGGACGGGGAGGGGGCGGATGGCTCGGTCACAGCGGGGTCCTCGGGATCAGGGTGGCAGCAGAAGGGAACCAACGTGCGGGAAACCCCAGGAGATCGCAACAAAACTTAGCCGGACATAGAATGACAACAACCAAGGTATGCGCGACATAACATAGTATCTGACAACATATTGGCGAGCTATATAGCTGGCTATATGATGTGGTGATGTCGAAGACATCCGAGCCATGACTGTCCGCCGATTCGCGTCCCTCCCTCCGCCCCATCCTTCCTCCTCCACCCTCGGACGTAAGCTTCGGCCATGCTCAGGCATTCTGTCGATGTGAACTCCACTCCCGGTGCATCTCGTGTGGTGCCTGCCCCCGCGCCACACCCCTTGCCGCTCGATCTCGATGCGTTGCGTCGGGGCGATGCGACGGCATTGGGGGAGGTGTACCGGCGCCATGCCGGCTCGATCCTCGGGACCCTGCGCGGGCTCCTCGGCGACGAGATGGCCGCGGAGGATGTCCTCCACGACCTCTTCGTCGGATTGCCCGAGGCCTTGGGCCGCTATGAGGAGCGAGGGCTCTTCGAGGCGTGGCTGCGCCGGGTCGCGGCCCGGATGGCGCTGGAACGGATCCGTCGCCGGAAGCGGCGGATCGAGCTGGCCCGGTCCGCGCTGCCGACGGCCACCGCGGACGCCGATGCCGAGTCGTTGCCGGATCGCCTGCTCGTGCGGGCGCGGCTCGCCGAATTGCCGGACTCGCTCCGCACGGTGGTCGTGCTCCGGGAGATCGAGGGATGGCCCCATCGCGACATCGCGCGCTTCCTGGGGCTGAACGAGGGGGCCGTGATGACCAGACACTGCCGCGGCATGAAGCGCCTGCGGCTCGCCATGGAGCGTGACCGATGATGGGCCATCCTGCCGAGTCCCGACTGATCGGCTTCCTCGATGGATCGCTGGCCGACGGTCGGCGGCGAACGGTGGCGGCCCATCTGGCCGCGTGCCAGCGATGCCGCGACATCGTGCAGGCGCATCGCCTCCATCGGTTGGCACTGGTCGGTGAGACGCCGGAGGCACCGCCCGCGCTCCTCGATCGGGTGCTGGCGACTCGCGCTGCGGGGGGGGGAGTCATCCTGCCGGTCGACCTGGGCCGGGAGCGGCGGGGCTCGCCCTTCACCCGGCATCGTCTCAAGGTCGGAGCGATGATCGCCGCAGCGGCGGCCGGGCTGGTGATGCTGACCCGAGTCCCGCTGCCGTCTCTCGGGCTCGCGCGGGGACTCGACGGCGTCGGCTCGACGCTCCAGGAGCTCTGGTCGGACGCGCTCCGCACCCAGAGCTACGAGGGCCCACCGCGACTCCTCGAGCGGCCCGATGCCCCCGCGGCGGTGCTCGACCCGTCACGCATGCACGAGCTGACGGCGCGGTATGAGACCACCCGGTACGACGAGCATGGCAACCTCAGCAGCGTGGACTCGTTGACGGTGCTCCGGATCCGGCGCGACGGTGACGTCTGGCGGATCGGCTTCCACGAGGGTTCGCCAACCGGAGACCTCGGGGTCACCGCCGTCGCACTCGACGCCCGCACGCTGGCGGTTCGGACGATGACACGACTCCAGGCATATCCGGACACCCGGAGGGGTGGAGCGGTGGTGACCCGCGAGTACGCGCTGGTCGGGAACACCGCTGTCCGGTATCTCCGGCGGCACACGTCAAACACGCCTCCGCCACCGGGGGCGAATCGGGGCAAGCCCGACACGCTGACGATGTACCAACTGACACCCACCGAAGGCGCTCCGCTCGACTTTGGTGACTGGGGTGTCCGGGTGGCACTCATGACGGCGGTGCCGCTCTCGCGCGGGTGGCTCGGCGCCTTCGACGGCACGGGATTCTCGAGCAACTACCGTGGTGGCGGGTATCTGGCCGAGCGCCAGTCCGACTCGCGGCGCGTGCGCGGCAGCGAGACGCTCACGCTCCCGATCGGCGAGGTGAAGGCCTGGCGCGTCGAACGGTGGCAGCACTACGGCGTGTCCCCCATGCGGGAGTACTACCGCCAGTCCGATGGCCTGCTGGCCGCGGAGCTCGCCGACGACATTCGGTACGGCTCGACAGAGCGACGACTCCTCTCGGTCAGCGTGCCGTAGCGCCGGACCGTCCTGACGCCACGTCGGTGAATCCTTCCCGCCCGCGCCGACCTGCCCTAGGTTCCGGGTCCCCCGCCCGAACCGCAGCATGGGGAGCCCGTGATGTCACCTCCGGATCGACTCCGTCCACCACCCGACGAACGCCTCGCCGCCCCTGTCACGGTCGTCGACCTCTCGGCGACGGCACGCCGTCTCCGGGCTGAACCTCACGCCGCAGTCAGCGGCCACCGCCAGATCGCCGTCTTCCGGCACGGGCCGGTGACCCTGGTGTCGTTCGCCTTCGACGCCGGGGGCGCGCTCAAGCAGCACCACGCGGAGGGCGTCGTCACGATCCACGCGATCTCCGGGCATCTGCGGGTGATGGCCGGTGGGACGAGCCACGACCTGCACGCCGGGCAGCTGATCGGCCTGGCGACGTCGGTGCCACACACGGTCGAGGCGATCGAGGCCAGCGAGATGCTGCTGACCGTCTGCCTCGACAGTCGGATCCGCGGCGAGCCGTGACGGTCACCTGAGCCCGACGCTGGGGAGGGCGGGAACTTCCGGCGCACCGGTGCGTTCCACGAATGACCGCACACTCAAGGAGATGGTCACGATGCCGATGCACACTGTCCGCCTGATCCGGAAGGAGGAGGTCGCCGAAGGGACGATGGCCTTCCACGTCGAGAAGCCGAGCGGATTCGTATTCAAGCCGGGACAATTCGCCGATATCACCCTGATCGACCCCGCCGAGACCGATGCGGAAGGCAACACACGCGCGTTCTCCCTGGCGAGCGCCCCGCACGAGGACACGCTGATGTTCGCGACCCGGATGCGCGACACCGCCTTCAAGCGGGTCCTGAAGACGATGGAGCCCGGCACCCCGCTCCAGCTCGACGCCCCGTATGGCTCCTTCACGCTCCACACGCACGCCGAGATCCCGGCCGTCTTCCTGACCGGGGGAATCGGCGTCACGCCGGTCAGGAGCATCGTGCTCCATGCGCGACACACCCGGCTGCCGCACGAGATCACCTTGTTCTATTCCAACAACCGACCCGAGGATGCCGCGTTCCTGGACGAACTGACGGCGACCATGGCGGCCAATCCCCACGGCACCTTCGTCGGCACGATGACCGCGATGGATCGTTCCAGCCGCGCGTGGCAGGGCGAGACCGGGTTCATCACCGCCACAATGCTCCGGAAGTGGGTCACGGATCTGACCCGTCCGATCTACTACATCGACGGGCCGCGGGCGATGGTCGAGGCGATGCGCACCCTGCTCGACGATGCCGGTGTCGACGCGGACAACATCCGGACCGAGGAGTTCTCGGGCTACTGATGCGAGTCTTCTCCGGCGTGCAACCGACCGGTGCCTTGCATCTCGGCACGCTGATCGGGGCCCTCGCGCCCTGGGTGCGGGAGCAAGCCCGCCATGAGAACCTCTTCTGCATCGTGGACCTGCATGCGCTCACGATCCCCGAGTCGGTGCATCCCGACCGGCTCCACGCCACGGTCCGCGATGTCGCGGCACTCTATCTCGCCTCCGGGATCGATCCCGACCACTCGACGATCTTCGTGCAGTCACAGGTGCCCGCCCACGCCGAGCTCGCCTGGGTGCTCACCTGTGTCACCCCACTCGGCTGGCTCGAACGGATGACCCAGTTCAAGTCGAAGTCCGGCGCCTCCGGGCATGTGGGCGCGGGATTGCTGACCTATCCCGTCTTGCAGGCAGCCGACATCCTGCTTCACGACACCGACCTCGTGCCGGTCGGGGAGGATCAGCGCCAGCATGTCGAATTGACGCGCGACATCGCCCAGCGCTTCAACCACCTGTTCGGGGAGACGTTCGTGGTACCGACCGCCGTCATCCCATCCGCCGGCGCCCGGGTGATGGGGTTCGATGACCCATCGACCAAGATGAGCAAGAGTGTCGCGGCGACGAAGACCGGTCATGCGATCGGGCTCCTCGATCCACCCGACGTCATCCGGCGCACGGTGATGCGGGCCGTCACCGACACCGGCCGCGAAACACGCTTCGACCATGCCAGCCCCGGCATCCTGAACCTGTTGCTGATCCACGAGGCGCTGTCCCGGGAACCACGCGCCGTGATCGAGGCTCGGTTCGAGGGGCGCGGCTATGGCGAGCTGAAAGCCGCAGTCGCCGATCAGGTGATCGCGACCCTCGCACCGATCCAGCAGCGGTTCACCGAGCTGCGTGCGGACCCCGAGGCCCTGACGCGCATGCTCGACGATGGTGCCGAGCGTGTCCGACCGCGCGCGCGGGCGACGATGGACCGGGTGCGCCGTGCCGTCGGGCTCAGCATTCCCCCATCACCACGAACGGAAGGGAACGGAGCATGACACCACGCATCGACTACCGGAAGGCATCGCCGGGCGCCTTCCAGGCCATGCTGGCCCTGGAAGCGCACGTGCGGCAATCCGGGCTTGAGCCGCTCCTGCTGGAACTGGTGAAGACACGCGTCTCCCAGATCAACGGCTGTGCGTATTGTCTCGACATGCACAGCAAGGACGCGCGCGCAGCCGGCGAGAGCGAGCAGCGGCTCCACCTGCTCGCGGCGTGGCGTGAGGCACCCTGCTACACGCCACGAGAGCGCGCCGCACTCGCGTGGGCAGAGGCCGTCACGCGGCTCGAGCACGACAATGTCAGCGATGTGCTCTACGAAGACGTACGCCGGCAGTTTGACGAGCGAGCACTGGTCGACCTCACGCTCGCCGTCATCGCGATCAATGGCTGGAACCGCCTCGCCGTTCCGTTCCGGAGCGAGGTGGGCGGCTACCAGCCGGCGGTGGCCACGACCGGGTGAGGTCGGTCAATGCGCATGGATGATCGTCGCCTGCACGCAGAACTGCTCCTCGGCGGCCCGCATCCCGTGTGGCTCACCGGGAGCGTAGGCCACCATGCAGCCCTGCCCGACCTCGCACGACTCGTCACCACCGAAGATCGTGCCGTGACCTGAGACCACGGTCAGGAGCACCGTCCCGGGGTTCGTGTGCATGGCCACTTCCTGACCCGGTTCGATCCGGAAGACCACCAGGCGCACGGCAGGGGTGTCGTGAAGTGCCGCGGTACCCGGGCGAGCAGGATTGGCGGCGATGGCATCCGTGGCCAGGCGCTTGAGGTCGAGGACCTTCATGACGCCTCCGCCAGCGCCTGCTGCAACGCCACCAGCAGTGCGGCCTCGTCGACTCCATCCTCGACCGCGGCCTCGTGCACCGTCCGGTGCGCCCCGCAGCAGGTGTCCACACCGAAGGCGTTGAACACGACCATCGTCGCGGGGCAATCCGCCATCATCTGGTCCACCATGCTGGCCCCGACCGCTGACACCTCACCCGCCATCGCCGCCTCCGGATTGAAAGTTGTCAAGGAATATACCTTGACTATTCCCGGATCACCAGTCATCGTTTGGCACGCACCACTCCGGGTGTCATTGCCACGATCGAGGTTGCCGTGTCACACGATCCCTTGCCGCCGACTCACCGCGCCCTGCTCGATGCGCTCAAGCATCGCGGTCGCGCCACCGTGCCGGACCTCAGCCTGGACCTGGATCGCAACATCGAGACGGTCCGCCAGCATCTGCGCACCCTCACGGCCCAGCGCCTCGTCCGGCGCGACGGCACCGTCCAGCGTGGTCCCGGGCGTCCTGAAGTGGCGTTCGTCCTGACCGAAGACGCCGAGGCGCTCTTCCCCCGTCGTGAGGGGGAGATCCTCCATGCGCTCGGCCGCTACCTGGTGGACCACGGCAGGCAAGACCTGTTGCGCGACTTCTTCGATGCCCATGTCAACACGCGACGCGAGGCCGCCCTGGCGCGGGTGGCCCATCTCACCGGGCGCAAGCGCTTGCTCGCCGTGACGGCGATCCTGGACGAGATGGGATTCATGCCGGTCCTCGAAGGACCGCGCTCCGCCCCGCGACTCCGGCTCTGCCACTGCCCGATGCGCGATCTGGTCGATGCGACGGACATTCCGTGCCGGGCCGAGATCGGTTTGCTGACCGAGCTGCTGGGCGCGCGTCCGACGCGCACCGGCTACATCCCCGATGGCGACTGCGGCTGTGCCTACTCCCTGGCGGAGGCATCATGATCACCGAGGCCGATGTTCGAGCGGCACTCTCCGAACTCTCCTACCCCGGGCTCCGGCGCGACATCGTGTCGCTGGGCATGGTTCGCTCGATCACCGTTCGGGACGACCGGGTCCATGTCTCGCTCAGTGTCGCGACCGAACGCGAGGATGTCCCCGGGTTGCTGCGGGAGGCGGTGACGACACGCCTCGCCGCGCTCGGCGCCATTCGCACCGAGGTCCAGCTGTTGACACCCTCGCGGAAGCCCGCCGAGCGTGACCCGTGGGCCCGACAGGGCCGACTGCCTGGAGCCCGCCGCATCATCGCGGTCGGTGCCGGCAAGGGTGGCGTCGGCAAGAGCACGGTCGCCGTGAATCTGGCACTCGCCCTGCACCAGACCGGGCTCCGGGTTGGTGTGCTCGATGCCGACATCTACGGCCCCTCGGTGCCGATCCTGCTGGGCCTCGAGGACGGCGCGCTCCGGGCGGAGATGAACGACCAGAAGCAGATCCTGCCACTCGAGGCCTACGGCCTGTCGGTGGTGTCATTCGGCTTCTTCCTGGGCGCCGGATCACCGGCCGTCTGGCGCGGCCCGATGGTCGGCAAGGCGGTGACCCAGTTCTCGCGTGGCGTGGTCTGGCCCGACCTCGATGTGCTGGTGGTCGACCTGCCACCGGGAACCGGCGACGTCCCCCTTTCGCTGGCGCAATCGGTCGTGGTCGATGGCGCGATCGTGGTGACCACGCCGCAACGGCTCGCCGCCCTCGAAGCCGGCAAGGCCATCGCGATGTTCGAGACGCTCGAGGTCCCGGTGTTCGGTGTCGTCGAGAACATGAGTCACGCGACCTGTGACTGCGGCCGTCAATGGCGTCCATTCGGTCAGGGGGGGGGACAACTGCTCGCCGACGACGCCGGTGTCCCGCTGCTCGGTCACTTGCCATTCGAGGAGGGGATGGTCGCGGACGCCGATCGTGGGGCCCCCGCGATGATCGAGACGCCCGAAGCGGAAGTCGCCATCGTGATGCGCGCGATCGCCGAGCAGGTGCGCCATGCCCTGCAACTCGATGCCGTGTCGGGAGCGGTCCCGGCGCTGGTTCGGGAACCGATTCCGGAACCGGTGGCGTGAACGCGCCACCGCTCCGGCTCCCCGGTGAGCACTTTGCCGCAGCACTGGGCTTCCTGCTGGTGGGTGCCGTGGCGCTCATCCGGACAGCGCCGATGCTGGCGGCAGGCTCCTACCCGGCCGCGACCGTGGTCGGCACCACCCATCTCTTCACGCTGGGATGGCTCACCACGTCGATCATGGGAGCCCTCTACCAGTTCCTCCCCGTGGCACTCGGCCAACCGATCGCCTCGGAACGCGCGGCACATGTCACGTTCGGCCTCCACGTGACCGGCGTCGCCCTGCTGGTCGGTGGGATGTACGGCGGCCACAGCACGATGTTGCTGACCGGCGCCGCCATGATCGGCGTTGCGATCACGATCTTCCTCGTCAACCTCGGGACGACGCTCCGACGCGCCGAACACCGCGACATCACCTGGTGGGCGATCTGCGCGGCGGCGATCTTTCTCGGCATCACATTCGTGCTTGGCACCGCACTCGGCATCAACCTGCGGACCGGTTTCCTGGGCGATCTCCGGCAACTCGCCCTCGGCACGCACCTGCATGTGGCGCTCTTCGGCTGGGTCCTCCTCGTGATCGTCGGCGTGTCGCATCGCCTGTTGCCGATGTTCCTGCTCAGTCATGGTGGCCGCACCCACTTCGCCCATTACGCCGTGGCCCTGCTCGCGATGGGGGCCGGGATGCTGGCCGTGTTCCATCATGTGCCGATCGCGGGACGCGAGCTGCCGGCACTGTGCCTGGCCGCCGGGGTGATCGCCTACCTGAGGCAGGCCCGCGAGTTCTATCGGCGGCGCCACCGGCCGGCACTCGATCCCGGGCTGCACCTCGCCGCCGGGGCCCTCGGCATGCTGGCGGTCGCGTTGCCGCTCGGTGCCCTGGTCGTCACCGGGCTCGCGTCGTTGCACCTCCGCGTGGCGTACGTGCTCGTCGTGGTGCTCGCATGCACACTCTTCGTGGCCGCCCACTACTACAAGATCGTGCCGTTCCTGATCTGGAACACGCGCTTCGGTCCGCTGGCCGGCACCCGGAAGCTGCCGCGCGTGGGCGACCTCTACGGCCAGCGCATCGCGAATGTGGCCGTCACCTGTCTGGCGCTGGGGGGGACCCTCCTCGCGGCGTCCGCGGGATTCGGTTCGCTCGCCGGGGTGCGCATCGGTGCAGCCCTCTTCGCGACCGGTGTCGTGGTCGAGGCGAGTCAGATGACAGCCATTGCCCGGAGGCAACCATGAGTACCCCTCCCACCGAGCCCTCGGAGGCGCTGCTGCGTGATGCGCTCGGCACGGTGATCGACCCCGAGATCGGGCTCGACATCGTCACGGTCGGGCTCATCTATGACGTCGAGATGCAGGATGGTATCGCGAAGGTCACGTTCACCCTCACCACGCGCGGCTGCCCGATGGAGGCACACATCACCCAGGGCATCGTGCGGGCACTCTCACTCGTCCCCGGTGTGGCCGGCGTCGAGACCAACCTCGTCTGGGATCCCTCGTGGCATCCCGGCATGATCACGGAGGAAGACTGGTGAATCCGCTGATGGATGCGTTCCCGCTCGCCCTGCAGGTGGTGGACCCCGCGACGATCGTCGAAGCCGACGTGCGTGAAGATCTGCGCGCCGGACGCGAACCGTTCCAGCGCATCATGGCCGCCCGTGCCGAGGTGCCTGCCGGTGGCGCCCTCGTGGTGCGTGCCACCTTCGAGCCGGCACCGCTGTACCGGGTGTTCGGCAAGCAGGGACTGGAGCACCACACCGAGGAGCTCGCCCCCGACGACTGGCGCGTGTGGTTCTATCCCGAGATCCCGGTGCTCGATGTCCGCGACATGGATCCGCCGGAGCCGCTGTCGCACACCCTGGCGGCGATCGAATCGCTCCCCGATGACGGCATGCTCGTGCAGGTCAACGTGCGGGTACCGCAGTTCCTCCTTCCCAAGCTCACCGAGCAGGGTTTTGCCTACGAGGTCCGCGAGATCGCACCCGATCGCGTGCACCTCGTCATTCGGCGGGCAGCACGCGCCGCCACCACCGCGCCATCCACCAAGGAAAGCCATCATCATGCCTGAGGCCCATACGCTCGACGTCCGGGTGATCCCGCCACGCGAGAAGCACCCCACGATCTTCCAGACCTTCACCGCCCTGGCACCGGGCGAGGCGTTCGTGTTGCTGAACGATCACGACCCGATGCCGCTCCGCTACCAGTTCGAAGCCGAGCACGCGGGCCAGTTCACCTGGGAATACCTCGAGACGGGCCCCGCG
This sequence comes from Gemmatimonadales bacterium, assembly GCA_035703525.1. GTDB lineage: Bacteria > Gemmatimonadota > Gemmatimonadetes > Gemmatimonadales > GWC2-71-9 > Palsa-1233. The sequence goes on along the minus strand of DASSYA010000004.1, from coordinate 99,147 downwards.
GTCTGGCGTGTCGCGATCGGCAAGAGTGCCGCCTGATGCGAACCGGCTTGTCCTCGGCAGTGGCCCCGGAGGCTTCGCTCTCCGCGCTGATCGACGGGGCCACGCGCCACGGCCTCACCACACTCGAACTCCGTGCCGGGGACCGGCACGGGGTCTCATCGTTGATGGCACGCGACCCGGCTGCGCTTGCCGGCATCATGGCGAATGCCCGGGAAGCGCAGGTGGCCATCAGCGGCTACCGCGACCTGGGTCATGACGACTGCGATGCACTCGTGATCCTCGCACGCACCCTCGGCACCTCGATCCTCGTGGCGATGGACGCCCCACTCGATGAGCGGTTGGCCCGCGCCGATCGGCTCCGGCTGGCGGGTGCGACCGTGGCCGTCGTCGTCCGCGGCGAAGATGCCGCGGTCGAGGCGCAACGGGTCGCCCGGTGTGGCCATGCCGTGGCATGGGACGCCACGCCCGTCGACGGCGGCCTGGGCGCCCAGGCGGCGGCCATGATCGAGGCATGTGGGGGGGGGCTGCGTCATGTGGGTGTTGCCGGCGGTGGCCCCGAGAGTGCCTTGCACGAGGGACGGGGCATCGGCGAGTTGATGGCGCGCCTGGCCCTGGCCCGCTATGCCGGGACGATCATCCTCGCACCCAGCGACCCGTCCTACCACCTGCTCTGGGAGCGGTGGCTGGCACGGCCCCATGGTTGGGGCTGCGGCAGCCATGCGTCGGATGCCACGCTGGTGACCCTCGACCAACCCGCACCCATCGGAGGCGCCGCATGAGCACCACCCGCACCCTCGACGTTCGACCGGTCGAGCCGAAGCACCGCTTCGAGCGCATCATGGGGGCATATGACGAGATGCCCGCCAGCGACACGCTCGAACTGACCGTGGATCATGATCCGAAGTGCATGTACTACACGCTGCGCGCGACGCACGGCGAGGAGACGTTCAGCTTCGAGTACATCGAGAACGGCCCGGAGCTCTGGCGCGTGAAGGTGCGCAAGCACTGAACCATTGAAGGGAATTTTCCCGTGATTCTCCAGAACGTGGTCTGGGCCATCGCCCTGACCGGGATGGGCCTGGTCGCCCTGGCCTTCGTCCACGTCATCAGTCAGGCGAGTCGCCCCGCCGACGATACCGCCACCCGCAAGGCCGCCCGCACCTCCCACGTCATCCGACGATGGCTCTTCGCCGTGCTGGCGATCGGCTTCGTTGCTGGATCCTATGCCACCCTGCGGCCGTTTCCGATTCCGGCGCAACATGCGCCGCCAGGGGACCATCAGGTGGTCGCGGTCGAGGGAAGACAATGGTCCTGGATCATCACACCCGATACGGTCGAGGCCGGTAGTGCCGTCGAGTTCCAGGTCACCAGCAGCGATGTGAATCACGGCTTCGCGATCTATGCACCCGATGGTCGTATCGTGGCCCAGACGCAGTCGATGCCGGGGTACACCAACAAGCTCGTGCACACCTTTGCCGACCCCGGCACCTACAAGGTGATGTGCCTTGAGTACTGCGGCCTCGGGCACGCACCGATGACGTCGGCCATCACGGTCGTCGCGCCCGCGGGGACCTGACCATGGCGACCATGACGATGTATCCGGACGCCGAGCGCCTTGACCGGGGTGAGCGGGCCGGTTTCAACATGTACATGATCACCTCGGTCGTGTTGTTCGTGCTGCTGATGCTGCTCGGCCTCATCATGCGGATGTCCCAGGCCAACTGGCTCACGGTGCGACCCGACCTGTTCTATCGACTCCTCTCGAATCACGGTGCCGGCATGGTTGGCACCGCAGGGCTCGCGACCACGGGCGTCATGTGGTACTTCCTGCGCTCCTACGTCCGCTTGTCCCGATGGGCGTTCGTGACCAACTATGTGATGTTCCTGCTCGGTGCGCTCGCCATCATCGTGGCGATCTTCGTGGATGGGTACGGCGCGCTCTGGACCTTCCTCTATCCGCTGCCTGTCCGCGGCATGGGACTCTGGACGCCGAGCGCGGCGGCGCTGTTCATGGTCGGCTACCTGCTGATCGGCGTGGGCATGCTGATCTTCTACCTCGATGCCGCCGCCGCCATCATCCGTGTGCATGGCAACCTCGGGCGCGCACTCGGCCTCCCGTGGCTCTTCGGCGGCCCGATCGACCCGGACCACCCCAAGGCCGTGGTCGCCAGCACCATGGTGATCATCGCCAACGTGCTGGGCATCCTCGCCGGGGCAGTGGTCCTCGTGATGGGGTTGGTCAACATCTACGTCCCGGAGATGACCCTCAACGCGTTGGTCGCCAAGAACCTGATCTACTGGTTCGGCCACATGTACATCAACGCCACGATCTACATGGGTGCGATCGCGGTATACGAGTTGTTGCCGCGCTACTCCGGCAAGCCGTATCCGATCTCCCGACCCTTCCTCTGGTCGTGGGCAGCGAGCTGCCTGTTCGTGATCCTCGTCTTCCCGCATCACCTGATGATGGACTACGCCCAGCCGCGCTGGCTCACGATCATGGGCCAGGCGATTTCGTGGAGTGCCGGCTTCCCGGTGCTGCTGGTCACGGTCCATGGCGCGCTCACCAACATCTACCGCTCGAACATGCGCTGGACCCTGCCCTCACGATTGCTGATCCTGTCGATGTTCGGCTGGGCGGCCGGTGTCGTGCCGGCGATCCTCGATGGCACGATCCGGATCAACCAGGTGATGCACAACACCCAATGGGTGCCCGGGCACTTCCACTTCTACCTGCTCCTCGGCGTGCTGCCGATGACCCTGGCCGTGATGTTCCACGTGATCGGGCGTCGTGCCGGCAGTCCACCGAACAACGGAGCCGACCGGGTGGGACTACCCGTCTACCTGATCGGCGGCCTGATCTTCACGATGGCCTTCCTGGATGCCGGCCGGAGGAGTGTGGCACGACGGATGGCGACTCATCTGCCGGACTGGGTCGCGACCGATCGGTTCGGGGCGATCGGCGCGATGATCGTGGTGCTGGCCATGACCTACTTCGCGATTCGCATCACGGTGGGCCTGCTCACGGCCCCCGCTTCGGGGGACACGACCGATGGCGGTGTTCCGCACGCTACTGGCTAGCCTCGTCGTCCTGGCCGGCGGCATCGGTGTCCTCTGTCAGGCGACCGATGGCCTCCACGCTTTCACGACCGAGACGGCTCGCCGGATCACGATCCGGGACCACCAACCGGTGGTCCCGACGGTCCAGCTCGAAACCGCCGACGACCGCCAGATCAGTTTCGAATCGCTGCGGGGTCGCTGGCTGGTGGTGGACTTCATCTATACCCGATGCACCCTCCTCTGCTCGCTGCAGGGCGCCGCATTCCGTCGGATGCAGCAGGCGCTGGCGGAGCCGATCGCGGTCGGTCGCGTGGCATTGCTCAGCGTCAGTTTCGATCCCGTGCACGATGACCCTGCAGCACTCCGGCGTTACCTGCATGGTCACGGCGCCGAGGCAGATGGCTGGCTGGCCGCGCGACCGGTTGGTGCCGGTGGCCTCACGACGTTGCTCCGTCGGTTCGGCGTCATCGTGATCCCTGACGGGATGAGCGGCTTCACGCACAATGCCGCCACCCTCATCGTCGATCCGACCGGTCGGATCGTGACGGTCTTCGACTGGAATGACACCACCAGCACGATCAGGTACGTCATGGAACGATTGGCCTCATGACGACGGCTCGTCTGCCGCGACGCGGCATGATCGGTGTGCTGCTCTGGGTGGTGTTGGCGATTCCGCTCGTGCGTCATGAGTTGGAATCGACGATGCTCCGCCAGATGCTCGTGCAGTTGCCCCTCCTGGCGGTCGCCGGGTGGCTCTCCGCTGCGTGGCTCCCGGAGGCGGTCCGTCGGCCGGTCGCCCGCTGGAATCGGAGTGGGATCACCGGCCTGTTGCTGGCTTCGGTGACGAGCATGGTGTGGATGCTGCCGCGGGTGATGGACGCCGCGCTCACCGACCCGCGGGTCACCTGGGCCAAGCTGTTGACGGTCCCGCTGCTGGTTGGTGCGCCGGTCGCGCTCAGCTGGCCGCGCGCCGGATTCGTGGTGCGCGGCGTCGTCCTGGTCGAGGTGATCGCCACCACGATCCGGCTCGGTTGGCTCTACCTGATCTCGCCCGACCGTCTCTGCGGCAACTACCTCCTCGATGATCAGCAGCGGCTCGGTCGTACACTGCTGGTGATCGGGTTCGCCATCCTGGCCGTGGTGGTTGGACGGCTGCTCTGGGGGCGTGTGGACGTCGACCGCCCCTACCTCTCGCCGTCGTCCTCGAAGCCATCATCGGGGGTGAGCACCCACCGCGCCAGCGGTACCGCGAGCCCACCGGCACCCAGCGCCTTGTGGAGGAACTGCGCGGGGTCGCCACCCTCGTCGGCGTGCCACGCCGCCCATCCCTCGTGGGACAGCCCAGCCGCGAGCGCCGCCAGCGGCTCCTCGGCGACCATCACCACCAGGGCGCGCGCGCGTGTTTCATCGAGATGGGCCAACTCGCCCGCGCGCGCCACCAGTTCCTCGGGTGTCGCCAGGCGCGACGCCAGCATCAGATCGGTTTCCGCCGCCACGGCATCGAGGAGCGCGAGCCACGCCGCGGCCAGCAGGTGTTCCGGCGCCGCGAGCAGGGGGGTGTACCGCAACAGCGCCACCACCGCGCGGCTCCAGCCGCGGCGGATCCCGTCGGCCACGATCAGGCGGCGCACCGGGCGTTCCTGCGACGCGCGTGCGGTCTCGAACATCGCGCGTGCGCGGGCACGCATCGCCCACACCGCGAGGGTGGCCCGGTCGTCGACCGGCGGCGCCGGTCCCGGTTCGGCATCCGGCACGGCCAGGCCGAGGGTGATGTAGACGCTGCCAGCGCGCTCCCATTCCTCGAGCCAGGCATCGAGCCGCTCGAACGGATCGAGGGGACTGAGTTCGGGCAGCGCATCGAGGGCCGCCGGCCAGTCATCACCATACCCCAGGTCTGCGGCCGCGGTGTGCAGGGCACGCTCGGCACCGGCCCGTCGCAGCTCGAGCAACCGGAGCGTCGCCTTGACACCGAACGGCTCGTTGTTGAGGAGGGCGAGTCGCGGCAGCACGTCGTCCTCGCCGAGCCCGACCTCGCCGGCGGTCGCGAGTGCATCACGCAGCCAGCGCCGATGATCCTCGAGCGCGGTCCGTGCGGCCGCCAGCACTTCGACGTTGTCGAGGCGTTCGGCGGCGAGATCGAGCCGCTCCTCCAGATGTTCGACCGCCACCGACGCGGCATCGGCAAGGAATGCCGGCGCGGGCCGCGTGTCCTCGCGCACCAGTGCCAGCATCTCGGGGAGTTCGTCGATCCGCGCAGCGAGCGCATGGGCGCGCTCGACGTCGAAGTCCTCGCCGAGCAGGGCATCGAGTGCCACCGCCGCGTGGCGGAGCGGCAGCACCGGATCGGCGGTGGGGCCCTCGGTCAGGAATTGGAGTCGAGCGATGTCCCCGCGCACCGTATCGAGCAGCATCGTCCGATCGACCTCGTCGTCGCGCGATTCGACATCCTCGAGGTCCTCGATCGCGTTGGCAATGCTCCGCAGCGCCGCGAGTTGCGCGGTGAGCCATGGCACATCGAACCGTCCGAGCCGGGCCTCGACATCGGCCGGTGCCTCATCCGGGTGTTGCATCGGGTCGAGGTGACGAGCGAGATCCAGGTACGAATGGAGCAGCGTGTCGATCGGGTTCATGCGTTGCCGTGGAGCGTGCAGTGGTCGCCGAGCGAACCGCTCCCGGCAAACTGGGAGATGGTCACGTGGTCACCGATCATGGTGTTCGACAGCTTGGCAGCCGAGATCTGGCACTCGCGCCCGATCATGCTGTTGCGGATCATCGATCCGGTGACGGTGGTGCCCGTCTCGATCGTCACATTCGGTCCGATCGTGCAGCGTTCCAGCGTGACCCCGTCCTCGATGCGCACCGGGTCGATCAGCGTCACGCCATAGGGGACCGTCGCCGGACGGCGTGCGGCGCCCTGGGCAAGCAGGATGCCGTTGGTCTCGAGCGTGGTGCCCAACTGGCCGCAATCGTACCAGCCGCCGACTTCGGCGGTCTTGATCCGGCGACCGTGCTCGATCATGTGCTGGAACGCATCGGTCAGGAAATACTCACCCTTGACCGGCGGTTGTGCGAGCACGTGATCGATCCCGGCCCACAGGGCATCGGTGTCCCGGATGTAGTAGAGCCCGATGTTGGCGAGTTTCGAGATCGGCGTCGACGGCTTCTCGACGATCCGCGTCATGTAGCCATCAGTGTCGGTGACCACCACGCCGAACCGCTGGTAATCCTCGACCTCCTTCGCCCAGATGATGCCATCGGCATCGGTCGTGGCGGCCAGCGTCAGGTCGGCCTCGAACACCGTATCGACGAAGATGATCATCGCCGGTCCGTGGATGTACGGCCGTGCGAGGTTGACCGCGCCGGCGGTACCATCCTGCACCTTCTGCTCGATGAACCGCGAGGGGATGTCGTAGTGCGAACGGGCGTACGCCTCGACCTGCTCCTTGAGATGACCCGTGATGAAGATCAGTTCCTCGATCTCCAAACCCTTGAGCCGATCCATCACCCAGTCGATCACCGGTCGACCGGCCACCTTCAGCATCGGCTTCGGGGTGATGTGGGTATGCGGCCGGAGCCGGGAACCCTTGCCGGCGAGTGGTATGATCACTTGCATCGTGTCATGCCCTTCCGTAGAGGTCGCGAAGCCGGACGACATCGTCCAGCTCCGAGGTGGAGGCCTCGAGGACATCACTGTCGACAACGGCCTCGATCGAGTGGATGGTATGGGGTGCGATGTGCACCGACTCGCCCGGCTGCATGGTGCGCTCGGTCGGTGTGGCGTGCTCGTCGGCCCAGAGCCGGAGAATCACCGCGCCGGTGAGGACGTGCATCGTCTCGTCCTTCCGCTCGTGGTACTGGCACGAGAGCACATGCCCCGCGCGGACGTGGAGCACCTTGCCGACATACTGTGGCGTGTGGGCCCAGATCAGCTCGTGGCCCCAGGGCTTCTCGACGCGGAACGGGACGTCGGGCATCAGCGATCCACCGGATGAAAGGAGAAGGACGACGGCAACGTGATGCAATCACGGACACAGACACCACAGGCGACACAGCCATCGAGCTTGAGGACCGGATGTCCATCGGCATCCGAGCTCAGGGCGGCCTCGCCGACCGGGCAGGCCTCGACACAGACGCGGCACGGCTTCCCCTCGAAAGTAACGCAACGATCGGGGTGGAACTCGATCCGACCGAGCCGTTCGGTGGTCCAGCCAGCCTCGGGGACGATCAGGGCATCGGTCGGGCACGCCGCGGCGCAGGGCATGGTGTCACAGGCAATGCACGGGATCCGGGAGGGCTCGAGGTAGGGTGTGCCGGCCGCGAGGCCGCCACGATTCGGGACGTGCATGATGGCGCCAGCCGGACAGACGGGCGCGCACTCCCCGCAGCGGGTGCAGGCCGCCAGGAATGCGATCTCCGGGATCGCACCGGGAGGCCGGACGTAGCGCTGCCGGACGATCCGCTCCTCCGTGAGCTTTCCCACCTGCCGCACGGCGTCACCGAAGGCCCGCCGGAAGAAGTCACGGCGATCACCCGAGAAATCGGTCATGAGGGAAAGGTATCCCCGCCGAGGCGCGCGGAGCAGCGCATACGTGTACGGGCGCAGCATGCTGCGACCGTAACCCAGCCTCTCGATGATGCCAGCACGGGCGCAGCATGCTGCGCCCATACACCGCGGGCGCTACAGCAACTGCTGGCGCAACCGGCTGAGACGCTTCTTGAGCGAGCCGTCGTAGACCCGGTCGCCGATCCGGACGATGGTGCCGCCCAGGATCGCGGGATCGGTCACGAAGCCGGCGATCACGTCCTTGCCGAGCGACTTGGCCAGCCGCTCGACGATGACCGAACGGGTGAGCGGATCGGCCTCGCTGGCGAGGGTGATCCCCGCGCGCACCCGGCCGAGCTGTGCATCGGCCATCGCGCGATACTCGTCGGCGATCATGCCGACCAGCGACTGCCGGTTCCGGTTGATGACGGCACCCATGTACAACACGAACGTGCGTGGTGCCCCGGCGAGCGCCTCGGTGACAATCCGGATCTTCTCCTGGCGCGGCACACGCGGGGACATCAGCATCGCCTCGATCGACGGCGTCGACATCGCCGCCGCGGTCTCGTCCATCAGGACGCTCCACGGTTCCACGGCACCGGCCGCGGTGGCGAGTTCGAACAACGTCTCCGCGTAGTTCCGCGCGATCGAGATCTCCCTCACGCCTTGGTCCCGATCTGGGTGAGGTACTGCTCGACGATCGCCCGGTCGGCGGCGGCGTCGAGCTCATGCCCGATCACCTTGCCGGCGGCGGCAATCGCGAGATCGACCGTCTCGCGCCGCAGGTCGGCCTTGGCGCGGTCGCGCTCGGCCACGATCTCCTGCTTCGCACGCGTGACAATCTCGTCCTGTTCCGCCCGGGTCCGCTCGGTCGCCGTGACGCGCTCGCGTTCGGCGGCCTGGCGTGCATCGGCGAGCAGGGCATTCGCCTCACCCCGCGCGCCGGCCAGAAGCTTCCGCTGCTCCTCGAGCACTGCCTCGGCCTCGGCGTGCAACCGCTTCGCCTCGGACAACTTGTGCTTGATCCCCGCCTCGCGATCGGCGGTCATCTTGACGATCGTGGGATAGGCGAACTTGCTCAGCACGAACAGCAGGAGCAGGAACACCACCCACGTCCAGATGAAGAGCCCCACAGTCGGCGAGAACGGCGCCGGCAGGGTGATCTCTCCGATGTGCTCAGCGTCCTGGAGCACCGGCAGCAGCGAAAGCATCATGACCTGATTGCCTCGTGACTCAGGTGAGCTTGAAGAGCAACGCGAAGACGAGCGCGATGATCGTGGCGCCCTCGAGGAGCACGGCGAACAGCAGACCGGCACCACGAATCGCACCCTCGGCCTCGGGCTGACGGGCGATGCCCTCGGCGACCTGACCACCAATCCGGCCGAGACCGATCCCGGCGCCGATCAGCGCCAGACCCATCCCGATACCGGCACCCAGCGACGCCCACCCCTTGGCCGCTTCCGTCGCAGCCTGCACCACCTCGACCTGCATCAGCATGTTCAACATGTCCATTCCCGTTCAAGTGGAAGATGTGAAGTCGGTTCGCATTCGCCCTCGGGCACCCCGTCTCTTCCGGAACGGGACCCGCTGGTCGGAGGTCAACGGGCCGAAGCCCAACCCCCAGGGCGGTGACGATCACCGCCTCATGGCATCGCCCCACGGAATGCGCCGGGGGGCGGATGGACCTGCACCTTCATTCCTCAAGCTCCGCCCCTTCGCTGCCCCCTCGACTCGCCATGCTCGCTCGGGGTTTCAGCTCAGGGTGACGGCTCGTTTCTCGTTTCTCGCTTCTCGCTTCTCGTTTCTCGCTTCAGTGCTCGTGCTGCATCAACCCGATGAACACCGCGCTCAAGAGCGCGAATACATACGCCTGCAGGAACGCGACGAACAGTTCGAGCAGCATCACGCCGAGCACCACGAGCGCGGTCGCGATCCCGATACCCCAGCGGAAGTACTCGAGGCTGCCGAACAGGAACACGATCCCGAACAACGACAGGATCACGAAGTGGCCGGCGAGCATGTTGCCGAACAACCGGATGGCGAGCGCGATCGGCTTGACCAGCTTCGACAGGATCTCGATCGGGCCCATCGCGATCGTCATGACGAGGCCGCCGATGCCGTGCATCCCCGGGATGTGCGGGAAGATCGTCCGCATGTAGCCCTTGGGACCCAGCTTGACCATGCCGCCAATCTCGATGACCAGGAATGACAGCACCGCGAGCGCGCCCGTCACGGCAAGGTTGCCGGTGACCGAGGCGCCCCAGGGGAGCATGCCGAGGAGGTTGCCCATCAGGATGAAGAAGAAGAGCGTGATGATCAGCGGCGCGTAGCGCGGGCCGTCATCCTCGCCGATGTTGCTGATGGCGATCTCGTTGCGGACATAGAGGACGAACGCCTCCATCGCGCCGGCATAGCCGCCGGGTGCGCGTCCCTCGCGCTGGGCCCGGGCGATGCCGTTGGCGGCGGCGCGGAGCATCACGAAGGTGAGCACCGCGGCGAGGATCATGAAGACGACATGTCGCGTCGGCGACAGGTCGATCGTCAGGCCGAGGAGATGAACCGGCTCCCACTGCGGGAGGTGGATCGTGAAGAGCGGCGCGAAATCGAGTTCGTGCGCGTCCCCGGTGTGATGGAACACCATCTCGGCAATGCTGAACGGTCCCGGCTCGTTGCTCGTCACGTCAGTCGTGTCTCCAACCACAGCAGGGGCAACAGGGTCCCCAGATACCCAAGCGCGGCCGCCCCCGGAGGAAACGCCGCTCGATCAGTTGTCACCGCCACCCAGATCACCGCCACCCCAGCGACCCGGAGCGCCATCCCGACCACATAGGTGGTCATGTGGTCCGGCGTGGCCGGCGTCCCGAGGCGGCGGGCGAGTCGTGCCGCCAGCAGCTGGATCCCGGTCGCCAGGACCCCGAAGAGCCCGGCGGCCCTGGCCGCCACCCCATCCCGGATGAGCCAGGCCAACAGAGCCACCACCACCGCGGCGGCCAGCCCAAGGGCCAGACGGCGGCCCTGGTTACCGTTCGCCGTCGGATTCAATCTCGCCCCGAAGCCGCTGGTAGAGCCAGAATCCACCCAATGCCATCCCCCCGAACGTCCCGATCAGGGTGAACAGCGGCAGGGTCCCGAACCGGCGATCCAGCCAGAGCCCCAGCAGTGCCGCCCCCGTCAGGGTGAGGGCGAACGTGATCCCCACCGAGACGAAGGAATACCCCTCGCCGATCTCCCGCATGGATGGATCCCTGTGAGGGCGCTTCACGGCGGCGGAAGGTACGGGCTTGTGAAATCTTTCGCAAGCGAGAAACCGTGGGGCGAAGCGCCGCGTAACGGCTACATTCCGGGACGATTTTCGCTTCTCGCTTCTCGCTTCTCGCCACTTGGTGCCCATGACCTCCACCGCCGCTCCGTCCGACATCCAGCAGCTCGACGCCCTCGCCCGCGCGATGGACGCCCTCCGCTCCCAGGTCGCCGAGCGGGTGGTGGGCCAGCGGGAGGCCGTCGACGGCATCCTGACGGCGATCCTGGGCGGCGGGCATGCTCTCCTGGTCGGCGTGCCCGGGCTCGCCAAGACCCTGATGGTCTCGACCGTCGCGGAGGCGCTCAACCTCTCGTTCAACCGGGTGCAGTTCACCCCGGACCTGATGCCGGGTGACATCACCGGCACGGAGCTGGTCGAGGAGGATCCGGCCACCGGCAAGCGCAGCTTCCGGTTCGTCGAGGGGCCGGTCTTTGCCCAGGTCGTCCTGGCCGACGAGATCAACCGGACGCCGCCCAAGACGCAGGCGGCCCTCCTTCAGGCGATGCAGGAGCACCAGGTGACGGTGGCTGGCCGCACCTATCACCTCCCCGAGCCGTTCTTTGTCCTGGCCACCCAGAACCCGATCGAGCAGGAGGGGACCTATCCGCTCCCCGAGGCGCAGCTCGACCGGTTCATGCTCGAGCTCCGGATCGGCTATCCGAGCCGGGCCGAGGAAGAGGCGATCGTCACGGCGACGACCGGAGGCCAGCTGAATGCCGTGCGCACGGTGCTTGACGGCGCCGAGCTGGTGGGGATGCAGTCGCTGGTGCGCCGGATCCCGGTCAGCACAACGCTGATTGGAGCGGCCGTGATGCTGGCCCGGATGACGCGTCCGAACGAGGCGGAGGCGCCGGCGCTGGTGCGCGAGTTCGTCGAGTGGGGCGCCGGGCCGCGTGCATCACAGTACCTGGTGTTGGGCGCCAAGGCGCGCGCCGCGATGGATGGCCGGCCGCAGGCCGATCTCGATGACATCAAGGCCGTTGCGCGCAACGTGCTGCGTCACCGAGTGATGACCAACTTCGCCGCCGAGGCGGCGGACCGCGCCAGCGAGGATGTGGTGAGTGAGTTGATTGAAGGCGGGGCGTGGATTTCCCAGGCATGATTCTCAGGCGCGACCGTAAGGTCGCGTGGCAGGGCGCACTGATCTTGCCCTCCAATCGTTCCGAGCGTAGCGCCCCGAGCGCCAGCGAAGGGCGCGGAGTCGAGGAACCTGCACCCTCCACTCCCCCCTACACCTTTCCTCGCAGCGCCATGAACGCGGCATCCGCCACGGAGTAGACCACCACCCACACGAGCGGCGCCACCAGCACATACAGCGAATGGGGTGAGGCGATGACGTCCCCGAGCCCGACGCCGAGCCAGAGGACGGTCGCGGGGGCCGCGAGGCGGAGGGTTTCCTCTGGTGTGAGCGGCGTTGGCAGTTTTCCCATGCGGGATCGCAGGGTCATGATGGCTGCGGCCGCGAAGAGCGCCACGGTCGCGATCGAGAGGAGCTCCTCGGGATGGTCGTGACGGCCGTTGACGAGGTAGAGTATCCCAAAGATGGTGAGACTCTTGACGAGGAAACGCACCACGATCTCGGGTCGCACCTTTTCTTCCCCTGGTGAAAGAGGATCAGCTCGTGAACGATAGTGGAGAGTTGGCCCCCGACGCAATCCGTCAGGCTTCCACCAGCTCGGCTGAAGCGTGTGTCCTACGGCGCCTCCGGCACGCCCATGCCGAATAGTCGACCGAATCCGGAGTCAAGCGGTCCAACTCCGTTCAAAGCCAGTTCCCATGGCACTATGCATGAAACGCCACCTTCGACGGACAGTCGACCACATAGGTGGTATCCGCGCTGATGGCCAAGAAGTTCCGTGAACGGGATTCGGCCGACGGTGGGTACCGGCGTCGGGCTGAAGCCGTGTACTGCGATGAGATCACCCCACCAGTGGCCGACCCCACCTTCATCAAACACGAATGCCGCGCCAGACGCGAACGCGTAGCGAGTAGCCGGACCGAGACCAGAAACCTCGGTGGGTGTTGCGGTGTCGGTCATCCCGGCCGGAAGGACCGCGGGTCCTCCGAGGGGAACCGCCTTGCCCCAGCAGACCAACTTCGAGGTCGATGTCACGGCACATGTGGATTGGTCCACGGCGCGAGGCTGCGTCAGTGAGCGGGAGGTCGTGACCGGTAGCGGGACGGGCTGCGGTTCAGCGGTACGCGGCCGACCGAGTTGTCCGTACGAATTCCAGCCCCAGCACCAGACAACCTCATCGGCATCCTGACCACAGAAATGACCCTCACCGCCCGTGAGCGAAACGAAACGTGAATCCCTCGCGACAGGCCGCGCATCCGCCCGTGACACCGTGGTGCCATCACCGAGCAGTCCGAGCGCATTGCCACCCCAGCACCAAACGGTTCCCTCTGGATCGAGACCACAGAACACCTCCGGCATGGCTTCATCACCTGAGGGCGATCCGACGAGATCAGAGAGGGTTGCGTAGTCGCCCGGAATTTCCCGCCAGGGTGTGAAGTCGTCGGTTCGGTCGTCGAACTCGCTGCACCAGACTCGGCCAGTCGTGGCGGGTGCACAGAGGGCCAGATGCCCTTCGTACCTCCAATTACTCGCGACGGCGAGCGACGTGAATCTGAGCGGCCCCTGTGCTACGACCGGCACCGGGGCGGCTTCGGTGGGCCGGACGATGTCCCAGCAGCCGATCCGGCCATCGAGGTACGCGGCACAGTGCCGTTCGCTGGTGGTGACGATTGCCCGCACCGCCGCGCCGGTGGCCGACGCAGAGATGGTGGTACCACTCACAGATGCCGCGCCGGGCAGCCAGACCCGGAGCCCCTGGGCCCCGACCGTGACACCGAGCCGCCAGCGGATCGTGGCCTCGCCCATCTCGTTGGTCGTGGTCTCCTGGGCGGGGTCGATCATCCCGCCGAGCGCGGTGGTCGAAGGGGCGATCTCGATGCCAGGGACTTCGCGTCCCTCCGCGTCGACGACGCGTACCACAATCGGCTCTGCGAGCACGAGTCCCGCGAGCCGTGTCTGGTTGTTGCCCGAGACGACCTCGATGGCCATCGGCGCGCCGACGCCCGCATCGGTGGGGGAGTTGCAGGCGGCGAGCAGCAGGAGAGCAGTGCACGCGATGGCGGAGCGGCGCATGGGAGTTCCCTGATCGAGGAGACGGTCTGGCCGAGGACTCACCCCGAGGGGCAACCGTCACTTCAACAGGCGCCCCCCGACCCCCGCACTCTCCACCCCACCCACTGGGACGTCGAACCACTGGAGCGTGCGAGGGCATGAGCGGTCCTGCACCTGCTACTTCTTGACCGCCTCGAACGAGTAGTTCACGTCGAGAATGCACGAACTGGTGTTCGACAGGGTCAGCTTGCCATCGGAGACGTTCGGCCACGCGCCGTCCTTGAACTCGAACGTCTTCGTCGCACTCCGATCGTTCATCCGCGAGTCGGCGAACGGGTTGTTGCCCAGGATGTCGTAGTCCCACTCGGTCGCCTGGATGGTGAGCGTGATCTTGTCGCCTTCCTTGCTGGTGAGCGTGCGGTTCTGGATCCTGGCACTCGACGTGAGCGCGAGCGACGCCCCACGGCCGGCGTTCTTCTTGCTCGACGCACTCGGATAGCTCGAGGTGCTGCCGAGCGTCTTCGAGGTCTCACCCGGGAATCGTGCCGTCAGCTTGTGCGACCACTCCCCACCGTTGGCATCAACCGGGAACCCGTCGCACATCTCGCGCACGACGATGCTGCTCACGCTGAGAGACACCGCCCACTCGCTCGCCCCACCACCCCCTCCATCACCGGGGCCGGTCGGATCGGAGGAGCAGGCGGCCGCGAGGAGGATGCCGCCGATCGGAAGGACTCGTGAGATGCGCATGGGACGCTCCGTTGCTGAGTGAATGGGAACCGGGCCGTCCTGCCGGCCCAGGCACGTTCCCCCTCACAAGCGTCGTCCCGCGCCGGATCCCCTCACTCGGCCCCGGAGCCGCTCAACGTCCCGTCACCCGGTACCGCTCGGCCGCCGCCGGATTCCCCGACGATTCGTAGAACGCGACCAATCGCTCGCGCGCCTTTCGGGTCCGGGAGTTGTCCTCGCCCAGGCTCTTCTCCTGAATCGAGAATGCCTCGAGCAGCAGCCGCTCGGCCTCCTGGTTCCGTCCAAGTGCGGCCAGCTCCACACCCAGGTCACCCGCCGCATCCCCGATATACCGATGCCCCGCCGGCAGCCCGGCCCGACGCACCCTCAGCGCCTCGCGAAGCAGCGCCACTGCCTCGAGGTGCCGCCCGCGCGGGCCGATGATCTCCGCCAGCACCACACGCGGGAATGCGCGATCAGGGTGGTCGTGATCGAGTTCGGCATCCTGGATCGCCATCGAGCGACGCAGCAACTGCTCCGCTTCGGTGATGTCCTCACCGCCCCCGAGCAGGCTGCCAAGATTCGCCGTCGCGGCGGCAATGCGTGGGTGATGCTCGGGGAACATCCGCTCGAGACTCGCCAGTTGTTGCCGCATCACGACCACCGCACTGTCGTGCTGCCCTGCTTCCTCGAGCATGATCCCGTAGCTGTTGAGGGCATTGAGCACATCGGGATGATCCGGCCCGAACAACGTCCATCGGATCGCGATCGCTTCACGATACAGCGAGTCCGCGCCGACATAGTCCTCGCGATCACGTCGCAGGGAACCCAGATTCCGGAGTGTGCTGGCGACGTTCGGGTGCAGGCTCCCGAACAGGGCGCGCTGCAGCCCCAGGGCCTCGAGCAGCAACGGTTCGGCGTCGTCGGGCCGATCCAGCTGACGATAGAGTCGTCCGAGTTGTGATGCCGTCGCCGCAAGCTCCACGCTGTCGACCGGCCTCGTCGCCCGCGCGATCGCGATCGAGGCAGTGAAGTCCGATGTCGCCTCCTCGAGTGCTCCCGTACTCTGGTGCAAGTACCCACGGCTTCGGTAGAGTCGCCCGACGAACGGCGCCCTGGGCCCCAGGGTGTCGATCGCGGCCGCGATCGCGTGATCGAACAGTGGCGCGGCCGCGGTGTACTCGCCCTCATCCTGCAGCCAGGTGGCCCAGTTGGTCTCCGCTTCCACGGCAACCAGGCTTGCCGGACCATGCAACGTGCGCTGCCGGTCGAGCGCGCCCTGCAGGAGCGGTTTCGCATCCTCCCGCAAGCCGAGCGTGGCGTAGACGTTGCCGATCACCCCCATCAGGTTGGCCTGGACAGCGGGATCCATCGAGTGATCGGTGGTGATCCGGACGGCCGCCGAATCGAGCAGCTCGCGCGCAGTGATCGACTCGCCCCGCGAGACCGAGGGGTCGGACACCACGAACAAGTTCTCCAGGAACCCCGCGATGGCGGTCGCCTCGGTGGCAGCGATCTGGGCACGATTCCGTTCAGCGGTCACCCGTGCCGCGTGGAACACCCCGAGCCCGACCAGGGTCACCACCGCGAGGACGCTGGTGAATACAGCCGCACGATGGCGCCTGACAAACTTGCTGGCGCGATACCCGATCGTATCGGGACGCGCACGGACCGGCAGCCCGTCCCGGTGGCGACGGAGGTCATCGAGGAACCGCTCCGCCGAGGGATAGCGACGTTCCGGGTCCTTGTCGAGCGCCCGCTGCAGGATGGTGTCGAGATCGCCGCGCAGCCCACGATGCCATGCGGCCGCGCGCCCCGTCACCGCCGCCGATGCGGGGGGGGGATCAACCTCGAGGATCCGCCGGCTCACCTCGGCCGGTGAGGCACCCGCCACGTCGTGCGGCGCGCGGCCGGTCAGCAACCGATAGAGCACACCACCGAG
The DNA here is from genome assembly GCA_035703525.1 of Gemmatimonadales bacterium. GTDB lineage: Bacteria > Gemmatimonadota > Gemmatimonadetes > Gemmatimonadales > GWC2-71-9 > Palsa-1233. The sequence goes on along the minus strand of DASSYA010000004.1, from coordinate 82,442 downwards.
CGCGTAGACATCGGTCGCGACCGTGATGCGCTCGCCACGCACCTGTTCGGGCGCAGCATAGGCCGGCGTCAGGAACGGCAGGGTCCCGGTGACATCGGCCGTGCCATTCTCGGCCAGCAGCTTCGCGATCCCGAAATCGACCAGTTTGGGTGTGCCGTCGGCGGTGACGAGGATGTTCGATGGCTTGATGTCCCGATGGACGACCAGACCGGCATGGGCGTACTGGACCGCCTCGGCCACGCGGGTGAACACCGCGAGTCGCTGTCGAAGGCCCAGCCCTCGCGCCTCGCAGAACGCATCGATCGGCTGGCCCTCGACGTATTCCATCACCAGGTACGGCGTGCCGTCGTCGGTGGTCCCGCCATCGAGCAGCCACGCGATCCCGGGATGGGTCAGGTCGGCGAGGATCTGGCGTTCGGCGAGGAACCGGCGCGCGAGTTCGGGCGCGGCGAGCCGGCCCCGCACGAACTTGATCGCCACCTTGGCCTGATACGCCTCGTCACTCCGCTCGGCGAGATAGACCGTCCCCATCCCGCCGCGACCGATCTCGCGGATCAGTCGATACGGTCCGACCAGCATGCCGGTGATCGGTTCGGGGCTGACGTCGGCGGCGAGGGAAGCAGCAGCGCCGGCGATCGCCTCGTTGATCAGGCGATCACCCTGACCGGCATCGGCTCGGAGGAGGGCGCGAACATCGGTGAGGAGGGTGGCATCCACGGTCTGATCGGCGAGCCAGGCATCACGCACCTCGGCGGGCATCTCCAGTGCCGCGATGAAGAGCGCCTCGATGCGGGCCCACCGTTCCGGGGTCATCCTGAATCCGCTCCCAGTTCCCGGGCGAGCCAGGCCCGCGCCAGTCGGAGGTCGCGATGGACGGTCGCGGCCGACACGCCGAGCACCTTGGCCATCTCGTCATAGGTGAGGCCGCCGAAGTAGTGGAGCTCGACAATGCGGCCCTTTCGTTCATCAAGCGCCGAAAGTCCGTCGATCGCCTCATCGAGATCGAGGAGGTCGGCGGAGGGCTGGGCCAGGGTGTGCTGGTCGTCGAGCAAGGGCACCTTGACCGCGCCACCGCCGCGCTTGGCCCGCCCGAGCGAGCGGGCATGGTCGACCAGCACGCGGCGCATCGTCCGCGCGGCGACCGCGAAGAAATGCTGGCGATCGACCCAGGCGACGTCGCTGCCGACCAGCCGGAGATACGCCTCGTGGAGCAGCGCCGTCGTGTCGAGGGTGTGATCCTCCCGCTCGCCGCGCCGCTGGCGCGACGCAATCCGGTGCAGCTCCTCATAGATGATCGGCAGCAGCGTGTCGAGTGCTGCCTCGTCGCCGTCGTGCCACGCCGCGAGCAGTGCGGTCACATCGAGAGTGTCTTTCCGATCCTGATCCGTCACGACGGCATCTCCTTGAGTGCCTCGAGCGCATGGCGGCCAGCTGCCGAGTGCTGGTGCAGCCGCGCGAAGCGGGCAAGCTCGGCACGCAGTGCGTGACGATCGCCAGCGGCGCGGTAGAGATCGATCAAGCCGTTGCCGATGAGGGTCTCCTGTGATGCGCTGGGCTTCGTCTCGCGTGCCCGGAGGAAATATCCCACCGCCGCATCCGGTTGTCGCAACTTCTCGGCGGTGAGCACCGCGAGTCGGATCCACGCGTCGGTGTCGTGCGGAAACGCGATCAGGAATTCGCGGTAGCGTTCGGCCGCCTCGGTGAACTGGCCCCGGACGATGAGCGACTCCATCTCGGAGAACTCACGCGTGTGCGGAGTGCCGCGGGTGGCGAGCAGGGTGCCCAGGAACGTCGAGGCGGTCCCCTCGAACGCGCCGCGCAGCATGCGAGCGACGAGATAGATGAGCAGGGGATTGATCACGAAGAGCGCGAGCAGCCATTCCGCCATGGAGAGGCCCATGAGCCACTCGACGATCACGAGGACGATGAATATCCAGGGCGCGAGCGTCACGAGTACCCGGAGGTTTTCCATCTTCTCGCCCACATGGCTGTCGCGCAGGCGTTTCCTGGGTGGGATCGGCGTCGGGGGCATCATGGCGCTCGCGGTGTCGGGGATGAGGCAATCTGGCCCAGAGGTGCGTAGGGATCAAATGGTGGTGCGTGACCAGCGGCTGCCAGTCGCTCAAGCGACCCCGCCGCCCTTCGGGGGCGGGGCAGGCTTTGTGGTATTCGCTCGGCGCGGAGCAAGGCGGGTTCACCCGCCGTCTGTGCCGAGCCCGGGCCATGCCGCGTGCGAGCAAAGCGAGCGCGGGGCGGCCCGTGGGTCGGGACGGCATGATGCAGACCGGCAGACGGTGAAGGAAACTCAGTGTTCTCCCGTCCCAGACGCATACCCCACCCGGAGGCGCGCACGCGAGGGCACGTCGTCGGCGTCCCATAGATCGACCCACACGGCGTTTCGGTAGGACCCGATGATCCGGGCCGATTGAGGCAGCGTGGCCGCGCCGATACGCACACCGCGCGCGGCGAACCGCCACCACGGTGCGTCGTCGAGACGCGTGGCGAACCAGGTGAGGCAGTTCCAGTCATGATCGGCGCATGGATTCCCCGTATCGGGATCTTGGTCGTTGATGCGAGACCCTCCCTGTGCCGCCCTCAACATACCGGAAACAGGGCGGCACCTCTCGGTACCGCCCCGTTCCTGTCGATCGGTTCTTCATCGGGCCTTGCGCCCGCTCTCCGCTAGACCGGCTTCCGCCCCTGGATCACCCGCACGAGGACCACGATGATCGCGATCACCAGCAGGATGTGGATCAGCCCGCCCAGCGTATAGGAAGTCAGGAAGCCAAGCAACCACAGAATCACGAGCAATGCGGCGATGGTCATCATGGATGAACGCCCTTTCGAGATGGTGAGAGGTCGATCGTGCCCACGGTACTTGAAACGACTCAGGCGGCGACGGTGACACACCGGGGCCAGGGCTCGGGGGTACCGACCGAGTATGTGGCGCGATCGGGATGTGCGGAAGGGGCACGCCCCTCGACCGTCCCGGCGGCCCCATGCTGGCGGCGGCCGGTCGGTCTGGGAGGAACTACACAACTGCGGATTGTAATGGTCGTACGTATCGACCGACTGAGCAGCAACGTGTCGGTCTGCCCTATATGACGCACGAGCCCCCCCATTCGTTGCACACGGGACTGGCGCGATCCCGATTTGAGCCGTATTTGATGGGGAAGCACCAGATTTCCTGCCATCCCTTTCCCGAGGATCACGATCCCGATGCTGCCTTGGCGCCTGTTCTGCCTGGGGTATCCCGCCTTTGTCGGGCCTGATGGCGAGCCGATCCGGCTCCGGACCCGGAAGCACCTTGCGCTGCTCGTCTATCTCGCGGTCGAGCCCTCGGTCCCCCATCGTCGCGATCGACTGGCGACCCTCTTGTGGCCGCGCGCGGGGATCGACGAGGGGCGCCACTCCCTCGCGACCGCGCTTTCGGTCCTTCGGGCGAGGCTGGGTGGCGATGCGTTCGAGGCGGGACGCGACACGGTACGCCTTCGCCCCGGGCGTGTGGTGACCGATGTGGCCCTGCTCCGGTCGGGGGACCCGCTCGAGGGCGACATCCCGGCCGCGCTGTTCCTGGAGGAGTTCGAGATCCCGCACGCGAACGACTTCAGTGATTGGGTGGACGCCGAGCGGACGCGCTTGCTGCCGCTGATCCATCGGCAGCTCGCGGAGCGGATCGCGGAGGCGCGCCGGGTCGGTGATGTCCGGCAGATGGAGCGCCTTGCCGACCGGCTGGTTCGCATCGATCCGCTCTCGGAACATGCGGCGCGGGCGCGGCTCGAATCACGCGCGATGGCCGGCGATCGGATCGGTGCCCTCCGCGGCTACGACCAGTGGCGCGAGGTCCTTGCCGAGGAGCTTGGTGCGCGGCCGTCGACGGAGGTGGACCAGATGGCCGATCGGTTGCGGCGGCGGGGTCTCCACGAGACGATGCATGCCCCGCGGGCGGATGTGCCCACCGAGCAATGGCAGGAGCGATGCTTCGTCGGTCGCGCGATGGAGTTCTCGACGTGCTATGACCTCTGGCAAGCGGTCCGTCGGGGAGAGGCGCGGCACCTCATGGTGCGCGGCGAGGATGGCGTCGGCAAGACGGCGTTCATGAATCGGGTGAGCACCGCCCTCGCACTCGAGGGTGCCGGCGTCGCCCGAGTGCAGTGTCACGAACTCGAGCGCGAGCTGCCATTCGGTGCCGTGGGTGGCCTGGTCTCGAGCCTCCTCGAGCTGCCGGGATCGAGTGCGACGCCAGCGGCCGATCTGGCCGAGTTGGGTCGCCTGGTCGGTCGCGTGCGCCAGCGGTGGCCGTCGTTGCCGCAGCCCTCCGATGCGACCGGCGAGGGCGCCCGACTCCAGTTCACCGAGGCGGTGCTGGCCCTTGTCGGTGCCGTGGCCGACGAACAGCCGGTCGTGCTGGTGATCGACGATCTCCATCTTGCAGATGCCACCTCGCTGGCGGTCCTGCATCTGGTGCTTCGGCGCCTGCGCGAGCTGCCGGTGTTTGCCCTGCTGTCCTCGAGCGAGGCGGCGAGCGGCTCGGTGGCCACGATCTGTCGATTCCTCGCCTCCTCGGGGACGACCCGCCTGCGCCTGGAGCCGCTCGGGCCGGTGGCGAGCGGGGAGTTGCTCGATGCGTTGTTCGCGGTCGGGGATGATCCGGGGCCATCGGTGCGTCGGGCGATCCAGTCGGGGGCGGGTGGGGTACCGCTGATCCTGGAGCTGCTGGTCGAGGATTGGCGGCGGAGTGGCAGTGGTTCGTTGGCGTTGACGTTGAGTGCGATGACCGAGGAGGGGGGTCAGCCGCGTGCGGCGGTGGTCGCGGAACTGGTCTCGGGCACGCTCGCCGCGCTCGAGCCTGACACGCGCGCCGTCGTCGACCTCGGCGCGATCCTGGGCCAGCGTCTCAACGACCTCTCGATGTACACCCTGGTCGACCTGCCGATCGCGCGGACGATGCGGGCGATGGGCACGCTCACCGCGGCGCGCCTCCTGCGCGATGCAGGGAGTCATCTCGAGTTCGCGAACGAGGTGGTGCGAGCGCAGTGCTATGCCGCGATGGCGACGCCGATGCGGCGGTTGCTGCATGCGCGCGTGGCGGATCGGTTGTTGGCGGCCGATGGTGGGGAGGCACCGATCGGTGGACTCGAGATCGCGTGGCATCTGGTGCGGGGCGATCGGCTGGCGGAGGCGGTGCCCTATCTGCTGGCGGGTGGGCGGGAATCGATCCGTCGGGGCGGGCCGCACGAGGCGGATCTCGCACTCTCGACCGGGCTGCCGGCGCTCACCGGCGCGCCACGTCGGACGGCGATCCTGTTGCTGGCGGAGGCGTTGCAGGAGCTGGGTCGGTGGCAGGAGTCGCTGGTGCTCCTGGAGACATCGAATGAATCCTGGGCACCGGAAGAGGAGTATCTCCGTGAGGTGTTGGGGGTGGTGAGCAGGCGGTTTCTAGGAAACATCGGAGTACAGGATCTTGACAATACCGTTGCCCGCCTTTGCGAACTTGCATGCATGGGGATTGCTCTTGACATCCGAGTTCGGGCTTTGGCCGCAGTCCCCTACTTGCAGACACAATCACGCAATGGCGAGGGACTTAGACTACTCGGAGCTGCAATCGCATCCTTCAATGACCTTCCGTTGGATCCATACCAAGAGCTCCATTTGGCGCTTGCGACCGCCTGGTGGCACATGGAGCTGGCGAGGTTTGACGATGCGGTCAGAATTCTTGAGACCGGTCGACGGATTGCCAATGACAATGGATTCAGGTCGTCCGTAGCCGTAAGGGTGCATGTAGGGTCCGCCGTCATGAAAATTACATCGGGAGAATACTCGGAGGGACATCAATCGCTCCTAACTGCCTTAGATCTCGCTGAGAGACTCGACAATGATTTACATCGCGCGGTTTGTGCCTCTGGGCTAGCGATTGCTGCTGGAAGGCTTGGAAACTACCAGGACCAGATTGCGTGGTCGCTGAAGGCACTCGGAGCACTACCTCAGAACGATTGGAGCATGCTTTCGATATCCTCTTTGCATGAACTCGCTTCGGGGCTAGTCAGCGAGAACCGCGATACAGAGGCGCTAAACAGGTGTGATGACTTAGCAGCGCGGACCAGCGGCGCTTGTCCGCTCTGGGCTGAACAGGCTTCGCTATTGATGAGAGCCGACATCTACTGGCTGGTGGGGAAGCGAGAAAAGGCTCTGCGATGCGCAACAGCAGCCATCCGCCTGAGCGACAGCGAGCCGCTCATCAATGATCTTTGTGGTGCATTTGCTCGTTGGACAGCGCGGGTTGGTGTGAGTTCAAATCAGCCCGCAGTTGCGCTAGAGCGGCTTACGACGGGACCGCTTGCGACACGCCCACTTCACAGGAAGGATCAGATCGAGCTTCTTGCCTCCGTGGTCCAATTGGAGGAAGCGTTAGGAGCCGGTGAGACCCAATCATCGAAACGACTGGAAAGGGAGCTTGCCACCGTTGGGGGGCCGGTCCGCGCGAAGCTCGCGAGACTGGGCCTTCTGAAGAGTTCGTGAACCTCGCCATTCGGATCCAGACGTTCGATAACCGCGAAGGTCTAGACTACCTTGCCACGACCAGACCCCGAAGCGCGTCCACGACTACGTGGTTGCGGAATGTGCTCAGGAATAGAACTCGGATCAGCGATCAATCTGCGAACCGTTACTGAGTTGACGGTCAGCTCGACAAGCGTCTCATCAAATTGTGAGTTCCGCCCACGGTTGAGCTCAGACAGGACAGCTTCGATCGGAAGTGCATCCCGATACGGGCGGTTTGTGGTCATCGCGTCGATTGTATCTGCGATCGCGATGATGCGAGCTCCGAGCGGAATCGCATCACCGGCGATTTGGTCCGGATAGCCCTTGCCATCCCACCGCTCATGATGATGACGAACGCAAGATACCACGTAACCTTGGAACCGTGAGAACAACGAGACGAGTTCGGCACTCTTAATGGAGTGCGTCTTCATCACGGCCCATTCTTCGTCATTAAGCTTGCCTTCCTTCTGAAGGAGAGGTGCGAACTCCTCATGGATTTTGCCCACGTCATGAAGTAGCGCGGCATTCTCGATCTGCTCAACCTCCTCGACAGGCAGCCCGAGGTCACGAGCGATGGCACTAGACAGACCACTAACTCGACGCGAGTGACCGGAAGTATACGGATCACGAGCCTCGATCGCCTTAACCATCATGGCAAGTTGTTCGCGAACGTTTTGTTCCAGTTCTTCGTATGCTCGATCCAATTCCTTATAGACTTCCTCGAGTCCGTTGAGCTTTCCATAGATGTGCCTTGCCATGATCAACGGCAGGACCACAATCATGAAAGCAAGCCGTGCCAGCCCGTTGGATTGGTTGGAGAGGAGGAAGAGCCAAGCCACCAGCAATGCGAGCGAGCTCGCAGCAAGATCGTAGCCCAACACCCAAACGGTATTAGCCCGCCAGGTGCTGACTATCGGCCTTTCACTAGCGAGCGCAACTACTGCGTTGACAGCAATCGAGTTTGTCACGAAGTAGACAAGCGCAGCCGCTAGGAAGATCCCAATCTCTAGTAGGGCAGTGTTGAAGGCGACTTGCGAGGAAGTAGCCGGATCAACGAATGCTGGCGGAAAGCTCCCACCAAGGGCGGCATAAACGAGAAACGTCAAGCCCACAGAGACTACTCGCTCTGCGACATTGAAAACGGACTTGATGACCGGGGAGCGATCAAACACCTGCGCGATCGCCTTGACGACACCCGCAGTTAGCGCCCCCCAGAAGACTCCGAGAATGAGCCCAACCGCGAGGTGGAAAACAAACACCAGCGAGCCGGTGAGCCCACCGGACTTGTTTTGTGTTCTTGAGACCTCCAGCAGGCACCCGACCAAGAGCAAACTTCCCAGCGCCCACAGATTCAACTCTGGGCCCGGCACAAAGAAGCTCCCGCCCAACAAGAGGAGGGCTGAAACGGAGATTCCCGTGACGTAAGTCTTCACTGCTCGGTTGAAGGGCATCGTAAGAATAGGAGGAAACAACAGCTAGTCAGGCCTTAACCCCAGCTCACTGTCTCAGCGCGAAACACACTCGCGATGAAATCAACTGCAGCGGCAAGCCACTCCAGCATATGCGTCACCTCCTCTCCGGGACTTCAAACTTCGAGAGGGACAGACCCCGCTATGGTCCATCGGACGCTTCGCTATTTGTTGGCCGCTCGGCTCCGCTCAGTGCCGACTCTGGTGTTTCCCCCCGTACTCCTTTCGTTCAGGATCGCCGACCAGGGCCCCTGCCCCGATCAGTCCCGCCGTCTCAGGCCGCCGGTCGGCGAACCGAGACCCAACGATTCGTGGCGTCGAGCACCGCATACACCGCCGCATGCTCCGCACTCTCCCGCACCTCGGCCGTGCCGACCAGCAGCGTACTCTGCCGGCCACCCACCGCCTGGACTCCCACCATCACCCAGCTCCGCCCGAACGCCTCGATCACCTGCGCCCCATCGAGCGCCAATCCGTGCCGGTCGAGCAGCCGCTCGATCACCGCCACCGTGGCCCGGGCACTCGCCTCGACCCGGTTCTTCGGAGTATCGGGCGCCTCGTCGCTCGCCTGTTCCGTCCGGCCATCACAGGTCAACGCCACCGTCGTGGTGACCCACCGCGGCCGACTCGACGACTTCACCACCACATCGTCGAACAGCACCGCCCGCTGGTTTGCCTGGGTCCGGACCGCCACCTGCTCCAATGCTTGCAAGGGTTGGACCTCGGTGGTGTGCGCGACCGAAATCTTCCGGTGATCGACCTTGAGGCCGAGGTGCGCCAGCAGGGCACTCTCGACATTCCGGACCACTTGCTTCGGAGTCTGGGCACTCGTGGCGAGGATGTGGATCTCGCTCACCTCGCCCAGCGGCGTGGTCACGACCCGCGCCGAGAGCACCCCCTCGAGCGAAGTCAACAGGTTCTCGGCACGCCGCACCCCCCACGGGTCGGTGCCGGCGTCAGGTGACGTGGCGCCGGCGCGGGCCGAGGCGTCATGGAATGGCTGTGGCGATGCCGTCATGTGATTCCCTATGGAAAACCGGTCCACCCTCATGCGATCGTGTTGCGTCCCGCCGCCTTGGCGAGATACAGCGCGCGGTCGGCCTGCTCGAGGAGGGGTGCCTCACCCGGTGCCGCGGCATCGTACTCCGCCACACCAATACTCACCGACAACTGACCCGGGACGAACCCGAGCTTCTCACTCGATTGCTCCACCCGCTCCCGCACCGCATCGGCCACCCGAAGAGCACCCGAACGGTCGGTCCGCGTGAGCAGCACCACGAACTCGTCCCCACCATAGCGGGCCGCCAGGTCCGTGGTCCGGATGGTCTGGCGAATCTCGTCGGCCACGCCGCGGAGCGCATCGTTCCCCCGCTCGTGACCCAGCCGATCGTTCAGCTCCTTGAGCCGGTCGAGGTCGATGAAGAGCACCGCGAAGGACTCCCCACTCCGCCGGCTCCGCTCGACCTCATGACTCAACCGCTGTTGCAACGTGCGGTAGCTGGCCAACCCCGTCAGGGCGTCGGTGCCCGCATCCCGCGTGGCATCCTCAGCCCGCCGGGACAGCCACGGCACACACTGCCTGAGGGAGGCCCGACCCAGCGCCGCCGCATGCGCGAACCGGGCACAGGTCTCATACCCACAGGCCCGACAATCCCACGGCTTCCCGTTCGGCCCGAGACCGATCGTCTCCAGGATCGCCCGGACCGCCTGCGGCTCCGGCTGCGCCTGCCTCGCGGCGAACGGGAAGGCCGCCGCCAATTCGACCGGCGACTGCTCCGGTACCACCGGCTGCCGACTCCGCGCCGGCTCGAGCCCACGCATCAATTGCCGTCGATGGTGCACTTCGGAACGTGGCCCGGCCATCGGGTGGTCCACCGCGCCGCGATGGGCCAGGATATCGACGAACCCGAGATCGAGCCGCTCCTCCGCAACCGCCCGCGCCAACGCCCCCAACCCGTCAAGGCCCCGGACATTGTGCACGCGACGACCCTGACTCGAGCCGCTCACCACCAGTTCCAGCGGCAGCCCCCCCGCGACCGACATGTGGCGCCGCATCTCCGAGGGCAATCTGGAGAAGGTTGCCGGCATCCGGTCGATCTCGACCTCCCGCAAGCGGAGGAGTGCCTCCAGGTCCGCATAGCTGAGGACGGCGTCCAGCGCCTCCTCCCCATCCGGTGCCCCGCTTCCAACATAGACCACCGGTACCGCAATTCCCATCAAGTGACGCAGGAATCGCGCCTCGGCCACGGGCGGGTAGGTCACCGGGGCGAGATAGGGCACCAGCTCGGGATGGTGGGCCGTGATCGCCGCCACCACGATCGGGTCGGTCGACCGAATCAGGGTCCCCCAGTCGGAATCCTCCCACAACCTGAGGTATTCCTGCGCCACCAGTTCATCGCCAACGACCCCCCGCGACACCACCCGGAAACCGGCCTGATAGCAGGCGTTCACGAGCTGTTCGGGGGTGTGGCGCTGGAACCACGCGGCCGATTCGGGCGAGAGGATCAGCGCGCCGGTTCCCGCTTCGGCGATCGCCGCCGCTCGCGCGAGCGCTCCCTCGGTGGTGATCGCATCATGCGGACAGGCCGGGATGCACTCATCACACCGGATGCAGCTCTCGGCGACGATCTCGACCGCACGCGCCTCGGGCGGGAACGCGATGGCATCGGTCGGGCAGACCGGGATGCACGCGAGACACGCGACGCAACGCGACGAATCAACCGATGGCAGCACGAAGGATCCTGGGAAAGCGACGCGCCCCAGTGCACGTCCGGTGGAAGTTGCGAGCCTTGAGGGGGGGAGTCAAGAGCCGGAGGCCGCGCATGTCGCGACGGGAACGACGTCAGCCGAGGTCGTACTCCTTGAGTTTGCGATAGAGGGTGCGCTCACCGATGCCGAGAATCTGTGCGGCGCGCCGCCGATTGCCTGCCTGCCGTTCGAGGACGGTGGCAATGGTGCGCCGCTCGACATCGGCCATGGACATCCCCTCCTGCCAGACCACGACCGGCGGTGGCTCCGGCTCCGCCTCCTCCTCGGCGCCCATCGCCGGGATCGCCCCGACGCTGAGGCCGCTCCCCGGGATGGCGACCTCGCCCGTGTGGTCGATGTCGATCACCTCGACGGATTCACCCGAGCGCTCGAGCCGACGACGCAGCTCCTCCACCTGGACCCGCAACTCCATCAACGAGCGCAGGATGAATTCGAACTCGGGTCCCCCGAGCATCGAGGCGGTCGCATGCTCGGGCGCGGGGAGGCGCATCGGCAACCGGCTCCCGAGTCGCTCGGTGATGTCGCGCGGGATGTCGTGCGCCCGGATCTGGCTCCCGGGTGCGAGGACGACCATGCTCTCGATGAGGTTCCGGAGCTGGCGGATATTGCCGGGCCACGGCGCGTCGACGAGCCGTTCCATCGCATCGGCCGCGATCCCGGGGAAGGGTCGATCGTGCTGCGCCGCGAACTCGCGGATGAACCGTCGGATGAGTTGCGGAATGTCCGACGGCCGCTCGCGGAGCGGCGGCAGGTAGATCGACAGGACGTTGAGACGGTAGTAGAGGTCGTCCCGGAATTCCCCGGCGGCGACCTGCTCCCGGAGCGCGCGATTGGTGGCGGCCAGCACGCGGACATCGACCTTGATCGGCGCCGCCCCACCAACCCGGAAGAACGAGCGGGTTTCGAGCACGCGGAGCAGCTTGACCTGGACACTGTGCGGGATCTCGCCGATCTCATCGAGGAAGATCGTGCCGGTATCGGCCAGCTCGAACCGACCGAGTCGACGCTCGGCGGCGCCGGTGAAGGCGCCCTTCTCGTGACCGAAGAGCTCGCTCTCGAGCAGTGTCTCGGGGAGTGCCGCACAGTTGATTGCGATGAACGGCTTGCCACGCCTGGGGGAGAGATCGTGGATCGCCTTCGCGACGAGTTCCTTGCCGGTGCCGCTCTCGCCCTCGATCAGCACGGTACTCGACACCGGGGCCATCTGCTCGATCTTGATGAGCACTTCCTGGATCGCCGCAGAATCGCCGGCGATCCCGGTGCGCCGTTGCAGGTCACGCCGGGCGACCAGTCGCTGCACCGTCTCGACCAGCTCCTCCGTGGTGATCGGCTTGGTGCGGGTCGCGGTGGCGCCCAACCGGCCGGCACGGTCACTCCGGTCGGAATCGGTCGACTCGAAGAGCGCCAGGACACTCACCTCCAGCTCGCGCGCGCGTTCGACCAGCGCATGCGCGATCGGTTCGTGCAGGCCACCGGTGAGTACCAGCAGCTCGGGATGCTTCCGCTGCAAGGCAGCGCGGGCCTCATCGGCCGACGCGGCGAGTGTCACCGTCAACCCCGAGGCCTCCAGTGCGCGATCGAGCGGGACGGCGGTCTCGAGGTCGGCGAGGGTGATCACGACGTGCGACATCGCTAGTGCTCCGTGTCGCCGGCCAGCAGCCGGAGCGCATGGTCGAGCATCGGCGCGATCGCCGCGAGTCCGTCGCGGACACCGCCGGGCGAGCCGGGCAGGTTGATGATCAGCGTCCCCCCCCTCGTCCCGGCGATCCCGCGACCGAGCACGGCGGTGGGGACCGTCGCCCGCGCCTGGGCCCGGATCAGCTCACTGATTCCGGGCGCCTCGCGCTCCAGGACCGTCCGCGTCGCCTCGGGGGTGACATCGCGCGGACCGAGTCCGGTTCCGCCGGTGGTCAGGATGAGCTGGACGGTGCCGCTGTCGGCGAGCCGCATGAGCGCGCGGGCAATGTCGAGCCGTTCGTCGGGCACGGTCACCCGCTCCTTCACCTCGTACCCCCCCCCCGCGGCCCAGGCCTGGGCCGCGGCGCCGCTCAGGTCCTCCCGCGTGCCGGCGGCACAGGCATCGGAGATGGTGAGGATGGCGATCCGAGGTCCGAGGTCGGGGTGGGGGCCGGCGAGGAGGCCCCGCCGCCCTCGCTCCGCTCGGGGACGGGGCGCCTTCACCCGAGCGTTCCGAGATCGGCGCCGCCCACGGTCGACGAGAGGCCGGTCGGCTTGACGAACGGTGGCACGATGACGTGTCCCTCCCACCGGTCCGCCCCCGAGGACACCACGACCGGTGTCCCGGCCACGTCGGATCCCACCGGCACCGCCGTCATGCCGATCACCCCGAAGCGCGGTGAACGACGCACCGAGCGGACCCGATCGACGACCCGGTCGTTGATCAGGAGCGTCGCATCGATCGGCGGCGTGCGGTCGCCCCTGAGCGTGAATCCGATCAACCGCCTGAGCGGGCCGGTCCGAAGCCGTGAGGCGTAGGCCTTCTCACCCGGGAACGGGGCACCCTTGTCGGTGGCGACCAGCGCCTGCAGCGACGCCTCGACCGGCGTGTCGTCCGGGCCGATCTCGATGCCGACCCGTGCAACGCCCCACTCCAGGCGTGCCAATTCCCAGGTGTCGTTGCTCACGAACGGGATCGCGAGCGTGCCGATCGCCTGCCGGAGTGCCGCGAGATCCCGGGCACGACAGTAGAGGTCGATCCCGTCGGGCCCATCCGACGTCGTGCGCGCCGCGAAGACGTCGATCCCGGCGAGCCGCGCGGTGACAAGGTCGCCCGCATGCAGTGGCATCGGCACCAGGAGACTGGCGACCCGCGCCGCCGCCGCGGGCCCGCGCACCACGATGGCCGCGACGTCGGGCGAGATGTCGCGCAGCCGGACATTACCACGCTTTTCCGCGACGATGCGCTCCCAGAGTTCGGCGCGCTTCCGCTCATCGACGAGGAGCATCACCACGTCTCCGAACCGGTAGACCGTGACGCGGCCCTGGATGGAGGCATCGTTCCGGAGGAAGAGCCCGTGCGCAAACCGGCCCGGCGGCAGCCGCGAGATGTCGACTGTCGAAATCCGGTTGACGAAGGCGTGCGCGTCGGGCCCCGACACCTCGAATTGCCCGATCGCCGTCGGTGCCCACGCCGCCGCCTGCGCGGTGAGTGCGTCGTACTCCACCCGATCGGTCATCCCATCACCAGCGTCATCAGGGCCTTCTGGGCATGCAGGCGATTCTCGGCCTCGTCGAACACTCGCGACTGCGGCCCCTCGAGGACCTCCTCGGTGATTTCCTCGCCGCGGTGCGCCGGCAGGCAATGCAGCACGATCGCGTCCTTCGACGCGCGACGCATCAGGGCGGCATCGACCACGAAGCCGGCGAACGCGCGCTGCCGAACCGCTGCCTCCTCTTCCTGGCCCATGGAGGCCCAGACATCGGTCGTGACCACATGGGCGCCCTCGACGGCCTCGTCCGGATCGGTGGTCACCACGATCCGGGTCCTGGGCTGATTGGCCGCGAGCAGTCCGGCGTCAGGTTCATACCCCTTGGGACAGGCGATCCGGAGCTCGAAGCCGAGCAGGCCGGCGGCCTCCATCCACGAGTTGGCCATGTTGTTCCCGTCGCCGATCCACGCGACGACCTTGCCGTCGAGCGTGTCGAACGCCTCGAGCATCGTCTGCATGTCGGCAAGGATCTGGCACGGGTGGCGAAGATCGGTGAGGCCATTGATCACCGGGACACTCGCGAACTGCGCCAGCTCCTCGACATCCATCTGGGCGAAGGTGCGGATCATGATGCCGTCGACCATGCGGGAGAGGACGCGGGCCATGTCCCGGATCGGCTCACCGCGACCGAGCTGGATATCGCGCGACGAGAGGAAGAGCGGCTGGGCGCCGAGCTGCCGGGCACCGACCTCGAACGAGACGCGGGTCCGGGTGCTGCTCTTCGCGAAGATCATCGCCAGCGACTTCCCCTCCAGCGGACGCTCCGTGTAGCGGCCGGCCTTCATGTCCGCGGCGAGCCTGAGCAGGGCGAGCGTCTCCTGGGCGGAGAGGTCGGGGATCTTGAGGAAGTCGCGCTTGGAGCCCATGTGCCAACCTGGAGGAGGATGCGGCCAGAATGGCAGGAATATACCACCCCGCCCTCCGGCACAGCCGGAGCGGCGGGGTCTCCTCGCGTGACACCGAGCCCACGGGCCGCCTCGCCCTCGCGCTGCTCGGGCGCGGCATGGCCCGGGCTCGGCGAAGAGGGCGGGTAAACCCGCCTTGCTCCGCTGGTGCCCCTGATTCAGGCGGCGGGACGAAGCATCAGGTACATCGCCCCCCACCACGTTGCGTACGCGAGGACCACGATGAGATTCGCGAGCCGATAGGTCCGGTCCTTCTGCACCACCGCGAGGGCCAGACCGACCAGCGCGACAAGCGGCCCCACGGTGTACATGAGCAGCAGGGTCCATGCGCCGCTGGCGAACCAGATGAGAAACGGCGTGAGAAAGAGCGCCAACCCGTTGACGAGGAGCATCGCACAGGCTGCGCGGGTGATCCACCAGAGCGCGGGTGCGACCCGGGGTTCGCGATGATGCGACTCGATGTACATCAACCGCCCCCCGTTTCAGACCCAGGTCTCTCGCTTCTCGCTTCTCGTCAGAATAGTAGATTCGCTCATCCCCACACCACAGGACTACCCCATGCCGCGCCGTACCCGCATGCTGTTCGCCGTCTTCCTGATGCCGCTGGCGCTCGTCGCCCAGGCTCAGCCGACAGCGGTTCGTGCCGCCCGCATGCTCGATGTCGCGACCGGCCAGATGCAGTCGCCCGGCCTGATCGTGACGCACCAGGGCAGGATCACCCAGGTCGGCGGCACGGCACCCGCGGGTGCGGTGGTGATCGATGCCGGCGACGCGACACTGCTGCCCGGCTTCATCGATGCGCATACCCACCTGACCTTCGAGATCTCCCCCGGCTTTGAGCTCGCCCCAGTCCGGATGACACTCGCCGATGAGGCGATCGCCGGCGTGGTCAACGCCGAGAAGACGCTCCGGGCCGGGTTCACCACGGTGCGGAATGTCGGTAGTGGTGGCTTCAGCGATGTCGCGCTGATGCACGCGATCGAGAAGGGCACGATCCCCGGCCCCCGGATCATCCCCGCCGGCCACGCGCTCGGCATCACCGGCGGCCACTGCGACGTAACCGGGTTCGCACCCGGGATCGCCGAGCTGGGTGTCCGTGACGGTGTCGCCAATGGCCCCGACGCGTTCACGGCCGCGGTGCGCGAGCAGATCAAGTACGGAGCGCGAGTGATCAAGATTTGCGCGACGGCTGGCGTGCTGTCGTTCGAGCAGTCAGTCGGCGCGCAGCAGATGTCGGACGCCGAGTTGCGGGCGGTGGTCGAGGAAGCATCGCGCCACGGCCTGAAGGTCGCTGCGCACGCGCACGGCACGGTCGGTATCAAGGCGGCAGTGCGGGCCGGTGTCGCCTCGATCGAACACGGCTCGATCCTCGACGACGAGGCGATCGCCCTGATGAAGGAGCATGGCACGTACCTGGTGCCGACGCGCGCGCTCGCGGGACTGATCGACATGGATGCCCTGCCACCGTTGCTCCGGTCGAAGGCCGAAGCGGTCCTGCCGATTGCCGGTGTCTCGCTCCGACGCGCAGCCGCAGCGGGGGTCAAGATCGCGCTGGGCACCGATGCGGGTGTGATGCCGCACGGGCTCAACGCCATGGAGTTCGGCGCGATGGTGGCGGACGGTCTGGCACCGCTGGCCTCGCTCCAGGCCGGCACCGTCAATGCTGCCGACCTGCTCGGTACCACCGATCGCGGTCAGCTCAAGGTAGGGATGCTGGCCGACCTGGTCGCGGTGCCCGGCAACCCCCTCACCGACATCACCAGCACCGAGCGGCCCGTGCTGGTGATCAAGGGGGGGGAGCGGGTGGACTGGATCCGCGGGCGACCTGACGGTCGCCCCTGACGCTACAAAATGTACTTGCGCAGATCGTCGTCGTTGATCACGTTGGCGAGCGTCTTCGTGACCTCGTCAGCATCGATGCTGATGGCACCGGTCCGTCCATCGGGCAGCGCGAACAGCAACTCTTCCATGAGCGCCGCCATCACCGTGTGCAACCGGCGCGCGCCGATGTTCTCCATCCGGTCGTTGGCCTGCCACGCGGTCCGTGCCAGTTCGGCCACCGCGGCATCAGTGAAGGTGAGCTCGACCTTCTCCGCGCCGACCAGTGCCTGATACTGCTTGGTGAGCGCGTTCTCGGGTTCGGTCAGGATCCGGACGAAGTCGGCCTCGGTGAGCGCATCGAGCTCGACCCGGATCGGGAACCGCCCCTGCAGCTCGGGGATCATGTCCGACGGCTTGGCCATGTGGAACGCACCGGCCGCCACGAAGAGCACGTGATCGGTGCGCACGTAGCCATACCGCGTCTGCACGGTCGATCCCTCGACGATCGGCAACAGGTCGCGCTGGACACCCTGACGCGAGACATCGGGCCCGGTCGGGTTCCGCTCGCCGGCGATCTTGTCGATCTCGTCAATGAAGACGATCCCGTGATTCTCGACCCGATCAAGTGCCTCGCTCACGACATCGTCCATGTCGACCAGGCGCCGCAGTTCCTCGTCCTCCAGCAACCGCTTCGCGTCAGGAACCTTCACCTGCCGACGCTTGCCACGCCGCGGCATCGCATCCCGCATCCAGTCGCCAAACGAGAAATCCGGGTTCTCGGGCGAGTCGGGCGGCCGCCAGGCATCGGGGTCCGGATAGCTCGGCGGGGTGAGGTCGACCTCAACCTCGCGCTCGTCGAGCTTGCCCTCCGTGAGCTGCTGCCGAAGCTTGTCGAGCGAGCGCACCCGCCTCGCGGCGAGCGCCGGGTCCTCGGGCACGACAGCCTCGCCCTCGGGATTTCGATCCAGCGGCGGCAGCAACAGTTCGAGCAACCGCTCGATCGCCTTCGCCTCCGCCTGCGGCCAGACCTCGTCCTCGCGCTCGGCACGCACGAGCGAGATGCCGGCGTCGACCAGGTCGCGCACGATCGACT
This sequence comes from Gemmatimonadales bacterium, assembly GCA_035703525.1. Classification (GTDB taxonomy): domain Bacteria; phylum Gemmatimonadota; class Gemmatimonadetes; order Gemmatimonadales; family GWC2-71-9; genus Palsa-1233. The sequence continues at coordinate 64,615 of DASSYA010000004.1, read as the reverse complement.
CGACGTCGCGACCGACATAGCCGACCTCGGTGAACTTGCTCGCCTCGACCTTGAGGAACGGCGCGCCCGCCAGCCGCGCCAACCGCCGCGCGATCTCGGTCTTCCCGACGCCGGTCGGGCCGATCAGGATGATGTTGCTCGGCGTGATCTCGTCGCGGATCCCCTCGGGAGCCTGGGTCCGGCGCCACCGGTTCCGGATCGCGATGGCAATCGCCTTCTTGGCCGCCGCCTGGCCGACGATGAAGCGATCGAGCTCCGCCACGATCTGGCGCGGCGGCAGCTCCTCAAGCCAAGGCTGCGGGACGGGCTCGGCGGCGGGTGGGGTCGGGGTGTCTGGCATGGGGAGAATCTAAGCGAGAAGCGAGAAGCGAGAGGCGAGAAGCGAGAGGCGAGAAGCGTGAAGGCCGAGCCGCGGCCGTCAGGCCGCGGTTTGCTTCGCGGCGCACGGAATCCCTTTCTCGCTTCTCGCTTCTCGCTTCTCGCCTCTCGCTTCTCGCCCTAAAGCTCCAGCATCGTGATGTGCCCGTTGGTGTACACGCAGATCTCCGAGGCGATCCGCATCGCCTTCTCGACCACCTCCCGGGCGGAGAGCTTCTCGTCATCGATCAGGGCCCGTGCCGCCGCGAGGGCAAAGTCACCCCCACTCCCGACTGCCAGGATGCCGTCATCGGGCTCGATCAGCTCGCCATTACCGGAGAGCAGGAACACATGCTCCAGGTCGGCCACCACCAGCACCGCCTCCAGCCGCCGGAGGAATCGATCGCTCCGCCAGTCCTTGGCGAGCTCGGTCGAGGCCCGCGTCAGGTTCCCCGGATACCGATCGAGCTTCTCCTCGAACCGCTCGAAGAGCGTCAGTGCATCGGCCACCGACCCCGCGAAGCCGGCCAGGATCCGGCCGCCCTTGAGGGTGCGCACCTTGGTCGCCTTGGTCTTGACGACGGTGTCGCCGATCGAGACCTGCCCGTCGCCCGCGAGCGCAACGTGACCGTTCTTCCGAACCGCGAGGATGGTGGTGCCGTGGTAGGTCATGCGGGCCGATCCGTGAGGGGTTCAGACAAAGGTAGGGCGAGAAGCGAGAAGCGAGAAGCGAGGCACCCCTCACCGCCCTCTGGGGTGCGCATCCCGGTACACCTGCTTCAGCCGTTCGACCGAGGTGTGCGTGTAGATCTGGGTGGTCGAGAGCGACGCGTGGCCCAGCAGCTCCTGCACCGCGCGGAGATCGGCACCGGCGTCCAGCAGGTGGGTGGCAAACGAGTGCCGCATGCTGTGGGTGCGCATCCCCTCGATCCCCGCCGCATCATAGAGCCGGTGCATCCGCCGCTGGATGGTGACCGCCGCGAGGCGCTTGCCCGTCTTGCCGATGAAGATCGCCTGTCGGTCGGCGCCCTCCCGCTCGGCCCACGGCTTCCGAGCCGTGAGCCACTTCCGGAGCGCCAGCGATGCGCGCGTCCCGACCGGGACGATCCGTTCCTTCCGCCCCTTGCCGACGACCTTGACCTGATCACCGATCAGGTCGAGCCGCTCGAGGTCTAGTCCGCGCAGTTCCGAGAGCCGGAGCCCTGAACTGTAGAACAGCTCGAGCATCGCCAGGTCGCGGACGGCCTCCGGTGCTCCTGACTCGGCGGCGGCCTCGGTCTCCGTGAACAACGTCGTGATCTGCGACGTCAGCAGGTGACTCGGCAATCGCTTCTCGAGCCGCGGCATCCGGGCGCTGCGCACGGCGACGACGTCGATGTCGTGATGCACATGCAGCCAGCGGTAGAACGACCGGATCGCCGAAAGCGTGCGTGCCGCGGAACGCCGCGTGAGACCGCGTCGCTCGAGTTCGCCCAGGAAGCTCCGCAGCGAGAGCCGGTCGATATCGCTGAACTGCCAGCCCTGACCGCCGTGCCGACGGTCGAGAAACTCGACCAGGGCCTCGAGATCGCGTCCGTAGGCCTTCAGGGTATGGGGTGACTGGTCGCGTACCTTCTCGAGATGCCGCAGGTACTCGCGGACCAGCGGTGGCGTCAGCCGGTCGGCAGCCATGCCGCGAAGTCCTCCCGCGCCCGCGCCACCTGCCGCGCCTTCCGCTCCGCCTTCTTCACCTTGCCCTCGAACGGTTCCAGCAACCCGAAGTTGGCATTCATGGGCTGGAAGTGATTCGGATCCGCCTCGCGGAGATAGCGCAGCAACCCGCCGAGCATGGTCGTCGGGGGAGGGACCACCGGTGCCTCGCCGTGCAGCTCCCGTGCGAGGTTGATGCCGGCGAGGAGTCCGGTGCCGAGTGATTCGGTGTAGCCCTCGACGCCGGTGAGCTGACCAGCGAAGTAGAGTGGTGCGTCACCGGGCAGGCGGAGTGCGGCACCGAGTGCCCGCGGCGAATTGATGTAGCTGTTTCGGTGGATGCTGCCGTAGCGCAGGAATTCGGCGTTGGCGAGTCCCGGAATCATCGTGAACACGCGCTTCTGCTCGGGGATCCGGAGCCGCGTCTGGAAACCGACCAGGTTCCACATCTGGCCGGCGCGGTCCTCGCGGCGGAACTGCACCACGGCATGCGCATCCCGGCCGGTGCGTGGATCGGGGAGGCCGATCGGCTTCATCGGCCCGAAGCGCGGCGTCTCGCGTCCGCGGCGGGCCATCTCCTCGATCGGCAGGCAGCCCTCGAAGTACGGCACCTCGTCGAAAGCATGGCCGCTGAACTGGTCGCCGGCCACGACGGCGTCGATGAACGCCTCGTACTGATCACGGTCCATCGGTGCATTGAGATAGTCGTCGCCATCGCCCTTGCCCCAGCGCGACATCGCGAAGAGCTGGTCGTGGTCGAGGGATTCGTGGCTCACGATCGGCGCGATCGCATCGAAGAACGCCAGCCCGTCGAGGCCAAGCCTGGCGCGAATCGATTCGGCAAGGGCGTCGCTCGTGAGCGGACCGGTCGCGACGATGCCGCTCTCGGGGAGCTCGCGATGTTCCTCCCGCACCACCGTGATGCGCGGATGGCTCGTCACCTTCTCGTGGACCAGCGCGCCGAAGAGCTCGCGATCGACGGCGAGGGCCGTGCCGCCAGGCACGCGTGCCTGATCGGCGATCGGCAGCAGGATCGAGCCGAGATCGCGGAGTTCGGCCTTGAGCAGGCCGTGGGCGTTCTCGAGGTCGACCGACTTGAAGGAGTTGCTGCAGACCAGCTCGCCGAGCCGATCGGACTTGTGCGCGGGCGTCTGGACCACCGGCCGCATCTCGATCAGGTCGACGTCGATGCCACGTTCCGCGAGCGCCCACGCCGCCTCGGAGCCGGCGAGCCCGCCGCCGATCACGGTGGTCTTCATGACTCGGATTGGGGCGCCGACTTCTTCGCTGCCTTCTTCACGGTGCGCTTCGTCGTGGTCGCCTTCGTCGTCTTCTTCGTGGTCGACTTCTTCGACGTGTTCTTCGTCGACTTCTTCGCCGACTTCTTCGCCGTCGACTTGGCAGCGCCGCGGCGCTTCCCCTTCGGTGGCTTCCCCTTCTCCTCGATCAGGCGGACGGCAGCATCCAGCGAGAAGGTCGCCGGATCGACACCGCGCGGCACCGATGCATTGAGCTCGCCATGCTTGACGTATGGTCCGTAGCGGCCGTCGAAGAGGTTGACCGGTTCGCCATCCTTCGGGTGTGCCCCGATCGTGCGAACCGGTGTCGCGGCGGCCCGCTGGCCGCGCACACCCTTCGGTTCCTTGAGCAATTCCAACGCGCGCTCGAGTGTCACCGTGAGCACATCGTCGGTCGCCTTGAGCGAGCGGAAGTCGTCCTTCCCCTCGGCGCCACCCTTGGCATGCACCACGAACGGCCCGAAGCGGCCGAGTCCCGCCTTCACGGCGGTGTTGGTCTCGGGATGCTGGCCGAGCACGCGCGGGAGTGAGAGCAAGCCGACCGCCAGCTCCAGGGTGACGTCCTCCGGTTTGACCCCCTTCGGCAGGGACGAGCGCTTCGGCTTCTTCTTGCCGTCACCCTCGCCCAGCTGCACGTACGGCCCGTACTGCCCATCCATCAGGTAGATCGGTTCGGCGGTCTCGGGATGGGTGCCGATCGATTCGGGCCCCTCGGCGCGCTGGCGGATCAGCGAGTCGATCCGCTCGGGGGTGAGATCCGCGGGTGTGGCGTCCTTCGGCAGCGAGGCACGCACCACCTCTCCATTTTCCTCGCGCTCGGCGTACGGACCGAAGCGCCCGATCCGGATCGCGGCGCCGAGGCCATCGAGCGCCACCACGCGTGCTTCGGCCGGCTTGATTTCCTCCTCGCCGCGCGCGGTGAGCGCCTGCAAGCCGCTGTCACCGAGATAGAACTCGCGCAGGTAGCCGACCCAATCCGATGCCCCCTCCGCGATCTCGTCGAGGCGTTGCTCCATCGCCTTCGTGAAGGTCACGTCGACGAGGTTGCCGAAATGGAGGATGAGCAGGTCGGTCACGGCAAACGCCGTGAAGGTCGGCACGAGGGCCTGGCCGGCGCGCACCACGTAGCCGCGATCCTGGATCGTGCCGATGATACTGGCGTAGGTCGAGGGGCGGCCGACACCGTTCTCCTCGAGGGCCTTCACGAGCGACGCTTCCGTGTAGCGCGCGGGCGGCTTGGTCTCGTGGCCGACCGGCTCGAGACCGGTGCACGTCGGCGTGTCGCCGACAGCAAGCGGCGGCAGCGGCGAGTCACGATCCTCGATCGCGGCGTCCGGATCGTCCGAGCCCTCGACGTAGGCCCGCAGGAAGCCGGGAAAGTCGGTGCGCTGACCGGTCGCCTTGAAGATCGCATCGAGCACCTCGAGTTCGACCGTGGTCCCGGTCTTCTTCGCGTCCTTCATCTGCGAGGCGACGGTGCGTTTCCAGATCAGGTCGTAGAGGGCGAACTGTTCGCCGTGCAGTCCGGTCTGGTCGGGTGTCTTGAAGACCGAGCCGGCCGGGCGAATCGCCTCGTGCGCTTCCTGCGCGTTGGCCACCTTGTTGGCATAGGTGCGCGGCGCCGACGGCAGATACGCCTCACCGTAGAGCTGCTTGACCAGGGCGCGCGCGGCCTTCACCGCCTGCTCGGACATCGCGGTCGAGTCGGTGCGCATGTAGGTGATGTGCCCGTTCTCGTAGAGCTTCTGGGCAATCTGCATGGTCCGCTTGGCCCCGAAGCGCAGCTTGCGGTTGGCTTCCTGCTGCAGCGTCGAGGTGGTGAACGGGGCGTAGGGCTTGAGGGTACGCGGTGTCTCGTCGACCGAGATGACGCGCCACGGCGCCTTGCCCAGACGATCGACCAGCGCCCGCGCCTCTTTCTCACCAAGGAGGATGACATCCTTCCCATCCGCGATCTGGCCGGTCTGCTCGTCGAAGTCCTTGCCGACGGCGAGCCGCTTGCCGCCGAGCGAGAGGAGAGCGGCCTCGAACGGCGCCTGCTGCTGCTCCAGATCCGCCTTGAGGTCCCAGTATGATCCGGTTCGGAATGCGAGGCGCTCGCGCTCGCGGTCGACGATCAGTCGCGTGGCGACCGACTGCACTCGACCGGCCGAGAGTCCGAAGGCCACCTTCTTCCAGAGCAATGGCGAGAGCGTGTACCCGACCAGTCGATCGAGGATCCGGCGGGTCTCCTGCGCATGGACCAGGTCGTGATCGACATCGCGCGTCGCGTCGAGGGCGTGCTGGATCGCCTCACGGGTGATCTCGTGAAAGACCATCCGCTTGACCGGGACCTTCGGTTGCAGCAGCTCCAGGAGGTGCCAGGAGATGCTCTCACCCTCGCGATCTTCGTCGGTGGCGAGGTAGAGGACGTCGGCGTCCTTGAGCAGCTCCTTGAGCTCGCGGACCACCGACTTCTTGTCGCCCGGCACGATGTAGAGTGGTGCGAAGTCGGCCTCGACGTTGACGCCGAACCGCGCCCACTCCTCCCCCTTGTACTTCGCCGGAATCTCCTTGGCGTCACCGGGCAGGTCGCGGACGTGCCCCATCGACGCCGCGACGGTGAAACCGTCGGGAAGGAAGCCACGAATCGTCCGCGCCTTGGTGGGCGACTCGACGATGACGAGGGCGTTCTGACCGAGCGCGGAGCGGGAAACCATGGGGGCCTTTGAACGAGAAGCGAGAAGCGAGAAGCGAGAAACGAGAAACGAGATGCGAGAAGCGAACTACCACGTCATTGCGAGGCGCAGAGCGCCGAAGCAATCCGGTGCCGAGCTCCGAGGAGGGCCGCGAGATTGCTTCGCCCTTGCAGGGCTCGCAATGACCGGGGAGGCCGGCTTCTCGCTTCTCGCTTCTCGCTTCTCGCTTCTCGTTACTAATACCCGCCCCCTCGGGGTCAGGGCAACCAGCCCCCGTATCTGGTGGCTGCGGCCACGACGGCCTCGGCGACCAGTTCCGGTGACCTCGTGGCGTCGATCTCGATGCCCGCAAGCCGGTAGAACGGCTCCCTCAGGCGGAGCAATTCCCGAAGTCTCGGCAGGGGATCGCCGGCGAGCAGGGGCCGATCCAACGCCGCACCGAGCCGATCGGCCGCGACCTCGACGGGTACATATAGATAGAGGGTGAGTGCCCGGGCCTCGACCTCGTGGATCTGGCCCGGCTGGGCGGCCCAGCCGCCGCCGGGCGCGATCACCATGGGAGGTCGACCCAAGGCTTCGGCCATCGCCAGCCGTTCCCGCTCCCGGAAGGCCGGCTCACCCTCGTCCTCGAAGAGCTGGGCAATCGAGCGGCCGGTGTCCCGGATGATCTCGAGATCGAGATCGGCCACCGGCACGTCCAGCATGCCAGCCACGAGTCGCGCGATGGTGGTCTTTCCCGCCCCGGGGAGGCCGAGCAGGACCAGATGTCGCGGCGTGCTCAGTCGCCCGGCTCCGGTTCGGCCATCTCGGCGCGCCGGGCTCCGAGCCGATCGAGATAGCCCTCGAGATTGGCCTGGAGTTCGCCCAGCGAGTCACCGCCGAACTTCTCGAGCAGCGCGTCGGCCACGACCAGAGCCACGAGCGCCTCGGCGATCACCCCCATCGCGGGCACGGCGGTGACGTCCGACCGTTCGCTCTGGGCGTTCGCCTCGGCGCCGGTCGCGATATTGACGGTCCGGAGCGGTGACATGAGGGTGCTGATCGGCTTCATCGCGACACGCACCACGAGCGGCTCACCGGTGGTCATGCCGCCCTCGAGTCCACCGGCGTTGTTGCCTTGTCGGGTGAACCCGGCGCCGCGCACATTCGCATCGTCGCGGACGATCGGGTCATGCACGGCGGAACCCGCGCGCCGCGCGGCTTCGAAGCCGAGCCCGATCTCGACGCCCTTGACCGCAGGAATCGACATCAGCATGGCGGAGAGGCGTCCGTCGAGCTTCCGGTCCCAGTGCACGTGACTGCCGAGTCCGACCGGTGCACCGTGGACCACGACCTCGATCTCGCCGCCGAGTGTGTCGCCGTCCTTCTTCGCGCGATCGATCCGAGCGATCATCTCCTGCTCCGCCACCGGATCGAGCGTCCGGACCGGTGAGGCATCGCTCGCGGGGTTGAGTGGCACGGGGAGCCGCATCGGCGTGGTGGCGACGATGCCGCCGAGCGAGACGAGATGGGAACCGATCGAGACACCGACGGCCTCGAGGAGGCGTCGTGCGACCGCGCCAGCGGCCACGCGCATCGTGGTTTCGCGGGCGGAGGCGCGCTCGAGGATGTCACGGGCGTCCTGCCGGTCGTACTTGAGGACACCGACCAGATCGGCGTGACCTGGGCGTGGCCGGACCACCTTGCGACGGCGTGCCTCGCCGGGAGTCCCGTCGGCCGACATCACATCTTCCCAGTTCTTCCAGTCACGGTTGGACACCATCATCGCGATCGGGGAACCGAGGGTCTCACCGCTGCGGACGCCGGCGAGAAACTCGACCCGATCCTGCTCGATCTTCATGCGGGCCCCGCGGCCATAGCCCTGCATCCGCCGACCGAGATCGTGGTCGATGTGCTCGCGGTCGAGGGGCAGGCCGGCGGGAATACCCTCGATGATGGCGACGAGGGCCTTGCCGTGCGATTCGCCGGCGGTGAGGAAGCGGAGACGTGGCATGGGGGGAAGATAGAAGCGAGAAGCGATAAGCGAGAAGCGATAAGCGAGAAGCGAGGTACCTATCGTGAGAAAGGCGGGCCCCCTCCCAGGGGAACCGCCCTTCTCGCTTCTCGCTTCTCGCAGGCCTACTCCTGCGGGTCGTCCACGATGCGCGGCTGGACCAGGACGATCAGGTCCTTCCGATTCTCGTTGCTGGAATTGAACGAGAAGAGGTTGCCGACGAACGGGAGCGACGAGAGCAGCGGGATTCCCGAGCGATTCTTGGAGACGGTGGTGGTGGTCAGGCCACCGATGACGGCGGTCTGCCCATCGGCCACCAGCAGGCGTGAGGAAGCGACCTGCTTCGGGATGGTGAACCCGAGATCGGCCGCGGCCAGCGGCTGGATCGAGGAACGCTCGACCTCGATCTGCATCCGGATCTCGCGGTTGGCCGTGACCGACGGGGTCACGGTCAGCTTGATGCCGGTCTCCTTGAACTGCACGTTGGCCCGCGGCGCCTGGTTGACCTGACCGAACGACGAGGCGTCGATGACCCGAACCGGCGTCTCCTCACCGCTGAGGATGTAGGCCGGCTGGTTGTCAAGGGTGTGAATGATCGGCACCGCCTCGACATCGGTCAGGTCGACCCGATCGAGCGCGCTCAGGAAGGCGCTGACGGAGAAGCCGCCGATGGCGGTGCTGAAGATCAGGTCGAGCGCCGAGCCGGAGATGAGCGCGTCGGCGTTCGAGATGCCGGCGAGGGCGGTCCCGCCGAGGTTCACGATGTTGACGTTCGGGTTGTACGGCTGGCCGGTGAGCGGATCGGTTCGCTGGACGATCTTGTTGAGGAACTGATCGCTGGTTCCGATGTCGTACTTGATGCCCATCTGCGTCAGGTCGGTGCGATCGACAAAGATCAGCTTGGCCTGGATCGCGACGGTCGGCGTCTTGATATCCATGCCGGTGACGAAGTCGATGATCGACTGGATCTTGGTCCGGGTGTCGGTGATGATCAGGGCATTGAGCGTCGAGTCGGCGGTGACGCTGCCACGGCCCTTGGTCAGGATGTTCCCCATGGTCGCGGCCATCTCGCCGGCCTTGGCGTAGTTGAGCCGGATCATCCGGTGCTCGAGCACCTCGACCGAGTCGAGCTTGGCGAGCTCGCCCGGTGAGTCGACCCGGAGGATGTTGCCCGGCATCTGGGCCACCGAGAGGCCGTAGGTCGCGAGCACGGCGAAGAACGCCTGTGACCAGGGCTTGTCGCGGAACGACGCGTGCTGCACGACGATCGCGCCGGCTCCCGGTCCGACCACCATGTCCTGCCCGCTGAAGGCGGCGAACTGGGCGACGACATCGCGCATCGGCGTCTCGTCGAAGTCGATGTTGACGCGTGGCTCGTCCTGGACCGCATGGCCGCCGAAGCCCGCTGGGCGCTCCTGGCCGCGACGCGAGTCCATGGCCAGCATCCGCACCCCATCGGTCGCCCGGGTCGACGGGGCCGCGTCCGACGTTTCGGCGGGGGCGATGCCCTCGGTGGTGACCGGGGCGGTCCCGAGCTGCCAGTTGCCGAAGGCCTGATCGGCATAGGCCACCGTGATGAGCCCCGGCACGTCCTGCTGGACGCGGTAGGCCGGCAGCTTGTCGAATTCCATCACGACGCGGACCACATTCACCTCGTACTGGCGAACGCGGATGTCGCGGATGGTGCCGCGCTGGACGCCGTCGTAGGCGCCGGCGACCTGCTCGAGCGTGGCACCCTCGAGATCGAGGATCAGCCGGGCCGGTTCGGTCAGCGTGAAGTCGCGGACCTTGACGGTGCCCTCGAGGGCGATGGCGAGGCGAGCGGTTCCGCCGCTGTGCGACAGGGTCACGGCAGTGACCTTGGCGTCGGGGGCGGTACGTGGGGCGACTGGGGCGGCGAGGAATGCCACCGGCAGGAGCCAGGCATAGGAACGGGTGATCATGGCGTCACGTCCAGGGTTTGGCGGATCGTGTAGGTCTGCTCACGAGTGGTACCGAAATCATTCATGCGAAGAGTGGCGGTGCCGGTCGAGATGCTCGCCACCAGGAGCTTGCCCCCCTTGGGGATGCGATCGCCCGGTGACACGGTGTAGCGCTTGCCACTGCCGTTGTCGCGGAAGATCGCCATCGAGCGGGACGGGTCGGACCGCTGATAGATCACCGAGACCAGGCTGAGGTCGACCAGGTCCGGCCCGCTCAACGCGAGGGTGAGGAGCGGACGGAACGGATCGCGTCCCCCTCCGGACCAGCCGTAGGACTCGCGGAGCAGTGGGCGCTCACCCCGGGCGGCGACGGTATCGAAGCCGGTCGGCATTGCCGACGTCGCGGCCATCTCTGCCGGCGTCGCGGCACCAGGAGCCGGGGCGCTGCTGTCCGGAACGACGACAAACTGCCCGGGCTCCTCCTCGGTGCCGCCGCAGGCGGCCAGACCGAGCATCAGGATCAGGAGTGTCTCACGTACCATTGAGCGAGTCCTCCGCGGTTGCCACGGCCTTCACGTAGGTGCGGATGTTGAACCGCGCCTCGAGCATCGAGAGCGTATCGCCGAAGATGCGGGCCTTGTCGGGCGCGGCGCGCACCACCACCACCTCGGTGGGGACCATGATGCGCCGGAGGGAGGCCACGTCGGTCAGGAACGCGCCGACCTGGTTGTAGCGGCCGATCACGCTGAACTGATAGCTGTAGGTGTCGAACGGTTCCGGGCCGACCTGCGGCGGCGAGGGCACGAAGCTCGAGACATCGAGGCCACGGACCTTGGCGCGCAGGGAGACATCATCGATGATGTTCGCGACCTCACGCTGGTCCGGCACCAGCGAGCGGAGCACGGCCAGGGACTTGGCGTAGGCCTCGGTCCGCTTCTGGACGTCCTCGACCGACTCGCGGGCGAGATCGCTCTTGGCGGTATCGATCTGGGCCAGGATGGTGGCCAGGGTGTCCTGCTTGGCGGCGATCGTCTCTCGGCGGGTGGAGATCCCGTCGTAGCCGAGCGCGGAGATCCCGTCGCCGGTCCAGGCCATGTAGCCCAGGCCGAGTGCGATGAGGCCGAAGAGGACGAGGGTGGACTTGGGAGTGTCGGCCATCTCAGTTCTCCCCAACGGACTCGAGGATCGGCACCGTCCGGATCATGGACGAGTCGGCCTGCGAGTAGGTCGCCTGAATGATGAAGGCAGTGAGGGCACGATTCCCCTCGATCACCGTCTTGGCCTCGATCGGCAGCACGTTCTGCAGCCACGGGCTGGCTTCGAGACGACGGAGGAAGGTGGTGTAGTTGGCGAGGTCGCCGGTCTTGCCGAGGATCCGGAGGGCCGGGTACTGCGCCAGCGTCGTGTCGGCGAGTGGCGGTGGTGCCACGGCGGAGATCTCGGTGATCCAGGTACCCTCGGGGAGCGAGGCCCCGATCTCGTCGAGGATGTGCGGCCAGATATAGCGCTCGCGATCGACCGAGGAAATCGTGCCGATCTGGGCGAGGATCGAGTCGCGTGCGCGCTCGGCGACCAGCTTCTGGCGCATGAACACCTTGTAGCGGTCGTGCTCGGTGCGGGCCGCCTCGATCTCGGGTTCGAGCGCCGAGAGCTTCGAGGCGGTGGTGATGAAGAAGTAGCCGCCACCGAGGAGCACGAGGGCCCACAGCGCGGCCACACCCATCAGGAGCGGGTCACGACCGCCGGTGCCGAGCGACTTGAGCTTGGCGCCAAGTCCGGCGAACGGCGAGCCCCCCCCCTTGGTGGCGCGCTTGGTGCCGGGACGCAGATTGATGGTGATCACAGGGTAGCCCTCCTCATGCGCCCGCCCGGAGCGCGAGGCCAACCGACAGCATCAGGAGCGGGGCAACCTCGTCGATCGAGTACCCCATGAAGGCATCGGGTGCGGTGTCGACGCGTTCGACCGGGTGGGCCTGGGTGACCGGCACCTTGAGTCGCTCGGCGAGGGCACTGGCCAGGCCGGGGACCCGCGACCCGCCGCCGGTGAGGTAGACCTTGGAGAGCGCCGCACTCCGGCGAGATCCGGTCTGCAGGAACGCCGCCGCCCGTTCGATCCCGATCGCGAGTTCCTCGCCGCGATTGACGACCAACGGGGCCAGCGCGTCATCGAGATCGATGCCGCGGACCACCCGGTCGGCGGCATCGGCCGGCATGCCGCGCTCGCGCTGCAAGTCCTCGCGCAACCGACGGACGCCGATCGGAAGGTCGCGGGTCAGGATCGGCACGCCGTCCTCGAGCAGGTTCACGACCGTGGTCTCGTGCCCCACGTTCGCGAGCGCGACCACGCCGCGCATCGCGTCGGGATAATTGTGCTCGAAGGCGTTGTGCAGTGCGAAGGCCTCGACGTCGATCACCTTGGCATCCAGGCCGCTCTCGCCAAGCAGGGCGAGCTTCGACTCGACCAGTTCGCGCTTCGCGGCGACGAGCAGCACATCCATCTGCAGGCCGTCGCCGTCGGGATTGAGGATCTGGAAGTCGAGTTCGACGTTCTCGGGATCGAAGGGGACGTGCTGATCGGCTTCCCAGCGAATCACCTCGCGGGCTTCCGTCTCCTTCATGCGATCCATCTGGATCTTCTTGATGATGACATCGCGACCGCCGACGGCCACGACAACGTCTCGGGTCTTGATCTGTGCGGCACCGAGGAGATCACGGACGGTGTTCGCCACCAGGCGGGGGTCCATCACTTCGCCTTCGACGATGGCATCATCGGCGAGGGAGGCGAGGGCAACCTTCTCGATCACGGGGGTTCCTGACCCGTGGCCGATCACGACTGCCTTGATGTACCCGCTGCCGATGTCGAGACCCACCGTGGAGCGAGCGCGCGGGAAGAGCGCCATAGGAGCCCGGATTGTGCAGTGAGAGGAAGAGACACTCTACCATCACGAGACCAGCGAAGTCAAGCGAGGCCGATGCCTTCAACCCATTGTCCGGGTGCCACTTACGGCTGTGTGCCCCCGGGCGGATCCGGAAGTTGCCTCCCGGTGATCCCTCTCGGGATCGCACCACTCGTGCCAGCGACCCTTACCAGCGGGGTCGGTTGTCCAGCATGGTGGCAGTATCGGCGGACAGGATCGAAAGAAGAAGGGTTGTGCGTCGTTCCACCAGTGGCCTCCCGGCCCCGTCCTCCCGCCACACCACGACGGTGAGTGCTGCCAAGGGGAGAGTATCGGCACGTCGAGCCTGAGCCGTTGCCCGCCAGCCGGGAATGGCCGGGACGGGCAGGGCGGTTCCCCCCCCGGGTGGGAGCGCGGCCGTGGCGGAATCCCCGGCAACCCGGACTTCCGCCAGAACATGCTCCAGGACCAGCTCGGCCTCGATCGTACTCCGCCGCTCCGCGACGAGGCGCGCGGTCGAGAGCAGGGCACTCAGCGCGAGCGCCGCAGCGGCCTCGACCAGGACCAGGGTGAGCAGGGCGAACGGCAGCATCAGCGCGGCACCCCGAGCGGAATCGTGATCGGCGGTGCGTCGCCACCGATCCCGACCCGGAGCCGCCCGGGCAGGATGGTGGCCCGGAGCGACCGTGTGATGGGCCCTGCGAACGGTTGCAGCGTGGCCGGCCCCCCCCTGTCCTCGAGGCCCAACCACGTCGCCCCGCCGGAGCGGTAGGCGCGCAGCCGGACCGGCGTCACGATCCGGAGCCACAGCGCCGGGGCGCCCGGCGCGGTGGTGAGTGCCAGGGCGGGCGTGAGGTCGGGACATCGACTGGTGGCGACCCCGAGGAGGGGCCGACGATCCCATATCGCCGGCTCGAGCGCGGTGAGGATCAGGAGCTGGTCGCGGCCGGCCTCGGGCGGGCGCTCGAATCCGCCGGACAGGTCGGCCATCACCACCACCCCCCCCCCAGATGCGCAGGGGGCGCCCTCCCCCACTCGACGATCGAAATCGAGGGTATCGCGTATGCCGACCGTGAGATCGGCGCTGTCGGCGCCCATGGTCGAGACACGGAGCAGCGCCAGGGTGGTCGTGAGGTCACGGGCATGACCGAGCCCCTCGACCGCCGTCCGGGTGGTCCTCGCGGCCGCCGCGAGGGTGAATCCGGTGCCGAGGACCAGGAAGCCGATGATCGTGACCACCACCACCATCTCGATCAGGGAGAAGCCTCGGCGGGTCACCGGCCGCAACCGACGCGCGTGTCGAGGGCAGGGCGCCCACGGCCACCCGGCAGGACCACCCGGACCGCCGTCGGCGTCGGCGCGGAGAGACAGGCGGAGTCGGTCTCGACCAGGGCGAGGGTGTCGAGTCGGGCGAGGTCGAATGCCGTGCCTTCTTGGAGGCGGGCCCTGGACCGGCCGACCTGGAGGGCGGCGGTCACGGCGATCAGGCCGGCACACTCAAGGATGAGGAGCGCCACGATCAACTCGATGAGCGAGGTGCCGCGGAGAGGGTGGTGGTGCATCGGACGACACCTCGGGAGAGAGAGTGTCGGTACGATGCCACGGGTCGCTGCCGGCGGGTTGCGCAAACGAACGCGAGCCCCCCGCACGATCGCGCGGGGGGCTCGTGGCGTTCAGTGTCGGTCCGTCAGCTGCAGATGATCTTGCTGTCGTCCAGAGTGCCGGTTCCCACCTCGACGTCGCACCGATTGTACCCGGTGCTGATCGAGGCGTTGGTGGCCGAGATCGTGTACGAGGAGGCATTCGCCGTCAGGGTCACGAGATTCCCGGCGCTCGGGAAGAAGGTCGTGATCGCAGTCGTGTAGGCCAGGTTGTCGACGTAGTAGGCCTCCTGCGCATTCATCAGGTTCCGGACATCGCTCTTGATCGCGGAGAGCTTCGCCTTGTCCTTGGTGGCGGCGAACTTCGGGACGGCGATCGCCGCCAGGATCCCGATGATCACGATCACGATCAGCAGCTCGATCAGGGTGAAACCGCTTCTACGACTCTCTTGACGCACCACGGGATCCCCCAGAGAGAAAGCCATCACTGACTCGACTTTGGTCCAGCCTGCCCCGGTGGCGGCCGACGGCGTGGCCACCGACCGCCCACGAGACAGTTGTGCGATCCTTACGAGCAGATCGTCACACCGTCGACGGTCGAGGCGGCGGTGGCCCCAACCTGCACCGTGCAGGTCTTGATCGTCGAGGAAATCGATGCGTTGCTGGCGGTGCCCGTGTAGCCGCTGGCGACGCCGGTGACCGTCATCGTGTTGCCAGCCGAGAGCGAGAAGTTGCTCGCGGCCTGCAGCTGCGGAAACGAGCCGTAGGTGTTGAAGTCGGAGAAGTACGCTTCCTGCGCGGTCATCATGTTGCGCAGGTCGGTCTTGACCGAGGCCAGCTTGGCCTTGTCCTTGGTTGCCGCGAACTTCGGGATCGCGATGGCGGCCAGGATGCCGATGATCACGACCACGATCAGCAGCTCGATGAGGGTGAAGCCCTTGCGGTTGGAAAGCATGTCCGAGATCTCCCAGAGTGAGTTGAATCGAAGGGATGAACCGAGTTCAATGTCCGGGAGTCGTTCGGACCCCGGTCCCCGTCCATTCCTTTCGCACCCTCCGTGCCAACCTGCTTGCCATTCCCCAACTCCCTTCATGGCAATAACTTGCGCCATCGGTAGCCAGGAACCGCCGCGCCAGCTTGAACGGCAAACCGTTGGACTCTGCAAGGGTTTTGAGTCCTGAGCCCCCGAATCCGCCACCATCCACCCCGGCGTGCCATGACCGAGCCACCAACGAACCGACCCCGACAAGTGCGAGCACTCGCCCTCGGGGGGCTCCTGCTCCTTGTGCTGGCCGCGACCTGGAGCGGCTGGGCCAATCAATGGGTCCAGGACGACCTGCCGATCATCTTCAACAACGCCACGGCTCACTCGATCGGGGCAGCGTGGCACGGCTTCCTCGAGGCCTACTGGCCAGAGCCCCATTCGAGGGAATTGTACCGGCCGCTCACGATCTTCGGCTTCGCGATCCAGTGGCTGGTCGGCGGAGGAGCCCCTCTCGTCTTCAGACTGGTCAGCACGGCGTTCTATGCCGGGGTGGTCCTGGCGGTATGGCGGTTGGCCCGGCGGCTCCTCCCCGCTGGCCTGGCCTGGCTGGTCGCCGCGCTGTTCGCGGTCCATCCGGTCCACGTCGAGGCGGTGGCGGTCGCGGTGAATCAGGCCGAGCTGGTGGTGGCGCTGATCGCGGTCCTGATGGTGACGGCGTGGTACGACCGACGGATTGCCGGACGTTCGACCGGTGGCTGGTGGGGGGTCGGGATGATCGTCACCTATATAGTGGCGATGCTCGTCAAGGAGCACGCGCTGGTGATCCCGGTGATCATCGCGGCGATGGAGTGGAGCATTCTGGATGAGCCCCGGCCGCTCCGGGCCCGACTCCGTGATCACGCCCTGGTGATCGGTGGGGCGACCTTGAGCATCGTGGGGATGGTGATGCTCCGAAGCGTGGTGCTGGCTGGCAACACCCGAGGGAGCTTTGTCGCCGAGGGGCTGGTCGATTCGGGTCTGGGCGGCCGCGCCCTGACGATGCTCGGCGTGGTGCCCGAGTGGTTCCGCCTGCTGATCTGGCCGCAGCACTTGCAGGCTGACTACTCGCCCCGGGAGATCATCCCGGCCGCGGGATTCGGGCTTGAACAGGCCGTGGGTGTGGCGCTCCTCCTGCTCGCCCTCGTGATCCTGCTTCGCTGCCGCCACCGCCTGCCGGTTGCCTCGTTCGGGGCGGCGTGGCTCGCGATCGGGCTCGGTCCGGTTCACAACGTCCTCGTCCCGACCGGGATCGTGCTCGCCGAGCGGACACTCTTCCTCGGCTCGATCGGCTTCGTGCTCGGTGGTGTGGCGCTGCTTCATGCCGGGTGGCTCCAGCTCGAGGGGAGCGACAGCCGAGTGGCGCGGGCGGTGGCCACCGTGGGCATCGGTATCTTCCTGATCCTTGGCGTCTCGCGCTCCACATCTCGGCAGCGGGTCTGGCATGATCAGGCGACGCTCTGGCGACAGACGGTGATCGATGCCCCACTCAGCTACCGAGCACACTGGGCGTGGGCCGAGGTGCTCTTCGCCGGCGGGGCGAAAGGGCCGGCCGAGGCGGAGTATCGCCAGGCGATCGCGCTCTATCCGCCCGGCTGGCCGGTCTATCTCGAGCTCGCCGATCACTACCGGATCGCGGGGAACTGCTACCCGGCGATGGAGCTCTACCACCAGGGCTTGGCACTGAGCCCGAACGTGCCGTCTGGCCGCGCCTCGCTGGTCGCCTGCCAGGTGTACCTGGGCCAATACCGTGAGGCGGCGGCAAGCGCCCGGCTGGGTGCCGCCCTGGCGCTCGAGGCGAAGGGTGAGCGGCGGCTCGACGACGTCCTCGACCGCGCGCACGCGATCCTGACACGCTACGCCGCGATCGCCGACAGTGCGGATCGGGTCGGGGCACCGCCAGGCAGCGTGGCACTGCCACCGCCGCCCGAACCGACGGGGGAGCGCCTCTTTTGACGAAGTGGCGTACCTGGGTGCCCGTGGTTGTCGCGCTGGCCGCGATGGGACTGGTCGTCCGGAACGGCCTGGTCTATGACGCCGCCGAAATCCTCCTCAAGGACGCCCGCTATCAGGTGCCGGTCGACTGGGGGGCATTGGTCACACGTACCTACTGGCCGAGCGGGCTGTGGCGGCCGATCACCTCGGTCCTGCTGGGCGTTGAGGCAACATTGGGGGGGGGGGCTGTGTTTCATGCCACCTCCCTGGCGCTCTATGCCCTCGTCTGCGTCCTGATCGTGCGACTGGTGCTGGCGTTGACCGAGAACCCGACGATCGCCGTGATTGTCGGTACGCTCTTCGCGGCGCACCCGGTGCACGTCGAGGTGGTGGCCTCGGTGGTCGGGCAGGCCGAGATGCTGACGGCGCTCGGGTTGATCGGGGGAGCGCTGGTGTGGCACCGAGCCACAGTGCACGGGGTGACCGGGGGGACCATTCCGTTGCTGCTCGGTGCACAGGTGCTCGCCGCGCTGTCGAAGGAACAGGGGTTTGTGCTCCCCGCCCTGCTCCTGGGTCAGCATCTGCTGCTGCCGCGGCGCCTCGCGCGTCGTGATGCGATGCGGCTGGCGACACCGCTGGTGCTGCTGACGGTGATGCTGCTCCTGATCCGCACCATCGTCACTGGCTCGGTGGGCGGTGAGACGCCATTGCCGATCCTCGCATCACTCGGGGTGGTCGGGCGGGTGGTGACCTCGTTGGGTGTGCTGCCCGACTTTGTGCGATTGCTGGTGGCGCCGTGGCACCTGCAAGGCGAGTACGGTCCCCCGGAACTTGGTGTGGGGCTCCCGATCGGGCTGGCCAACGTGCTGGGGTTCCTGGTGGTGGTTGCGGCCCTGGTGGCAATCGTTCGCTGGTGGAAGCCGGTGCCAGTGGCAGCGCTCGGTCTCTGGTGGATCGGGGTGACGTGGGTGCCGTCGTCGTCGTTGGTGTTCCCCGCCGGCGTGATGCTGGCGGAGCGGCTGCTCTTCCTGCCGAGCATCGGGCTCATGCTGGTCTTCGCGGGGGTCGGTGCTGTGCTGAAGCCCGGATCGCAGCGCATCATCGGGGCGCTCGCGGTGGCGGTCACACTCCTGTTCACGGTCCGTTCGGCTGTGCGGGTGCCGGTGTGGCACGACTCGGAAAGGTTTTTCCGCACGCTGACCGCAGATGCTCCCGCGGTCTATCGGACCTGGTATGTGAGAGGCATCGATGCACGGTTTCGAGGTGACAGCCTCGCAGCGGAGGCGTACCTGGGACGCTCGATCACCCTTTGGCCACAGAGTGCGATGGTGCACGAGGCCCTGGGCCAGTTACTCCGGCGGCAGGGGCGCTGTGCCGAGGCGGTACCGGTGATGGCGTCGGGATTGGCGGTGGAACCCACCCGCACCCAACTGCGCGCGAAGCTCGGCGAATGCCTGTTGCAGGTGGGTGATTCGGCGCGAGCCGCGGCGGTGGCGCGCGACGGGATCGCGATCGGTCAGGAGAGTTTCGAGGGCTTGCTGCGTCGGGCCGAGCCGCGACCGTGATGCCGAACCCCGGCCCCTACTTCCGCGTCCTTGGCCGGCCGCCCTTGGCGCCATTTCGTCGTGCTGCTGTCGCCTTGGCCCGACTGGTCCGAGCTCCTGCGACCGTCCCACCGGCACGTGACACGAGCGTCCGTCCGAGCGCAAGGACCACAAGTTGCGACACGCCGAGGTCGACATCGAGCGATTCCCATCGGACGTCGAATCCACCGGGGATGATCCGTATGTCGCTGAGGGCGGTGCGTGTCGCATGCTCGAGCCCCGGGACCAGCGCAACCGGCATGTTGAGGACGACGCCGTTGGTGAGCGAGAGCAGCAGCTCACGGCGCCGGCTCGAGTATCGAATCGATTCAGCGCGCGGTTCGAGGTGGAGTGCGCGCGTGGTTCGTGCCTTGGCGGCGAGAATTTGCTCGTCGATGTCGCGCTCAGTCAGTCGTCGGGTCGCCATGGATGCGCTCCCAGGTCGCGAGCAGAAGGTCGTGATGCTTCAGGACAAGCCGGAGTGCGCGTCGTTGATCACGCCGACTCATGCCCACCACCCACCAGAGCGTCGGTGGAACAACCGAGTCCCCAAGCCGGATCACCGACATCCCCCCACCATCGCGTTCGACGTGCACGTGCGGCGGTGGATGTTCGCGGGGCGGCCCGTGCACCCGGACCAGGAACCCGTCGATTCGGAGAACGGTCGGCATCGGAACATAACCGAAGTGATGGGTTGAGGGCACATGCTGGCGTACCCTCGGATCCTGAGCGCGCCCCGCGCGCGGGGACGGACCGCCCCGCTGCAGGCAGGGGCGCGACAATGCAGCCTGGTGTGTGACGCTGTGGGACCCTGAGTGGAGACGGGCTCGTATCCACCGAGGGACTTCGGGACCTGACGGTCCCAACATGGAGCACTCCGGATCAAGGATGGACCCAGATGAATCGAGGTCGGACCATGTCGGACAGCCAAGTGTCAGTCCGACGCTTTTGCTCCAATGGCGAAGAGGCTCGTCCCTGGGAGCCAGGTCCGGAAGGGACGCATGAGCCGTCGTTCGAGGCCAAACCATCTTTCGACCGCAGCGTTCACCACCCCGTGAGGCCGTGCGGGAGGTACGGGAGAGCTTGGCAGCACTCGCTCCCGGAGCCTGGAGAGCAGCTTGGAAATCACCAGACCCTGAAAGTGGTAAGCATGACCAGTCGGCGTCAATCCGGCCGCCCGGAACTCGGCCTGGAGCTGTCCGATGGCGTATCGGGTCCGATGGTGGTTGATGACGTCGTGGTTGGTCCAGAGGGCCCGAAACGCTGGCACCGTCACGAACACGATCCCGCCGGGCCTAAGCGAATGCGCCACGAGTCTGAGCGCGGCGACCGGGTCCTCGAGATGCTCCAGGACATCGAATAACGTCACGAGATCGAATGGGCCGTCAAAGGGAAGCGGTTCCACGAACGGCGTATGCCGGATCCGTGGATCCGGCGGAGGGGCACCGAAGGTGTTCGGATCCGGTTCGAGTCCCGACACTTCACCGAATCGTTCCAGCAGCGTGAAGAGTCTGCCATCACCGCAGCCGACATCGAGAATGCGGCAGCCACGCTCCGGCAATACCAGCTCGTTGAGGCCCGCCTCGATCGCCCGGTCTCGGGCCCGCCACCACCAATGTGTCCGAGCCAGCTCGCCATAGACCTTGGCGTACGCCTCATCCACTCGTGTCGCTCCCGCGCAACTCCCGGTCGATGACGTAGTGTGGTCGCTGCTTCACCTCATCGTAGATGCGTCCGACGTACTCACCGACGACCCCCAGGAAGAACAGGTTTACGCCTGAGAGGAAGACGGTGACGACCACAAGCGCCGTGAAACCTGCCGGCACGCTGCCCACGAGGAGCCGCACCACAACCGCGTAGATCGAGAAACCCGCTGCGAGCAGGATGGCCACGGCCCCCAGCACCATCGCCGCACGGATCGGCCAGGTCGTGAAGGAAAAGAGCCCGTCGAGCGCGAGCCGGATCAGGGAGCGAAGGCTGTACTTCGATCGACCGGCGAAACGGGCACCTCGCTCCACGGGGATGCCGACCTGTGTGAAACCAACCCAAGCCCTGAGCCCGCGGAGGAACCGGTGGCGTTCCGGGAGGGCGCGGAACTGATCCACCGCACGTCGTGACAGCAGAGAGAAGTCTCCGGCATCGCGGGGGATGTCGAGATGAGCGACGGAGCGCAGCAGCCGATAAAAGAGCGAGTAGGCCATACGGAGCGGCAATGCCTCCTTCCGACCGACGCGTATGGCGTAGACCACGTCAGCTCCGTCCAGGTGGGCTTGCATCATGCTGGGGATCACTTCCGGCGGGTCCTGGAGGTCACCGTCCATCACCGCCACAACGTCTCCCACTGCGGCGTCGAGCGCGGCCGTGAGCGCCGCCTGGTGGCCGAAATTGCGGGAGAGAAAGATCACCCGCAGTCGACTGGTGCGCTCGCATGCAGCGATCAGGAGCGCGCGGGTCGCATCCTCACTGCCGTCGTCAACGATCACGATCTCATGTGCATCGACCGGGAGCTGGTCAAGCGCAGCATCAACGCGACGGATCAGCTCGTCGATGCCACCTGCCTCGTTGTACACCGGGATCGCCACGCTCACTCGCATCTCAACTCCTCGGTTTCGCGCGGATGTACACCATCGCCCACAATCGCACACCTGCCACGGTCAGCCAGAATGGATCTTCGACATCGATCTCCCACCGCTCCGCCACGATCCCGCTGAGGTGCAAACGCGAACGCGGGTGTTCGCCACGATCGGCGCGTGCGAGGTACTCGGGAATGCCCCGGCCGGGCAGGTGCAGATCAATCAGGTGCAAGTAGCCACCCGGCGCAACGAGTTCTGTCCGGACGAGCATCGAACGCAGTTGGTCGTCCGTCAGATGGTGGCAGAGACTGTTGACAAGCATCGCGTCCACCGGTGCGAAGCCCTTCACGTCCAACGCCGCGGCGTCACCCACGGCAAACCGTGGCCCGAACCGGGCGGTTGCACGTTTGACGTAGGCCGGGTCCAGGTCGACTCCGAGGTATCGAGCGTGGGGAAACATCCCCGCGTTGGTGCCAGGTCCACAACCCACGTCGAGCACTGATCCGATGGCAGACAGGTCGTTGTGGCGCCGGAAGGATGCCACCTTCTGCCCCACGAAGGGGAACTGCCATGCCGAATACACCCATGGGTGCTCAAGGAGCGCCCGCACTCACATTCTCCCGAACACGATGAACCTCGGGAAATCATGGCGAGAGGGCAAGACAGCCTCGATCTGCGCCACGAGCGAATCCGATAGCGGTGGCGAGAACGCCGGGTCGCGGTGAATGACCACCACCACGTCGCGAGGCAACTGTTTGAGATCGGGACCAGTCTGGCCGCTGAGAAATCCGAAGGGCGCCAAATTGAGCTCCTCTCGTTTGGCAAGGACGGCGATTTCGGGACTATCTGGTCCGGCCCAAATCGGTGTACTGGCCGGGGAGATGGAATCGATCACGGAAACGATGCGTGCAAAGGAAGCTGAATCTGTCTCGGGGACCATGAGGTGTCCTCGGGTGCTCGTGAGATATGCGAGGCGATCTCCTCTCGCCCGTGACTGCCCCATCGCAGCGAGAGAACCAGGGACAACTTGAAGTATGCCGAACAAGCCGATCCCGAACAGCAGCACCGTCGTGAAACGGCGACTGTCCGCTGTGGTGAACAACAAACTGCCCGTGATCATGACTAGCATCGGCACGAGATAGCTGAAGTAGACCGGCGCTCCGAATGGGAACTGGGTCAGCACCATCCAGCCCAGCACGCACACCACCAGGGTTGCACCACTACCGACGGTCCGCCATCCCCGAGACCTGCCAAGAAGGATCAGGCCAACTCCGAGTGGAACCAGCCCCCGGACGGTCAACCAGACCCCTCGATGCCACCGAGCGGAGACCCATGCCAAGGCGAACAGCCCCACCATGATGAGTGCCGTAGAGATCCAGGCTCGGTCACGAAGTCGCGAGAGTGCAGCCACTGCACCGAGAGCCAGGCCCGCGAGGAGGATCGAACTCACTGGGGGCATCGGGATGCTGGCGAACTCACCTCGGAGCCCCGCGACACCCGTGACTGACGCGATGAATGGAGCGGCTGCACCGGTCACGATCATCCATATCGCCATTGGTGCCCCCCCGACGGCGACGCCGAATCCCAATGTTGACAACTGTCCGACTTCCGTGCCGAAGAGAGTAACGCCCTTCCTGGCAGCCGAGACCTCCGAGAAAAGCACCGCCGCTAGCACGAGTGCTGGAGGTAGCAAGAGGTGGACACCGTTCCGAGCGTTGAACTGGTGACCCAGCAAGACGACCAGAGCGGCTGTACCGACCGACACCATTGCGAGAACACTCACCCGACACTTCCTGTCGGATGGAGTTCGTTCCAGCATCAGCCACAGGGCCACACCGGCAATCGCGTAACTGGCCGTGACCTTGAATCCGAGGGCAAGCCCAAGCAATGTTCCCGCACTCAACAGCCGAGATCGTGATGGGATCGCGGTCCCGCCCATGAGCACCGCCAGGCTCGCCGCAACCAGCATCCCCACATACCAGGACGGCATCGCCGCTGGATAGACCGCGAAGGCCCAACCCCCGAGCACCAGTGCCGCTCCACTCGCGATCGCCAGTCCCTGACGCGACGCGATCCACGCCACAGTGCCGACCAGCCACGCCGACGCGATGAACGCAAATCCTGTGCGAATCCCGGCCATGCTCTCGCCGAAGATCTGCATGAAGATCAGGTGGAGTAGTGGGTCCATACCGGTGTAGGGGTGACCAAAGTCTCTGTGCGGAACCAGCCCTGCTCCGACCCGAATCGCGGCACCCATCAGGGTCCCTTCGTCGTGAGCGTACCATTCATGCAGATGGACATTCCAGAGCGTGGAGAGGGCGATGACGACCGCGAGCACCAATAGCACGCGGTCGCGCGGTGCGGTCTCCGCCCACCTCACCCGCACCTACTCACTCCCTGCCTGCCACTCCGCCCGCGCCGAATCGCGATTGATGCGCTCGATCCGGAGCGGGCTACCGGGACCCGTCGCCTTCGTCACCAGCCACCACTCCCGGGCCTGCAGCGAGTCCGGCAACAGGGCGTCCCGACCGTGCAGATCCCGGATCCAGATGTTCTCGCCACCCTCGAGAAGCAGCAGCGGTGCGTAGAGGGTGGTCCCCGCTCGATCCTCGAGTACCCTACGTGTGCAGCGCTCCCCCCACTCGGTACCGGGTATTCCGTGAAGCGTGGTGTCGGGCGAGAGCTGCGGTATCACCAGCCGCGCTGAGTCGGCCCGGAGGGGCGCCACGCGGTCCCGGAGTGCCGCGGCTCCCCCCCCCGACTGCTCAACCTGACCAATCGCGGTATCGAGCGCACACGAGTCGGTAGTCCGGTAGATCTGCTCCGCCTCGGTTCGCGAAACACCCAGCCCCCACATCCGTGCGATCAGCTGGGCCCCCCACGTCTCGCGCGCCAGGATCACCGCGCCGTGAATCCCCGCCCGCTCCGCCGCCGCCGCCGCATCCAGCCGCATCGTGAGCATCCCGTTCCGGTACTGTGTCACCCGGATCGGCAGCAGTTGCAGCGCACCAATCACGAGCGCCAGCACACCGGCCAACACAACCGTCCGCTCGGCCAGCAGGCTCACCCCCCGCGCCCGGAGCACCCCCGGGAAGCGCGCGGTCCACCACGCCAGCCACGGTGCGAGCGGCAACATGAACCGTGGCCCGAGATAGAAGCCGTCATGCCAGTAGGCCCAGTAGGCCACCAGCAACAACCCCGATGACACCAGCACCCAGCGATCGAACGGCTTGGTCGGACGAGGGGCCAGCGCCAGGGCACCAGTGGCAAAGAGCAACGCCGGCACCGGCGTCTCGAGGAAGTACGTCTGCAGGCGGAGCAGGTAGAGGTTGATCAACTCGAGACCACGCGCCGGCGTGTGCGCGAATCCCCACGGTGCCTCGTGGAACCCCAGCTCGTGCGTCTTGCCCCACAACTCGATATAGCCGAAGCGGAGCGGATCACCCGTCCACGCGTTGTTCACCAGCATCAAGGCGATGAGCGGCAGCGCCACCCCAAGCCCACTCACGAGCAACGGGCCGAGCTGGCGCCGGTCGCGCGTGGTGCGCCAGAGCAGCCATGCGCCGGCCGGCAGCGCGAACACGGCCGCATCGAGCGGACGGATCGTGGCCGCGATACCCAGGCAGAGCCCGAGGGCCCACGCCGGCCCTCGTCGCGGCACGTCGCTCGCCGTGATCACCGCGAGCGCCCATGCCGCACCGACCAACCACGCCATCGTGGTCACATGGTTCATCATCGAACCCGCGAGGAACGCCGTGAACGGGGCGAACGCGAACAGCAGCACCGCCGCGAGCGCCGTCCCGCGACCGGGCTCGACGATCCGGAGCAGGCGCCCGAACGCGAACACGGCTCCGGCCGCCGCCAACGGACCGATCATCGCCGGAGCCCCGAGCAGCACGCCGATCGCCAGCATCGCGGGACCACCCGCCGGGAACTGGCCGTAGACCTTCCCCGACATGTCGAGCAGATGCATTGCGCCGGTGAATTCCGGATGCTCGGCGGCCGGCAACCAGAGTCGACCGCCGGCAAAGATCTTCGCCTGGAAAAGCTGGATGATCTCGTCGATCAGGAGCGGACGCGCGGAAAGCACGAAGTACGCCACCGCGAGATAGAGCGCGAAGCCGGCGAGGGCGATCAGCAGGTCGCCGCGCCAACCGGCACGCTCCCACCGCGCCGCGAAGCGGTCCCACCGGCCAGCTGGCCAGAGCGCGGGCTGCTTCCGGAGCAGGATGAATCCGATCGCCGCCACGCCGACGATGATCGCAGCGCCCGAGCCCCAGAGCGCGAGGCGCTCCCCATACCACGGCGCGTCGTGACCGCCGGCGATCCAGTTGGCAATCGGCAGCAGACCGAACACCGCAAGCACGACTGCCGCGAGGCGGGCCACCTACTTGGTGACCTCGGTGCCCTCGTAGCGCGACAGCTTCCGGTACAGCGTGCTCGGATCGATCCCCAGCACCTCCGCTGCCCGCGTCTTGTTGCCACCCTCCGCCTGGAGCACGAACATGATGTACGCCCGCTCGACCAGGTCCAGCGACGGGTTCGGCTGGTTCCGCTCGGCCACGAGCGGCTCCTTCTTCCGGCTGGTGATCCGGCTGGGCAGGTGGTTCGCGTCGAGCAACGAACCGTTCGAGAGCACCACGGCGTGCTCCAGCGCATTCTGCAACTCGCGCACGTTGCCGGGCCACTCGTACACCATCACCGCATCCATCGCCTCGGCCGCCAGCGCCTTCGGCTCCTCGCCCTCGCCCGCCAACTCCTGCAGGAAATAGTCGATCAGCAGGATCAGGTCATCGCGACGATCCCTGAGCGGCGGGAGATCGAGCGGGATCACGTTGAGCCGATAGAAGAGGTCGCTCCGG
Source organism: Gemmatimonadales bacterium (assembly GCA_035703525.1). GTDB lineage: Bacteria > Gemmatimonadota > Gemmatimonadetes > Gemmatimonadales > GWC2-71-9 > Palsa-1233. Next base: position 38,206 of record DASSYA010000004.1, on the reverse strand, counting down.
AAGTTGCCGCGCCGGACTTCCTCCTCCAGGTCACGATTGGTCGCCGCGATGATCCGCACGTCGACCGGGATCGCCTCGGTGGCCCCGACCGGGATGACCTCGCGCTGCTGCAGCACCCGGAGCAGCTTGACCTGCAACGACGCCGGCATCTCGCCGACCTCGTCCATGAAGAAGGTCCCCCCCCGGGCCGCCGCGAAGAGACCCTGCTTGTCCCGCACCGCCCCGGTGAACGAGCCCTTCACATGCCCGAACAACTCGCTCTCCAGCAGCGTCTCGGGCAGCGCCCCGCAATTGATCGAGAGAAAGGGATCGGCCGCCCGGTTCGAGGCATCGTGGAGGTACCGCGCGAGCACCTCCTTGCCGGTCCCGCTCTCGCCCCCGATCAGGACCGTCGAATCGGTCGGCGCGATCTGCTCGGCGAGGCGCAGGATCTCGAGGAACCGGCGTGACTTCCCGATCGGGCGCTTGAGTCCATCGCGTGCCCCCCCCCCGGCACGCCGGATCTCCTGCTTGAGCTGCTTGTTCTCGACCCGAATCTGGCGGAACTCGCAGGCCCGGCGCAGGATCGCGATCAGTTCGTCATTGGCAAACGGCTTCTGGAGATAGTAGAACGCGCCGGCATTGACCGCCTGGATCGCACTCTGGAGCGAGGCCTGCGCCGTCATCAGGAGGACCGGCGTCATCGGGTCGAAGTCCTTGACCGCCTGCAGGATGTCGAGGCCGGTGACCTGGGGCATACGCACATCGGTGAGGACAATGTCCGGGGTCGCGGTCCGGATCGCCTCCAGCCCCGCCTTGCCGCCCTGGGCCACGGTGACCTCGAAGCCCTCCTTCTTGAGCAGGATGCGCAGGGTGTCGAGGATCCCTGTCTCGTCGTCGATCACCAGCACCGATGCCTGCTGACTCATGTCACATCCCCTCTGTCCCCGATGACGGGGAGGAAAATGGAGAAGGTGGTCCCGCTGTTCGCCGCCGTGTCCACCAGCATCACCCCGCGATGACTCGCCACCGCGCGCTGGGCAATCGCGAGGCCAAGGCCCGTGCCACCCGGACGTCCCGAGACGAACGGCTCGAACAACCGATCGCGTACCGATTCGGGAATCCCCGGCCCGTCGTCCTGGATCACCAGCTTGGCCCGCGGGACCACCGGCCCGCTCGGCCCCTCGCCTGGCACCGCCAGGCCGACCTCGACCCGCACCGTGCCGCGCCCGCCGAGCGCCTGGGCCGCGTTGAGCACGATGTTGCTCGCGACCCGGTGCAACAGGTCCGGATCCCCCTCGATCATGGTCGATTCACCATCGACCTTGAGCGTGACCCCGACCAGGTCGGGGTGGGAACGCACCATCCCGATCGCGTCCGTGACCAGCTCGAAGAGGTCGATCTCCTCGAAGCTGGTGGCCCGCACCCGACTGAAATCGAGAAACTCGCTCAACAGCCGATTGAGCCGCTCACTCTCCCGCATGACCAGGGTGGCGAGCACCTGATCGTCCTCGTCGCCATCGTCGACCCGCGAGGCGAGCTGCTCGACCGCACTGCGGATGGCCATGAGCGGGTTCCGGATCTCGTGGGCCAACGATGCCGAAAGCGCCGCCACGGCCTCGAGTCGCTCGGCCCGGAGCCGGAATTCCTGCAACCGCTTGAGGCCGCTGATATCCGTGAAGATGGCGGTAACGGACGGTTGCTCGCCACCCGGGCGCATGAACGTCGTGGTGCTCACCCCGACCGGGAAGAGGGTGCCGTCCGCCCGGCGCACCGAGGCTTCCGCCCGCTGGACCCGGGCGCCATCGGTGATGCCGCGGAGGATCGCCGCATGCAGGTCACGCGATCGGGCCCGCAGCGTTTCGAGGACCGGCTCCCCTGTCGCGAAGCCGGTGCCGCCCAGGATCCGGCGTGCCCGCGGATTGATGTAGGCGAGCCGACCCTCGCCATCGATCGTGATCACACCCGACTGAATCGTGGCAAGGATCTCGTCGGCCTCCATCCGGACCTGGGCCAACGCCTGGGCCAGGCTCCGCTGCTGGGCCGCGGCCGTCGCCAGCCGATGGCCGAGGACGGCGATCGTCGCGCCGACGAAACCGATCACGCCGACCTGGGTCCAGAACTCGAGCCCCGGTGGCTCGCTGCCGAACAGCAACGTCACCAGGATATAGCTGCACGCACTCGCGATCGCGGCGATCAGGCCGCGCCCGACCGGCAGCACGACCGCGTAGCTGGCCACCGTCGTGATGTAGAGCGCGGCGAGTGGCGTGGTGGTGCCGCGCGTGTACGCCACCAGCCCGGTCACCAGGACCACATCGACACCGAACTGGAAGAGCAGCCGATCGGGGGAGGGCATCCGGCCGGCACTCAGGTCGACGCCAAGCCAGATCAGCGCCAGCGTCGCCCCACCGAGCACGGTCATGACGAGGGGCAGCCCGATGGGAAGGCCCTCGTGATCGGCGACGACCGTCACGGCAAGGGCCGCGATCAGGGCGATCCGGACGAGCAGGACGACGAGGAGCACGGCTCGCGGTCCCGGCAGTGCCAACCGGTCGACCGGACCGGTGGCTCTGGGGACAATGATCGGCAATTCGCCCGTGCGGGCGCTGCCGGGAGCGGAGGCGGGCGGAGTCGTGGTCACGACACCACTAATATGATGCGGTCCCCCGTTTATCGCCCGGAGCCCGTCGATGCCACGACCAAGCCAACCTCCAGCCCCCCCCTCGTGGCGATGCTTCGAGCCGGCGGCGCTCACCTTCCTCACACAACTCGGGCGCAACAATCGCCGCGACTGGTTCCTCGCACACAAGGACCGCTACACCCACCTGGTGCAGGCACCGATGCGGGCATGCATCGAGGAACTCGACGTGATCCTCGCCCAGGAGATGCCGGAGATCCACGGCGACCCGAAGCGCTCGATGTTCCGGATCCATCGCGACGTGCGGTTCGGGAAGGACAAGTCGCCGTACAAGACCCACGCCTCGTGCTGGTGCTATCACCAGGACGCCGGCCGCGGGGTCGGGCAGGCGGTGCGTGGCGGCGCAGGATTCTACCTCCACCTCGAACCCGGTGCGTCGATGATCGCCGCCGGGATCTGGATGCCGCCCAAGGCCGGACTCGATCTGATCCGTGAGGCACTCCTCGAGGACCACGCGTCGTTCGAGCAGATCCTGACCGCGCCGCTGTTCCGGCGGCGATACGGCCGACTCAGTGAGGAGGCGATGCTGGTACGGGTGCCCCGCGGGGCCGACCCCACGCACCCCGCGGCGCCCTGGCTTCGCTACAAGTCGTTCACGGTACACCGGATGCTGCCCGACGACGTGATGACCGCGCCAACACTGCTCCGGCAACTCGCCACCGACATCAACCACCTCCGGCCCATGGTGCGCTGGCTCAACACCGCGCTCGGTTTTGCACCGCAGGAGTCCCGCCTGTGAGCGGCCGCGAGACACGCACCACCGTCCGGCTCGACAAGTGGCTCTGGGCCGCACGCTTCTACAAGACGCGCTCGGCCGCGACCGAGGCGGTCCAGGGCGGCAAGGTCGAGGTCAACGGTGCGGCCGCGAAGCCGTCGCGGAATATCACGGTCGGCGACACGATCAGGATCCGGATCGCCCCGTTCACCTGGGACGTCGAGGTCACCGGACTCGGCGAACGCCGCGGCTCGGCGGCCGTCGCTGCCACCCTCTACACCGAGACACCCGCGAGCCTGAGCGCGCGGGAACGACATGCGGAGCAGTTGCGCGATGCACCACTGCTCCGGTTCGATACCGGCAAGCCGAGCAAGCAGGACCGGCGGAAGATCGACAAGCTGCGGGGGCGGTAGGGCGAGAAGCGAGAAGCGAGAAGCGAGAGGCGAAAGGCGAGAAGCGAGAAGCGAGAAGCGAGAAGCGCGAGGCGAGGCGCGATCGGCGCCCAGCAGGTACCGGCGCAACATGTGGCGCCCGTACACCTCCCCGCTGAGCGCCGGTCGCGTCTCGCATTGACGGTGCCGTCACAGCCCCGCAAACCACGGATATCCCTGGTCCTCCCAGTAGCCGCCCGGCTTCCGGTCGGTGAACGTCACCCCGGTGAGGTACTTCGTGAGCTTGTAGCCCAGCTTGATCGGCGAGTAGAGGCGGACCGGTCCGCCGTGACGGGCACTCAGTGGCTGACCCTCCTGACCATCGGCGAAGATCGTCTGCGGATGCATCGCGCTCGCGATGTCCCACCCATTGAAGTAGTCCTGGTCGAAGCTGTCGAAGCGGACATACCTCGCCGTCGGCATCGGGTCGACCAAGGCGGCGATCGTGCTGAAGGGCACGCCGCGCCACGGCGCGACCGCGGTCCATCCCTCGACGCAGTGGTGCGTGACGCGGTAGTCGAGGTGCGGCAGTGCGCCGAGCATCTCGAGCGAGAATTCGGTCGGCGTCCGGACGAGGCCCCCGACCCGCAAGCGCCACGCGGCGGGATCATCGAGCATCGGCATTGTCGGCGAGATGAAGTAGGACGGCATCGTCCCCTTGATCACCTGATGCGGTGGTGCGGTCGCCCCACGAATCGATTGCAACTCTTCACCCAGTTTGTTGTTGAAGCCGATCACCCGGTCGAACACCGGCTGGAGCTTCGGTCCGCCGTCCCAGCCGCAGGCCACCGCACCAAGCGGCAGCAGCGGAGCGATTCGCGCGAGGAAGTCGCGGCGTGAGGTACGGCGGGGCTCATGGGGCATCGGGAAATCTCCCGCGGTAGCGGCCGGTGAGGATCGCGCGGAGCGACGCACGATCGGCGACGAACACCATCACGACATGCATGATCGTGAAGGCGATGAAGGTCCACACCGCGACGAAGTGCCAGTAGCGGGCGAGCTCGTCTCCGCCGAACATCGAGGTGAGAAAGCCGAGTTGGATCGGCTTGGCAATGGCAATTCCGGTGAGTACCGAGACGACCGCGAGGGCGATCACGAATGAGTACGCCGACTTCTGGAGTGGGTTGTGCTTCCCCTGGGGCGGATGATCCTTCCGGAGCCGCAGGTAGTAGCGGACCATCTGCCACGCACCCGGCACATCGCGGGGTCGGAAGATCAGCTTCCGCCACTCACCGGAGACGGCCAGGAAGCCCGCGTAGATCACGCCGGTGATCACGAATCCCCACGCCAAGGTGAAATGCCACCGGAGTCCCCCAGCAAGCCACCCACCGAGGCGGACGGCCTCGGGCATCCGGCCGAAGGTGTCGGAGTCGAACGGGTTGGGGACGCCGAGCGCGGCGTTCTTGCTGCCGAAGTGCTGGAAGGCGACGTAGATCTGGAGTCCGCTCGCGATCATCCCGGTCAGGAACACCGCGTTGAGCCAGTGGGTCAGGCGGACCAGGCCGTGGTGGCGCTTCGGGACGGGATCAGGCACGTGGGGCCTCCGGGCGGGTATAGCAAGGATACGCTCGTGGGCGGGGAGATGGATTGGTCTACTCCCCGCTGTGCGTCTCCCATGCGCGGAGCGCGGCGTCCAGCTCCGCCTCCAGTTCTCCACGACGCGCGGCGAGCGTCAGCGCGCGGTCGGCACCACCGCTCTCGGCGTAGAGCTCCGGATCGGCCAGCGCCTCCTCCAAGGCAACGAGCTCACCCTCCAGCGCGGTCACCCGCGCTTCCGATTCCTCCGCGAGCCGTTCCCGACGGCGCGCGGCAGCCGCATCGGCCTTGCCACTGGAGCGCGGGGTGGCCGGCTTCTCGACCCGCGCGGCCTCGCGATCCTGACGCCGCGTGTCGGCAGCCGCCTTCGCGCGGTCAAGGCGATCGAGCTCCCACTCGGCGTAGCCACCCGGAAAGTCGCGCAACACGCCGTCGTCGATCGACCAGATGCGGGTGCAGAGCGCGTCGAGCAACGCCCGGTCGTGCGACACGAGCAGGACGGTGCCCTCGTAGTCGGTGAGCGCATCCTCGAGCGCCTCGATCGATTCGACGTCGAGATGGTTGGTCGGTTCGTCGAAGACGAGCAGGTTGGCATGCTCCAGCATCATCAGCGCCAGCGCCACCCGCGCACGCTCACCACCCGACAGCGTGGCGGCCCGACGGAGGACGGAATCGCCGGTGAAGTCGAACCGGCCGAGATGCCCCTGGACCTGACCACGAGTCCACATGCCGCGGCGATGCGCGACGAGATCGTAGATGGTCTCGTCGGGATCGACATCGCCCAGGTCCTGACGGTAGTAGGCGACCTCGACCGACGGCATCATCCGGACGCTGCCACCGTCGACGGGTCGAAGGCCGAGCACGGTCGAGAGGAAGGTCGACTTCCCCGCCCCGTTGCCACCGACCAGTCCGACGATGTCGCCACGACGGAGGATGCCGCTCCACGGCGCGATCAGCTCGCGGTCGCCGATCGCGACCCGCAGCTTGTCGGCGACCAGGATCTGGTCCCCCCCCCGCGATGCCGCCTCGAACGCGACCGCCATCACGCCCTCGCTGCCCGGCGGTGGCGAGAGTCGCTCGACCCGGGAGAGCCGGCGCCGGCGTCCCTTCGCCTGGGACGACTTCTGCCCCGCAATGTTGCGGCGGATGAAATCCTCCTCCGCGGCGATCTTCGCATCCTGCTTCCGGACCGCCCGCTCGAGCGACAAGCGCCGCTCGGCGCGCTGCGTCACGAAGGCGTCCCAGCCACCCTCGTACCCCACGGCCGTGCCGCCCTCGAGATGGAGCACATGGTCGGCGACCGAAGCCAGGAAGGCACGATCGTGCGAGATCAACAGCACCGCCTCGTCGATGTCCTTGAGGTACCCCTCGAGCCAGCGCGCGGTGGCGAGATCGAGATGGTTGGTCGGCTCGTCGAGGATCAGGAGATCGGCCGGGGCCGCGAGCTGGCCGGCCAGCGAGAGCCGGCCCTGTTCGCCACCCGAGAGGGTGGCGACATCGCGTGTCCGGGCGACCTCGGGATCGAAGCCGAGTCCGGCGAGCACGGCATCGACGCGCGCGGTGGCCTCGTAGCCGCCGGCCCGTTCGAAGCGTTCCTGATCGTGGGCGTAGCGGTTGAGCATCGCATCGGTGACCGCCTCACCCGCATCGCTCATCGCGTGCATCTGCTCCTGCAACGCGTGCTCCAACGCGAACAGGTCGGTGAACCCGCGCGCCGCGGCCGCCCAGACCGTCTCGGCGCCACCAAAATCACGATACTGGTCCATCACGGCGATCCGGAGCCCGGACGCCCGCGAGACCGCGCCGTCATCGGGGTCACGAAGCCCCTGGATCAGCTCCATCAGCGTCGTCTTGCCGCTGCCATTCCGGCCGACGATCCCCCAGCGCTCGCCCCGGCTCACCGTGAAGGTGATCCGATCGAAAAGCGTTGTGTGCCCGAACCGTACCGCCGCGCCGCTGACCGAGAGGAGTGTCATGGCGGATAAGATAGGCGAGTGGTGAGAAGCGAGAAGCGAGAAGCGAGAAGCGAGAGGCGAGAGGCGAGAGGCGAGAGGCGAGAGACGAGAACGCCGTGTTCTCGACCTATCTGACGATCCGCAACTCGCTCTGCCGCCGATAGGCCCAGCGCGGCTTCCCGTCGGCCCCGATCATGAAGTCCTCCTCCTGGGCCATCCGGACCCGGCGATTGCCCCATTCAGGGATCGGCGACGTGACCTGCAACTCCGCCGACCACCAGGTCGAGGGCTGGACCGTGGCATCACCCCGCCCCGGCACTCCCTCCTGCCGATCCCAGAGACCGATCAACGGGCCTGCCCCGTGACCGTGCAGGCCGATCGGGTGGGTGTAGACCGTGCCATCCAGATGCTCGAACTTCATGCGGGCGAGCACACTGGCGAGCACCTCGTTCCCCGTCCGTCCCGGACGGATCTCCTCGAGGAGGAGGTCCTGGGCGCGGTTGCTGCGCTTGAGTGCGGTCACGAAGCCGGCCGGCGCCTCGGATTCGCCCGGGCGGAGCACGTAGGCATTGTGTTGGGTGTCGGTGTGCAGGCCGAGGCCGACGATGCCGACATCGCACCAGAGGAGGTCGCCGGGGAGGATGATCGGGTCATCGCCCAGCTCATCGGCGGTGGTGAGATCGCGTTGGACCGAGATCGACGGCTGGAACCAGGTCGTGAGGCCGCGCGCACTGAGCTGCTCACGCCACCACCAGACGAGGTCGCTTGTACGGGTGACGCCGGGCGTGATCACCTCACGGGAGAACATGCGCCGCGTGAGTTCCCAGACCGTCTCCTGCAGGCGTCGATAGACGGCTTCTTCCTCCGGAAGACGCGTCGCGAGCATGCCGATGGCGAGATCGTCCATCGGCTGGAGTCGGGCGGCGAGCACCGGCCCCAGTGCGTCGCGCATCGCGGCGTCTTCCGCGACGGTGAGCCCATCCGCAAATGCGAACGCGCGCGAACTGTTGATCGCGATCACCTTCGGGTCGCGTGCCTCGAGCATCACGCGGAGGAGCTGCCACTGCGCATCGCCGACGCGCTCACCGGTCTGGCCCGGTATGCCAACCACCGGCTCGCTGTCACGAAGGACGTTGTAGAGGCCACCTTGGCTCGAACCGCCGAGCGCGAAGTGCTCGATGCCGGTGCCAGGCTTGTCACAGAAGAGATAGATCGTCCGACGCCGTGCGGCGAAGGTGGTCGGCGAGACGAGCGCGCGGAAGACCGGATCCTCGTTGTACTCGCGCATCGGCACGACCCAGCAATCGACGCCGTGCGCACGCATCAGGGGCGGCAGGATGCGTTCGAGTCGGAGCCGGAGCCAGACCTGTTGCAGTTGCGCCTGCTCGCGAAGCGTCCCGAACGGATGGGTGCTGGGCGTGACCTGCGCCGGGACGGGCGGCGCAGCGAGGAGGAGGAGTGCGAGGGGAGCGGTGCGGAGGAGCATGGTGGAACGATACACGCACAACGCGCACCGAGTCATCCCGAGTGGAGCGCCCATCGGGGACGCCGTCGAGGGATCTGCAGGGCCGTGACCGGAAGGTGCAGATCCCTCGACGGGCTCACGGCGAGTCCGCGTTCACCTTGACCGTGCCGCCGTTGATATCCACGATCGGCTCGCCGGTCTCGGGATTCCGGATCATCACGGCGCCGCCGGCCGAATCACCGTGGATCTCGACGATCGACTTGCCATTCACCTTGATGTTGAGCGAACCATCCGACGCGTCGGCTTCCCCGGGGGTCCCCGGCGCCGGCGGGACCGGTGGTGTGGCACCGCGGCGCTGGATCTCGTCGCGGACCGACCGCGGGATCATCAGCCGATGACGCGCCCCCGAGGGCTCGAAATGCACATGGCCGAACTGGACCAGGTCCTCGAAGCCGGCATCCGCCGCGGTGAGACAGGTGAAGGTGGTGTGCTCATCGAGGTTCTCGGGATCGACGACGGTCACCTCGCAGTTGTTGAACTGGTCGGCGCTGACTCCATCATTGAGCTTGACCGTGAGATCGAAGCTCTCGATCATGTCAGGGGCGCTCCGCTCGATCTTCAATGTCTGCATGGCACCGAGTTCGCCCTTGGCGGTCCGGAACGGCAGGCCGAGGAGCGGGACCGAAATCGTCGCATTGGTGTGAACCACCTCGTTCACCTTGTGCTTGCCGGCGTCGACACCGCTTGCGACCACCATGCCAATGCCGAAGACCGCGGCCATGCCGAGGCCGATCTTGCCGATATAGACCTTGTCGATCATCGCGTCCTCCCCCTGATGCGGATACCTGCTCCTGCTGCACTTCACCAAACGTAGCAGAACAGCCGCTAGTTTCAAATCGCAACGTTTCACGGCTGAAACGAGGTACCGACGGGAGAGGGGAATCAACGAGTGGCCAATCGGTATTAGCTATCAGCTATTGCCACGAGCCATCAGCGATCACGAATGAAGGATGACCGAGTGGGTTTGCCGCTTGTCCCTGGCTATGCCGCCCTGCCGGAGCGATTCCACGCCCCGGTGGAGCCGACGCCGGTGCCCGACCCCTATCTGGTGGCGTGGAATCCGCGGGTGGCGACCGACCTGGCGCTGCCTGAAGCGCCGCCGCTGCCGGCCGAACTGCTCGACCTGCTCGCCGGGAACCGGGTGGCGGCGGGGACCACCCCGACCGCTGCGGCGTATGCTGGCCATCAGTTCGGGGTCTGGGTCTCCGAGCTGGGCGATGGCCGGGCAATCATCCTCGGCGACCTGATCGATCGGCACCACCAGCCCCAGGAGCTCCAGCTCAAGGGGGCCGGCCTCACCCGCTGGTCCCGGATGGGTGATGGCCGGGCGGTGCTCCGCTCCACGATTCGGGAGTATCTGGCTTCCGCCGCGATGGAGGGGCTCGGGATCCCGACGACACGGGCCCTCGCCATCGTGGGGAGCGACCTGCCGGTTTACCGTGAGCGAACCGAGACGGCGGCGGTGCTCGCGCGCACCGCACCGACCCATGTCCGCTTCGGGACGTTCGAGTACTTCGCGGCGCGCCGCATGGACACCGAACGGGCCCTGCTCGCCGACTGGGTGATCGCGCGGTTCTTCCCCGAGCTGCTCCGACTCCCGATCGGTGACCGCTACAACGAGTGGTATCAGGAGATCGTGACCCGTACCGCACGCCTGATGGCAATGTGGACCGCCGCCGGTTTCTCGCACGGCGTCATGAATACCGACAACTTCTCGATCCTCGGGCTCACGATCGACTACGGTCCGTTCGGTTGGCTCGACGCCTATGACCCGACCCACATCTGCAATCACTCCGACCACAGCGGCCGCTATGCCTTCTCGCAGCAACCGCGCGTCGGGCTCTGGAACTGTGCGCGGCTGGGCGAGGCGTTGCATCCCCTCGTGACCGAGACCGCGGCGCGCGCCGCCCTCGAGGGGTATGCCGCGACGTACGAGTCGGAGGTGTTCACCCTGATGCGCCGGAAGCTCGGCCTCTCGCTCCCCGAGGAGAGCGACATCGAGCTGGTCGGTGATTTTCTCGACCTGCTGCGGACGACCGGGTCGGACTACGCGCGGAGCCTCCGTGCGCTCTCGAGCTGGGATGGGGCGGACGCCGCATCGGATGCGGCGCTCCGCGTCGAGATCCCGGATGGTGCGACGCTCGATGCCTGGCTCGCACGCTACACGATTCGACTCGAGGCAGAGTCGCGGCCAGCTGCTGATCGTCACGTCGCGATGCGTGCCGTCAATCCCAGGTATGTGCTGCGCAACTGGGTGGCGGAGGAGGCAATCCGGAACGCGGAGACGCGGAACTTCGCGCGAGTCGACGAGGTTCGGCGCCTGCTTGATGCCCCGTTCGATGAACATCCGGGCTCGGAGCGATTCGCGGAGGGGCCGCCGGAATGGGCGAGCGGGCTGGAGGTGAGTTGCTCGTCGTGAGGGGCGCAACAGTACGGGCGCAACATGTTGCGCCCGTACATGTTGCGCCCCTACGGCGCCGCCTCGAGGAACTCGAGCTCCGGTGCCGCTTCCATCGCGTGGCGGAGCGCCCACTCGTCCTCGCAGAGCAGGATCGACTCGCCCTTGGCGTCGAACAACCTGAGCCGCGAGCGGCCCTCGACCAGCCGCTCGATCCGCTCCTCGTCGCCCCGGATCCAGCGCGCCACCCGGAACGCCATCGGTTCGAGGATCGCGCGGACGCCGTATTCGTTCTCGAGCCGATGCAGCAGCACATCGAACTGCAGTTGCCCCACCGCGCCGACGATCGGCACCGGTCCCGCGATCGACTCCTGATAGAACACCTGGACGGCGCCCTCTTCCGACAGCTGTCGGAGGCCCGTATCGAGGTGCTTGCGACGGAGCGGATCGCGGAGCTGCACGCGCGAGAAGAGCGCGGGTGCGAATCGGGGGATGCCGAGAAATTCGACCCCCCCCTTCTCCGAGATCGAGTCCGAGACGCGCAGGTTGCCGCGGTCGAGGATGCCGATCACGTCACCGGGCCACGCCTCCTCGACCTCGGTGCGTTCCTGGGCCAGGAACTGCTGCGGCTGGGCGAGCCGGAGCGTCTTCCCGGTCCGGGTGAGCGTGGTCGTCATGCCGGCGGTGAAGTGCCCCGAGCAGACGCGCACGAATGCGATCCGATCGCGGTGACGCGGGTCCATGTTCGCCTGGATCTTGAAGACGAACCCGGTGAAGTCGGGATCGGTCGGCTCGACCACGCGCCCTTCGGCCTCCCGCGGGAGTGGCGAAGGCGCATGGGTGAGGAAGTCCTCGAGGAACGGGGCCACCCCGAAGTTGGTGAGCGCGCTGCCGAAGTACATCGGCGACATCGTGCCGTCGGCAATCGCCTGCTCATCCCACGGTGCGCCGGCCATGTCGAGCAGGTCGAGCTCATCGCGCACGGTGGCGACCGCATCGTGACCGATCACGTCGCCGAGCGACGCGTCGTCGAGCGGGACACGCCGGGCCTGGACGAGGGTGGCCCCGTGATCAGCACCGCGGTCGAAGAGAAGCACCTCGCGCCGCTTCCGGTCGGCCACGCCCACAAACCCCGCACCGGTCTGCACCGGCCAGGTGACGGGGTGGACCTGGAGCCCCAGATCGGCCTCGACATCGCTGATGAGCTGGAGGGGGCTGCCACCGGGCCGGTCGCACTTGTTGACGAACGAGAAGATCGGCATCCGGCGGAGCTTGCAGACTTCGAACAGCTGGCGGGTCCGCGCCTCGACGCCGCGGCGATTGTCGAGCAGCATGACGGCGCTGTCGGCGGCGACCAGGGTCCGGTAGGTATCCTCGGAGAAGTCGGCGTGTCCGGGGGTATCGAGCAAGTTGACCTGCCACCCCTTCCACGCGAACTGCATCACCGACGAGGTCACCGAGATGCCGCGTTCGCGCTCGAGGGCCATCCAGTCGGAGGTCGCGTGCCGGGCGGCGCGGCGGGCCTTGACCGACCCGGCGAGGTGGATGGCCCCGCCATAGAGGAGCAGCTTCTCGGTGAGGGTGGTCTTCCCCGCGTCGGGATGCGAAATGATCGCGAAGGTGCGCCGATTGGCGATCGTGCGGGCGATCCGGGCGGGAAGGTCGTCAGTCATCGAGGGAATCTAGACGCTTCTCGCTTCCCGCTTCCCGCTTCTCGCTTCTCGCTTCTCGCGTAAATTACCCCCATGACCGATGACACCCCACTCACCCCCCGCCACGTGATCGCGATCACGGCCCTCATCTCCGGAATCGTGGCCCTCTACCTCCACCTCTGGAAGCTCGGGCTGGCCGGGACGCTCGCCTGTGGCGGCGGGCACGGCTGCCAGGTGGTACAGTTCTCGCCCTGGTCCTGGTTCCTGGGCGTCGACGTCGCCCTGATCGGAACGGTCGGCTACGCCCTCATCCTGCTCGCCTCACTGGTCGGCGTGCAACCGCGCTGGATCCGCGACCCGCGCGTCACGAGGATCCTCGCCCTGCTCGTCGTGCCGGCGTTCCTCTTCACGCTCCGACTCAAGTACTACGAGTTCTTCGTCATGAAGACGTTCTGCCCATGGTGCGCGATCTCGGCGGTGACGATCTCGTTGCACATGGTGCTGGTGGCGCTGGATTGGCGGCGGACCGCGAGAAGCGAGCGGCGAGAAGCGTAAGGACGGGCGCAATGTACGGGTGCAACATGGTGCGCCCGTACTCGCGCCTCACTTCTCGCTTCTCACTTCTCGCTTCTCACTTCTCACGTCTCGCTTCTCACTTTTCGCTTCTCACTTCTCGCTTCTCGCTTCTCGCTTCTCGCCGTTCGTCCAGACCACGATCCCGCCATCGATCAATCGCGCCTCGCCATCGGGCGGCATCGCGATCAGGAGCTCCCGCCCACCTCTGGCGAGCACGGGATACCGTCGATCGTATTCCTGGAGCGCCGGGAGCAGCAGGAGTTCCGGGATGCTGAACCCGGCAACGCGGACCCGCTCCAACCGGAACCGCATGATGCCGCCGGCATGCTCGGGCATGCTGATCTCTGCGGTGAACGGTGTGGTCGAGTCGATGAACGAGAAGATCGGCCCGAGTTCCTGACGCGACTCGACCGGAAAATCCATCAGCCGCCCACTGATCCGCACGAGCATGCTGTCGGCGGTGACGCGGAAGGCGAGGGAATCCTCGAAGGGCGGCACGCCGAGCCGAGCGAGGAGGTGTGACGCGAAGTCGGCGATGGCCACGGTGTCGACTTGAAGCGTGCGGGCATGGAACACCGCCTCGATCGCGGAGTCGGCGCGCAGCACACCGGCATTGGTGATCCGCCACTCCGGGGCCGGCTCCTGCGCGACGAGCGGTGCCGTCACGAGGCAGGCGAGCAGCAGCGGTTGCGGGAAAGATCGTGTGCGCACATCGACTCCGGCACTGGAGGTCACTGGACGGGAAGACGGAGACGGCCGGGTGCTGCAGGGGACCACATCGAGGCATCCAGGGCAGACTCCGGCTACAATCTGTCTGGTCGGCTCCCGCAACCTCAACCGAGTCCTGTCATGAACCGCATCGCCTTGCTCCTGCTCCTCGGCGTGATCGGCGTCCCCGCCACCTCCGCCGTCGCCACGCCGACGCCGGCGCCATTCCGTTGGGGCCGGCTCGGCCACCGCGTCATCGCTCGGGTCGCCGCGTCACAACTCGACAAGGCGGCCAAGGAGCAGGTCCGCTATCTCCTGGGGAACGAAACCCTCGCCAGTGTCGCGACCTGGGGCGACGAGGTCCGCAAGGAGCGCCCCGAGACGGGCAATTGGCACTACATCGACATTCCGATCACCGACTCCGTCTACCGTCCCGAACGGTATTGTCCCGACGGGTGCGTGATCGAGGCGCTCAACACCCAGCTCGCCATCCTCGCCAATCGGGGCGGGTCCCGCGCGGAACGGGCCGAGGCGCTCAAGTGGGTCGTGCACCTGGTGGAAGACCTCCACCAACCGCTCCATGTGGGCGAGCGGGGCGATCAGGGCGGGAATGATGTCAAGCTGACCTGGCAGGGCCAGCCGTCGAACCTGCATCGCCTCTGGGACAGCCAGTTGCTCGAGGCCTCCGGGCTCGACGAGAATGCCTGGGTCGCCCGCCTGGAGCGCGAGATCGCGCATCGTGGCGACCTGCTGCAGGTTCGCATGGGTACCCCCGAGCGCTGGGCGATGGAATCGCACGCGGTCTCGCGGGATGTCGTCTATCCATTCCTGCCGCAGTCACTCGAGGTCGGCCGGCAGTACTACGAGCAGGTCCACGTGATTCTCGAGGATCGCCTGTTCCGGGCCTCGGTCCGGCTGGCTTCGCTGCTCAATGGCGTGCTGGGCGGCCGCTGAGCTCATGCCTCGGCCGCGAAGGCCTCGCGGATCCGATCCATCATGCGATTGAACTGCCCGAGCTCCTCCGGCGAGAGGGCCGCCTCGAAGCCAGCATCGAGCCCCCCGATGACCGGATCGAGGGTCGCCAGCAGCGCCAATCCGTCCGCAGTGATCCGGCACGTGACCTGACGTCGATCGGCAGACGGCCGCTCCCGGACGATGAGCCCGGACCGGGCCAGTTTCTCGGTCAATCGAGTGATCGCGGCTGCCGGATCGATCATCCGATCCCGGACCGTGAGGGTGGGCAGGCCGGTCGGCTCCGCCCCGCGCAGGATCCGGAGCACGTTGTACTGGGCCACGGAAATCCCGTGGGGGCTGAGCAGCCGTCCGGTCGCTCGCTGGATCACACTCGCGGTCCGCGAGATCCCCACGAGGGTCTCCTGGGCCGCCGTCCGGAACGGGACGCGCTGCGCGAGCTCCGCCTGGAGCGCGGAGCCGCCGGATGGTGGTGGGTCGTCGGTGATCATGGACCGAAGGGTGTCGATGCCGACAGCTGTGGTCAATGCTTGTCGGGAAACCCGACGGACGGTATCGTACGCGCGAGCAATCATGTATCGGAGGCGCAATGCTCGTGCTCGGCCTGATCGGATTCCTTGCCGTCGGCCTCTCGCTCGGGATGCTTGGTGGTGGCGGATCGATCCTGGCCGTGCCGGTCCTGGTCCATCTCCTCGGACTCCCCGCGAGCGTGGCGGTCCCGATGTCGCTGCCGGTGGTTGGGGCCGCCTCGGCACTCGGCGCCTGGCGTCGCTGGCGAATGGGACAACTCCAGCTCAGGCTGGTGGCGATCTTCGCGGCCGGAACGATGCTGGCATCGTTCGCCGCCGCACGACTCGGCGCCGGCATCGCCGACCGACCGCGCCTGTTCCTCTTCACCGGCGTGATGCTGATCGCCGCCACGCTGATGTGGCGCCGCGCTCGGGCGCCACTGCCAGTGGAAGTCTCCACCGACGGACCCCAACCCCACGTCAGCCTGCTGGTGGTCGCCTCGCTGGTGGTGGGTGCCCTCACCGGGCTCGTGGGTGTGGGGGGGGGATTCCTGATCGTGCCGGCGCTGGTCGGCGTCCTCGGACTCGGCATGGCGGAGGCCACGGCAACCTCACTCGCGGTGATCGCACTCAACACCGGCGCCGCATCGGCTGGCTGGTGGGGACGCGTCGAACTCGATTGGTGGCTCACGACCCTGGTCACCGTTGCCGCACTGGGCGGGATGATGCTCGGCACCACCCTCGCGCCTCGAGTGCCCGCCCGCACCCTCACCCGGGCGTTCGCCGCCCTGCTGATTGTGGTGGGGGTGTTCATGCTGGTGAAGACGTGATGCGAGAAGCGAGAAGCGAGATGCGAGAAGCGAGATGCGAGATGCGAGATGCGAGAAGCGAGATGCGAGATGCGAGAAGCGAGAGACGAGAAGCGAGAGGCAACGCGACGAGGCTGTCACGCTTCTCGCTTCTCGCTTCTCGCTTCTCGCTCCTCGCTTCTCGTCCAACCGATTTCAACTTGACACGGAGCTCCCAGAGATGTTCGTCCAGCGCTTCTACGATGATCGACTCGCCCAGGCGGCCTACCTGATCGGCTGTCAGCAAACCGGTGAGGCCATCGTGATCGACTCGCCCCGTGACACGACCGAGATCCTGGCAGTGGCCGATCGCGAGGAATTCCGGATCACGCGTGTGACCGAGACCCACATCCACGCGGACTTCGTCTCGGGGTCGCGCGAGCTTGCCGCTGCCACCGGAGCGACCTTGCTCCTGTCGGCCGAAGGCGGACCGGATTGGCAGTACGCCTTCGCCGGGACAGACGGCGCGACCCTGCTGCACCACGGCGACACGATCACGCTCGGCGGGATCCGGCTGGATGTGCGACATACCCCTGGCCATACCCCCGAGCACATCGTCTTCGTGGTGACCGATACGGTCCGCGGTAGCGAGCCGGTGGCGATGGTGAGTGGTGACTTCATCTTCGTCGGCGATGTCGGTCGACCCGACTTGCTCGAGATGGCCGCCAAGGTCGCCGGGACAATGGTCGATTCGGCCCGGCAGCTCTTTCACTCGCTCAAGGCCACTGCCGACCTGCCGGACCACCTGCAGCTCTGGCCCGGGCACGGCGCCGGGAGCGCCTGCGGCAAGGCACTCGGGGCGATGCCCAGCTCGACCATGGGCTACGAGCGACGCACCAACTGGGCATTCGGGATCGACGATGAGGACCAATTCGTCACGACGGTGCTCGATGGGCAGCCGACACCACCCAGCTATTTCGCGCGGATGAAGCAGGTGAACCGGGATGGCCCGACGATTCTCGGTCAACGGGCAGTGATCCCCGTCATGCCGATCGATGCCGTCCCCGCAGCGACCCGGAGCGGCGTGGTGATCGACGTCCGTCCCGGGTCCGAGTATCGGCTGGCCCACCTGCCGGACACCCAGAGCTTGCCGCTCATCAAGGCGTTCACTACCTGGGCCGGGTGGTTGCTCGACGCCGATCGCGAAGTCGTGGTGATCGCCGAACACGCATCGCGCGCGAATACGGCACGAACGGCGCTCGCCTCGATCGGGATCGATCGCGTCACGGGCTGGGTCGATGCGGCACCGATCGCCACCCATCCCGATGCACGCGCGTCGAAGGTCGGCGAGGTCACGGCGGCGGAGCAGATGATCAGCGATGGTCGGACCGTGATCGACCTCCGCGAGCTCGGCGAGTGGAGCGGCGGGCACATCCCGGGCGCGGTGCACCACCCACTCGGTCGGATCCAGGAGACCCTCGCCGACCTGCCCCGCGAGACGCCGGTGGCGATCCACTGCCAGGGCGGCACCCGCTCCGGGATCGGCGCCTCGGTGCTCGAGCGGATGGGATTCACAGACGTGGTGGATCTCCCAGGCGGCTACCGGGGCTGGGCGAAGTAGGAAAGAGAGAAGGAGAGAAAGAGAGAAGGGGAGGCCCTCTCGCGTTCTCTCCTTCTCACTTTCTCTCCTTCTCTCTTTTCTACTTGGCGTTCCAGCTGTTGTCGTCGCGATCGATATCGATCAGGCGATGCTCCGGGTCGAGGACGATCCCGGTGAGCCTCTTGCCGACGAACGCATAGGTCCGCGGATAATGCCGGCTGTTGGTGCTCCAGACCTCGGCCGGATAGGTCAGGTCCTGGGAGGTCCCGTCGCTGAAGGTGAGCCGGGCCCGGATCGGCAGCACGCCACGCTCCTTGTTGCCATAGACCACGGTCACCTGCTGCGTATCGGCCACCTGACGCGTCGCGACCGTGTCGATCTTCTGGTCGAAGCGCGCGTTCTCCATGAACCACTCGCGGAAGAACCAGTCCAGTCGACGACCGGAAACCTCGGCCATGGTGCGGTAGAAGTCACGCGGTGTGGGGTGCTTGTACACCCAGCGTGCGGTGTACGCGCGGAAGGCATCATCGAACGCCTCCGGTCCGAGGATCTCCTGCCGCAGCAACTGCAGCCCGACGCTCGGCTTGAGGTAGGCCGACAATCCGAGGAAATTCGGTGAGATCCGATCCGGGGCAATGTCGATCGGCTGGTCGACACCGGCGCGCATCACCATCTCGATCGTGCCGCGCTCCTGGGCGGCGCGCGCCATCTGGTCACCCTGGTCGGGGTAGCGCCGAGCTTCCGAGAAGGTGTTGATGAAGGTATTGAACCCCTCGTCCTGCCACATGTGGCGGCGCTCATTGGAGCCGACCATCATCGGATACCACATGTGGCCGATCTCGTGCGTCACGACGTTGTAGAGGTCCTGCACGGTCTGCCCGCGCGTTTCCATTGCGATCATCGGATACTCCATCCCGCTGATCGGTCCCTCCACGGCGGAAATATGCGGCCAGGGATACGGGAACCAGCGTTCGGAGTATTCCTGGATCGACATCCGCGACTGGTCGGCCGCATCGGACCAGGTGGCCGCGGCGCTCGGACGGTAATAGGCCATCGCGAGGT
This sequence comes from Gemmatimonadales bacterium, assembly GCA_035703525.1. Taxonomy (GTDB): domain Bacteria; phylum Gemmatimonadota; class Gemmatimonadetes; order Gemmatimonadales; family GWC2-71-9; genus Palsa-1233. The sequence continues at coordinate 19,102 of DASSYA010000004.1, read as the reverse complement.
GCCCCTCCCAGCTCGAGGCATCCCACTGGTATTCCGGTGAGGTGGCCCAGACGGCGTCGCGCACGTTCTCCGCGTGGAACTTCCAGGTCGCCGTGCCGCTGGTGCCCGACTTCGTCGCCCCCGCCTTGAGATCGGCCGCCGTGATGATCGCGATGGTGGTATCGGAGTGCTTCGCGAGTGCCAGGCGCCGGATCTGGGTCGGAGTGAGGACCTCGGCGGCATTGGTGAGTTCGCCGGTGGCGGCGACGATGTAGCCGGCCGGCACGGTGAGGCTCAGGTTGTAGTCACCGTAGTCGAGATAGAACTCGCCCTGGCCGAGATAGGGATCGGTGTTCCAGCCCTGGATGTCGTCGTAGACGGACATGCGCGGATACCACTGCGCGATCTCGAACAGGGCGCCGTCGTAACCCATCCGGTCGGCCCCGTGTTCGGGAACCCGGAAGTGCCACGCGATGTCGAACGTGGCGGTGGCCCCCGGTGCCAGCGGCTCGGCGAGGTCGACCTTGGCGACGGTCCCCTCATCGCGTGGCGAGAGGGCGACGCGCCTGGTGGCGTTGCCCCGCCCGAGGAGTTGCTCGAAGCGATCGAAGACGTCACCACCATCGAAGCCGCGCGCGCCGAAGCGGGAGTTCTGCGGAAAGATCAGGCCGTTGAGCGAGTTGGCGCGGAAGGCGTTCTGCTCGGTCTGGATCCAGACGAACCGGAGGGTGTCCGGCGAAGCGTTGGTGTAGCGGAGGGTGAGCCGCCCCGAGACGGCCCGGGCCGTCGTGTCGAGGGTGGCCGCGATGTCGTAGGAGGCCCGGTTCTGCCAGTAGGCGTGCCCCGGACTGCCGCCGCCGGTGCGGTAGGCATTGCCGGGTGCCAGCGGGAGCGGCGCGAAGATGGAGGTGTCGCCCACCGTGACCTGCGGACGGAGGGGTGGCAGGTTCGCCTGCTGGGCGGCGACCGGAACGGCCCCCGCCAGGAGAAGGATCAGCGTATGTCGTGTCATGTCCCAGTATCCGGATTGAGGAAGGAGCCCGGCTGGGGGAGCCGCAACTCCGTTCCGGATGATACTGGGAAGCGAGAACGAGAGAAAGTGAGAAGGAGAGAAGGAGAGAAGGAGCGGCCTCCGGAGGGGCGCAGGGGCCTTCCCTCTTCTCACATTCTCACATTCTCACTTTCGCTCTTTCGCTCTCCTCGGAGATAGTTGATTCGGAGAATCGCTGACAATTGATTCGGAGACACTTCCTACCAGCCGATTCGGAGACACCGACATTGTGACAGGGAGCCGTAGCCAACTCGCCGACCTCAAGCTCCCGGCGCCCTGGAGACCCTCGACGTGAAGTGGCCTCGACTCGATGGACTCCGCTATTCGAAGGGATAGCGGTTTCCATCGAGCCAAGGCACTTCAGGGAGTGAGGCGTGAAAACTGGCATCTCTCAACCTTGGGACTAGCCATTCCTATGATGAAGCGTGGGATTCCGTTCATTCTCCTTGGCATGGAGTGTAGCGAGAACGAGGAGCAGCAACCCAGCCCCAATGCCGAGGACATGATGCTCACCCGGTTGGAGAAGGGCATATACCCCGGCACCGGCGGCTCCCGCTCCTGCTACCAGCCACGGCACGGCCCTGCGCTGGATCCCCCGAGTAATTGAGATCCAAGATAGGGCGCTCAGCAGGAGCACTAGGCTGACCGATGCCACATCGCGGCTCGCGACCGGAAGGATTGCGATCGCGATTGCGATCGCCACCACGATGCTGAGCACGGTACCGGCGCGGATCATGAAGTGTCGTGTCCTGATTTGAGTCATCATCAACCCCTTTCGTGCAAGTATACGGACCTCAGCACCACAGCCCGATTTCGCCACACCACCAGTCGGTGAAACTATCCCACATGTTCTCGATATAGTCCCAGAGCGAGTCGGGGCAGTCTGAAGCCATCCAGTTGTCAAATTCTGCCACGCCGTACAATACCGCAACGAATCCAGCATAGCCCACGGGGGTGGGACCGGCGAACATCCCAGCCATTCCACCACCCATTGCTGCTGCAGCGGCGAGGAACTGGGTGAGACAGTCCGCTTGCTGTGCTGCTCCTCGAACCACCCCGACATCTTCCAGAGATGCTCGCCGCGTCATGACCCCGTCCTCCCAGATCTCTGCCGTTGGCAGAGTACCGGCGCCTGGCAGACCCAGAATGACATACATGTTGGAGCCGTTCTCGATCTTGACACGATCCACGGCTCCGGATGACTTCCGCGTGATGGCTGTCAGCCTGAGGAGACCTTCTGGGGTGGGGAATGCGATGGACTCTGCTGTCGACGGCCCGCGAAGGCGGCCTGCGAGAAAGCCCATGAGGCCGACCAGTTGGGCTGAGTCGGCATGGGCGAGTTCCCGCCCATCCCCCCATCGCGGGGTGTCGGGATCAACTCCGGGACGACTTGTCCGCTCGTAGATGACGGCTCCGGACGGCTCTCGCACGCGGAAGAGGACTTCACCCGGTGCGAGGACGGATGGAGAAGGCGCGAAAGCGCCGGTCGGACCTGTCGGTTCGGGGAGATCACGGGGCCCGTCCGGCGAGCACGCGGCCAGAACTGCTACCAAGCCGAGAGCTCCGTGGAACAGGGAGAGAACGCTACGACGGACTGGCTGGCGGGGAACGCTCAAAGATATGACAGCCTCCTGAGAAGGATCATGATGAAGCGGGATCGGACTAGACGCCAACTCTCCCGATCGGGTTCTGGGCCACCAAAATCGTACTGCTGATTCGAGTGCCGGCGCAAGGAGGCGTTCGAACTCCTGTGGCTGAGCAGGTAGAGCGCCCTTCGGAATCCCGGAGCATTGGGCGGGAACCAGGTCTCGATCTGCCTCGATCGGCAATCCCTGAGACGATGCGCGGTCCGCCTTAGAAACTCCGTCTGACCCACTTCCCTTGGCGCCAAGTGCCATCGTCAAAATCGAGCACCAAGAAGGCCCCCGGGATCCGAATGCTGTACTCCTCAGAAAGGCTGTCGGCGCGGAGATCACCCTGCGTGCGCTTCCACACCTGCCTTCCCTCACATGTCGCGCAGTCCCATGCCGCGATCAGCTTATTTGCCGTCAGCTGCGACAACTTCTCGCGGACGTACCCGCACGAAGGACAGGGAACCTGGTCGTCTCGAAAAACGCTGAAGGCTGTCTCACCGCAACCAGGACAAGACCTGGCGTTCAGTGACACAGGCTGCTTGCAAGTAGGACACCGGCCCAGATGATCTCCGAAGGTCTGAACCGCCGTAAAGCTACATCAGGGTGGGTGCCTACGAGGGAGGTGAGATGAAGCACCTCAGCGCTACCAGTCTCCTCAAGAGAAACGGTACCTGCAACCGCACTCCGGTGGAACCGTCGGGAGAGAGGCCCACGGGAGGGAGGACCGAAGGGCCCACCCCCTCAGGCCGACCCAGAGCGTTCCACTGTGCACCGTCAAGCCCCTCCGAACCCGACGGACAAAGTGAGCAACTTTTGGCCTCCAGCCGACATCCAGGCGCGAAACAAGGCTCCAAAACGAACGCGGACAACCGCTCAAGTGGTTGCCCGCGTTGCAATTACGCCAGTGTCTACGATACGACTGCGAAAGTCTACGATACTGGTGCGACCGAGGTCAGCGAGCCCTCGGGCCACCGCATCCGGCGAAGCGCAGCGGGGCCACCGACTTCCGGTGGCCCCGCTGTCATTCTGGCGGACATGTGTCCGAATCAATTGTGCGGCTGCGTACAAATCAACTGCACCAAATGTCTCCGAATCAACTGTCTCCGAGGGTCTGTCGCCCTACTGCACCGTCTCCATCATGCCGAAGATCGGCAGGTACATTGCCACGATCATGCCGCCGACGATCACGCCGAGGAAGAGGATCATGAGCGGTTCGAGCATGGAGAGCAGGCCCGACACGGCGACATCGACCTCGTCGTCATAGAAGTCGGCGATCTTGCTGAGCATCTCGTCGAGACCGCCGGTCTGCTCACCGACGGCGATCATCGAGATGACCATCGGCGGGAAGACCGCCGACTTCTCGAGCGGGCCGGCGATCGTGTCACCGCCGGCGATCGAGGCACGCGATGCCATGATGGCATCCTGGATCACCATGTTGCCGGCGGTCTTGGCCGTGATCTCGAGGCCATCGAGAATCGAGACACCCGAGGAGATCAGGGTCCCGAGCGTCCGGGTGAAGCGGGACACCGCCGACTTCCGGAGCACGTCGCCCAGGATCGGGAAGCCGAGCAGGATGCGGTCGATGGTCCGCTGGCCGTTGGGTGTCTTGTAGAACTGCCGGAGGCCGAAGATCACGATCCCGATCACGATCAGGACGGCCCACCAGAAGGACTGCAGGAACTCCGACATCCCGATCACGATCCGGGTCGGGATCGGGAGCGCGACGTGCGCATCGGCGAACATCTCCTTGAAGACCGGGATGACGAAGATGAGCAGCACCGCGATCGCACCCGCGGCGACCGTCATGATGACGCCCGGGTAGATCATCGCGGACTTCACCTTCCGGATCAGCTTGTCGTTCTTCTCGAGGAAGGTCGCCAGGCGGAGCAGGATGGTGTCGAGAATACCCCCGGCCTCGCCGGCCGCGACCATGTTCACGTAGAGTTGCGAGAACGCCTTGGGATGCTTCGCGAAGGCATCGGCCAGCGTGTTGCCGGCCTCGACGTCATAGACGACGGCCTTGGTGACTTCCTTGAGCTTCGGATGCTCGGTCTGGAGCGCCAGGATGTTGAGCGACTGGACCAGTGGCAGGCCCGAGTTGATCATGGTCGCGAACTGTCGCGTGAAGATGACGATGTCGCGCGTCCCGATCCCGCCGGTGCCCGGCATCGTGATGTTGATCTGCTTCGGCGCCTCGCGGAGCGAGACCAGCACCAGCCGGTTCTTGCGGAGATGGCCCAGCAGTTCGTCGCGCGAAGGCGCGTCGAGCGAGCCCTTCATGATCTGGCCGGTGGTGGCGTTCTTGGCCGTGTATTCGAAGACGGGCATGTGGCAGGGCTCCGTGAATGGGCTGGATCGTTCGGGGAAGTCAGATCTCAGAAGTCAGAAGTCAGAAGTCAGAGACTCCCCAGATGTCACAGACGTCCGATCTCCAGTCCTCGTCTTTCAATGACCGATTTCCGACTCCCAGGTTCCAACTTCTGACTTCTGACCTCCAACTTCCAACTTCCGACTTCCGACTTCCGACTTCCCTACCGCACCGCCGCGATGGCCTGCTCCTCGATCGGCGTCTCGCCGATCGACCGCAGGAACTCCGACGGATTCGGTGACACTCGCGACGCCTCTTCCTTCGAGATCTCGCGACCCATGTACAACTGGTACAGGGCGTCGTTCATGGTCTGCATGCCGTGCTTCTTGCCGGCCTGCATCAACGAGTAGATCTGGTGGACCTTGTCGTCCCGGATCACCGACCGGATGGCCGGGGTCGCGACCAGGATCTCGGCCACCATCACCCGACCCCGTCCATTCAGTCTCGGCAGGAGGGTCTGGGTCACGATCCCCTCGAGCACGAAGGCCAGCTGGGCGCGGACCTGGGCCTGCTGGGTGCTCGGGAAGACGTCGATGATCCGGTTGATCGCCTCGGGGGCGGAATTGGTGTGCAGCGTCGCGAGCGCCAGGTGGCCGGTCTCGGCGATGGTCAGCGCCGAGGAGATCGTCTCCAGGTCGCGCATCTCGCCGACCAGGATCACGTCCGGGTCCTCGCGCAGGGCATACTTGAGCGCCGAGGCGAACGACGGCGTGTCGGTGCCGACCTCGCGCTGATTGACAATGCATTCCTGGTGCTTGTGGATGAACTCGATCGGATCCTCGACCGTGATGATATGCCCGCGCCGCTCGCGATTGATCTTGTCGATCATCGCCGCGAGAGTGGTCGACTTGCCGGAACCGGTCGGGCCGGTCACGAGCACGAGACCGCGCGGGCGCTCCGCCAGCTTCGCCACGATCGCGGGCAGCTTGAGGTCCTCGAAGCTCCGCACATTGAACGGAATCATCCGGACCACCATCGACACGCAGCCGCGCTGCTTGAAGACGTTGCCACGGAAGCGCGCCAGGTTCTGGATGCCGAAGGAGAAGTCGAGTTCGTCTTCCTGCTCGAAGCGCTTCTTCTGGGACTCGGTCAGCACCGAGTAGGCGAGGGTCAGGGTGTCCTTGGGCGACATCATCTGTTCGATGCTGGAGTTGGTGATCTCGCCGTCGATTCGGAACTTGGGACGTTCGCCCGCCGAGAGGTGGAGGTCCGAGGCATCGCGCGAGAGCATTTCCTCGAGCAGGGAGCGGAGGTTGAGCGTCATGCAGAGGTCTCCTTGACGATCTCGGCCAGCGTCGTGACGCCACGCTCGAGTTTCTTGATGCCATCCATCCGGAGGGTCAGCATGCCCTCCTCCACGGCCTTCTCGCGCAGCTCCGCGTTCGACGCCCCGACGAGGATCATCCGGCGAAGCGCCGGCGACATCGCCATCACTTCGTAGAGACCGGCCCGACCGCGGTACCCGGTGCCGCCACAGGCATCACACCCGGTGCCCCGATAGAACTGGATCCCCTTGAGCGACGCCACATCCTCGGAGAGGACATGCAGTTCCTCGTCGCTGTAGCTCACCGGCGCCTTGCAGCCCGAGCAGATCCGACGGACCAGCCGCTGGGCCACGACCAGGTTCACGGCGCTCGCGACGTTGAACGCCTCGATGCCCATGTCGATCATTCGGACAATGGTACTCGGGGCGTCGTTGGTGTGCAGGGTCGAGAGCACGAGGTGGCCGGTGAGGGCCGCCTTGATTGCGATGCCGCCGGTCTCGAGATCCCGGATCTCGCCGATCATGATGATGTTGGGATCCTGCCGCAGGAACGCCTTGAGCGCCGAGGCGAAGGTCAGGCCGATCTCGCTTCGGACCTGGACCTGGTTGATCCCTGGCAGGTTGTACTCGACCGGATCCTCGGCGGTCATCACGTTGGTATCGATCGTGTTGACGCGCTGCAGGGCGGAGTAGAGGGTGGTGGTCTTGCCGGAACCGGTCGGGCCGGTGACCAGGACCATCCCGTACGGATTGAGGATCGCCTGCATCAGGTCCTTCTCGGCCTTCGGCTCGAAGCCGAACTTCGAGAGGTCGAGCGTGAGGTTGCCCTTGTCGAGGATTCGCATCACGATCTTCTCGCCGAAGAGCACCGGCACGGTCGAGACCCGGAAATCGATCAGGCGGGTCCCCATCTTGAGCCTGAGGCGGCCATCCTGCGGCACGCGGCGCTCGGCGATGTTGAGCTGGGAGAGAATCTTGATGCGGCTGGTCAGCGCCGCCTTCATCTTGAGCGGCGGCTTCATCACCTCGAGCAAGGCACCATCGATCCGGTACCGGATCCGGATCTCGTGCTCGAATGGCTCGACATGAATGTCCGAGGCACCCCGCCGGACGGCATCGGTCAGGATCCCGTTGATCAGCTTGACGACCGGGGCATCATCGACCGCCGCCTGCATGGCGGCCGCGGACTCGTCCTCCTGTTCCTCGACGACCTCGACATCGTCGCCGATCCCCTCCATCTCGTCCAGGATCGACTGGAGCTGCTCATCGCCGGTCTCGTAGTGCTTCTCGATCAACGCCTTGAGCGTGTGCTCGCCGGCGAGGACCGGGAACAGGTCGAATCGGGTGATGAACTTGAGGTCCTCGAGCAACCCCTGGTCGGTGGGATCGGCGACGGCCACAGTCAGGGTCCGCCCCTCGCGGCGGAGCGGCATCACCACGCGCTTGGCGGCGAGCTCGGGCGGAATGAGCGGGATCAACCGAGGGTCGACCTCGAACTTCGAGAGGTCGACCGCCGGCATCCGGTATTGGCGCGCGAGTACCTTGGTCAGCTCCAGCTCGTCGACGGCTCCCTGCTTGACGAGGATGAAGCCCAGGCGGTGGGAGCTCGACTTCTGCTCGACCAGCGCCGCCTTGAGTTGCGCGGGCGTGACCAGCCCCTCGGTGAGGAGCAGGTCGCCGAGCCGGTCAAGCGAGAGGTCGACGGAACCACTGGGAGGCGTCTGGGTCACGGTCATGGCAGGGTACGGGTGCAAGGGGGATGCCTCTCGGCCAAATGCCCGACCGGGAGGGGGTTGTCAGTCGATCCGGACCAGTCCCGAAAGCCGCTCGACGACCGTCCTGGGGAGGCCGGGGACCTGCAGCAGCTGTTCAGTCTGGCGAAATGGCCCCGAGCTGTCGCGAAAAGCGATGATGGCAGCGGCCCGGGCGGCCCCGATGCCGGGCAGCCGCTCCAATTCGCGCTGGCTGGCTCGATTGAGGGAGATCCGGGATGATAGGGCACCCTGACCAGCATCGGCGGGCAGGCCGCTGAACGTGAGGTGGGGAGCCAGTCGCGTGAGGGTGGCCGGACCGATGCCACGGACCCGGGCCAGTCCGGCAGTATCGCCGAACGCCCCGGCGCTCTGGCGATCCGCCACGATGCGCGCCGCCAGGGCGGGACCAACCCCCGGCAGCCGCTGCAGCTCGCGAGCGGTCGCCCGATCGACGTCGATCCGTTCCGTGGCGCCGAGCGGGCGGGCGAGCGAGTCGGCCAGGGCAAGCTGGTGACTCGGGTCGCCGGTGGCCGGGAGCCCGACCGCTTCGAGCCGCGCTGGCGAGGGCTCCCCGGGACCGCGGACGGCACGGAGGCCATGGCCAACGAGCGCCAGAAGCATGATCAGCGCGAGCGCACGCCGTTCACGAGGGTCCATGCCGGATGGTGACCGGCCAGACCGGCCTGACGGGGTCCGGTCCGATGCAAGGGGGCGCGATCTGTTGCGAGCCTATTGCTCGCCGTCGACCTCGCGGAGCACAGCCACCGCCACATTGCCGACCGCTTCGAGGGTCTCGACACTCAGTTTGTCGATCGTGTCATCCGGCGTGTGCCAGTGCGACATCCACGGCCACCCGATCACATCGATCGCCCGGAACCCGGCATCGATCAGGCTCTTGTGATCGTCGATCAGCATCTGGCCGGATTCCTGGACGAAGATGTGCCCGTACCCCATTCGCCCCGCGACCGACCAGACCCGGTCGACGACGGCGGGCGCGGCGATGGCACTGTACCCCTCGCGGAGGATCCGGGCCTCCTTCGCGCCGACCATGTCGAACAGCACGGCGAACTCCGGCTTGCCACTCGCCACCGGGTGCTTGGCGTAGTAGCGCGACCCGATCAGGACGTCATGGTAATCGCCCTCGAACTTGCCGAAGTCCTCGCCATCAACGAAGACGAGATCGACGCCGATGGTGGTCGGCTTTGTCTTGAGGGCATCCATGACGCCGAGCAGGATCGAGACGCCGGAGGCGCCGTCGTTGGCGCCGGGCACGGGCAGGGTCGTGTCGCGGGACGAATCCGAGTCGGCGATCGGTCGGGTATCCCAGTGCGCCATGTAGAGCACGCGGGTGGTGGCCGCCGGATTGAAGCGGGCGATGACATTCACCATCGGGACACTGTCGCCGGCACGGGTCACATGCTGCCATCGCTGGACGACCACCGTATCGGCGAGGGCGCGGGCCGTCGAATCGAGCCAGGCCGCCATCGCGGCATGCCCGTCGGTGCCGGGAATCCGGGGGCCGAAGTCGAGCTGGGTCCGGGCTCGCTCGAGGGCACGCGCCCCGTCGAACTCCGGAACGAATTGCATCGCGCCGCCGTCGGCACACGCTCCGACGAGCACGAGGGAGAGGGCGAACCAGGGACGGAACGACATTCAGAATCCCCCGAAGGTGGAGATCGGTACGGTCAGGATCAGGGAGAGCGACATCGTCGAGGTCTTGCGATCGAGATGGCGCAACTCATTGAGAACATAGGCACCCGCCAGCTCCCCGCGCACGCTGCCGACCACATCGGCGCCGAACGAGAGAATCACGCTCTGGCGACGGATGTCGGAAATGGGCTGGCAGCCGCCATCGCCGGCATCCTGCAGGCATTCCCGGCTGATGAAGCCGTTGCCGCTGAGCGAGGTGGTGAGCGGCTTGCGGAGGCCCGACACGGAGCCGGGAAGCTTGAGCGACCATTCGACCGACGCGTTCCAGCGCAACTCGTCCCGCAGTGTATGGCGCCCGTTGGCGAGCCGATCGCCCTTGGTGGTCTCGAGCGAGCCGGTCAGGCGTACGCCGTTGCGGAAGAAGAGCGACAGGTCGGGTCGGTACGAGCGACTCGCGGTCACGTTGCGTGACGACGAGCTCTCGTTGTCGAATGCGGGGACACTGCTCTCGACATTGCGGTCACGCACATTCCCCGATACCGTGACCAGGACGAGGGGGCCGAGGTTCGACCGCGACCAGCGAACGGTCACATCGGGCCAGTCGGTCTGCTGCGAGTTGCTGACCAGGAACCGTGCGTCCGTGGTGCGCTGGTAGCGATCGGCATCGGTGGCCCGGTAGCGTGCCGTGCCGGACAGGCCGAGCGGCAGGTCGAGGGACGCGTCGAGCTGCGAGCTGGTGATTTCGGCCGCACCGACCGCGGTCTCGCTCCCCTGCCGGAGGAAGTCATCGAGCCCGCCGAGGCCAAGCTGGAAGCCGCCGGAGGGATCGAAGGCCGCGAGGTCATAGGTCGAGCTGAAACTGTGGGTCCGCTGTGCATCGAGGGGGCGGACCCGTGCGAGATAGCGAGTCATGCGCGCGGAATCCCCGAACAGGCGCCGGACGAGTGTCGCGGGCTCGAGGGTGACCCCCACCGTGTTGGTCCGTGCATTGTTGAGGGTCTGCGGCAGGATGTAGGCCCCCGCGGTATCACCGTCGACCTGCACCGGACTCCGAGTGGTGAGGCTCCGTGAGAGCACGAAGTTCGAGTTGGTGAGGAAGCGTGGCCGCAGCCAACTCGCCAGCGTCGGCGTGAATCCGATCGATGTGCCGATCATCCGGTCACGCTCGACCCCGACATCGACCCCGGCGAACCGCTGTCGCGAATCCCGTGTCAGCCGCCCCAGCGGTGTGGAGTCGGGGTAGACGCGGAGATCGCGGGTGCTGCTCCAGTTGGCGCCGATGTTGACCGAGCCGAGGGGGCGCCACGATGTGATCGCGGAGTTGGACCAGAGGTGCTGCAACGCCGTCGTCGGGATCAGGATGGTATCCTGGATCCGCTCGATGGGCACGAGGTAGGCCGTGACGTTGCCGGCGGTCCGGGTCAGGTCGCTGCTGAGCGTGATGTTGTTCGGCAGCGGCGTGAATCGGGCATTGGCGATCCCTCGACCGGTCTCGCTCGCGGCTAGCCAGGCGGGCAACGCGCTGACGAGTCCCCCCAGGCCCAACGGGATGCCGCTGCCCAGGAACTGCTTGTCCCACCCGATGCGGACGCCCCAACTGTTGCCGTTCGAGGCACTGTATTCGGTGATGGCGCTCGACGAGGAGAGGTTCGCCGCCATCGAGAGCGGGTTGAGGAGGGCGCGTGTCAGGAAATTGCCGTCGCGGCGTTCCCGGCGAACCAGCATCGCGAAGGTCGTGACGCCGGTGCGCGGCTTCCGGAGCCCCTGGAGGTCCTTGCCGCGCACGTCGGAGCCGGTGATCAGCTCCGGGTCGACCCGTTGGCCGCTGTAGGTCAGCGTCATCGGGATCTTGAGGCCCAGACTCGCGGGGAGGAACCGGTCCGCGTTGAGTGTCGTCGTGCTCTGGAGCGTGGTCGTGCTCCGGTAGCTCGGCGCCTGGCCGATCTGGCGGAAATTGCCATCCTGGGCCATGTATTGCACTCCGATCGTACCGACGTCACTGGCCACGAGCTGTGCCGAGAGCGCCTTCGCGACGCCGACCTCGCTGATCGGGCGCGAGAGCCGGATGTCATCGGTCCACAACTCGGTCTCGGGGATCGACACACCCTCGCCGACATACCGGATCCCGGTGGCGACATCCTGCACGGCGGCGAGGTTCGGCGGATTGATGGTGGGATCGCGCACCTGCACGACATAGCCACCCTCGCAGGCGACATAGGCCTCGGGATCCCCACCACAGCTCTCCCCGCCGCCGGGCGGCTCGCCACGCAGGAACCGTGTCTCGATCTCGGCACGCATTCGCCGCCACACCTCGAGATCGACCACCAACTCCGGCGTCCACGTCAGCGTCGAGGCCGGGCCCTCGTAGTAGTAGAAGTTGCGATCGTCGGTGCCCACCTTCACGAAGGCGTGCAAGCGCTGGTCATCCCATCCCTCACCGCGGCCACGCGCCCAGACCCGGAGTTCGCGATACGACAGCAGGTTCTGCGGCCCGCTCGAGAACCGGGTGTACGCCTCGGCGCGCTCACCCGGGCGGAGGTCATGCGCAACGATCCGGAGGGACTTCTCGTTGACCTGGACCCCGAGCCCCTCGGCACCGGTATTGACCTGGTTGATCGAGTTGCCGAGCCCGGGCGGCGAGGTGTAGCCCAGCTCGGTGTTCTCGGTCGAGATCGAGGAGACCGCCACGTCACCGCGCGGCTGGGCCAGGGAGCCCGACAAGCCCACGATCGGCGCATCGGCCCGGGCGATCCACGGTGCCCCGACGAGGCGCATCCGGGCAAGCGCGAACCGGATCACCGGGTCGGGCTCGCCATTGTCGGGCGGCGTCGCCAGGGTGATGCGCAGCTGCTTGACGAGCCGGATGTTGGGCTGGCCGATGGTGCGATCGACCTCGCGGAGCGGCACGCGGTACAATGTCCAGCCGGCGATCCGGGTCGAGTCGGTCGGATCGGTGGTCTGCACCCCGGTGCGAACCAGGTACTTCGGGTCGTTCAGGTCGACCACGTAGCGAAAGACGTCGTCCCCCGGCCCGCGCGCATCGAGCAGCAGGTCACCGTTGAGGTCCTCGGTGTCGAGCACACCATTGCCGCGCGTGCAGCGGGCCCCGAGGTCCCCCCAGGGGAAGATCTCGACCACGTTCGACAATTGGCGCCGACAGAGCGGGACCGTCAGGAAGTCGCCGCTCGGCACCTGCAGGACGGGTCGATCGCCGAGGATGCCGATGTCGTCGGTCGTGGCGTTGAACGTGCCGGTCTCGGAACGTTCCGAGTTGATGACCCCGCTCCCGACATATTGTCGGCCCGTGTAGCTCGAGTCGGCGCCAGTCACGGCAAGGGTGGTCGGGGCGGGGGCGAGCGCGTCCTCGCTCACCGAGCCCAGGTCGATCACGAGCCGCATGTTGTTGTCGGTGATCGGTCGATTGGCCCCCTCGAAGACCCAGAACTCGAGGAACTCGTTGCGCGAGAGGTCTCGCCCCGTGAGCGAGAGCGGGGTCACCATCGAGCGCCAGCGCGGCTTGAAGTCCCGGCGCGGCTGGGTCCAGGCGGCCTTGTTGTTGAAGGCGACCACCCCACCTGCGGTGTCCGCGTGGAAGGTGAGGTAGAGCACCGTCTCGGTGCCGATCTGGTTGCCGCCCCGGATCACGATGTTCGTGTCGATGTCGACCGACCGCAGCTCGCGTGTCCCCCCCCTGCCATCCGGGATCAGGTTCTGCCAGATGAGCTGCACGGCATCGGTGGAATCGAATTGCGTCCCGAAGCCGATCCCCTCGAGTCCGACCGTCGAGGCAGGGACCGACGAGTAGCTCCACGCATTCTCGCGCAGCGAGATCGGGATCCCCTGGTCGTCCTCGAACTCCTCGAGGTACGCCTCGCCGCTCCGGTTCGGGTCCGGTCGCGAGAACGCCAGCTCGGCCTCGAGCGTCAGGGTCGACCGCGCCGACGACGGTTGCGGCGTGAGTCGCCCCAGGAACCGACTGATCCCGGGGACATCGAACTTGAAGTCGGCGGAGACGCCGCCGATCAGCGAGGCGGTCGGCTCGAAACCGAGCGGGGGGCGCAGGAAGGCGGTCGCCTCGCGCTGGTAGAGCCCGACCAGATTGATGCCACCCCAGTCACCCAGGGCATAGCGGGTCGTCAGGCCGAAGATCGAGGTGGGGGCCACCGCGAAGAATCCCCGCTGTTCGAAGCGGGCCGTCACGGTGGCCGGGCTCGACCCGAAGAGTCCCTCCGGGTCGAGGAACGTCACCTGGCCATTGTCGTAGTCGATCGAGTAGTCGATGCCGCGCGTGAGCCGGCGTCCGTTGACGAGGATCTGCTCGGTCTCCTCACGGATCTGGGTCGCATTGAGCAGGAGCGAGCCACGGTCTCCCCCCCCTGTTGCCAGGTAGGACAGGCGCAGGTTGAACTTGGCCGGCGGGCCCTGGGCGTAGAGCAGGTAGTCCGGGGTCCGGTAGAGGGAGTCGTTGCGCACCGCCGGATCGCCCACCAGCGTGGAATCGCCGAACGGCTGCAGGTTCGGGAAGACGATGAACTGATCGCCGATGGCATCGGCGGCGCCGGGATCGCGAGTGCGCGGGAAGAGTCGGTTGTCGACATCGAAGGCCGCCGGATCGGTCGGCACGGCGAGCCCGAACCGTTGCAGCCACGTGCCGAGGCCGGCATCGGGACGCTCCGACCGGTTGAGGAGGACGGCCACGTGAAGCGACAACCGTTCGAGGTCACTCCCGGCCACGCGGTAGACGTTGCGCATCGCGAAGTGGAACGTGCCGGTGGCCGGTCCCTGGTTCGGTTCGACCACGAGACGCAGGGTATCGCTCACGCCTGGCTGATCGGTGGCGGGGAAGGTGCCGACCCGGCTGCCGTCCCGCCTGATGTAGCTGACGGCGAGAAAGTCCTCGGGATCGAGCTTGGCGCTCAGCACGAACCAGAGCCCCGATTGATCGAGATAGTAGTCCTGGCCGCGCACAAGCAGTTCCCACTGCAGCGGGCCGACCTGCTGGCTGACCGACCCGAACTCGTTGATGGCCAGCGCCCGGATGCCGCCCAGGTTCGGGTTCGCGCCGGTCGCCGTCGCGGCACGGTAGCGGTAGAGCCGGACATCCGACGGGCTCACATTCGCGGGCAGGTCGCGCTCGGAGAGCGTGAGGGGGTCGATCCTCGGGAACCCCGCGAGTCCGCGCGGATCGGTCACCCAGAAAAAACGCCCATTCTCGAAGTCGAGGTCCCGGACCAGTCGATCCTGCGGCTCGACCGTCTTGTCGCCCACTCGATAGGTGCGGTCGGCGACCACGCTGCCGCTCTGGGTCGCCGCGAGACCCTGGACCGTGAGCGGGCCATACTCGGCCATCACACTCACCCCGAAGTTGTTGGTCGGGATCCCGGCCGTCAGGAATCGGGAGCGGGGTGGGCGGAACTGGACGGTGCCGACATCGACACGCTGGAGCACCTCGTCCTGCAGGCCCTGGTAGTAGGCGCGGATGGTGTTGGCATTGGTGTAGTCACGCTGCGTGTCGAGGTCGACCTGCACATTCAGGCGCTGCCCGAGCACCGCATTGAGGCGAAGATCAACCCGGTTCTCGATCCGGGGCGCGGTGAACTTCGGTCGGCAACCGGAGACCGGGTTCTGGAGCTCGAACGAGTTGCAGCGGAGGTTGGCGAATCGCTCGGAGGTCAATTGGAGCGAGACTGTCCCATCCATGTCGACCCGCACCAGTCCGCTCGAGATGCCGAAGACTTCCCGGTCGCGCCGGAGATACGCCTCGGGCAGCCGGAGGACGCGTGCGAGGGAATCGCCCTGGTACAGGCGGCCGAGCAGTCGCTCGCGACGAGCATCCGCCTGGATCCGGCGCACCGTGTCGGCCAGCGCGGCATCGAAGCGGCGCCCGAACGCGGCAGCATCGCCGCGTTCGGACGGTCGCGTGAGCAGCAGTGCCCCGGGCAGGCGCAGCGGCGCCAGGTTGACCGGGAACGACGCATGCACTCCCATCCCGGGCCAGATCGTGTCGGCCGGGATCGACTGGGCAGCGGCCAGCGCCGGAAGGCAGACCCCGCCGAGGAGTACCACCAATCGAGAACGGAAGGCGACGAGCAACGGAATCGGGCGATTACCTTTTCGGAGGGAATTGCCCAAACCTAGGCCCTCCTCCCGGGGTGCCACAACCGGACCGTGACCTGAGCGCATGCGCCTGATCACTCGCCACATCCTGCGTGCACTCGCGGCGCCCTTCTTCTGGGGGGTGATCGCGCTCACGGGGTTGCTGCTCCTCAACCAGCTCGCCCCGCTGATCGACAAGTTCGGTGGTCGAGGGCTGGCCCCCGAGGTGATCATCGAGGCGATGGTGCTTGCGCTGCCGGCGCTCTTCACGTTGACGATTCCGATGTCGGTGCTGGTGGCCACCCTCTACGCATACAGTACACTCGCGGCCGACCTCGAAATGGTGGCGATGTACGCCAACGGTCTCTCGGTCTGGCGCATGGTGCGCCCGGCGCTGGTCGCGGTGCTTCCGGTGATGGCCATCAACTTCCTCATCTTTGATCAGGTGGTGCCGCTCAGCAATAGTCGCTACAAGACGCTGCAGCTGCTGGTCTCGAATACCACCCCGACCCTGCAGCTGCGTCCCGACGAGCTGAACCCGCTCGGCAACTCCGGCTATGTGATCCGCGCCCACGACATCCGGCAGGAGAGCGGCTGGCTCACCGACGTGACGATCTACGACCTGCTGGGACTGACGGAGCGGCGGACCATCCATGCCGACAGCGGCCGGATGGTCCATGCCGAGACCAGTGGTGATCTCCTGCTGACGCTCTACGATGGCGAGGCCCTCGGATTCAGCCTCGCCGAACCGACCCGTGTCGAACAGACGACGTTCCGGGTCAACGTGATCCGGCTCGACGATGTCGAGAAGAGCTTCGCCCGGGCCCAGGGGGTCGCCGAACGTGGCGACCGCGAGAAGTCCGGCTGCGCCCTCCAGGATGGCATCACGGAGAGCCAGTGGCGGCACCAGCGGGCCGTGGAGCAGCTGGAGCGCCTCACCCGCCGAGACCTGCGCAATCTGGCCGGCCTGCCGCCCCTGCCGCCACCACCAGCCCAGACCATGCCCGCGTTCCCGAGTCGCTGTACCGGACCCTGGGGCGGCAGTGTCCAGCACTTCCTCGAGAAACTCCTGCTGCCCGGCACGCTCGAGGCCCAGGAGCCGGTCAGGCCGCCTCCACCCCAGGACAGCGTCAACGTCCACGACAGCACGATCGCCCAGGACAGCGTCCCGCTTCGGGGGATGGCACGGGACTCACTCAGGTCAAGAGACTCCCTCAAGCGGCTCGGGGTCACCCTCATGGAGCAGGAGACCCCCGCCCCACCGCTCGACCAGGGGATCGAGCGGCCGCTCATGCCGGCGGAGACCACCTTCGTCCCGCCCCCCGCATTCCTGGTCGACCCCCAGGGCGTCGTGGCACCTCGGGCCGACGGACTGGTGGCGAGCATCTCCGAAGTGATCGGGGCGCGTCTCACGGCCCAGGAGGCGCTGTCCACGACGCGGAAGTACTCGGTGGAGTACCACAAGAAGTTCGCGATCCCGCTTGCCTCGCTCTGCTTCGTGCTGGTAGGCGTCGCGCTGGCGCTCAAGTTCCCCCGCAGCGGCATCGGACTCGTGATCGGCGGCTCGTTGATCATTTTCCTGATCTTCTACATCCTGCTGATCGGCGGCGAGAGCCTCGCCGATGACGGCAAGATCTCTCCGGAGTTCGCCATGTATGCCCCGGTGGTCTTCATGGCCGTCCTCGGCCTGATCTCGGTGGCCCTCGCCAACCGCGAGATGGGGACCACCCGGAGTGCCAGCATCGTCGAATGGTTCGGCTCCCTGATTCCCCGCCGCCGCCCCAGGGTCCCCCGCCCGTGAAGCCCCTCGGCACGCTCGACCGCTACGTGATCCGGCAATGGATCGGCACCTTCATGCTCTCGGCACTCGGGATCCCGGCCGTGGCCGTGCTCATTCGCTTGAGCGAGGAGTATCCCCGGCTCGTCAACAAGGGGGTCCCCGGCCACGATGCCCTGCTCGGGACCCTGCTCCTCTATCCGGGCCAGATGGCGCTGCTCTTCCCGGCGGCGGTGCTGTTCGCCACGGTCTTCACGCTCAACGGCATGGGTCGCCACAGCGAGCTCACGGCCGTCAAGGCCGGTGGCGTCTCGTTCTACCGGTTGATCGCACCGATGCTCGTGCTCGCCACCCTCGCGGTGCCGACCAACTACTGGCTCCAGGAAGTCGCCGCGGTCAGTGGGGCTCGGCAACGCGTGCTCCACCGCGAGAAGGAGGACCCCAATGACATGCGCCGGTTCAACTTCGCATTCCGCGACCCGCACGGCATGGTCTGGACCACGAAGGAACTGGCGCGCGGCCGCGGCTACCTGGGCGCCACGCTGGTCGAGGCCCCGGTCGACTCGACCGGCATGCGCTGGGCGATGACCGCCGACTCGGCGCTCTGGGACGGCGCACAGCACCGCTGGACCTTCCATCGCGGCGCGATCCACCGGATCCCGGCGGCGGCGCGGGCGGCCGGAGATTCCGCGGCAGATTCCACCGCCGCAGATCCAGAGGGCGCGCGGACGCCTGCCCCCAGAGGGGGGGGGGAGACGACGCCGACGAACATCGCGTTCGTGACCTTGACGGCGGCGGTCTTCGACCAGGAGCCGGGGGCCATGCTCAACACACTCTCGAATGCCACCGAGATGCGGACCGCCGAGCTCGAGGCCTACCTGGATCGCCTCGAGCGGATCGGGGTGCGGCCCGGCCAGCTCGCCGTCGACCTGCCGCTCAAGTACGCGGTGCCAGTGGCCTGCCTGATCGTGGCGCTCTTTGGCGCCCCGCTCGCCGTGACCAATCCGCGCGCCGGCGCCGCGATGGGCCTCGCCATCGCGCTCGGCACGACGCTCGTCTACCTCACCGGCACCCAGATCATGAAGGCCATCGGGGGCAAGGAACTGATCCCCGTCGATGTCGCCGCATGGTCGATGAACGGGGTGTTCCTGGTGCTGGCGGTGATCCTCCTGGTCAGGGTGCGGAGCTGAGCGAGAGGCGAGAAGCGAGAGGCGAGAAGCGAGAAGCGAGAGGCGAGAAGCGAGAAGCGAGAGGCGAGAGGCGAGAAGCGAGAGGCGAGAAGCGAGAAGCGAGAGGCGAGAAGCGAGAGGCGAGAGGCGAGAAGCGAGAGGCGAGAGGCGAGAAGCGAGAGGCGAGAAGCGAGGGGCGGGGCGTGTCTGTTTTTCTGGGGCGTGTCTGTTTTTCTGTGTATGAGCCGGTGATCATGCATCGGCGGGGACGCGATCCCCGAACAGCAATCGAATGTGGCGCATCGCTTCACGCCAGTGCTTGGGGGCGTTGAACCTCTTGGTGGCCTGACGGAGCGCCAG